>CAZJWV010000005.1:0-76309 GCA_964549855.1 uncultured Ohtaekwangia sp. | reverse complement strand
GTTCCTTGTCCGCGGACCGCAAGCCCTCGACCTTATCCAGCGGGTAACCAGCAACGACGCTTCCAAGCTCGTCGATGGCCAGGCCCAGTATACTTGCCTCACGAACGAAAACGGCGGGATCGTCGACGATCTAATCGTGTATCGCAAAAAAGCAGACGACTACTTCATCGTCGTGAATGCTTCCAACATTGAAAAGGATTGGAATTGGTTCGTCAAGTACAATTCCAATGGCGCCGACCTCAAGAATATCTCAGACGATATCTGTCTTTTCGCTGTCCAGGGCCCGAAGGCTACAGGTGTACTGCAGAAGCTCACGTCCGTGGATCTTTCCGCAATCAAGTACTACCACTTTGCCATCGCCACTTTTGCCGGCATACCCGATGTAATCCTCAGCAACACTGGCTACACCGGCGCCGGAGGTTTTGAGGTGTACGTGAACAAGTCTTCTGCTGAAAAAGTCTGGAATGCCATCTTCGAAGCTGGAAAAACAGACGGCATCAAACCCATCGGCCTTGGTGCACGCGACACCCTGCGCCTGGAAATGGGATTCTGCCTCTATGGCAATGACATCGACGACACTACCTCTCCTCTTGAGGCCGGCCTTGGTTGGATCACCAAATTCACAAAGCCCTTTACCAACAGTGCAAAGCTCAAGTCTCAAAAAGAGGCCGGCGTTTCACGCAAATTGGTAGGCTTCAAGATGGTTGACAAAGGAATCCCGCGTCACGACTACATCCTTCGCGATGCCGGTGGACAAGAGATTGGCAAGGTGACATCAGGTACGATTTCACCCATGCTCAACGTGGGCATCGGCCTTGGTTACGTAAAGAAGGAATTTTCAAACCCTGGCTCCGAGATTTTTGTAGACGTACGAGGTAAATTGTTAAAGGCTGCAGTCCAAGTTTTACCCTTTGTTCCTAAACCGTCCTAATTTCTAGTTTCCAATTTCCATTTTCACTCCGGATGAAATCCATCGACGTCTGCCTCAGCCCTGAACTCATGCACCTCTATAATGTGCGTGGCCGCACGGTAGTTGTGGTCGATATCCTCAGGGCCACGTCCTGCATGGTCACCGCATTTGCGCATGGCGTGGATAGTATTGTTCCTGTCGCTGATCTCAACACCTGTCGCATGATGAAATCCCGCGGGTTCCTCATCTCCGGCGAGCGCGATGGCCAGAAAGTTCATGGTTTCGACAAGGGAAATTCACCCGCGGAGTATACAGGACATGACATAAGAGGAAAGCGCATTGCGTTCACCACTACTAACGGCACACAGGCCATTGAGAAGTCAAAGGATGCCAACAAAGTGATTATTGGTTCGTTCTTGAACTTGTCGGCGGTAGTCAAGTACTTGCTCTTTGGTGTCAACAACGTCCTCATCGTTTGTGCTGGCTGGAAGGGAAAAGTGAACCTCGAGGACACCATTTTCGCTGGAGCAATCGTCGACCGGCTCAAGAACCATATTGAACCCGACTGCGATGCGCCTTTGGTAGCGCAGCAGCTGTACCACCAGGCCCGCCACGATATGGTAGGCTATCTCGCCAACTCCTCGCACGTGAAGCGGCTTGACAAACTGAATATCCGCGAGGATATTGAGCATTGCATGACCATTGATCGGTACGATGTGCTGCCGAAGTTGAGGAATGGCGTGCTTGCGTTGACGTAAAAGCCTCACAGATCATCGGGCACTGCTGCCCATCTGTAGTATTCCATCGACCATTGACTGCTTGTTCTTTTTTGGCTTGATCCAAGCCAGGGGTTTGTGCGGTGGCAAAGCGGTTAGCAGCGCGGAGGCGCGCAGTCCCGACAGCGGTCGGGATGGGGCCCTTTTCTTTTGGTTACTTTTCTTTTGGGCAAGCAAAAGAAAAGTGACAAACGTTCAATGTGGGAAACTTTGTGCTGTGTAACCGCCCCGGCAATCAGAACGGTCCTCAAGTCAGGAATACCTACTTCAACTCGTAAACCGTCTTCCCACCCACGACCGTCCTCATAACTTTCACATCCCGAATCAACACCGGATCAATCACAGTGATATCCTGGTTCAGGATCACAAAGTCAGCCAGCTTCCCAGTCTCCAATGATCCCTTGAGTTTCTCCTCGAACGAAGCATAGGCACCATTGATTGTATACGCCTTCAGCGCTTCTTCCACCGTAATCTTCTGTTCGGGCACCCAACCATCAGGGTTCTTGTCGTCGAGTGTGCGGCGGGTGACGGCTGCGTAAATTCCCTCCAGTGGAGTTGGAGGCGCTACAAACCAATCGCTACCAAAAGACAAAGTCGCACCGGAAGCCATGAGGGAGTGGAAAGCATACGTTGTCTTGCAGCGTTCATAGCCCAGGTATTTCTCCGCAAATCGTCCGTCGTCGATGGCATGATAGGGTTGCATGCTGCCGATAACATCCAACTGCTTGAGCCGCGGAATGTCGGCCGGATCGATGTGCTGCAGGTGCTCCACGCGGAACCTACGATCGCGGGCGCCATTCTCTTTGGCCACCCTTTCAAAAATGTCCAGCAGCGTGCGAATGCCTTTGTCGCCGATGGCGTGCACCATCAAATGAAGGCCTGCACTGTCCGCCGATTTAATGCCGCGGTACAATTCATCCGGGGGCGTAAGATAGAAACCTGAATCATTGGGAGCGTCGGCAAATGGTTTGAAGAAGGCGGCAGTATGTGATCCCAGCGAGCCGTCGACAAATTGTTTCACGTTGCCAAAGCGCAGCAGGGAGTCGCCGCGTCCTTCCTTCTTGATTTTGGCAACCAGCACTCTCCAGTTGTTGATGGAAGTGCCTGCATAAATGCGCGTAGTTAGCCGATTTGCTTTCCGTGCCCGCTCGAGGGCAGACCAGTATCCTGACATATTGTGCGCCGATGTCACGCCATTGGATGCGACATATCGCATGGCGGTATCCAGTGCGTGGTCTTCCTGCCATTCCGTTGCAGCCGGCACTGCCTTGTCGATCAATTCCATGGCATTGTCCTTGAAGACGCCCGTAATCTTTCCCTTGTCGCGGACAATAGCGCCACCCGGTACATCCTTCACTTTGTCATCAATGCCAGCAGCACGAATGGCGGCTGAATTCGCCAGCGCCATATGGCCGTCGAGGCGATTGATCCACACGGGGTGGTCAGGCGTGACAGCGTCGATCCATGCGCGCTGGGGAAGTTCCCCGCCCCAGTTTTGATTGTCCCAGTCGCCGCCCATGATCCAGGTGCCTTTGGGAACGGTCTTCGCAAACTCAGCGATGCGTCGCGTAAACTCTTCTGGTGTCATCGCGTCACGCAGCAATACCGAGGAAAGGCGGAAGCCGCCATCGAGAAAGTGCGTGTGGGTGTCAATGAATCCTGGGGTGATGAGCTGGCTGTCGGTTGAGACGATGACGGTGGTGGTTCCCTCACTAAACCATTCCTTGGCAATCTCCTTGCTGCCGATCGCAACCACAACACCGTTCCGGATCGCCATGGCCTCCGCCTTTGGTTGTGCCGGGTTTCCCGTCCATATGTTGCCGTAGACGATCAGGTCAGCGTCAGGGCGTTTGGAGCAAGCGCTCACGATGAGAGCAAGCCCGATTGTAAGAATGATGTGTCGCATAGATTGGGAGTTAGCAAATGACTCGATTTTCTGCTGAAATCCCAATACCAACAATACCCCATCCACGACTCTCCAATGACGGAAGGGAAGGCTCCGATAAAAGAGTCAGTAACCACCGCGAAGGCGCAAAGACGCAAAGGACCGCAAAGGGCTAAATCTTGAATCCTGCATCCAGAATCCAGTCATCAAGAATCCAGCACCCAGCATCAAGTATCTCGCATCCCGCATCCCGCATCCTGCATCCCGCATCCCCGTCCTCCGTATCTTGAGTTATAAAACAACTTTACCATGAAACCTCACCATACCCTCGCCGCCTCGATCCTGATCAACCTTGTGTTTATGGGTTTGATTGCTGCCCGGCCAGAAGCAGCACCCTCCGATGTCCTGACCGTCCGCGAACTTCGCGTTGTGGATGGCAAGAATATGGAGCGGGCGTCCATCAAGCTGGAGTCCACCGGAGAAATTGTGTTTCGGCTTCGGGATGCCAAAGGGACGATTCGGGTAAAAATGGGCGCCGATGAAACCGGCTCAGGGTTTGTCTTCCTGGATGACAAAACAAATCCCGGCATTCATGGGCTGGCCAATGAATCAGGCGTGAAAATCACCCTGACTGATCACGACGGGAAGAAGAGGGAATACTAATCGGTGGGTCGGCTTGCCCGCCGTAGTGTTTCACGTAGGCGGGTGGGTCTGTGGGTTGGTAATTTGGTGGTTCGAATTCCGGCTCCCACTAAACAGTGCGATCAATCCCAACAGGGGACCTATCGCGAGAAAGACGAATAAGTATTGCACAGCAACGAGATCCATTAGAAGTATCCAACTCAGTGCCTGGATACCCGCAATGGTGATGGCAAATCCAATGCAGTTAGTAATTGTAAGGGCCGTACCTCTCTGAAGCGGGTCTGTGTTTCGGGCAACCAGCGTGGAGAACATGGGCGAATCGGCGACAACCATGATTCCCCAGAAGATGAGGATGCCCAGGAAAACTGTCGGTGAGTTGATCTGAAGAAATAGTGGTGACAACAGGCAGCACGCGCAAGAAGCAGCAAGCGCAAGTGCTGCAGTCATCCGCTCACCAATGGCCAAAGAAAGATACCCCGCGCCGATGCAGGAAAAACAACCAATCCCGATCACCACGAAGCTGAGGACAGGGATGGACCAGTCAGCGACAGCATGCTGGTCCCGGTAAATAGTTAGCATAGATGGAACAAACGCCCAGAAAGCGTACAGTTCCCACATGTGCCCGAAGTAGCCGAAAGCAGCACTGCGAAATCCACGCGCGCGAAAAATTGTCGCAACTGCAGAAAGGTCCACCCTCCCAGCTTGCTTGCGAAATGGACCATCCGGTACCAACAACAAGATGAGTGCACCACCCACAAGGGCAAGGCAAGAACTTGTGGTGATGATGTATTCCCAAGGGAAGGCAGTGAGGTAGCCACGAAGCAAGTGCGGAAAGGCTGTGCCCAGGACTAGCGCCCCTACCAGGTATCCCAGCGATTTCCCCAGGCCTTTGTCAAAATGGTCAGCGGCAATTTTCATTCCCACCGGGTAAATGCCTGCCAGGAAGAAACCGGTGAGCGTTCGGAGCAACAACATGCTCCCGGTTGAGCCGCCGCTAACAAGCAGTCCGAGGTTACATGCCGAGGCTGCCACCGCGCTCAGGAAAAAAACCCGCGATGGTGAAGAGCGGTCAGCGACAGAGAGAATAGCGAAAAGCAAGGTGCCGGTGATGAATCCAAGCTGGACGGCGCTCGTTTGGCTGGCAAAGAAGAGTGGGTCGAGCCCATAAATCGCGGCGATATCGGGCATCACCGCATTGCCGACAAACCAAAGTGTCGTGCACAGGAACTGCGAAAGTACGATGATGGGCAGAACGTGCTTCATGGCCAGCCGTCAGCCGAGCTTGGGATTGGAGCGGTGACGGTCCTTGTCGCGCAATGTTTTCTTTTCCACGTTCCGCTGAAACGCCTCCGTCAGGTTCACGCCCGTCTGGTTGGCCATGCATATCAATACCCACAACACATCGGCCATTTCGTCGCCGAGGTCCTTGCCTTTATCAGATTCTTTCTCCGACTGTTCTCCATACCGTCGTGCTATGATGCGTGCAAGTTCGCCCACTTCCTCCGTGAGAATGGTCATGTTGGTGAGTTCGCCGAAATAGCGAACGCCGTGGGTCTTGATCCATTGATCCACGTCCAGTTGAGCTTGGGCTATTGTCATAGTCTGGTATTAGGTCGAAATAACAACCAATTGCTTAGAACAGCATGACCTGCACGCGTGAAGACACGCGCGCCGGTCATGGTTTTTTGGGTTCGAGTTCTTCGAAGTCGATGTCCATCACGGCAAAATTCTTCCAGCCGTTAAAATCAAAGTGCCACCATTCATGCTCGTAGACGGTAAATCCATTCCGCGTCATGACTTCAATAAGCAGGTCGCGGTTTTTTCTTACCACCGGGTCACTGATGGTCGCCGTCGGCCATGCTTGCTTGTCGAAAGCATCCCATAGCGTGGGCATCGCAAGTTCTTTCCCGGTCTTCAAGTCAACGATCGTCATGTCGAGGGCACAGCCGCGGTTATGTCGCGATCCCCGGTAGGGTGAAGCCACGTAGGTGGTGTCGTGGTACTCCTCGTAGAATTTTACCGTTGCTTTATAGGGTCGATAGGCATCGTAAATCTTGATGCCATACCCCAGCTTTTCAAATTCAGCCTGTGCCTTGAGCAACGCAGCCGCCACAGATTTGCGGGCATATGCGCGCGGCAGGGTGTAGATTTTCTTGCCCGTGAAATTCTTTTCTGTCGCGTAGCCAATTTCAAGCACGATCCTGGGGGCCACGCGTGACAAATCAACCAACTCATTCTCCGGCGACGCTTTGAGACTCTCCCGGTACTCCGCTAGTCCGGTGGTCTTCAAACCGTACTTGTTCTGCGCCAGCACGACGGCTGGAAGGAGCAGTAGCAGAATTAAAATTCGTTGCATGGAGACGGTGGATACTTGTTAACTTTCTGTCATGAAAGTACTGAAAAGAACAATACTGCTCTTGTTGATTCTTGGCGTCCTGGTTGTGGCCGGTGGCTACTTCTACCTGAAGTCAACTAAGCCTGACTATGAAGGTACTCTCACGCTTAGCGGCCTGAAGAGCGAAGTGGAGGTCTACTTCGACAAGTACGGTATTCCGCACATTTACGCCAACAACGAGGAGGATGCCTACTTCGCCCTGGGTTATGTGCATGCGCAGGATAGACTCTTTCAAATGGAGATGGCTCGGAGAGCTGCCGGGGGAAGATTATCGGAAGTACTCGGCAAGGACCTCATCCCGGTCGACAAACTCTTCCGAACGCTGGGGATTAACCAGTTTGCCGAAGATCATGCGGCACGCTTCCTCAGTGCAGACACCGCGGCCTTCCAGCGGACCGCCATTGCCTACCAAAAAGGGATAAATGAGTTCGTGCGCAATGGCGATACGCCCATCGAGTTCACGCTGATTGGCATCCCAAAAACTGAATTCGTCCCTGCCGACATCTACCGGGTGGTTGGAATTATGGCTTTCGGATTTGCCGAGGGGGTCCAGATCGATCCCCTGCTCGAACAAATCAAGACGGAATGGGGCGATGCATACTTGAAAGATCTTGCCGTCCAAACTCCAGCAGGCTCAACGCTAATCAAGACTTTCCACGGAAAGGAAAATGTTGCCACGCGTCCCCTCCTTGCGGCTGTTCAGCAAGCGCTGACCAAATTACCGATCCCATTGTGGGTGGGCAGCAACGGGTGGGTGATTGACGGGAGCCGCACCATGTCGGGTGAGCCCATTCTTGAAAACGATACGCACATGGGTTATTCACAACCCGCTGTTTGGTATGAGGCGCACCTGGAATATCCTGGATTTCGATTCTATGGACATCACGCCGCGGGAGTGCCGTTTGGTTTCCTCGGGCAAAACGGTTTTTGCGGGTGGGGCCTCACCATGTTCGAAAATGATGACACCGACTTTTTCCGGGAAGAGTTGAACCCGCAAAATGGAAACCAGGTGAAATTTGGCGAAGCCTGGGAGGACCTCGTCGTTAGAAACGAGGTGATCAAGGTAAAAGGAGAAGTGGACGTTGTGCTCGAGGTAAAAGCCTCGCGGCATGGTCCGCTGGTCAATGCGATTTTCGAGGAAGCAATACCCTCCTCCGCACCGGTTGCCTTTTGGTGGGAGTTGCATCACCAAACTAACAACGCGCTGCAGTCTGTTTACGGCATGAGTCATGCTTCAGGGTTTGATCAATTCCAGCGAGCAGTAAGCCGGCTCACGGCACCCGGCCTCAACGTGATGTATGGCGACACGGAAGGTGCCATCGCCTGGTGGGCAGCGGCGAGACTCCCCATCCGTCCGCCGCACGTTAACTCAAAGTTCTTCCTCGACGGCGCGTCGGGCAAGGACGAGCACTTGGGTTACTATGATTTTTCTAAAAACCCGCAGGCCTTCAATCCGCCGTGGGGGTTTGTGTATTCGGCCAACAACCAGCCTGATACGGTTGACGGCGTGCTCTACCCCGGTTATTATTATCCCCGATCCCGCGCTGGCCGGATCGTGGAGTTGCTGAGCGAAGACAAGCGCTGGACGATCGACGACGTCCGAAAGGTGAATCAGGACGTGACATCGTCTATGCATGCAGACATCGCCAAACAACTTGCCGACATTCTTGCTGGTGCAAACAATGAGCGATTCACGGGGGTTGTCGACGCGCTGCGGGGGTGGAGCGGAGCCCACAACCCGAAAGACATTGAACCGTCGATCTATTACAACCTGCTGTCACAAACGATCTACCTGGCCATGATTGATGAACTGGGTGGCGCGGCGTACGATGCATTCAACTCCACCTCCTTGTCGCGCAATTCATGGGAACTCCTGGTCCGAAGCGAACAGTCGCCTTGGTGGGATGACGTTCGCACAGTCGACAATAAAGAATCGCGGCAGGATATCGTGGTGAAAGCGGCCGACCGAAGCCTGGACTTGCTGAAGCAGCGCGCCGGCGCCACGCAGGAAGAATGGCAATGGGAAAAAATCCACCTGCTAAAGCATCCGCATCCGCTGGGCAAGGTTGCCTTCCTGGACAAATACTTTTCCGTGGGGCCGTTTGGTGCACCGGGCGGGACGGAAGTAATCAACAACCTCCACTTCGACCTGGATACAACCGGAATCTTCCTGGCCAACGGCGGGCCTGCCCTGCGGAAGGTTACCGACTTTGGAGATATTGAAAAGAGCGTAACAGTTTCCCCCAGCGGTCAGTCTGGCAACTTCATGAGTCCGCACTATAAAAACCAGGCAGAGATGTATGTGAAAGGCGAGGTGCGTAAAATGCTGATGAACCGTGATGCCATCGTATCCGAATCGACGCGACTACTCCTGAAACCCAACTAAACATTATCCACCCATGGAAAACACGATCCCGAACCCCACCGTGGAAGCTGCCATAGCCGAAACGCAGCGATTCATGACCAAAGTGTACGGCTGGATGTCGTTCGCGCTGGTAATTACCGGGTTTGTCGCCATGTTCACAGCGAGCAATCCAGTAATGTTGCAGGCAGTCTTTGGCAACACCATCACCCTTATTGCTCTTTTAATCATTCAGTTCGGCCTGGTGGCTGCCCTGGCAGGCTGGGTCAACAAGATGTCGGCCAATACAGCCACGCTTGTCTTTATCCTCTATTCAGCGCTAAACGGTGTCACGTTCTCAGGAATCTTTATTGTCTACACTGCCGCATCCATCGCCTCCACTTTTTTCATCACGGCCGGTACTTTCGGTGCGATGAGTTTCTACGGGTACACAACCAAGAGCGATCTTACCAAGTGGGGAAGCCTGCTCTTCATGGCGTTGTTCGGCTTGATCATCGCCTCTGTGGTAAACATCTTCATGAACAGCACGATGCTGTATTGGATTACAACCTATGCAGGCGTGCTGATCTTTGTTGGGTTGACAGCCTACGACACCCAGAAGATCAAGAACATGAACATCATCGGGAATGAGGGTACGGCGGAAGACAAGAAAGAAGCTATTATGGGTGCCTTAAGGCTCTACCTTGATTTCATCAATCTCTTCCTGTACCTCCTGCGGATTTTCGGAAAGAGAAAGTAAGCGCCAACTATCCTTGCCCCGGCATTTAATGCCGGGCAAGGATAGGGCGGCAATCACCTCACCAGTAGCACTAGTTCGCGCACGACACGTGAGCCGTCAACGTCAGAACCTGGCTCCCAGGCCGATGCCTTGCCCTGGTAAATGTCCAGGCACCAGGATGAGAGTTGGCCGGGCTCTTGTTTCGACCATGCGGTCAGCATCGCTTCGCCGTTGCCGGCTTTGCCCTGTTTCTTGCACGCCCATGCTGCGACAAGATTATTGATTCCCGGTACCTGGTTCTGAGAAACTATCGCTGACCACGAGGCCTTTGCATTGTCCTGCTTTTTCAGGCCTTCGTGGCAAAGCCCCTCCAGGAAGTACTCGACGCGGGAATCAATGTTTTCTTCGTAAGGGCGGCCTACGCCCAGAGTCTCGGGATATGCGCGAGCCTTGGTCACGAGAGCCAATGCATCTGCGTACTTCTTCACTTTCAACCGCTCGACGGCCTGCATGAGTAGTGCCTCACGGTGCAGTGCATGTCCCTCCGTCGATCCCTCATACGGAAGAACTTTCGTTGCGTTCAGCACGTCGACACACAGCGCATACTTTCCCTCCAGGAGGTAGGCCTTGGCCAGGAGCAACCGAATTCGGTAATCGTTGGGCACCCGGCGATCATACTCCTGTGCAGTTCGTAGCGCCCCCGCATAATCTTTCACGTTGATGGCGCGCTGGATGAGCAACTTGGCGTACCTCCACTGGTTCGGATGGAGATCTGCCGCTTTACGTAAGTCCTGGGCCGCCGTTTCCGGAATCAACTCCGCCCTCGCCGCGTAGAATGGAGAGAATTCAGGCTGGTTGGCACATGCCGCAAACAACTCGCGGGCTTTTGACAGCTGGTTCTTGTTCCACAAGATCAGGCCCAGGAAGTACTTCGGCCTCCAGTTGTCCGTTGCACTCATCGCCCAGGTGAATACGGCTGCAGATTCCGTCCGGAACGGGAAAACGCCCTCCAGTGGGGAGCGAATCGCTTTGTCGAGCGATTTATCCGTTGGCTTGCCGGACTTGCTTTCGAGGTAAGCCTGCCAAAAGCTCACTTCTGCGTTGGCGCTCGCAAGGGCCAGTATCGTCCTGGCGTCATCCCACCTTTCGATCCTGCTGTACCAGGCCGCCAATTCCAGGTAGGTCTCAACGGCCAGTTCATTTCTGATGGCATTGCTGAACGCAGTGGCGGATTCCCGTGTAGGTTGTCGGAGATAATCCTCCGCGTCGGCGAAGTGACTGAGAGGATTCGTCTTTCGGAGAGCACCAAGGGAAACGTTGACCGCATCATTGTCTTTTCGCAACCGCGCAACAACCGCGAGCAGTTGATGGCCCTCCACATTTTGCGAATTGCCTTCAAGGCTTTTTCTCGCGAACCGTTCGGCACGATCCAGCCGTCCTGCCTTCACCTCCAGCCTGCTTAGTTCTGTAAAGGCTGCCACACGAAATGCCGGGTCTTGAGCTGCGATATCGAATCCATCGCGTGCATCGGTTTCCTTGCCAAGAGCGCGTTGCGTGAGTCCATAGTAGAAATTTGCCTGGGGATGGTAGGTGTCAATGCTCAGGGCTTTCATCAAGTATTCGAGTGCATGGGTGTAGTCCATGTTGTGGTAACTTACCATGCCGAGATCAGCAAGCGCGGGCAGGAAGTTGGGATCCTTTGCCAAACATTGCTTGAGCCTCTCCTCCCCTTTCGCATATTGTCGTTCGCGGATGAACTCTTTGCCTTCGAGATACAATCCATGCACCGAATTCCAGTCAAAGTCGGATGGAGATTCCAAAGGCCGCGCCAGTGTACCGGCGTTCGGGTCGGTGTTGTAATCAAGGAGATGGTCGCCGAGACTGACCGTAAGGGGTGAGTTGGGCAAAATGGAAACCGAGTCTGTGAAAACTTGCAACGTCTTCAGTGTAACACTCTTCTCGTAGATTTTCCTTCCTGCCTGAACCACAACCAGGTTCTCCTTCATGTTTTCCAGTGGGCAGAGGTCAATCCTCACAAATTCTCTTCTGATTCTCACGTTCATCGCGCCGGCCGGGGATGCCGCCACCAATCCCCGGGTTCCAACAACCGGGAACCAGTACTCTGTCCAGGAATCCGTGGAGTAAGGCTGGAAACCCCTGTGCTTGAAGGGTGTTGAAGAGCTGGTGTGATCAGTTTGATTGTATAACCGGCCGGATTGCACTTCCACATATTGCCCGTCGGTGTCCGACAACAACTTCTCCCAGATCATGCCCTGTTGTGAAAGCCCCCATATCCAGATTTTCTTGCCGGCTTTGTCGTCATGGGTTGCGTATCGTCCCATGCCAAAATTCTCGTTGTGCCAAAATCCGCCAAAGAAATCCGTGTATTTGCCAAAGACGTGATAGGATTTGTAAGGGCCGAAGTTGTTCTGCTCGTAGAAGGAAATGTTCTTTCCATTTTCGTGAATAGGCCAGGACTTGTTACTCCCGTCATGACCGAGGTATCTTGTGCCTGGGTAAACAAATTCCAGGTTTCCTGCTGCTTTAAGGCCAACGTTCATCCACGTATAGTACGGCTGCTCCATCGCCGTGGTGTTGCTCCAGAAGGAGCGTGTAGTGAAGTAAGCCTTGTCCCTGGGAAGATTGATTTCAATCGTCCAATAGGTTTGCGTCAACAAATCCAGTGTTCCAATGAAACAGCTCACGCTGCCGTCGGGGTTCGTGCGTGTCAGGTAGTCCACCGGGGTGGCGCAGTTGGGTGTGTGCCCGATGATTCCATAGTTTGCTTCGATGCCTCCACTGGTCCATGGGCCCCGCATGGCGATGTCGCGAAACTTGACAACGTGGTTGTAGTAGAGGAATGGTTTACCGGTCGATTTCTCCGTGGCTGCCCAGATTTTTCCCCCTATCTCTGGCAGGATGATCAGTGAAATAAAGTCGTTCTCCAACTCAACGACCTTCCAGGACTTGTCAATGCCGTGGTCAGAATAGCCGTCGAAGCGGAAATAAGGATAGATGTTCCCCATCCTTGGGATCGGATCAGGATCGGAGAAAGGATAGGTTTTGAAAACCTTGATGTACTCTTTGACTTTGGATGGAGATTGTGCTGGAAGGACAATCGCTCCAAGCAGCAAACTAACTCCGAGGAGTAACTTGAAAATTTGCCCCGATAGCAGTCGAGGTGAAAATTTGAAAATGGAGTTCATAGGTTTCGGGCTAAAGCCCTTCGAAATATAAGGCTCTGTTTGGCTGGGGGCAACCTGATTGTTGGTGTCGCCACTCTCGACCCTCCGCAAACACCAACAATCGACAAGTCTCTCTGCACATTGTTGGTGTTCTTCACCAACAATGTGTTTACAATTTTACTTCACGACAAGTAACAAGCCCCTCCCCTTAGGCACCACAAATCCTTCAGCAAGGTTTACACTTTGCTGTGTCTGAAAATCCTTAACCGCCGGCGCTTCGGCGGTTGTAGCCTGCTTCAAGCCCAACGCCTTCCAATCAATTGTTAACTGGACGGTGACATCCTCAGCTGCCCAGCTGGCGATGGCTACGAGCATCTTGTCATTCTTTTTGTAAACAGTTGCCAACACATCGGGATGATTGGTCTTCACAGGCTGTGGCTCCACCCAATACCCGATCATCTCTGAGCCCTGCAGCCCAAAACTGTCCCACAGTTTCCACAAATGACTGGGGTCGCTGTTTTCGGTCCAAGGCATCCGGTTCGTCATCCCGTAAAGCATGCCGCGCCAAGGATTGCCTCCTTTCTCCAGCATCTCTCCCATCAGCCCGAACGGAATTCCGGAAACTTCTGTGATCCAGAAATCGGGCTTCATGTCGTAGTCAAAATATTCCCCGAACCACAGGCGGTCGAGGTAAGGGAAGTGCTCGAGGTAGAGGTTGGCGCTGTTGTTAAAACCGTCGCGCTTGTTGTACTGGTTGGCGGAATGAAGATCGATGATCCCGGGACCACGATCGCTGTTCAATATTCGGCGTACCCGCTTCATGGTAGTCCGGTCGAAAGCCACGTCGTCGAGGTAGATGCCATCGATGCCTGTGTTCTTCACTAGCCAGTTCATCCCCTCTACGTAGTAGTTGTGCCAACGGCTCATGCCGCTGTTGATGATCGAAGCGTCCTTCAATTCCGGCACAAACCACGCAGCGATGTAGTTGTCGCCCAGGTGCTCCTGGAGCCAGGCGTAACCTCCCCCATTTCCCGGTGAATAGATTTCTGTACCCAAACTGCGCAGCACCGGCGTTTCATATGCACGGTTCGACAACTCGCGGATGGTATTGTAGATTTTCACACGGAGCCCCTTACGGTGGGCTTCGTCAATGTATGCCTTCATCTCCTTTGCACGCAAGAATGGATAGTTGATGTAGGGATTGATCTCATTCGCGTGATGGATATTGGCAACCGTCGCTCCACGGCGTTTGACGGTATCCACCGGGCTGTAGGCGTGGTAAAATCGGGTCTTCCATTGGAAGTCCGTGTTGAGCGTGTGGAATGGTGTAAGGAGAAGGGTGAAGTTGTAGTAGAGCGACTCCCCTGCCTTCATTTCACGTGATCCTGATGATGCCGTCACCGTTGCTGTCATGGCGTCCTCCGCGACGCTGATGGTTCCCTTGCCCGCGTTTCCCCAGGAAGGCGGCAGGTTGAGGGGCTTCTGGAGATAGAAGTTGGTGTTGAGGGGACGCGAGTAGTTGTCCGAACGAAGGGAAAACTGCATCCCGCCATTGACTCCTCCGATCCAGGCGCCGTCCTGGTTTTTCGTGGCCACATCCCATGTCCAGGAAAAATTCGCCGGACGAACACCGCCCCGTTGCCCCAGTCCCAACATGTATTTCGCAAACGGTTTGCGAATTGGAATACTCAGCCGGCTGTCGCTGAAGCGGGAGTCTCGCAGCGCTGTGAGCTTCACGGTGTATTGAACGTAGCCATCAAACTCCAAACGACCGGAGATATCGACAGTAAAGGTTTCACCGGCGCTGGTAGCGGTCCAGTCTGCCGCACCGTCTGAGGTTTTGCGGAGCTTCACCTTTCCGGTAATGGGTATCCGATACTGCGTTCCGTTGGGTCTTAGCACTTGGAAATCAAAACCGGAAGTGAGTATCGGCTTTCCCAAATTGTCAAGCTCCGTCATGGAGGGTGAGAAGTAGGTGGTGATTTGTCTTGGCAGGCCGTTGTCGGCGATATCCAATCTTCGTCCAAGGATCGAAAGGGAATTGCCTTTCAATTCAATAGGCGTGTACGGTGCGATCACCTCGTCGCTTGCCCCTAGTTTTGAGTTCAGCCAAGCCAGCCGTGTTTGCTTCGAGGGTTCATCCACGCCTGCGTTCGCCGCGTTCTTGTCCGTGACCGTCAATCGCACGGCAATTTGTTTTGGTGCTGATCCTTTCACTTTGAGCGTTGCTGTTCCCGCGTACTCGCCGGCGGTGGCGTTGGCAGGAATCGTGAAAAGGCACCAGAGCGCCTGCACCTGCCCGACTTCCACATCGAGTTTCTTCGTCAATGGCCGTCCATCGTAACCGACTCCGGTGGTATTCAAACAGGAGATGCCCTCAGCGGCGATAGATCCCTGGGTTGCTACGAGGTCTGAGAAGCTTACAGTCAGGCTATCGAGTTTGCTCGCATGTGCCCAGACTCCCAGCTGGAAAGCGTAGTTCTCGCCCTTGTCAGCCGAGCCCGTGAAAGAATCGGTAGGGCCGCGGAGGATCCAGCGCTGGGGCAGGTCGTGGCGCAATTTGATGGGATACATGCGGTCTTCGGGAAACACGACAAACGGCTGGTCTGCACTTTTCTCGCGCAAAAACCTTGTCGCGACCGCGGTCGCAATCACTTCCATGGGGTAGAAGCTGTTGAGCGCGTCGATGCTTTGAATCTCTTTCACCTTGGCAAGCACCGGCCCGTTGGACATTTGTGCCGTCCATTCCGCCGAAGCAGTTTCACGGTACTCGGGATAGACGATTGTTGGGTAGTTGGAGCGGCCCTTGTTGAAGTACTTTAAGTAATAGACATAGTAAGTACCAGCTCCTGCTTTGGGTTCGAAGTACACCTCACCATACTCGCGGTTGATGACCCCACGCCCGACGTTGGTGAGCAAGTTGCCTTTTTCATCCGTGACGAGAATCATTTTTCGTTCCGGGTTCATATCCCGTCTGCGCCAGTCGATCCTCACCATGGCAGATTTTCCGGCTGAGGGCACTGTGATTACCGCGCGGTGGTTGCCCAGGGAGTCGGGGTTCCAGCAGTTCTCACAAGTATTGTAGGGAACCTCCTGGGCGTAGGAAGCGAGGTAAAGAAAGAAGCCGACAAGAGCAAAAAAGGCAGAGCGCATTGAAGTGGGTAATGGTGGCTAAAAATAGAGAATTGCGGCACAATGTCGGGGTTTTCGTAAACCCTGAAGAGTTCGGTAATCACCGCAAAGACGCGAAGACGCAAAGTACCGCAAAGGCTTCGCGTAACTTTGCGCCTTTGCGGCTTTGCGGTGGTTAGAAATGCTACATCTGGTACAGGGTCGCCATCCCTCAACCCGGTCTCCCTGGCACCTATTTCGGAATCCGGGATTATTTGGAATATTGAGTAATGAACATTCCCTTGCTTCGCGCCGACACCCCAGGCTGCGCGACAAAAATCCACTTCAACAACGCCGGCGCTGCCCTGATGCCTAAGCCAGTAATCGAGGCACAACAAGAATACCTGGCCAAGGAAGCCTTGGCGGGCGGCTATGAGCTGGCCGACGAGCGGGAGAAAGAAATCGACGGGTTCTACACCTCCATGGCGAAGTTGCTTGGCTGCTCTGCTCAAAATGTGGCCTTCACGGTGAGCGCAACAAACTCTTTCGCCAGGGCACTGTCGTGCATTCCTTTCCAGACTGGCGACACCATTCTCATCGCCAACGAAGACTACATCTCCAACCAGATCCAGTTTCTTTCCTTGGCGAAAAGGCTGGGCATTGTGATGGTCAGGGCCGACAGCTTGCCGGAAGGCGGCGTAGACCCGGACAGCATGCGGAAGCTGATGGACAAGCACCGGCCGCGGCTGGTGTCGCTCACCCAGGTGCCCACCAACAGTGGCATCGTGCAGCCCGTTGAGGAAGTTGGAAAGCTTTGCCGCGAGCGCGACCTGCTTTATTTGGTGGATGGCTGCCAGAGCACGGGTCAACTTCCTGTGGATATGAAATCGATAGGCTGCGACTTCTTCTCAGGGACTTTCCGAAAGTTTCTGCGCGGACCCCGGGGCGCTGGATTTCTTTTTGTCTCGGATCGAGTGCTGGGTCAGAACCTCTGGCCGCTTTACGTCGACATGCGCGGCGCGGACTGGGTGGAAAAAGATACGTTCGTGCCCCAGAAGAGTGCTCGCCGGTTTGAAGATTGGGAATTCAACTACTCCCTGGTCGTGGGCAGTGGCGCCGCCGTGGACTACGCGCTGAACATCGGTATCCCAGAGATCGAACAACGAAATGCCCACCTCGGTACGCTCGTGCGAAAAGGACTGCAGGGCCTCGGGTTGAAAATTCTCGACAAAGGGAAACGGCAAAGCAGCATCATCGTTGCAGCGCTTCCGGGAAAAGACCCCAACGTGGTACTGCAGGCACTTCGCCTCAGGAACGTGAACACCTCCATCACCTCCCGCAGCTACGCTGTCATCGACTTTGACGCAAAAGGGGTGACATGGGGTCTCCGCATTTCGCCACACTATTACAACACCGAAGAAGACGTGGCGTTATTAATGAACGTAATGAAAGAAATTTTGTAGGTTACAATAACCTGAATCGAAATGGAACGAGATGAATTCTTACGTCTCCTCGGCACTGCGGGCTTAGCCGCGTGTGCAGGCTGTACCTTTCAATCTTGTTCAGAAGAGAGTGAAGCCATACCCGCTCCCACCAACGTAGACTTCACCCTTGATCTCACCGCATCCGCAAATGCTGCGTTACTGACCACCGACGGATCGGTGTACAAGAGCGGGGTCCTCGTGGTGTGTCTCCATTCCACTACATCAACCTACACGGCGGTCAGTCAGCGATGTACACACCAGGGAACGACAATCGGTTGGGATTCGGCGCAGGGGAACTTCCTTTGCCCCAATCATGGCAGCCGTTTCAGCTCGGCGGGTACTGTTATCAAGAGTCCGGCAACTTCCTCGCTGCGCCGGTACAATACTGAGTTGACAGGGACAAACTTGAGGGTGTTTTCCTGACAATACTACCCCACCCCTTCAGGGGGCAGGGGGCGGGGCGGCGCGCAGTATCTTCTCCATCTTCCTCCCTTTCGCCAGCTCATCCACCAACTTGTCCAGGTACCTGACCTGCTTCATCAGCGGATTCTGAATATCCTCGATACGAACCCCGCAAATCAATCCTGTGATGAGGTTCACCTTGGGGTTTAGCTTGGCCTGTTGGAAGAATCCCTCAAATGTTACCTTATCCTTTATCAGGGTCTGCAGCTTCTTGTTGTCGAAGCCGGTTAGCCACTCGATCACCTGGTGCAGTTCTTTCTTGGTTCTGCCCTTGCTTTCAACTTTAATAACGTACATCGGGTAGACCGATGCGAATGTCATCTTTGCAACACGTTCGTTGGTTGCGGCGGATTCTTTCATAATCGATTGGCCGGCTCGTAGTAGAATGTCACAGCACCACAGCCGAATGTTTTGGTTTTCAAGAGTTTGAGGTCGATTCTGTCTTTTATGTTCTTAAAAAGTGTCAAGCCACTTCCAACAATGGTGGGTTGAACGCTTAGCTGGTACTCATCCACCAAACCAAGTTTGGCAAAGGCTACAATCAAACTTGGACTGCCAACCCCAATGCTTTTGCCTCCCCCTTCCTTCTTGAGGGCCAGCATCTCTTCCTTAATCAGTTCTTTTTTCAATGTTGAGTTCTTCCAACTAACGTCTTTCAATGTTCGGGAATACACAATCTTTGGAATGTTGTCTATTAAAACGGCAAAATCATCGGTTGATTTATTCCCAGTGGGATTTTTCACCACAGTCGGCCAATAACTTTCCATCAGCTGGTAAGTGGTTCTTCCGTATATGAGGGTACCTGTATTTCTTAGCAGCTCACTGTAATGTTCATGAATTTCATCATCGGCCATCATTGCCGTGTGGTCGCAAAACCCGTCAAGGGTCATGTTCATGGCTGCGATTACTTTTCTCATACCGTGTGTCTACCTACAATAATAAGGTTTTTTGGATTTGCGTTTTTCACCCGTCACAAATTTCGCGATCACATAACGGAGTGCTTTCGCGGTTCCGTTTTGGATACCGCGAAGACATTCGCGTTGGGCCCCTGACCCCTAAAGGGGAAGTTAGTACTCTCAATACTTGATCACAGATGAATCGTAATTCCCCTTTAGGGGCAAGGGGCTCGGAGCGCCGCACAACGCAAGCGCTTCGTACCTTTGAACGCTTGAAAACGCGCACAGCCCTTCTCCTCGCCCTCCTCGCTTCCGCCCTCGTCATCGCCTGGGCTGTGTTTCTTTACGGATGGTCGATGGGCGGATTTCAGGCAACCGTTAGGTTCTCTGGTCGCTTATCGTTGTTCGTCTTTGCGCTGATCTTTTTGCTCTACCCGAAGAACGAATCCAGGCTTGCCCAATTCCTTTCAGCGGATTTCTTCCTGGTCTTCGCCCTCGTTCATGGCATTCATCTGGTGGAACTCCTCACCTACGTTACCAAATCGGGCATTCCGTTGGTACCAACACGGCTGGCCGGTGGCTTTTTGGCTTACGCGCTAATCTTCGCCATGCCGTGGTTGAAGTACCGTGTTTCTAAGAATCAACTCAGCATGGAAAGGTTTACTCGCATCGGCTACGTGTACCTTTTCTACGTCTGGTTTGTGTTCTTTATGACCTACCTGGCGCGGGTGCGAAGGACTTTTCCGAATGCCGGCGGCACTTATGCTGAACATGCCGGATTGATGGGGGTTGTGATACTGCTCCTCATAATCAAGATTGTGGAGGTTGTCAGAGGGGGCAATCGCGGTACATCGGGAGATTCGTAAACCCGGAAGACTGGGTAACCACCGCAAGGACGCAAAGACGCAAAGGTGCGCAAAGGTGTATTTACCAGCGACCAGTGGCCAGCAACCAGTGCCTAGTCCATCCTCAACGCAGTGATGGGATTCGCCCTCGAGGCATTGTACAGCTGATATCCAACGGTAAATAGCGTCGTCACTACTAGCATCATGAGCGCCGCCACAAAGTACAGCGGGTGAACGGTGATCTTGTACGCGAAACGGTTCAGCCACTCGCCCATGGCGTAACCTGCCAGTGCCGATCCGGCCATGAAGCCTGCAAGAATCAGTATGGCGAATTCTTTCAGTAAGAGAAAACAAATATGAATGATCCCTGCCCCATTCACTTTCCGGATGCTGATCTCCTTGGCGCGCTGCTCAGCCATGAATGTTGACAGCCCCAGCAGCCCAAGGCATGCGACAAAAATGGTGAGCACCGAAAAGAAGGTCAGTAAGATGTTCAGCGTTTTTTCGCTCTTGTACAGCCGGTCAAAATTCTGATCCATGAACGCGTAGTCGAAGGAGTAGCCCGGGTTGATCGCATTCCAATTCTTGCGCAACCAGTCGATAACTTCTGCGGTGTGGCTCACATTGATCCGTACAAACGCATAAAACCCGCCCTGCCCTCCAACATAGCCCATCACCGTGGGCGCAATGCGATCATGCACCGACATGTTATGAAAGTCGCGGGTGACACCAATGATGCGAAACCGGTTGTTGCCACCTCGCGGGTTTGGAGGAAATTCGATCTCCCTTCCGATCGCCTCATCCGCCGAACCAAAACCGAAGGCCTTCACTGCCGTCTCATTCACCACCATGCAGTTGAGCGTGTCGCCTGGAAACGAGGCTGAAAAATCACGGCCCGCGAGCATTTCAACGCCAAGGGTCTTGACGAGGTCGAATTCAGAAAAATAAAAGTTAACCGGTATGAGATCATCTGTGCCTGTGTTCACCGCCTTCATCCTGGCCTGGCCAACCTGCGTGCCTGGCGCACTGAACGATGCCGAAACCGCCAGTACGTCAGGGTTCTGACTAATGGCTGACCTGAATGCCCTGAACGTGGCACGGGGCGGCGGGTCTGTAAGCTGAATGACAAGCACCTGGTCCTTGCTCAGACCCAGGTCTTTCTCGTGCGCAAACCGCATCTGCCGGTACACGACGATCGTGGAGACAATAAGGAATACAGAAATGGTGAACTGGAATATGATTAGTGCCTTGCGGAGGAACGGCCGGCCGCCGAAACCCGAGCGCTGTCCTATCATAAGCACTTCCGAAGCCCGGATACCGCCGATTACAAAGGCCGGATAACTCCCTGAGATAAGGACTGTCACGACTAAAGTTGCGGCAAGGATAGCCAGAATGCCTGGCTGGAAAAGGTCAGGGAAGAAGAAGTTCTTTTCGCTCACAGAGTTGAAAGCCGGCAGGGCCCCGTAGATGAAAACCAAACCGAGGAGAAACGAAATCAATACGAGCAGGAAGGTCTCGCCAAGGAACTGCGTGACGACATCGACCCTGAAGGCTCCCATCGCCTTGCGTACACCAACCTCCTTGAATCTTTTAGCAGCCCGGGCTGTGGCAAGATTGGTGAAGTTCACGCAGGCGATCAGCATGACGAACACCCCGACCGTCATGAAGAAGTACACCATTAATGCCGAGCCGTTGGGTTGAATCTCATTTTGTAGGTTAGAGTGGAGATGAATATCTCCGATTGGCTGTAGGAAGAATCCGAATGTTGCCTCATTCGGTCTGAACCGCTCCGGAGTTATCCTCGTGACAAAATCGATTGACCGTGCTTCAATAGCGGCCGGATCCGCCCCCTTTGCAAGTCTCACATACGTGTAGGAGAAAGGGAAGAAGGCTTCCGGCGCGTTTAAGAAATGCAACCGGTTGGAATCCCTGAGATTTTCATAGGGGGCGATGAAGTCGAAGCGAAAGTGGGAGTTGCTCTCAAAGTCCTCCATGACTCCCGTTACTTCGAAGAGAATCGTCCGGTCCAGCAGGAGCTGCTTCCCGACAGCGTCTTGATCACCAAAGTACTTCCTCTCCATCGCCTCCGTGATCACCACCTTGGACACCCCGTGAAGAGCTGTCTCCGCGCTGCCTTTCTTCAGCCGGATGTTGAAAAACTTGAAAACATTGGAGTCGGCGAAAAACCAGCCCTTCTCCGCAAAGCGCACATCGCGCGATTCGTTGGCGATCATCCACGACTGGAATGGTGGCTTGATTCGCACCATTTCTTCGATGACAGGAAATTCCTGGGGCATGAATTTGCTCCACACCGGCGGCGCCTGGGCGGTGCGGTTCACCTGTTCAGCCGCCCTGAATTCTGAAGCTACCCGGTAGATGCGATTGCCGTAATGGTCGTCGTAGCTCAGCTCGCTGTGGACGTACAGGAGGATCAGCGTGAAACACGCGAAGCCCGTAGCCAGGCTGATGGTATTAATAATAGAATAACCCTTGCTCCTTTTGAGGTTTCTCCAAGAGACGAGCAGGTAGTTGAGCAGCATGGGGTAGGTACCACTTCTAACGAAGCGCGGGCCAGTCAGTTCACAAGAAAACCGAGTTTTAACAAATTGGTTACCGGTTTTCTGCAAATGATTGTCCCCCAGTCTCGGGTACTAGTCGCTAGTCGCTGGTCACTGGTCTCTGGTTAGATTTGACACTTGACAACAACGCTGATAATCACAACCAGAGGCCTGTAGCCAGTAGCCAGCGGCCAGGAACCAGCAGCCAGCTGTGGATTATTCTTCGATTGTATCAGTACCCTGCTCTCTCATTTGTTCAAGGGCCTCTTTCATCGCTTTCAATTGTTCTGGAGGATGCCCCGGCCAAACGGCAAGTTCACCGACGACCCTGATTGGATGCGCCGAGCGATACGACATGGTTGGATTGCCGGGGAATTTCTTGTTCGTCAGATTTGGATCATCTTCAATCGGGCCGGTCGGCTCAACCAAATAGATCCGTTCACGTCCATCACCCTTGGCCAGTTCAGCACCCCAAATAGAAGCCTCCAGGGTCGCAGAGAAATAGATATGCTTCAACTTCTTCCCTTCTGCGTAATTTGAAAGAAAGACCGGTTCGATCAGGTCGCCAATTTTCAGGTCGCCCTTTGTGCCATGGAAATAGGTTTGGGCAAAGGGGGTTGGACGTGAATCTGTGGGCTTGTTCATGCTATTGCTTTCCTTGACCGACACTTTGCCTGACTTTCTCATCCCACTTCGCCTGATCAACACCCTTGGACAACAGCCACACTGCGATAGTGAGCATGGTGATGATCATGGGTGGTAATAAAAATGGTGAAGAATACTTTGGAGCGAGGACCATGGTTAAGCTGCGGATCAGGAACCCTGCGCCGCCCACCATCAGGAAAACACCCAGGAACCGCGGTAGGTAGCCGGAGCGGAAAATCAGGTAGCCACGGATTAGCGATGCCGTCGCATAAAATACCAACAGTACCATGCCTCCAATGCCCGCGAACCGGATGAACAGGTATGCAAGGCTGTCCAGTTGTTCCTTTGAAAAAGTACTGAGGTACGCTGGGCCATTCGCAACATGAAAAGCCATGAACAGGAAAACCTCGCAACCAGCAAATGTTGCCGTGGACACCAAACCAAAAAAGGCAGCGAGCAAGGCAAGCGATCGCCCTGCAGGGCGCAACAACAAGTAGAAGAGAAGGCTAAGCGAAACATCACAAACGGCCTCGATCATGTAAGTGAAGAAGCCGAAGCGAAACAACATTTCATGCGAACGGAAATTCTCAGCGGTGGCAGCGGCATTGCCGGAAACGATAATCTGGTTCGGAACATAGAACTCCCCGATCCCGCCGGCTATAACTGAAATTATCAGCAGCAAGCCGGTAGCCCTTGCGATTGACCTGGGGGATTGATCCATGATTCGATTGTTAAGTAGTGAAAACGTTTACCTCGTAAACATGACGCAAACCGGAGCGTAAAGTTGCATCGTATTCTCCGTAGCCTCCAATTTCCTGTCCTTGTGGTTGACTCCAAAGACATCAATGGAATTTCCATACTGATTTGCCACCAGCATCCACTTGCCGGAAAGATCCAACGAAAAATGACGCGGCCCTTTGCCAGTCGATGTCCATGAAGAGACGACCAGATCGCCGGATTGTTTCACTTCATACGCCACAATGCTGTCATGTCCCCGGTTTGAGGCGTACAGGATATCGCCATGGCTATCAAGGGCGATCTCCGCGGCGGTGTTGGCGCCGTCAAATCCTGACGGAAGGGTGGAAACGGTCTGCACAGGGGAAAGGGAACAGGGGCCGGGGTCCAGTGTGAAGAACGTGATGGTGGAATTGAGTTCATTGAGTGCATAAACTCTCGTGCCAGTTGCATCCATGACCAGGTGCCTGGGCCCTGAACCCGGTGGAAGGGCGGCGAATGGAGGATCATTGGGTGATAAACTCCCCGTGTTAACATCAAATCGATAAATCATGATCTTGTCGATGCCCAGGTCTGCGACGAGTACAAACTTGTTGTTAGGCGTTGCCTGGATGAAATGGGGATGCGGCCGGTCTTGCCGTTTCTGATCCGGTCCCGAACCTTGATGCTCAATCTTGGCCGTCAACTCGCCTGGCGAACCATCCTCATTGAGGCGATACGCGGCGATTCCGCCCATGTAGTTAGCGACAAACACAAACTGCTTTGACCGATCAAGCGAGATATGGCATGGCGAACCACCGTGCGACGAAACTTGGCTCCCCTGTTCCCAGACCCCTGACCCCTGGCCCCTGAACACGCTGATCGCCCCCGAGTCTGACACTTCGTTGACGGTGAGGACCGTGTGCTCCCCTGTTGCAGCGGTGTGGAGGATCAGGAAAGAAGGGTTCGCGGTTTTTGCTACAAGTGTCGGTGCCTTAAGTTCACCCGTCTTCGCATTCAAGAAGGTGGAATATATTCCATCGCTTCCCGAGCCAGTGTAAGTTCCAATAAAGATTTGCTCGAGGCGATATTCAGGTTTGGTGCAGGAAACAATTGCAATTACTCCTAACAGGATGAACGCTTGCCATTCACGAGTTATTCTAATTGCGCGATACATTCATTTTTTATCGAAGGTTTTCACTGGATGAAATTATGTGCCCCAAGTGGCGATCTTACCCCTATTGAACAAGTAAATCAACAAGCGAATCTGTTTTTGTCATATACAAAATAGCTCTATCCTTTCCTGACCAATTTCCGGTTGGAGGAGGATTAATAGCTATCAGCGTGTCCCCTCTAGCCGCCGCTTCTCTTTCTTTTGCTAATTCCTTGTTAAAATACTCAAGTACTTCATAGTGGCGTTTATGGTTAATCCATAATTCTACAGTGTCGCCCCGAACAAAAATGCTGTCTAAATAGAAATCGCTGATAAAATCTCCTCCCTCTTTGATCTTCAAGTACTCCTGGGCCCTTGCAACAGCTTTCGCGAGCACACCGTCTGTCGTCTTGTATTCAATGAGTTTCGGATCAGGTATAACCAAGGACTTGGATTCAGTTGCCTGAGGCCCGCATGAATGAAAAACCAACAAAAGCGTGAAAAGGGCGAGTTGTAAACGTCTCACTGAAAACATGCGCGCCAACATTATCGTAACCACTGATATATCCTATTTACTGTTCACATCCCCAACATCACAAAAGCTCCCCAATAATACGGCTCCTTATATTTCGGATTCGCCCTCAACTGCGCCTGTGCCTGTTTGAAGGCAGCGAACTTGTTGCCGGTCTTCGTCCAGTTACTGTAGAAACTTGTCATCAGCAGCTGCGTGGCGGCATCGTCAACTTTCCATAAGCTCATCAACAGCGTTCGTGCGCCGGCTACCTGGAAGGAGCGCTGCAAGCCGTACACGCCCTCGCCGGCTTTCACTTCGCCCAGGCCGGTTTCGCAAGCGCTTAGGACAAGTATCGTCGTGCCTTCGAGGTTCAGGTTCATGGCCTCGTAGGCGGTGAGTACCCCGTTATCGTTGCCAGCGAGGTCGGCGCGCTTCTCCTCCTTTGCCGGGTCGGGCCCTCCGGCAAGAATCAGTCCGGACCGCAGCAGCGGGTTGCCGGCGGCGTGGGCAAATTGTTCGCCGAGGTCGTCAGCATCGGGAAGAAAATAACCGTGCGTCGCGATGTGCACCACACTTTGACCCTTGATCGCCTTGATGTTGCTCTCTGTCGCATCGGCAGCCTGGTGGTCACTCACCTTGTAGCCAACGGCCTTCAGCACCTTGCTCACGCCATCGAGCTCCACTTTTGTCCCGGGCAGCGGAGCCGCAGCGCCACCAAAATCAGGGAAGCCGAGGAGGAACGCGTCCTTTGCAGACGGGGGCCGCTTCGCTTTGTTCGCGGCCAGGTCACGCGAGTTGCCGAGCACTACGACATCAAACATATTGCCTACGTAGTCACCGGCGGGTTTGCGGATGGTATTCACGTTCAACTGGGCATACACGCCATCGGGTGAAAAATAAATCGTCTTCTTGCCGGCCAGCATCGGCTCGAGCTTCGACCAATACTGGATGTAGGAGAACTCGTCCGGAATTTTCTGAAGGATTGCGTTCTTGTAGTACTTGGCAAACTTTGTTTCGAGATCCTTGCCGTTGTCGAGCACGGTGACTTTCGGTGCCGTCGCTCCCTTGGTCAGCACGAGCATTGCATACTTTGGCTCGGCGGTGAGGTCCTTGTCGAACTTGCGCAGGCGGACGACCTCGACAAGTGCTTCCGTGTCGCCGAGTAGTGCTCCCACTGACTTCATTTCCATCTTATCTGCCGCATACCCCTTCGAAAACTCCGTCGATTTTGTCGAGAGAGACTTCTCGCGATCGTTGGCATCCTTTTCCAATGCAGCGAGGTCCACTTTCTGGTTGGCCAACTCTTCCTTCGACAAAGCGTAGTAACGTGCCAGGGCCTCTTTCTTGTCCAGCCAGGCAAGGTACTCGTCGATAAGGGCCTGGTCGCCGCTGTTCAAAATGGTTTGCTTGATTTTATTGGTAGAGTTCAGCAACAATCCCTTCACCGACATCTGGTATTCAAACAGTGTTTGAAGCAATGCCGGGTTCGTCGCGCCCTGATCAAGGCAATAATTGTAGAAGCGCTGGAACCGTGGCTGGAGTACATCCCAGTATTTCGTCTTCTCTGCCTCACTCATCGGCGGGAAGTAGCGATTGATGAAGTCCATGGACTTGTTCATCGCCGCCGTGTAGAACTCGTTGGCCTTTGCGACGTCGCCTTTCTTCCAATAGAGTACTCCAAGGTCTTCCTGTGACTTCACATAGTCCGGGTGGTTTTCTCCCAGCGCGGTGGTCCGGATGGTTAGCGCCTGTTGCAGATTTTTTTCCGCTTCATCCATCCTGCTCTGCATCCTATAGAAATTCCCAAGGTCGCTCAGCACCTTGGCGTAGTTGGGATTCTGCTCGCCAAACTTGCTCTTGTACACATTGGCAGAATTCTGGAGGTACCCTTCCACTTTGTCGAGCTTGCCCATTTGTATATAGAGCAGGGCGAGATTGTTCAGCACGCCGGCATAGTAGGGGTTGTTGCTCCCCAATGATTTTTCCAGGCTGAGGTAGATCGTTTCGGCATCAGCGAGTTTGCCGGTCTGCTGATACAACAAGGCCAGGTTTGATTTGAATCCCACCTGGTTGCGCATGCTTTTCTTCTGCAGTTTGTCAAGTATGGCAGAGGCCTTCTTCAGGTTGTCGATGGCGGCATCATACCGACCGATGTCGGAAAACAGGATTGCCTGATTGTTCAGCACGATGGAATATTCCTGGGATTCCAAGCCTACTCTTTGTCCAATGGTCTTGAGACCTTCTTCGAAGTTTACCTCCGCCTCCCGGTAGTGGGCAAGGTCCCCTTTCAACACGCCCAGGTTATTAAGCGAAGCGCCATAGGCCTTGCTGTTCTTACCAGGGGTACTTTCCCGCTTGGCCATCGCATCAGTAGTGTATTTCTCAGCCAGTTCAAAACGGCCCATTGTAGCGTAGAGCAAGCCCAGGTCCGCAAGGACCTTGCTGTAGTTGATATCACTGGTAATCCCTTCCGTTTCGTAGGCTGCCTTTGCGGTGATGAAAGCCGCCTCGGCCGCGGGATAAGTACGGGTCTCGTAGAATTTCTCTGCGATGTCCAGGAAGTCGCGGCAACGCATGTTCGGTGTTTTCTCGTCGGCACTCTTGGTAATACTGTTCACAGAGCTCACCGTCTTCAACGCCACTTCGCCCGCGTCGCGGATGTCCATCATCCCTGAGTTGTCGATCACGGAAATGGCATAGTTGAAGTCGGATGAGTCGAGTTTTGCCCGCTCGCCTTCTACGCTGACCTCCGCAGCCTTCTTGCCCTTGTCGAGCTGCTTCTTCATCATGTCTCCGAACTGTGCAGACGTCTGCATCGAAACGAAGAGTAGACAGATAAATAGGGTGTTTTTCATAGAGAGTGGTTCCAAGTTTCAGGTTTCAGGTTCCAGGTTTTAGGAGGGCCGGAGGAACAGTCGATGGCAGATTCCTTCCATTTTCAAATTTTCAAATCAAAACGTGTCCACTGAGCGGTACGCAGCTATTACCGCCTGTTCCCCTTCTTTCCCCTGAGCTGAATTCCCATGCTCCATGCCCATCACCCCGCGGTAGCCGCGGTCATATATATGCTTGAACACGTTTTTGTAATTGAGTTCACCGGTTCCCGGCTCCTTCCGGCCGGGATTATCGCCAATCTGGAAATAGGCAATCTCGTTCCAGCAGCGGTCCATGTTGTTGATCAGGTCGCCTTCGTTGCGCTGCATGTGGTACATGTCGAACAGAATCTTGCAAGAAGGGCTGTTCACCGCCTTGCAGATCTCATAGGTCTGGCTTGAAAACCGGAGGTACAGGTCCGGGTTGTCACTCAAGGGTTCCATAACCATGATCAATCCGTGCGGTTCAAAGACCTCAGCCCCGCGGCGCAAGGCCTCGATTACGTTCGCAGTCTGGATGCCCATCGGAATCTCGCGAGCAAAGTACCCCGGCACCACCGTCATCCACTTTGCGTTTACTCGCTTTGCAGTCTCCACGCTGAGTTTGCAAGTCTTGACGAACGTGTCGATAAACTCGGGCTTCCCGGTGGTTAGTGAGGTCTTCCAGTTGTCGCCGCCTTCGATAACGAATACGCCCATAGTCATGCCCAATTGGCCGAGCGTACTTCCAATCTTTTCCTGTTCGGCAACCGGGCGTTTGAGCATGTTATTATCCTCAATGGCCCTGAAGCCCTGTTCATGCATGAAGCGGATCTGGTCGATGAAGTCGGCGCCGCCACTGTTCTTGAACATGCCGTCGTGGGGGGCGTAGTTCATCTTGAATGTCGGCGCAGCCAAAGAAGCAAAAGAGGGCTGAAAAAGTAGTGTGCCCGCCGTTGCGGCAATGGCTTGTTGGATAAAGCTTCTCCGTTGCATAGAGGTGATCAAGTTAGCAAGGTGAGTGGGATTTCCCCAATAAGAAAGAGTGCAGCGATCGGGCGGGACGCCCTATCATTGCCCCGGCATTAAATGCCGGGGCAATGATAGTTGGCGGACAATTCATCTCAGGCGAGCGAGTCGAAGCACTTGATCGCGGGGCCACAGAACAGCAATTCAGCTATGTTTGTGGAAGAAATGAAACTACATCGAAACCTCTCCGAGGCAGTAATCACGAACCTCGAAGAGATATTTTTAGAAAAACGCTACGCCGACAAAGTGATCGAGCGGTCGCTGAAGCAAGACCGCCAGTGGGGTTCGCGTGACAGGCGTTTCATCGCTGAAGTCACTTACGACATCGTGCGCTGGCACCGGTTGTATGTCGAAATCACGGAGACTACCGACAATGATCCCTGGCCCCTGCTCGGCGCGTGGTGCGTGATGAACAAAATAGACCTTCCGGACTGGGAAGGGTTCAGGAACATCAAGGCTAAGCGTTTAGAAAAACGATTGGCGGAGGTGCAATCCAATCGCGCGATTCGTGAATCTATCCCGGATTGGCTGGACCAGCTGGGTGAGAAAGAACTTGGCGCACGCTGGGAACCCGAACTCCACGCCCTCAACGAAAAGGCACGTCTTGTAATCCGGGCGAACACGGTGAAAACCACGAGGGATGTATTGAAGACTACACTGAAGGCTTTAGGAATTGAGACCGAAACGCTCACCGCAGCTCCCGATGCGCTCGTGCTTGGCGAACGGCAGAACATTTTCACGCTGCAAGAATTCAAGGACGGGCTCTTTGAGGTTCAGGATGCTGGCTCACAACGCATCGCTCCTTTCCTGGAGGCCAAACCAGGAATGCGAGTGATCGATGCGTGCGCAGGCGGAGGAGGCAAAACACTACACCTTGCCGCGCTCATGCAAAACAAAGGTCGAATCATCGCCATGGACACGGAAGACTGGAAACTGGACGAGCTAAAGAAGCGCGCCCGGCGTGCCGGAGTCAGCAACATGGTTGAAACGCGAGTGATTGACTCTACCAAAGTGATCAAACGGTTGGAAAGCTCCGCCGATCGCGTACTTCTTGATGTCCCTTGCTCAGGACTTGGTGTGTTGCGGCGTAACCCCGATGCGAAGTGGAAACTATCTCCCGAGTTCATAGACAAGGTAAAAGTGGAGCAGCGGGAGATCCTTTCGGGTTATTCCCAGATGGTGAAGCCGGGCGGACAACTGGTGTACTCCACATGCAGCATCCTAGGCTCGGAGAATGAAGCGCAGGTGAAACAGTTCATCGAAGCTTCCGGAGGAAAGTTCAAGCTCGACGAGGAGCAGTCGCTGATGCCTTCGGAGGGGTTCGATGGGTTTTACATGGCGAGGATAACGCGTTCATCCTGAGCGGAGCCGAAGGATGAACGGACACGGGAACTACGCCGTCATCCTGAGCGAAGTCGAAGGATGACCTGGTGCCTCCGAATCGCGGGAGTTCAGTCAGGCTGAGCGCAGACGAAGCCTGACGTGACAAATTCGCGAACTACGCCGTCATCCTGAGCTGCCTGCCCTGCCTGTAGCGCCTCGCGTAGGAGGGAGCGAAGTCGAAGGGTCGAAGGATGACACCGCCGCCTGGTGCCTCGACTCCGCTCGGCATGACGGCTTCGGTTGATAGAGGTGGGTCGCCTCGGCTCCGCTCGGCGCCCCTACTCAAAATAAAGTCTCCGGCAAAAACTTCTCAAAAGCATTAAACCGGTACCCAACGGTGAACACCAACTTTAAATCGGTGGTGAGAAAGTACGAGGGATCCAGGAGGAAATAATTCACCTCGTAAGATGACCGCAACGACGCGTACCATCGGGGTCCGTTGTAACCGGCAGACAAAGTTGCTGATCCCTTCCACTCAACATTGAGTTTTGTCTTTCCCCCACCGTTTCCCTTGTAGTCATTGATAGCCAAGCCGAGGCCGGTGAACGCCATCGGTGCAATAAACCACCTCCCGTCGTTACCCACCCAGGTATAGCCATACCCTGGTTGAAGGACGAAGCCCGGTGCATGAACGTACTTGAGGCCTGCTTGCTCACCGTACTTCGATGGGGAGTCCTCCCCGGGCGGTACGAGGGGTGTACCCACGCCCAGCCGTCGAAAGAATGGCTCCAGCCGTAGCAACAGGGATCCAGCACTTCGCCGCTGGAGTTCATTCTGGAAGGCTGGCGCGCGAAAGGAGTACTTCCGAAAGTTGAAATACCATGTAAAGGGGAGACCAATATTCAACACGTCCACGGACGGGCCTGAGATGAATTGGCCGGAAGCGTCCGCAGCCACCAGGCCTGTACTTTGCAGCCAATATCCGCGCACGGTCCACCGTCGAGCAGAGTAGGTACCGGAGAGACGAAACTGTGACAAGTTTTGAACCCCCGTCGAAATCACCCGTGAATTGGGCAATGAGAACGCGAGATCAAGGTCGATGAACTTGTAAGTAAGGCCGCCCCCAAGCAATTCTGTTACGTTGCTGAACAGGCCGGATTCTGTATTGCCTTCCTTCGTAGATCCATACTGTAGCAGGTATCGCTGAGAAGTGAAGTGCATCCGGATATCATTCTTGCGAGCGAATGCCATCACGTAGCCGCTGTCAATGCCTTCGATGGAGCGAACCATCGACTGACCATTCGATGTCATTGAACAAATCCCCATCACCAGTATCCACACCAAGACCTTCATCACGTAGTTTGTCAGTTTCTTGTATTGGTCACACAGAGCGGCCTGCCCTGAGCCTGTCGAAGGGTCGAAGGGTGACCTACGGTTCAATGAGATATGGTAGTTGATGAACCTGGTCATTCTTCTTGTACCCAATCAGGAGATAGACCGTGAAATATCTCGACATGAGCCCGCTGCGGTAGCTGTAGAAGTTTTTCAACAGGTAGGCTGACTCAAAACTTTGGAGAAAAGTGTTCTCCATAATCATCGGGTAATTACTCGGAACGATGCAAAGGGCGCTGTCACCCGCTTCGAGTCGGGGGCGCAGCCGATTCAGCCAGGCGTAGTGGTGCAAGTGCTCCGCATTGCCAACACCCAGTACGGGTCGTTGAATCGGTGTGGCGACATAGTATTCAATGTGTGCGGCAGGGTACCACTTATTAGAAACGATGGGGAGGTTTTGCGGTATTTTCCCTGATCTTTCTTGTTCGGCCAGCCACGGCTGGAATTCTTTCGAGAAGCGGCCCCACCCATTAAGGTCGAGCGTAAAATCACCATCACCGAATTTTCGTTTGTTGTGATCGCCAAACGTGCCGGGGTAAAATTGGATCACCAGCACGGTGAGGATGATTATCGAGACGACCGCAATAATGCTGATGCGCAGTACCCGCGGTTCCGCTGGATTCTCAGACAACACTGTTTTTTCATCCAGCCATGCCGCCGCCAGCAGCGTGAGCACCATAACCCCGGGGCCGCTCCAATGTGGCAGCATCTGGTTAAAGAGCGACATCACAGTGACTACAACAATTAGCGGAAGCCCGTTTACCAGGACAAAGCGCAAGGAGGCTTCCGGCAGAAAATTCAGCTGACGAATCTTCATTGCCGCGAGAATAATCAACACGGCGTTCACCGGGTTACTGTAGATCAGCTGTCCAATAATGGCCTGGAAAAAATAGTCCAGGTGAATCCAGGTGTCCTGTATCTCTACACGTCCGCCATGAAAACGGAACGTGATAAAGTCATTCTGAATGTTCCAGATGAGAATGGGGCTGATAATGATTGCTGTCACCACGGCGGAAATGTAGAGCCCGGGATCTTTGAGTCGCTTGCGCTCAAATAGAAGAATGTAAAGTCCAAGGCTCACCCACAGAAAAACCCCGTGCACTTTGCACAGTACGGTAACTCCTGCCAACACGCCGAAAAGAACCCACGCTGGTGTCGGTGCCCGCTCATCGCTGGGCACGGTTAACAGGGAGTGCATAACCAGCAACGCTCCCAACCAGGCAACCACTTGCGGGCTATCGGGTATGATAAACGTCCCAGCTATCAGCGACGTATAAAAATTGGCCGTGTAGAGAATCACGGCAAACCATCCTGTTTGCTCGTTTTTCAACACAGTGCCGAGCCGATAGATCAACACAGTTCCCGCTGCCGAACAAGCTATCGCGCCTAGCCGGACGAAAAACTCATCGGTGAGCCAGAGATTGAGGGTGGTGAGCCGGATAAGAAGCGCCACTCCGGGCGGATGATCGAAATAGTTTGGCTGAAGATCGAGTGCGTAAAGGAAATAGTAGGCCTCATCGTTTCCGAACTCGAGCAAGCCGGCGACGATCAGCCTCAAAACTGTGGCTGCCGCGATCCATTGCACCAGTCGACGAGGAATTTCCGCCATGCGGAAAAGTACGGTTTGTCCGCTACATTTGAAATCATGCCAACCGTACCCCTGCGTCACTGTATTTGTATTGGTTTATCGTTGGCGCTGATCCCCGTTGTCGCTCAGCCGGGAAAAAATTACGACCAGAAGATTCCAGGATCCGGCGCGTCGTTTACCATGGTCTATGTTCCCGCAGGTTCTGTGTCCCTGGGCAGCAAAAGCGTTCTCGCCGACAACGATGAACGCCCCGTCGCTGAAGTGGCGTTGTCACCTTATTGGATCGGTCAGCACGAAGTAACTTTTGCGGAATGGGATGCCTACTTCAGGGATACTTCAGTGCCGCAGGTAAAGAACATGGATGGCATCACCCGTGCTACTCCCCAATACATTGACCTTACGTGGGGCATGGGTCGTGAACCCAATCACCCGGCCAATAGCATGAGCCAGCAGGCAGCGCTGATGTATTGCCGATGGCTGTATTCAAAGACCGGGGTCTTTTATCGACTTCCGACCGAAGCGGAATGGGAGCATGCATGTAAGGCCGGCGAAACCAAAACAGACCCAGCGGGCGTAACGGAAGCAGGTTGGTACGCCGATAACAGCAACGCAAAATTTCAACTGGTCATGCAGAAGAAACCCAACGCCTGGGGTCTCTTCGACATGTTGGGCAACCTGAGCGAGTGGACCCTGGATCAATATGATGCAACCTCCTATGCAACGATCGCGAAAAAGGATCCGATGATAGTCCCGGCGGGTCACTATCCAAAAACGGTTCGCGGAGGTTCCTATCTCGATCCGCAGAACCAGCTTCGTTGTTCCAATCGCATCCCATCTGAACCAAGGTGGAACCAGCGCGACCCGCAGATCCCAAAAAGCCGTTGGTGGATGACTGACGGCATGTTTGTGGGGTTCCGTGTTGTCAGGCCCGCACAACAACCCTCTGCTTCGGAGATCGAAGAATTCTACGCCCGCTACCTTAAATAATGTCCTATCTTAGAATGCCCGTTAAACAATCATGGTCATGAAAAATCAAAACAAAAGCCGCCGGACGTTCATTAAGCAATCTGCGCTCGCTGCAGGCTCATTGATGACACTCCCTCTGGTCTCCGAGGCCAGCCATTACAACACATCTGCCGACGACACCATCAAGGTGGCCCTCATCGGCTGCGGCGGACGAGGTACCGGCGCAGCGCTCCAGGCGCTGCTCACCAAGCAGAACGTGAAGCTCGTAGCCATGGCCGATGCGTTCCGCGACCGCATCGATGAATGTTACAACCACCTGATGTCCGACGACCTGAGCGATGTTGCCGGGGTGGCTGGCAGCGTGAAAAAGCGCGTGGCCGTAAAAGAAGAGCATAAGTTTACAGGCTTCGATGGCTACCTGAAGGCTATTCCGCTGGCCGATGTGGTGATCCTAACCACACCGCCCGGCTTCCGCCCGCTTCACTTCGAAGAGGTGGTGAAGCAGGGCAAGCACGCATTTGTTGAAAAACCAATGGCAACCGATCCTGCAGGCATCAAGCGGGTGCTCGATGCAGCACAAGTGGCCAAACAGAAAAAACTAAACGTCGTTGTCGGTTTGCAACGTCACTACCAGAAGTCCTACCGGGAACTCTACGGGAAATTCAAAGACGGAATGATCGGCGACATCGTTTCAGCGCAAGCCTGGTGGAACAACGACGGCGTGTGGGTAAAAGACCGCAAGCCGGGCATGACGGAAATGGAATACCAGATGCGCAACTGGTACTACTTCAACTGGGTTTGCGGCGATCACATTGTTGAGCAGCACATCCACAACATTGACGTGATCAACTGGTTTATGAGCGGATACCCCGTGAAGGCCCAGGGCATGGGAGGCCGCGAGGTGCGCAAGGGCAAGGAATACGGAGAGATTTTCGACCACCACTATGTTGAATTCCAATACGCCGACGGCACCATCATGAACAGCCAGTGCCGCCACATCAAAGGCACGCTGAGCCGGGTAGATGAACTGATTGTAGGGACTAAAGGCTCAATTGCCTGCGACTCCGGCCGGATCACAGATCGGAAAGGAAACACCGTGCATCAATACCAGTACAACAAAACGAATGAGCCGGATCCCTACCAAGTCGAGCATGACGAGTTGTTCGAGGCCATTGCCAAAGGCGAGTACAAGTTCGCTGACGCTGAGAACGGGGCCCGCAGCACCATGACGGCGATCCTCGGTCGAATGGCCACCTACTCAGGCCAGGTCGTTGAATTTGAAAAAGCGCTCAACTCCGGTATTTCCCTGCAGCCTTCCCGGTATGCGTGGGATGCTGACATGCCGTCGAAGCCGGACGCCAACGGGCTCTACGCTTGCGCCGTGCCAGGGGTGACGAAGTTCCTTTCCTAGGGACTTAAGTGGAACGGGACGAGTATCCCAAGGTTTATTTGTACCGGCGCATTGTGCTGGCCAAGATTTACATCGACCAGCATTTCGCCGAGCCTGTTGATCTCGACGCGATCGCCGGCGAGGCCAGTTTCTCGCGGTTTCATTTCTTACGGCTCTTCCGCAAGGTTTACGGCCATACGCCGCATCAATACCTTTCGCGCGTTCGCCTTGAACAGGCCGGATTACTTCTTAGCCAGGGCATCGCCGTTTCAGAAGTCTGTCACCGCGTTGGCTTTGATAGCCTCAGCACGTTCAGCGGGTGGTTCAAACGGGCCACAGGTGAAACTCCATCCGCCTGGCAGGAACAGCAAATGGCCAGAAAGGAGAATCTATCGGCCAATCCGCTTGCTTTCATCCCGGGCTGTTTTGCCGACCAGAACGGGTGGAGTAGAAAAGCAATTTTGAAGAAAGGCCAAGGGCCAGCTGTCCGCCATCTTTCGGACAGATAAAACAAACAACCATGATCACTCGCATGAACCATGTGAGCGTATTTGTCCTGGACCAGGACAGCGCTTACGACTTTTATGTCAACAAACTGGGCTTCAAAGTCCACACCGACGCCGCTATGGGACCCGGCATGCGGTGGCTTACGGTGACGCCTCCCGACCAGCCTGAATTGGAGATTTCCCTGATGGCCATCTCGGAAGGAATGATGTTCAAGAAAGAGGCGGCCGAGCAAATGCGGGAACTGGTGAAGAAAGGCACCTTCGGTTTTGGCGTATTCGAATGCAAAGACATCTACGCCACCTACGAAGAGTTAAAAGCCAAGGGCGTGGTATTCTCAAAGCCTCCCAAGAAGGAATTTTACGGACTGGAGGCCCTCTTCAAGGATGATTCCGGAAACTGGTTTTCTTTGGGACAAAAAGATTCAGCATGAGCACGAAAGACAAACGCATAGACGCCTACATCGCCAGGAAGCCCGACTTTGCCAAGCCCATCCTCAACCACCTCCGCAAGGTGGTGCACGAGGCCTGTCCGGATGTAGTGGAGACGATCAAATGGGGTCAACCCCATTTCGATTACAAAGGCATGATGTGCGGCATGGGAGCGTTCAAGGAACATTGCATTTTTGGATTCTGGCTTGGCAAGTACATGAAGGACTTCGACAAGAAGTTATCCCCTGTTGGCGAAACGGCCATGGGCAATTTCGGCCGGATCACCAGCTTGAAAGATCTCCCGTCTGATGCCACCATCAAGAAGTATGTCAAGGAAGCCTGCCGGTTGAATGATGATGGCTTCAAGTTGTCGCGCCCCAAACCCACCGGGCCACGCAAGCCCCTCGTCGTACCCACAGATTTCAAGAAAGCGCTGTCGAAAAACTCATTGGCGAAAGAATACTTCGATGGGTTCTCCTATTCGAAGAAGAAGGATTATGTCGAGTGGCTGACTGAGGCCAAGACGGATGCGACTCGTGAGAAACGGTTGGCTACTTCGATTGAGTGGATTTCGGAGGGGAAGGGAAGGAACTGGAAATATGAACGGTAGGTCGGTGAGAGCAGTAGATCAGTAGATCGGTGACTTTGCGGCCCTTTGCGTCTTTGTGCCTTTGCGGTGGTCACCCAATCTACAGGGTTGACGTGTCGGTGCGTCTGTGGGTCGGTGTCTCTGTCAACTATTTTTTATGTTCCAGCAAATCCCCTGGTTGACAATCGAGAGCCTTGCAAATCGCTTCAAGCGTGCTGAACCTGATTGCTTTTGCTTTGCCGGTTTTCAGGATGGAGAGGTTGGCCAAAGTCAGGTCTACCTTTTCGGAGAGTTCGTTGAGCGACATCTTGCGCTTCGCCATCATGACATCGAGGTTTACGGTGATCGCCATGGCTTAAACCGTCAATTCCTTTTCTTCCTGTAATTCGACACCGCGTTTGAATACCTGCGAGATGATATACACGAGTCCAGCCATGAGGAAAAATTCAGCGGAGTAGAATTCTTGCAACTTCCAGCCGGTATTGTCCATCACCCAGCTGCTATGAGCCGACTGGATAACGCCTAATGCCCAAGCGGCCAAGGCGAGGTAGCTCATCTTTTGGAGGTTCACCGCCACAGGCATGGTGAAAGGATTGGCCAGGTTCACCGTGTTCAGTACCTGGATCATCACATAAAACACATACCCCTTCAACCCCGACACGCTGGCACGCAACAGTACTCCGGCTGTGTAATGCTTGAAGTCCACTTGGCTAAGCGTGTAGAGATCAACACCAGGGTACATCCCTCGTGCCGCCTCCGGGTTGAACAAGCTCAGGACGTAGGAGAACAACGTGCCTCCGGTATCCAACATCAGACCAAAGAATGCAAGCCAGCATAGCACATTCATGACAACCAGAATCGTCTGGGTTCTGCTTTTTGATCGATCCTCCATATTATTTATCGTTTTTTGGTAATTAACGATCAAATATCAATAAAGTTTTATTGTTTATCAATAAATTAAATAATTAGCAAAACCACGTGAAATCATGCACTGACGCGGTTTTGTAGATATTCGGGGGCGATCACGTCTGTCCTTGACACCGGAAAACCTCTTCTATTTCATCCTCCTGGCGCTGCTTGCCGAAATCTTCGGAACGGTAGGAGGGTTCGGCTCTTCCTTGTTCTTCGTGCCCATCGCCGGATACTTCCTTGACTTCCATTCCGTCCTCGGTATCACAGCCGTCTTCCATGTGTCGAGCAACGTGATCAAGATCGGCTTGTTCCGGCATGGCGTCGACCGCCGGTTGATACTTTACTTCGGAATACCGGCAGTCGTCTTTGTAATACTGGGCGCCTGGCTTACCCGTTTCGTTGAAGCACCTCTGCTTGAGGTGGCACTATCTGTCTTTCTCATCGCGGTAAGCTTGCTCTTCCTCGCGTTGCGTGATGTGGCGCTTAAGCCCACCGGCACCAACTCTGCTGCGGGTGGCGCACTCTCCGGCCTGGTCGCCGGCTTGTTGGGCACCGGTGGCGCTATCCGTGGCATTACGCTCGCCGCATACGACCTCCCCAAGGGAACCTTCATCGCCACATCAGCACTCATCGACCTGGGCATCGACCTGAGCCGTACAGCGGTATATTCCCTCAACGGCTACATCCTGGTGAAAGATCTTTACCTCATTCCATTCCTCTTCGCCGCCAGCCTGGCTGGAACTTACATTGGCAAAAAAATCCTTACACGCTTCTCCGACCGGCAGTTTAAACTTGTTGTGCTTTGTCTGGTGCTGATTACAGGGGTGGTGACGCTGTTAAAGTTCGCCTGAGAGCGGGCAAACCCGTGCTCCGCCTTCTATCCTTGCCCCGGCATTAAATGCCGGGGCAAGACAGGGGTACAAACCTCTCCCTTTAGTGCTGAAATGGAACCTACAAAAACTCACCTCTTCACCATTAGCGAAATCTTCACTTACTTGTGCGATTGCCACATCTATCGTGAAACTCCTCCGCTCCTTCTTCTCAAAACTGTACATCGCCTGGGTGCTTTTTGTCTTCACCTTCTTCATGATTCTTTATCTGCCCGGCATCCTGATCCCTTTTCTCCTTGGCGACCGGTTCGGCGATTTTGGTTTTTGGTTTCTGAAGTTGTGGGCCCAAACTTTCAGTCTCCTCAACCGGATCCCTTATCGTATCCACGGCCGTGAGCACATCCGCCCGGGGAAGGCCTACATCTACCTCAGCAATCACACCTCCTACCTTGACATCCCAGGCATTTGCCTTACGGTGCCCCGACAGGTACGCATCCTCGCCAAGAAGGAATTGCTCAAGATCCCCGTTCTCGGATGGATCATTCGAAATGCCAGTGTGATGGTGGACCGGTCGAGCAATGAGAGCAGGCGCCGTAGCATGGAACACATGAAGAGCGTTCTTCGTCGCGGCATCTCGGTCTTCATCTTCCCCGAAGGCACCCAAAACCGCACCACCGAACCGCTGCAGCCATTCCATGACGGCGGCTTCCGAATCGCCATTGAAATGCAACAACCGGTCCTTCCGATGGTAATGCTCAACGGTGGAAAGCTGATGCCCCCGAAACGCTTTTTCATCAGGCCGGGAACGATCACTATTAGAATTGGATCTGAAATACCAACGGAAGGAATGACCAATGCGGATTTGCCGGCTTTGAAGGATCAGGTTAGGACGATGATGCTGGGAATGATGAAGGAGGAGGAGTTAGGAGTTAGGAGTTAGGAGTTAGGAGTTAGAAGCCAACCTCAACACCTTAACACTTCAACACCTTAAATTGGAATGTACACCACCTTCTTGGTCTCGAAAAAAGACTCTGTGAAATAGTTGGTCAGGTCATAGAGCTTGTAGGGTCGCTTGAGCTGATTTAATTCTTCGTCAAGGTCTCCACCTTTCAGGTAAAGAATCCCATTGTCGATGGGGTGATGCGACTCCCGTTTCACTTTGTTGTGCACCCAACCATAAAACTCCTTCATCTGGGTCACTGCACGGCTCACCACAAAGTCATACCTCTCCTTCAACTGCTCGGCACGAATTTGCTCGGCAGTTACGTTAGTCAAGCCCAACGCGTTGGCCACCTCCTTTACCACCGTGATTTTCTTCCCGATAGAATCAACGAGGTGAAACCTAGTCTTTGGGAAAAGTATGGCCAGGGGAATTCCCGGGAATCCGCCACCAGTGCCCACGTCAAGTACTTCAGCACCAGGCAGGAATTGAATCACCTTGGCAATCCCCAATGAGTGCAGCACGTGGTTGACGTAGAGATTCTCGATGTCCTTGCGACTGATGACGTTGATCTTTTCGTTCCATTCTCCGTAAAGCCCGCCAAGTGCTCCCACCTGCCGCCGTTGCTCTACGGTGAGGTCGGGGAAGTATTTGAAAACAATCTCAGCTCCGGACGCGCTCATGATTGCAAGCTACGTGGTCCGACGGGAGGGCCCAAAAACCGTTCATATTAGCATAGATTAACCTACGAGACATATCTTTTAACTTTCGGTACACGTTAATTCCCTAATCCAATGAAACGCAGAACCTTTATTCAATCGGTGTCCAGCCTGGGCCTGCCCGCTGTGGTGGGATTGCCCGCGGTGGCCGGCACCCTAGAAAAAGAGAATGCCATCGATTTGGCCACATCCGCTCCCGCCGCCCGCAAAATTTTCCTCTGGGGAGGGGGCACAGACAAGGCGATTCTGAACTACCTCATCAAGCTGACGGGAAAGGAAAACCCTCACGTTTGCTTTGTGCCCACAGCCACCGGCGACAGCCTGGTGAGCATTACGAGCTGGTATGCTTTGGTGGAGGGCCTCCCCCTCCGTCCGCACGTGATGAAAGTCTTCATCGCATCCTACACGACCAAGGAATCATTCGAAGAGACGCTAATGAAGATGGACGCCGTGATCGTTGGCGGTGGCAACACACTAAATATGATGGCGATTTGGCGTAGCCAGGGGATCGATCTCGCGCTGCGCAAAGCGTATGACGCCGGCGTGCTCATGGCGGGGGCCAGCGCCGGCTCCCTCTGCTGGTTTGATAATGGCACGACAGACTCAAGGCCAAAGGAACTCAGCATAGTCAATTGCCTGGGGTGGATCAAAGGCTCTCATTGTCCGCATTATCGCGCCGAGGAACAGCGACGGCCTTTCTACCACAAGCTGATTCTTAGCAAAGAACTTGCACCCGGCTATGCCTGCGACAACCAATCAGGTATTTATTTCGAGAACGAAACCATGGTGCGCTGCGTCAGCTCGAATCCTAAAGCTCAATCATTTTTCGTGGACGTTGTCGATGGCAAGATCAACGAGCGCGAACTGAAAGCTGAACCGATTTCTTAATGAAGATCAGGGGTGCCATCATGAAGGTTCGCTTATTCCTGGTCGCTCTCGCCTGCCTGGTGGCCTGCCAATTGCGAGGGCAAGTATCCGGGACCATCAGTGCACCCAATGGAAAACCAGTGATCGGTGCCGAGATCTTCATCAACCGCAGTTCCTACCGTGCCCTGACAGATGATTACGGTCACTTTGACCTCGGACTCGTTCAGCCCGGCCTTCATGAAATTGTCGCCTATAAAAAAGGGTTCGTTCTCTACCGCGCGCCGATGCGCGTAGCCCCGGGCCGCTCGTACACCCTATCCTTGAATTTCGCTGACACAGAAAAGAAACAACGAGGAAGGAGCACACCTGAGTCAGTCGCGGCCCTTACCCAGGCGCTGGTAGACGAAGGCGTCGTTTTTCTTTCGGAAGGCCAGCACCTGGAGACGGAAGCCATGGATGGAAAATTCCGCGTCCTCTCCGGCCCTGTCGTATTGGAATATCCCAATGCCGGTTACCGGATTACTGCCTTCTTTTCACCCACCAAATTCCAGGAAATCCAGGAGGCAGCCTTCAACTACCAGGAGTACCAGGGATCGAACGTAAACCAAAACATGGCTGTGGAACGGACCCGCCAAGCTGTCTACCGCGGTTCGCTGCGTCACTTTGTTTCATCCATCATTGCCGGCAAAACTGAGGAAGAAGGCTTCAAGGCAACTGACCCCTCTGGCAGCCCGGTCGTGCTCAACGCCATTCCCTCGGCCGCAGCAGGATACTCACGGATTACTCTTGCTTCGACAATCGTAGTGGATTTTCAGGGCACTGAACGTACTTCACTTACCGCTTCCGGGCCCATGGATGCGAATGCACAAGGCATCCTGATCAATGCACAGGTTGTCACCTTGGAGGGTCCAATGCGACGGAGCGGACTCTCGTGGCAACTCCCGCTGGACTACAAACCCATTCGCGACATCGAACGGACGTTTGCGGAAGCCCTTCGGTACTTCTATGAGAAAATCTATCTCCAGACCGACAAGCCCTATTACTATCCCGGCGAGCCCCTGTGGTTCAAGGCATACATTAATTACTACCAACCCGCGTGGAGAGACTCCCTCAGTGACGTTTTGTATGTCGAACTGCTCTCTGCAAAGAAAAAAGCCCTCGTGGAGAAAATGTTCCGGATTGAGGCCGGCCGCTGCTATGGTGATTTTATCCTCCCTGACTCGATCCCAGAGGGGACGTATTACCTCCGTGCTTACACTAACCTTCGACTTAATTTCGGCGACTCCGGATTGTTCACCAAGCCACTTCGCATCCTCAAGATGACCGACAAAGTCGCTTCCTCGGGGGAACCGGTGGTAGTGATGGATAAGGTGACCGTAAAAGCGCAGAAAGCGAGTTACAAAACACGCGAGCGGATTACACTTGAAATCAAGTTGCCTGGAGAAGAGCCGCTGCCGACCAACCTGTCCGTTTCAGTTACTGACGCGGCCCAGGTTATCCCTCTCCCCGGCGAGAAGACGATTGCAAACTTATTCCCGATTGCCAATGCAGAAATTCCCCAAATCGGCGAGCTTAAGAATCGCATCGAACGCGGCGTGAGTTTCTACGGGCAGTTCCTCAACAACAAGGGAGTTGGTGAGAAGACACAGCTAAGTTTCATCCAGTGGAAGACTGGCGATGTGTTGAATGCCGAGACAGATGACGACGGTCGATTTTGGCAGACCGGGCTTCAGTTTACTGACAGTGCCCAGTTCTCGTACAAATCCGACAAGGCCAAGGGCAAACCCTATGGTAAGGTCTTGATCCTTCCCAGGGAGGTTCCGCCCCTGGAACTCAAACCGGCGCCAGATGCGACCATTGTGGCCGTTGGCTCCTTGCAGAGGATATATTCCGAATACGAAGTACCCAAAGACAGCAAGTTGCTTGAGGCCATCGAGGTGAAGGGTTCACGGGAACAAACCGAGAGAGAAGAACGATTTAAACGACGTCCCTATGGTATGGCGGATCATACGTTGACCGCCAGCCAACTCAATGTGAATAGCGGCAACCTTCTTTACGCCCTCGTCGGCAAAGTGCCTGGACTTGTAGTCAATCCAGTGCAGGGGGTAGTTTATTATTCCCGCGCCTTGGGTCAATCGTTCACTCAATCTGCAAGCCCCCTGGTGACCATCAACGATGTTCCGATGGCGGGTGATGCCGGAAATGTTTTACAGGCCATCGATTTCAATACCATCGAGTCCATTGAGTTTACCGCCCGGCTAAACGTATTGTACGGCGCCCAGGGCGGTGCCGGTGTAATATCGGTTTACACAAAGACCGGGAATTCCGTCGACAAAACAGATCCGAACTTTCAGACCATCAAGTTGCCGGGTTTTGCAAAAACCAGAAAGTTCCAGGCGCCGGATTACGGTGTGACAAGAGAAGGCCAAACCCAGACCGACTATCGGTCGACGATTTACTGGAACCCTGACGTAAACACCGACGGCAACGGTAGCGCTACGGTATCATTCTTTGCCTCCGACCTTGCCGGTTTGTATCGCGTCGTGGTGGAGGGAGTAACCGCGGATGGAAAACCGGTGAGGGCACAGATCTATCTGACCATAGAAGAGAAATGAAGATCCTCTGCCTTTTGTTTGTATCCGCAAGCTTGTCTTCGTTTGGTCAACAGCTTGCCGATACGCTTTTCAGCTACGACATTCCCAAGCCGCGGTACGCCGCGGGGAAGGGTCCCTTGGTCCTGCTAGATGAGGCACACTACAACTTTCACACTACCACCGGCCGCTTTCGCCCATTCGTGAAACTCGTTCGGCAGGACGGCTACCGAGTAGCCGGAAACCCGAGCCAGTTCTCAGCGGCAACCCTTAAACCGGCGCGAATCCTCGTTATTGCCAATGCCCTCCACGTTACGAACCAGGAGGAATGGACGTTGCCCACGCCTTCCGCGTTTACTGACGAGGAAATCGAGGCGGTTGTCTTGTGGGTGAAGGCTGGGGGCTCCCTGTTTCTCATAGCTGATCACATGCCCTTCCCCGGTGCGTCGGAGAAACTCGCCGCCCGGTTTGGATTCACTTTCTACAATGGATTCGCGTTTCGCAAAGGAGGGGAAACCGCAGTGGGAGGCGCACTTCGTGTGCCTGACATCTTTACGCCAGGAAACGGTTTGATGGATGGGCCATTGACCAGCGGCTCAGCTCCTGGAACACAGGTGACAACCTTACGCACTTTTACCGGGCAGGCATTCGATGTGCCCAAGGAAGCAAAGTCCATCGTCGTGCTTGACGATCGGTACGAACTCCTCCTGTGCCAAACGGCCTGGGAATTCAAAGAGAATACAACGACTCGATCTGCGGCCGGCCTTTCTCAGGGTGCGAGCCTGGAATTCGGGAAAGGGCGCGTGGTCGTCTTCGGAGAAGCTGCCATGTTCTCAGCACAGTTGCAGGGTGGTAAAACACAGATGGGAATGAATGCGCCGGATGCGAAGCAGAATCCTCAGTTCTTGCTGAATGTCATTCATTGGCTAGAGCACGCCAATTAGCAAGAAGTCGATAGTCCATGGTCCATAGTCCATGGCAATACCGCTATGGACCATCGACTATGGACTATGGACTAAATGTGATCCTTCTTACTCCGCACCATATCATAAAGAAGTTCACGGGCGCGGTGCAACTGTGCCTTCACAGTGCCTAGTGGAGCGTCGAGTTCAACGGCAATCTCTTCGTAGGAAAGTTCGTTGAAGTAGCGCAGCTTCACCAGCTTCTGGTACTTCGCCGGCAACATTCCCACAAACACCTGCATGAGTTCCTCTTTCTGGAGCTTTATGGTTTCCTCCTGTGGATCCAGGTTGCGGTCGGGCACATCGATAGAAACTGACTGACCGTCGTCGTCGGTGTAGGTGTTCTCGATGCTGAGCGTATTGATCTTCTTCTTCCGAATAAAGTCGATCGTGTTGTTGGTCGCAATGCGGAAGAGCCAGGTGCTGAAAGTAAAATCCTTTTTGAACCGGTGAAGGCTGCGGAAGGCTTTGGCAAACGACTCGATCATCAGGTCTTCAGCATCGTCGACGTTGCGCACCATTTTCAGAATCATGTGGTACACAGGACGCTTGTACCGCTGGAGCAATTTGGCGAAGGCCTTGTCGTCACCACCCACCGCGCGATCGATCAGCTCGAAATCCTCCAGGGCTTTGGAGGAGAAGCGATTATCTAGATCTTCCATCGAATGCGTTTCGAAAACAATGCAGCAAGGCCCGTTCCAAGATAGTAAATGGCATAGTGAAAATCTAAAAGCGGCGTTTTCCACCATTCAAACCTGTCCCCCAACGTCCGGGAGCCACGGTAGATCAACCACATCAGCAACGCTTCACGCGCAACAAATCCAACCCACCACGGTGCTGCGGCGGGCGATTGAATCACAACCGGCAACGCAAAGAGCCACGTCAGCATCCATGTAGCGGAAAAGAGGCCGAGCCGAATCCGATCCCACAGACGGTATCGCTTGCCGACCGCCAGGTGTCGCACTTTTTGGTGCAAATAGGCTCGCCATGTCCGCTTTGGGAAACTGTGCATCAGGCTGTCGACTCCGAGAGCGACCGCTACATTTGAACGATTGGCGTGCTGATTGACAAACAGGTCGTCGTCGCCACCAAGTACGGACTGGTGATTCAGAAATCCCTTTGAGTCGAGAAACAAGTCCTTCCGGTAAGCCAGGTTCCGCCCCGTGCCCATGTAGGGACTGTTCAAAAGTGCAAATCCCATGTACTGGATCCCGGTGACCAGCGTCTCAAAACGGATCACGTCGTTTAGTAGACCGGATTCACGAAAATACGGAGAGTACCCGATGACAAATTGTTTTTCTGCGCTCATCTGTGCTGCCATGGAGCGAATCCAATGTGGGCCTTCGGGGCGGCAGTCGGCATCAGTGTGAAGCACCCACTCATGTGCCGCGGCTTTCACGCCTAGCGTGATCGCATACTTTTTTCCGGTGATGTGCTCGGGCAGAAACTTCACACGCACGATTTTCAACCGGGGATGATCTTTCATCTCCAGCAGGTAATCGTACGTCTCATCATTGGACCGGTCTTCCACGACGATCACTTCAAAATCCGGGTACTCTTGCGTGAGCAGCAGTGGGACCAGTTCACGGATATTCTTTTCTTCGTCGTGCCCACAGACGATAACAGAGACTGGGGGCGTCGAAGGAGGGCTTACATCACGATTGCGCCAAAGAGCAAACAGGAAGCGCGCCAGGTACAACAATTGGATCGCGATGACTGTCTCGGCGATGATGAAAAAATAGGGATTCACGTCCTTTGAAAAAGAGCCCCAAAGATAGACGAATTAAGGCGTGAACCGGCCCCAGGTTAACAACGAAGGTTCGGGTCGTTGCCTTGATCTATATTTGTGGCCATGAATTTCCAGGTCACCGGGCGCGACCCGCATTCGAATGCACGGGCAGGGTTGCTCTCCACGGCGCACGGCGACATTCCGACACCCATATTCATGCCGGTGGGCACCGCAGGTTCTGTAAAGGCAGTACACCAGCGTGAGTTGGTCACCGACATTGGCGCCAAAATCATCCTGGGCAACACCTACCACCTTTATCTTCGGCCGGGTCTTGAGTTACTCGGGCGAGCCGGCGGCCTGCACGGGTTCATGAACTGGAAAGGGCCGTTGCTTACCGACAGCGGGGGCTACCAGGTTTACTCCCTGTCCGAGAACCGAAAGATTTCTTCCGAGGGAGTCACCTTCAGATCACACATCGATGGCTCGAAGCACTTCTTTAGCCCGGAGAGTGTCATAGACATTCAGCGGACCATCGGGGCCGACATCATCATGGCTTTGGACGAGTGCACGCCCTATCCCTGCGACCTTACCTATGCCCGCAAGTCGATGAAGATCACACATGACTGGCTAACGAGGTGTGTGAGCCGGATGAAGGAAACCTCTCCCGCTTACGGGCACGATCAATCCCTGTTTCCCATTGTGCAGGGAAGCACCTACCCGGATTTGCGCAAGGAATCGGCCGAGTACATCGCGGCCGCCGGCATGTCCGGCAACGCCATTGGCGGACTGTCCGTCGGAGAGCCCGCTGACGAAATGTATGCCATGACTTCGCTCGTTTGCTCCATCCTTCCGGCCGAAAAACCACGGTACCTCATGGGCGTGGGTACCCCAGAGAATCTGCTGGAGGCAATCGCCCTGGGGGTCGACATGTTCGACTGCGTGCTGCCCACCCGCAACGCACGCAACGGCATGCTCTTCACTTCGCAGGGGATCATTAACATTCGCAATGAAAAATGGAAAGACGACCTGAGCCCCATCGACCCCGCGCTGGGGGGGTATGCCAGCAGCGCCCACTCCAAAGCCTACTTGCGACACCTGATCATCAGTAAAGAGATTTTAGGCGCGCAAATTGCTACCCTTCACAATCTTACCTTTTACCTGTGGCTGGTACGGGAGGCCCGCACCCGAATTGAGGCTGGAACCTTCCGCAGCTGGAAAGAAGTAATGACAAAGGCTGTTTCAACAAGACTGTAAATGAAGATCCTCGACCAATACATCCTCAAGCGGGTCCTGGCCACCTTCTTTTTCGTCGTGCTTATCCTCATGGCCATCATCACGGTGATCGATATCACGGAGAAGATGGACAAGTTCGCCAAGAATAACCTGGACACGCAGGCGGTGCTGGGGTACTACCTCGACTTCATCCCATGGGTCACCGGTCTCATTACCCCCATCACTATATTCATTGCCATTATCTACGTCACCTCGCGGATGGCGGGGCACACAGAGATTATTTCTATTCTCAGCGGCGGGGTGAGCTTCCGCCGATTCCTTGTTCCCTACTTCATCGCAGCGGGTGTCGTCGCATCGCTCAGTTTCTTGTTCAACGGATGGGTAATTCCGCGAGCCACAAAATCGCGGTTGTCGTTCGAACTACAATACTTCAACAACCGGTACTTCTTTGATGCCCGGAACATTCACCTGCAGGTAGCTCCGCAGGTTTACCTCTTCATCCAGAATTACAACAACATCACGAACGTAGGTTACCAGTTCAGCCTGGAGCGATTTGAGAACAACATTCTCATAGAGAAGCTTACGGCAGACAACATTGCCTGGGATACCACCAAGCACACGTGGATCCTCAAGACGTGGAAACGCCACCTTGTGAACGAGGTATTTACTACTTCGCGGGTCAACCCGGAAACATTCGTCACCTACGGAGACCGACTGGATACCGCGCTGGTCATCTCGCCGAAAGATTTCGAAGCGCAGGAGCGAAGCTATGAGGGAATGACAACGCCGGAATTGTCCGAGCACATTGAGAAGCTCAAGTTTCGCGGGGCAGCGGGAGTGGCGATGTACGAAGTTGAGCGCCACATTCGCCTGGCAGCTCCATTCACCACATTCATCCTCGTATTCATGGGCGTCACCGTGGCCTCACGAAAGAGTCGCGGCGGCACCGGTTTGCAGATCGCTCTCGGCTTTGTGCTGGCCTTTATCTTTATCCTGTTCTTCCTGCTTACCCGACGATTTGCGGAAACAGGGGGCTTGAATCCATTCCTCGCTGCCTGGACGCCGAATTTTATCTTTACGGTTGTCTCTCTTGTGCTTTACCGGTTCACCCCCCGATGAAGATCAGCACCCCGGACTTCTTCAGGCTCCATTTCATTGTAATCCTGTTCGGCTTTACCGGCATCCTCGGCAAACTGGTGACCTTGCCGGCCGTGGAAATGGTTTTTTGCAGGACCCTCCTTGCCGCGATTGGCATGGCATTCTTCCTGGTTGTCACGCGTCGGTCACCCCGGGTCACGGCCACCGACCTGCGGGCCTTGTTGCTCACGGGTATCATAGTCGGAATTCATTGGATTTCTTTTTTTCTCTCCGGGCGCATCGCCAACGTATCGGTAAGCCTGGTGGGCTTCGCTACTGCGAGCTTCTGGACATCCTTGCTTGAACCCCTGTTCACCAAAACAAAGGTGAAACCCGTTGAAGTGTTCCTGGGACTGTTTGTCCTTGGCGGCCTTGTTATCATTTTCGGATCGGACTTTGCCTACTCTGTAGGACTTTGGGTGGGAATCTTCTCCGGTTTTACTTGTGCCATCTTCACGCTCATCAACGCACGGCTCGTCTCTCGCGTAGATCCATTTGTCATCACATTTTATGAAATGATCGGTGCCATGGCGTCGATCGCAATCTTTTTGCCACTCTATCGCGATCGCTGGGCAGACGGACAGGTCCTCCGCCTGGCTCCTGCCGGCACAGACTGGATCTGGCTGCTTCTCCTGGCATGGCTTTGCACGGTTTATGCCTACTCGGCGACTGTGGAACTATTCAAACGGATCAGCGTATTCCTTTTCCAGCTTACACTCAACCTGGAGCCGGTCTACGGCATCCTCATGGCCCTCGTGGTCTTCGGAGAAGCAGAACGGATGACGCTCACCTTTTATATTGGCGCCCTTGTGATCTTTTGCGCCGTAGTAGTTTTCCCGCTGGTGAAGCGAAAGTTAGATCCAGCCTGACCATCCCAACCAGCCCGGAAAGGAATCGCGGGAAACTTCTTTGTTGAAGAGGCCAATCAATGCGGCGCCGGAGCCGGTGAGTCCGGCGAAGGTTGCCCCCATGGCATAGAGCTGTTGTTTCACATTGGATAGTTCAGGGTGCCTGGCAAATACAGGCACTTCAAAATCATTGACGAGATGTTCCTTCCATTCCGGCAGCGGCCGTGCGAGCGAGGTCCGCAGGTCTTCGACGGGTTTGCGAGGCGTCACCGCACGGTAGGCTTCGGCGGTAGAAACATGAATGGGAGGAACAACGATCACCAGGAAACTGCCGGAAAGGAGGTTCTCGCACGTCTCAAGACGGTCACCACGACCGCTGCCTAGTGCAGGCTTTCCCGTGAGAAAGAACGGACAGTCGCTGCCCAGCCGCGCTGCATAGTCGGATAAGCGCTGGTCACTCAGCTTCAAGTCAAACAACCTGTTGAGGATTCGCAGCGTATGTGCCGCATCGGCTGAGCCACCACCTAAGCCAGCTCCCGCGGGAACACTCTTGTGGAGGTGCCCCTGAACCGGCGCGAGGGGGTAGTCGTTGCGCAACAACTGGTAGGCCTTCAGGCACAGGTTATCTTGAAGGGAGCCCGGAATGTAGAGCCCGCTAACCTCGAAGGAAGGCTGCTCAGCCGGCAAGAACTCGAGGACATCCGACCAGGACACCGGGTAGAAACACGTTTGAATATTGTGATAGCCGTCTGGCCGCCGGTCAAGTATGTGGAGGCCCAGGTTGATTTTACACCCGGGGAAGGAGATCATGTTATTTCTTCAGGCGGTCGACAAGTTCTTCGGTAATGCCCGTGGATGAGAAACCGCCATCATGCATGAGGTTTTGCATCGTCACCATGCGGCTGTAGTCGGAGAACATCAACACGATGTAATTTGCACAATCTTCAGCCGTTGCATTGCCCAGCGGCGACATCATACGGGCGAAATCGTAAAACACATCAAACCCGGAGATCCCGGCGCCTGCGGTTGTCATTGTCGGCGATTGCGAGATGGTGTTGACGCGCACCTTTTTTAGTTTGCCAAAGCGGTGGCCATAGCTTCGGGCGATCGATTCCAGCACTGCTTTCGCCTGCGCCATGTCGGAATAGTCAGGGTAGGATCGTTGCGCCGCGATGTAAGTGAGTGCCAGTATTGAGCCCCATTCGTTCATGGCATCTGTCTTTTCTGCCGTTTGAAGTACTTTATGAAATGAGAGCCCTGAGATGTCAAGCGTCTTCTGGAACCACTCATAGTTGATGTCACCGTAAGGCCTGTCTTTCCGAACGTTGGGGCTCATCCCGATGGAATGAAGTACGAAATCAAGTTTACCTCCAAGCACTTCTACGGACCTGGTGAATAAGGCGTTGAGTTCTGGCTCTGATGTGGCATCGGCTGGTATGATCTCAGCCTTGCACTGTTCGCCGAGCTCCTTGATTTTACCCATGCGCAAGGCGATGGGTGCGTTGGTCAAGGTGAAGGAGCCACCCTCCTCTTTGACTTTCAACGCCGTCTTCCAGGCGATAGAGTTTTCATCCAGCGCGCCAAAGATAATTCCGCGTTTGCCGCGGAGTAGGTTGTAACCCATGCACAAGTGGTTTAGTGGGGCACAAGTATACAAAAATCAGTTTTCAGAGACCCTCGGCCGACCGGGCAAAAGTTGTTTTGAACGGCGGCCTTAAGGCCCCAGATGTAGGTTTTATAGTGATTTTTCAGAATTTGAATTTGTGGGAACCATGATATTTGAAGCTCGAAATACGGTTAATTTGCCGGACAGTCTTCGCCCGGAATAGCCGCCACTATGGTACGTCTTAGAACGCTCGTCATCCTTCTGCTGATCATCCAATCAACCGCAGTCCGCGCTCAAAACGCGCTGGACAGCCTGGCCCATGTGTTGGAGAATACGACCAGCGATTCTGTTCGATTCCAAGTCCTAATTAAAATGTCGCAGGAGTCGGAGTACACCGACTTGGGCAAAAGCCGGGACTATGCCCGACAAGGCATGGCATTGGCGGAGCGCCTGGGGACCTGGGCGAAGGGGAAGCTTTACTTTCGGATGGCATTCCTGGAGACGCTGGAGGGGGACTACGCCGAGGCCTTGCAATATGACCTTTGGTGCGCCAACCTCTATCGCCTGGCTGGCGACAGCAGTAACCTGGCCCGCGCCTACTGTGATATCGGCACCGATTACCGCGACATGGGAGAGTATGCCGACGCTTATCTCTACCTGGCTCAAAGTTTCCGAACAGCCCGCAATACCTCGCGACTGACTACTCGAGATTCGCTGACCATGGCCATTGCTTTGCACAATATGGGGACGGTGTTCGCAGCGCTGGATCAATTTGACTTGGCACTTCAACACCTTGTTGTATCAGAGAAGATGAGCCAGGCCATCAACGACAAAGAGGGCGCCGTCTATTCGAGGTACGAAATGGGCGATTTGTACTGCAAGAAAGGTGACTACGAAAAAGCTGAAGAACAATTGCTGGAAGCATTGCGGCTTTCAAAGGAAATGAAAATTGCCTTCCTGCTTCCACGCGTGAAGTATCATTTGGCCAAACTCTACTATCACAAGCACGACTATCCGCGGTCGCTCGCGTACTATGATTCGGTACGGAGAGATCAAACCATTCGCAATAACCGCTTCACACAGGCCGAATGCGACTTGGGTGCTGGAAAAGTGATGGCCCGGCTCGGGAAATATGACGAGGCCTTTCAACTGGTAACCCAAAGTCTTGCTGCTGCGCAGCACTTGCATGCACGGAACCTGGCCCTCTCCAATTTCGAGGCCCTCGCCACCCTGCATGAAGCTCGCCGGGATTTCGAGAAAGCACTCTCCTATCGCCACCAGTATGAGGACCTTCGCGACAGCATTTTCAGCAATACCACCTTGGGAAAACTATTCCAGGAGCAGGTCCGCTTTCAAACCATGAACAAAGACCTCGAGATCGAGGCACTAAACGAAGTGCAATTGCAGCAAGAGTCGGAGATCCGCAAACAGGAATTGATCCAGAACATCCTTGTCGTGGTTGCCGTGCTTTCCATGTTCCTGCTGTACACGGTATATCGCAGCGGCAGACGCCGGAAGCGGATCCATCGCCTGCTGCTGGATCACCAGGAAGAGATAAAACGGCGCAGCCTGGAATTGGAACAATTGAACCAGGTAAAGGACAAGTTCTTTTCCATTATCTCACATGACCTTCGCTCGCCCATGAACGCGTTGGGCGGAACCCTCGACTTGCTCAACAAGCAAAAGATTTCTCCACCGGAATTCATCGCGCTGACACAATCGCTGAACATCCAATTTAATCACACCCGGACCCTCATCAACAACCTTCTCGATTGGACACTGCTGCAGATGGACAAGCTCAACGTGCAGCATGAGCCGGTAAACCTGGCCGACATCACCGACGAGAGCTTTGAAGCACTGCGCAACCTGTATCCAAAAAATATCCAACTCGACAACCGGATAGACCGAAGCCTTGTGGGGATTGGTGACCGCAACATTTTGAACCTGGTGTTGCGCAACCTGATCCTCAATGCGATCAAATTCACAGAATCGGGCGGCCGGATTTGGGTGGAGGCTGAAGTGCGCGACTCCGAGTTGATTGTCTCTGTAAGCGACAACGGGATCGGGATCAAGCCGGAAGTCCAGGATTTCCTGTTTACCAAGACCACCAGCTACACCTCCCGGGGTACAGCCAATGAAAAAGGCACAGGATTGGGCTTAATCCTCTGCAGGGAATTCGTGGAGAAGAATGGAGGGCGGATATGGTTTGAAAGCAAGCTGGGTGAAGGCTCCACATTCTATTTCACCCTCCCGAAGGCCGCCGTCCATGAGGTTAAGCCCCAGGAGGCAGTTGCTCACTAGACCCGCTGGCCAGCCGTTGAACGGCACGGTGTTTCGGGTTACCTTTGCGCTTTGATATGAGCGACACCGTTCTTCATGAATGCGGGATTGCCTTGGTGCGGTTACGCAAGCCCCTCGCCTATTACATAGAGAAATACGGCCCTGCCTACGGGATGAACAAAATGTACATCCTGATGGAAAAACAGCACAACCGGGGCCAGGATGGGGCCGGAATTGCCAACATCAAGATCGACCAGGAACCTGGATACCGCTACATAAGCCGGTACCGGTCCATGAAAAGCCAGCCCGTCGCCGCCCTGTTCCGTAAAATCGGCAGGAAGTACAGGAAGGCTCAAAAGGCAGGAAAGGAGAATTTCCGTGATGAAAAGTGGCTGAAGCGAAACGTTGCCTTCACGGGAGAACTCTGGCTGGGGCATCTCCGCTACGGCACCCACGGTTTCAACAGCATCGAAAACGTTCATCCTTTCCTTCGCCAGAACAACTGGCGAAGCCGGAACCTAGTCATGGCCGGGAACTTCAACATGACCAATGTCGACGAACTGTTCGAAATCCTCGTCAACCTGGGGCAGCATCCCAAAGAGAAAGTGGATACGGTTACCGTCATGGAAAAGATCGGGCATTTCCTGGACGAAGAGGTGCAGTTCCAGTTCGAAAAGCACAAGGACAAATTCTCAAACCAGGAGATTTCAGATATTATCGAGAATGAAATCGAACTGGATCGCATCCTGAAGCGCGCCTGTAAGGACTTTGACGGAGGCTATACCATGGCCGGCATGATTGGGTCAGGCTCCGCCTTTGTGGTTCGCGACCCCAATGGCATTCGCCCTGCGTATTACTACGCCGACGACGAGATCATTGTGGTGGCCTCTGAGAAGCCGGCGATCAAGACGGCATTCAATGTAGCCTATAGCCAAATCGAGGAAGTGAAGCCAGGGCACGCCCTGGTGATTACGAAGGGCGGCGAATTCGCACAGCACCAAATTGTCCAACCCGGGGAGAAGACCTCATGCAGTTTTGAGCGCATCTACTTCTCAAGGGGCAACGATCCTGACATCTACCGTGAACGCAAGATGCTTGGCAAATTGCTCGTCCCTCAAGTGCTCAAGGCAATCAATTCCGACCTTCGGAACACTATTTTTTCCTACATCCCCAACACGGCAGAGACGGCGTTCTACGGCATGATGGCCGAAATCGAGAACTACCTCGTCCGCCGACAGCGGGAAGTCATCATTGAGGGCAAGCCCAGTGTCGATTCGCTGGAAGAAGTACTCGCCTTCCGCCCCCGCATTGAGAAGATCGTCGTCAAGGACGCCAAGCTTCGCACCTTCATCACAGATGATGACTCTCGTGATGAGCTGGTGACCCACGTTTACGACACCACTTACGAGGTAGTGAACAAGGACAAAGACACACTGGTGGTGATTGACGACTCCATTGTACGAGGCACGACGCTCGAAAAAAGTATCCTTCAGCTCCTCGACCGGCTGGGGCCCAAGAAGATCGTGGTGGTGTCATCTGCCCCCCAGATTCGCTTCCCGGACTGCTATGGAATTGATATGAGCCGCATGGGCGATTTTGTCGCCTTCCGGGCCGTCATTCAACTGCTAAAGGACCAGGGGAAAGACTACATCCTGGGCGAGGTGTATGAGAAGTGCCTTCGTAGCGCCGAAGACCCGACTCCAATCAATTATGTGAAACTCCTCTACGACCAGTTTACCTACGAAGAGATTTCAGACAAGATCGCAGATATCGTCAGGCCGGCAAACATGAAGGCCGAATTGAAAGTAGTGTTCCAGACCGTGGAAGCGCTGCACAAGGCTATTCCTCATCACTCCGGCGATTGGTATTTTACCGGTAACTACCCGACGCCTGGCGGCATGCGCGTGGTCAACCAGGCCTATGTAAACTACATGGAAGGCCGCCTGGTACGGGCGTATTGAAATCAAAGTTAGAATTCTCTCGCTGTCTCCCCTCTCCCCCGGAGAGGGGTCGGGGGTGAGGCTTAACGGACGATCAGCTTGAATCGCTTGATCTCGTTGTCCAGCACGAGGGAGAGCACATACAGTCCCGAGGAAAGTCGCGAAGTAAGACCCACCTGGATCTCGCGACTGGCGACCACAAACCGCGCACTGCGGTAAACATCCCGGCCGCTCTGATCCGAAATCCAAACTTCGGCATCTTTGCCAATGTCGCCGGGCGATACTGCGACGCTCACCTGTTCGCCATTGCCGGGGTTGGGGTAAATCGATCGGTAGTAAGACTCCGGCACCTCTACGCTCACCAGTTTCGAATAACCGTGGCTCCCATTGAAGTCGGTCTGGCGGACACGGTAATACCATTTGCCTGGCAATGGCTGCTGATCGAATGCCGTGTAGCGGTGGGTTTGGGTGGTGGTGCCGGCGCCATCCACTTCAGTGACCTCTTCAAACGACTCTCCATTGCTGGTGCGCTGCACGGTGAAGAAGTCGTTGTCCAACTCCGATTCTGTTGTCCACTTGATTTCAACAAGCCCATTCCGCAACTCGGCGGTGAAGCTGACCATTTCGACGGGCAAGGGAACGGACGAGTCGGTAATTGTCCATGACGTTGAGTAGTTGGTTACCCCAGGCACACCCACCTGGAATGTGCCGGCGGCCGGTGAGTTGTTGGCGTAGGTCTGCGCCGGGATAGTCTGGGCAGGATCCCAGTAGGCTGCCGTGTTCCAGCGCTGTGTCAACAGAAAGTTCGGGTTCGTCGGCGGCTCACCAATGGCGGTCCATGTCGTCGGTTTCTCAGTGTTCAATGCGGTAAAAGTGACTGTCGATGTTGGACGTGTTGTTGCAAACTCAGGAGAGCCCACCGTGATGTTCCAGTAACGGTCAGTGACGGAAGCACCGCCCGTGGTGCCATTGAGGTTTGTTACGCCTGCAGGAAATTCACCTGGAGGATTTGTAGCCGCGGTGGCGTACGTCGATACCGGTATGAACCCTGTTCCTACTCCTTTTGCACCAGCAACGGTTACGTTGAGGGTGAACGGAATATATTGAGTCGAAGACACACCGAAGGGATAGACATGGGCGCCGGTAGTGTTGTTGATATACCAGCGAATGATTCCGTAAGGAACAGTGGTACTCTCACTTTTGATAAACCCAGAAGTCCGGGTAATGGCGGTCGTGGCGCTGTTGCTTACAATGAGGGTATTTCCGTTCAATTCCAGTCCGCCTTGCGTGAGCACCACATTGTTGAGTACGGTAATATCATTGGTGAGGCGAACAGCATCCGTGCCTGCACTGGTGTTGATGGTCAGGTTGTTGAAGTTCTCCGACACTGTACCGCCGATGGTTTGTAAAACATTGGCTGCGGGGCTGTTAAACGTAACTGTGTTTGTGCCTTCCGTAAAGTCGCCATCGTCGGTCCAGTTCCCTCCCAAGTTCAGGTTCGTGATGTTGCTCGCATCCAGGAAAGCGTTGGCGTTGATCAAAAGATTACCGGTGACATTGAGTGTTGCGGCCCCGGTGGCGCGCATGGTAGGCGTTGAGGTGCCGCTGCCCACGGTGAGATCACCGGCTACGTTCGTCGTGGCGTTTGCCAATTCAAAGTTGCGTATCGACCCGTTTTGGCCGACGATAAGGTGACCATAGGTGTGTGCTGGAATACTCCAGGGGTTTGTGTTCCCAGTCTGGTCAAATTTTACAGTGCTGGTGGCACCAAGGGAAGTTGTCCCGAAACCCGAAGGGAAAGAGCCGGCGCCTCCACCGGCGGCGCTCAACATTTGAAACGTCGCACCATTCACCACCTGGAACGTACTCCCCGCGGCTCCAACAATATTGAAGTTGGCCACAGTCATCAGCCCGGTTTGCACGCGCACGTTACCTGTGACACTGGCTGCAGTAGAGGTGAATCCAAAAGCTGCGCCCGCGGCGCTGGTATTGTTCGAATGAATGTTGGCGTACACCCAGGCCGCAACGCTCGCAGAAGGCTGGGCGATAGTCTGGCCGGAAGCGGTCCGATCGAAGTTGAACGTGCTGCCGGCAGCAGAAGTTAACGTACCCCGGTTGCCGTTGAATGTCAATGCCCCGTGGAGGTTGACGGTTCCCGCCCCGGAAATGGCCAGGACGGTCTGCACCTCACGGCCCGCTGAATTGAATGGCCGGAATTTCAGGGCTCCGGCATCAAGTCTACCCGTGGTAATGTTAATTCTTGAAATCCGGGTCAACGTGTTGTTATTGGCGGAACCAATCGTGACATCACCCTGTACATCGGCAGTGGCGTCATTGATGTTCCAGGTATTGGTTGATCCACCGCCTGGCTGAGCTACGGTTGCATTTGCCAGTACCACAAGATCACGTGTGGAGTTTTGATGCGTGAGGATTTGGGCAGTAGTGCGTGCAACGGAACCAACATCAAGTGACAATACCTGCGCATCAATATCAAGCGTAATGGTTGTTGCGAGGTCAGCCAGGTTGGTATTGCCGATAACAACAGCGTCCACGTCGCTTGTCGGCGCATTGATGCCGGGTATGTATTGCCGGCCATAACCAGCCGAAGTCGACACGGCGGGAACACCCGGGCCAACAGTCAGTGACTGAAGCACTGGGTCAATGGAAGTGATGGTATAGGTGACCCCCGGTGTGGTGATCAACATAATGATGTTTCCCACCTGCAACTCCGACTGAAAGGAGGTAGAACTTCCAGTGATGGTGTTGCTGCCATTTGTGAGGGTAATGACGCCAGAGCGCTGCTGAATCCAGGTGGCCTGATTGTTCCAGTTGTTCGCCCCGGTCAACCTGTTGTACACAAACGTCGGGTCGATCTTTTCACCCACCTGAAAATCGACTATTTGACCCACTGGAAGTTGGGTTGGGTTCATGATGGTAAAAACCGATTGATTGGCAACGATGTTTGTGGCCACCGTCATGATGGGGTTCTGTTCGAGGACATCATCAAACTGGTCCGATCCCGTCCATGACAAAGTTGTGTTGTTGTACCACTTAAGGATGGCCGTATTGTCCAGTGAAGCGTCTTCATCACCGTTTACCCAATTGAACGTTCCCCCGATCTGTCCGGTGGAAAAAGCAGAAAAAACGATACTGACGTTTCTGATCGACCAATATCGGTTTACCGTATTGTTGGGTTCGATGAGCCCTGAATATATATCCGGATGATCACCTTCCGTTGTTGTTACTGTAAGTGAACCTGCCGTGGTCACCGAGGTGCAGGTTATGCTTGCAGGCGTGTATGAGGTGTTTGTTCCAACTTCAAAAGTTTGCGTTGTTGTTCCCAGTGCAAACGTCTTGTTCAGGTTCCCCTCCACAAAACCAGTTGTGCGGAAAACCGACGATGCAGAGCCCATAACAACCGTGTTGCCTCCGGTGATAAGTCTTCCGGCGCTGAGCTGCAGGAAATTTGTAATCGTGGTCTGGGTAACATTAAGCGTGACGTCGTTAGCATTGTTGATCACCAGCCTGTTGAAGGTGGGATTGGTGGTACCCGCTATTTCCTGGTTAATGCCCGTCGTGAACGTCACCTGCGCCGTCCCGGCAGCGGTGATCACTGGCGCCCCGCTTACTGCCCAGAATGCATTGTCCTGGTCAAGCGTGATTGTTCGACTTGAATAGGTGAAGCCTCCCGTTCCCGAAATCGACACGCTTGCCGGAGTAAGGTTGGTGTTCAGGGTGGTTGTGGCCGTCGAGCTATAACTGAAAGCACCGAGGACAGTAATGAGAGGAGGCGTAGCTGCCGTATTGTTGAAGCTGCCTGCATTACTCACCGTAAGGTCGCCCGCAATGTTTGGGACGGCATTCAGATTGACTGCCGAGCCCGCGTTTCCGCTGATGATGAGATGGTGGTAAGGGAAGGAAGCGCTGCTCGCTGCAGTTTGGGCACCCGCCCTGTATAATTCAATAGTTGTACCGGCAGCCAGAGTGTTGCCTGCACCTGTCAATGCAGGGACCGTACCTGCGGAAGAAATCCGAAGTAGACTGGTGCCATTCATTACGAGAGAGCCTGTGCCGTTTAGGTCCGTACCCCCGGTAACATCCACGGTGGTCGTGCCATCAATGGTGAGGGTGTTGTTGACAGTTGTTGTTCCGTTGACAAAAACCGTATTGTTCCCGTCGCAGGTCATGTTGTAATACGTGGTCGGGTAGGCATTCTGGTTATTCGTCGGCGCGGAGTAGTTAACCGTATTGAGCGCGTTGGAAAAATTCACTACGCTGCCACCACCACCAAGGCTCACCACATCATTGTATGCAGTGAATGTCAAGGTTGCGGGGGTAAGCCCGTCTCCATTATTGAAAATACCTCCGCTGTTCACGGTGAGAGCAGCGTTGTTGGTTTGCGTCAACTGCAGGCTTCCCAGGTTGGTAACTGTGGATGCCGATTGTATGCGGAGTCGGGTAAATGTGATGAGTCGGGTGCCCGAATAGGTATAGGTGCCTGCTACGTTCACATCGTACCTTCCATTTCCTCCAGTAGGCTGGGGCCACACACCGTGATTTATGATGCTACAGTTGATTATCGGGTCTTCGCCGATGATGTTGTCCCAAGTACCGCCTGCTGCTACGGTGATCGTATTGTTGAACGTCTTCTGTCCAATACCTGAGAATGCAAATTCAAAGTAGCCGGTCACCAATGTTGTTCCTGTGACGTTCATGGAGACGCGACCCACCCTGGAATGGAGACCTGGAGTTCCAGGCAGCACGGAGAGGTTTCCCGCGATTACAATCCCCTCGGTTACTGTTGCATCGATGAGGCAGCCATCGAAAAAATTGGCATTGCCGAAGGTTTTTGTACCAGTATTGTCTGTCGGTGTAAAAGTGCCGGCAAGATTAAACGTCCCGGTAACGATCTGCGCGATTCGTATACCTCCCACCGATACTGACTGACCGGCAGGCACATTGAAGTCGCCCTGCAGGCTGAGGATACGGCTGTTGGCGTTTCCGATAACGGAACTCGTTCCGTTCATGGTCATCGTTCCATTGACCGTGAGCGTCCGGGTGTTGGTGTTGAAATTCAGGATGCCGTTCCCGTTGAGCGTCAGGTTCACGATCGTCTCGTTTGTCGTGACATTGACGGTGGCGCCGTTGACTATGATTGCATTATCGGTAGCAAGGGGTGCGACACCACCCACCCAGGTTCCTCCCACATTCCAGTTCCCACCAGCACCGGTGGAAGTAATAGTGGCCGCATCGGAGGAGATGACCGCCAGGACAAAGACAAAAAGCCAACCTATGCGCATGAAAAGAAGGTCACAATTAATCCGCAAAATAGCCCTTTTGGCACCCATTCAGCATGGAAAAAGTGCAGAAAACGCAAAAAACCTTACTTGGAGGCCCATTTCTGCCCCCGAACCCACTCATGCAGGGAGGTAAAAGTCCAGCACCAGGTCGTTCATACACTTAAAATGACCTTTGGGGCACTTGCTGTAACCTATTTTGGAGCAGGGTCGGCATGAAATGCGGTTGTTCTCAAGGACGGTGAACTTTGTACGGTAGGGGTACATCCCAAAGGAGGGGATTGTGTTACCCCAGAGGCTAAATACCTCCTTTTTGAATGCCGCAGCGATGTGCATGAGGCCCGTATCATGGGTAAAAACATACCTGGCTTTTCGAATGAGACTGGCTGATTGGTTGATGTTGAACTTCCCACAACCGTTGTAGACGATGGTCTTCTTGTTGAGCCGCCGAAGGCCCTCGCCGACATCTACCATTTCCCCCTCTCGGCTGAAGAATTGGCACACCTCATCCCCAATCGCAATGTCTTCCTTCCCGCCCAGGAGGATAACGGGCTTGTTGATACGATCGCACAACTCAATCATCCGGGGAAGGGGAAGTTTCTTGGTTCCATGCTGGGCACCGATGGCGTAGGCTACGAACTCCTGGCGAAATCCTTCCGGCAACCAGTCAATCGGAACCTCATCCTTGTCAGGGATAAAGTAGTCCAGGCCCAACGCATCCATTCGTACTCCCAGCGGCTCGACAGCCTTCATGTACCGGTCAACAATGTGGGTGTTGGGCAATCGGTCAATCTTCAGGTTTACTTTCAACCACTTTTCAATATTCAGCTTGTTGAAGCTGAAGTTGGTCACACCCAGCGACTGCTTGACCTGGAATGAACGCAAGTTGTGGTGCAGATCGATTACGTAGTCGAAATGTTCTTCCCTCAATTCGCGGATGAGGTCTGGCAACCGGCTCCCGAGGTAATGCATCTTGTCGATGTAGGGATTTGCCTCGAACAACTCTTTATACTCCTGCTTGGTGGCGTAATGCACGCGCACCTTATCCAATTGCGTTTTCACGGTGCGGATGACCGGGGTGGTGAGAACAATGTCGCCGATAGAGGAGAAACGCAGGATGAGGATCTTCATGGAAAGCCGCCTTTCAAAATTACGGTTTGGGCGTCAATCCCCTGACCCGGGGTATGTTTTTCTCCTGTTTTTTAAGCCCCTTCGACCCTTCGAGAAACCTCAGGGAAGGCTGGCTCGGGCCAAGTTCAAATTGCTACTTTAGAGTCCTGCCCTGAGCTGCCTGCCCTGAGCCAGTCGAAGGGTCGAAGGGTTGATTTGAACATCGTCTATGAACTATTGGTTGTTGAAAACAGAACCGGACACCTACTCATGGGATGATCTCTTGAAGGACAAGAAAGGGGTTTGGGACGGTGTGCGGAATTTTCAGGCGCGCAAAAACCTCAAGGCAATGGCCAAAGGGGACATTGCACTGATCTACCATACGGGTGAGCAGAAGGCCATTGTAGGACTAGCCTCGGTGACACGCGCCGGGTACCCGGAGCCTAAAAGCCCCGATTGGATTGCCGTTGACCTGGCACCAGAAAAAGCGCTGCTTCACCCGGTTGCGCTGAGCCGGATCAAACATGACAAGCCACTGCAGAAGATGACCCTGGTGCGTGCCGCGAGATTGTCTGTTCAGCCGGTTTCACCAGACGAGTACAAGCGAATAATCGAGTTAAGCAAAACACCTTGATTTTTTTGCGATACTGGCTCTGCCTCGCTTCGGCTCTCGCCGTTCTGCCCTCTTACGCACAGCTTATCCAGCGTCATCGCCTGGAAATTCCGCGGAAGAGCGCAGACCCGGAGTATGACCTCATATCGATGGGAACGCAAGGGCTTGCGCTGGTGCGCGATATGGCCAAGTACGCCCAAGGCAACAAATCGTGGCAGGTCGAACTGGTAGACACCACACTCGTTTCATTTTGGCAACAAGAGCTCATCCTCGACAGTCGCCTCCAGCTTGTCGGCTATGAACATGTGCCCGGAAGGCTCTACCTGCTTTTTCGCGAAACGCAAACTACCTATTACAATTTCGACCTGGTCATGATGGACCTGGTCACCAAGACCTTCCTGGTCGACAAGGTCAGGTTTGACCTGAGTTTCCAACTCACTCACTTCACGATGACCGGGACCACCGCATTGTTCGGCGGGTATATCGGTTCGGAGGCGGCCGTTTTGCTCTTTGACCACACCAGCGATCACCCCAAGGTTCTGCCTGGGTTATTCACAAAAAATATTTCGCTCCTGGACTTGCGGGCCAACGTCAACAACAGTTTCAATGTGCTTCTCTTTGAGCAGCGAAGGGCCGACAAGCATCGGCTCATTCTTCGGACGTTTGATGCCAGTGGCAATCTCCTTATTGACGACGTCATGGAAATTGACCAACGATACACTTTGCTCACCGGCTTCACGAGTCGCCTGGTTCATGACGAAATGATGGTAGTTGGCACTTATGGACACGACAAGAGCAAGGAGGTGCACGGGTTCTACTCTGTCGCAATCGATCCATTCCGCGACCAACCCGTGACCTATACCGACCTTGCCGCCATTCCTCATTTCCTGGACTACCTGCCGGAAAACAGGGCCAAGAAGGCGCTGGCCAAGGCCAACCGGGAACGGAGCGAAGGGAAAGCAGCGAGTTTCGGCGCAAGCCTGCTACCCATCCGCCTGGAGGAATTTGATCATGGCTTCTATGTGCTGGCCGAGATGTTCCACCCGGCCAGCAATGCTTCGTACTATCCTTACAGCAATCCTTACTGGGGAAGTTACTCCGCTCCATATGGTTCACCGGGCTACCCGTACCGAACCGGGTACGATCCGGCCTTCAACACCGAGCCGATCCAGCGAAATGTCGATGTCAAGATGATCCAGTCCGTCGTGCTGCGCTACCGCACTCCGACTTCCTCCCCTGAAGGAGTTGCCCTTGCTTTCGACAACATCAAGCGACCGATGCTCGATCAAACGGGCGATTTCGTGGTAGTCGGCGATTCCATCATATCTGCGTACAAGTACAAGCGAGATGTGTTTTATCAGCGCGAACCGGTTGAGGGAAGTGTTCATGGTGTCCCCGTGCGAGAGTCCATCGCACTTATGAAGCCCGGCGACGTCTTGCGGGACGAAGAAGAGGCAGGCGGGATTCGTTATTGGTTCGGACGACACGCCTATGCCTGGGGCTATCGTCGTGTGAAGACGACAGTAAACGATGAATCGGAATCCCGCTACGTGTTCTATGTCAACCGCCTGGATTTTTAGCGGCTGTCTTGTACTGTGTGCCGGAATGTGCCCTTGGGCCCTTCAGGCGCAAGTGACGCAGGCTGCGCGATTTGAAATCAAGATGGCGAGCCGTGATGAGCCACGCTACACCGCCGCACCGCTGGGTGACCAGGGAATGATGATTTACCGGCGCCTGGGTGGAAAGAAAGAAGACTCCTACCAGCTGATAAAACTCGACACTGCCTTGAAGCAAGCTTGGGAGGGGGCAATCCCCGTGAGCAAGAAACTGGACGTGATTCAGACACGGGCTGCCGGAAAAACATTTTACATGCTCCTCAAAGACCCGGGCTTCATCGGCAAAGACTTCACCATTTTCGCCATCAGCCTGGCCAATGGCAGTTACCGGACTTACTCCGTAAAGAACATCATTCCCTTTTATCCCTCGGATTTTGTGATGACGCCAAAGGCAGCCTTGATCGGCGGCTACTTCAACAACCGGCCATTGGTTCTTTACTACTCGCTGGAAACTCAGAGTTCGCGCATTCTGCCCGGGTTTTTCAATTCACCGGGCGAACTCAACCAAATCAAAATCAACCCGGATGGCACTACAGGCATCGTGGTGAGTGCGCGAAACTTCGAAAGGCGACGTGCCCTGTGGCTCCGGACTTATGACGAGGCCGGTGAGCTGGTGAACACCACGATTCTTCAGCCCGAAGAGGATCGTCATTTACTTTTCGGAAGAGCACTGAAACTTCCCGATGGAAGACAGTTGGTGGCCGGCATTTACGGGCGCTTTACTGAATACTCTCGCGGTGTCTTTGTCGCCCTGGTTGAGGTGTCGGGCCAATACAAGATCACCTACTACAACTTCTCTGAGTTAAAGAACTTCTTCAGTTACATGCGAGCCAATCAACAGCGGCGCGTGAAAGATCGCATTGAGCGGCGTACCGTGAAGGGAAAGAAAGTAAAGTTCAACTATCGGCTGCTTGTGCATGACCTGATCGACCACAATAACGAATTGTTGCTGATCGGCGAGGCCTTTTTTCCACATTTTGTGTATCCTAGAGGGTACAATCCACAGGCGCGTACGGACAGGATTTTCGACGGCTACCGCTATACCCACGCAGTGGTAATCGGCTTCGGTAAAGACGGAAGCCTTTCCTGGGACAATAGTTTTGAAATCAATGACGTGAAGACTTTCCAGCTGCAGCAGTTTGTCCGCGTGCAGGTCGCGGATTCACGCGTCCTGTTGATGTACCTCTTCGACAACGTGATTCGAACCAAGATAATTTCCAACAATGATGTGATCGAGGGAAAGACGAAGGAACCGCTCCAATCCGGGGTCTATGGGGAAGAACTTGATCGCGATGAAGAGAATACTGAACGAATGGACTCGTGGTATGGCAAGTACTTTTTTGCATTCGGCACGCAGAGCCTTAAACGCCGCGGGGCATACCGCCAGGTCTTTTTCATCACCAAGATTACTTACCGTTGACCCTTCCGCCTTCGCGAAGCGCTACGGCGGACAAGTCGATAGGCTCCGCCGGGCAGGTCGGAAAGAGCATCGTTTGAAAACCGCTATATTTGCCCGCCGGCATGCAGAAAAAGCTAATTCTTGACTCCGATCTCCTCCGGGTAACGATCGATCGCCTTTGTCAGGAATTAATTGAAAATCACGGAGCTTTCGAACAAACTGTACTCCTGGGCCTGCAACCCAGAGGTATTTTCCTCGCCGAGCGCATTCACCAACTTCTCGAGGCCACCCTCAAGCAAGATATCCCCCTCGGCTATCTCGATGCCACCTTTCACCGGGACGACTTTCGTCGGCGTGAAGAGCCTCCACGCGCCAGCGAAACCCGCGTTCCATTTCTCATTGAGGGAAAGCAAGTGGTGCTCATCGACGATGTGCTCTACACAGGTCGGACGGTCCGTGCCGCCCTCGACGCCATGATCGCCTTCGGTCGCCCCGAAAAAGTGGAGCTGCTGGTGCTCATCGACCGAAAAAGAACCCGCGAACTTCCTATCTCCGCCGACTACGTCGGACAATATGTTAACACCCTGGATACCCAGAAGGTGTTGGTAGAATTGGATGGGGACCAAAAACATCACCGCATCTGGCTTATCAACAAAGAATGAACCTATGCCGCGCTTGAGTCAACCTCATTTGTTGGGAATAAAAAACATCACCCGGGAGGATATCGATCTCATTTTCGAAACGGCGGACAATTTCAAGGAAGTCATCAATCGGCCAATCAAGAAGGTCCCTTCCCTGCGCGACGTCACCATCGCCAACGTCTTCTTCGAGAACTCTACACGGACACGGCTTTCATTCGAACTGGCGCAAAAGCGGCTCTCCGCCGATGTCGTCAATTTTTCGGCCTCAACCAGCTCCGTAAAAAAGGGGGAAACCCTGCTCGATACCGTCAACAACATCCTGGCCATGAAGGTCGATATGATCGTCATGCGCCATGCGAGCGCAGGCGCACCCCACTACCTCTCCCGTCACATCAAGGCCAACATCATCAATGCAGGCGACGGGACTCACGAGCACCCGACGCAGGCCTTGCTGGATGCGTTCTCCATTCGTGAAAAACTGAAGGGAGTTGGCGGAAAGAAAGTGGCCATCATCGGCGATATTCTACACTCCCGCGTGGCACTTTCAAACATTTTTGCACTGCGGAAGTTGGGCGCGGAAGTGACCGTGTGCGGGCCACCAACGCTGCTCCCCCGGTTCATCGGGAAACTGGGTGTTCGGGTCGAACTTGATCTCCCCAAGGCCCTCGCATGGTGCGATGTTGCCAACGTGTTGCGCATTCAACTCGAGCGTCAGCAGCTCAAGTACTTCCCGTCGCTCCGGGAGTACACCCTTTACTACGGCATCACCAAGAAGATGCTGGACGGTCTGAAGAAACCCATAATCCTCATGCATCCCGGCCCGATCAATCGCGGCGTAGAGTTGAGCAGCGATGCGGCCGATTCGCACCATTCCATCATCCTTGACCAGGTGGAGAATGGGGTTGCTGTTCGCATGGCAGTGATGTACTTGCTCGCCGGCGCCACAGCCTGACCCACTACCGGATTTTGTACCTTTGCCCGTCATGATTTACAACTCCATTGTTGAAACCATTGGCAATACGCCGATGGTGCGTCTGAATCGCATCGCCAAGGGAATTCCCGGGACCCTGCTGGCCAAAGTGGAATATTTCAACCCCGGAAATTCCACCAAAGACCGAATGGCCATCAAGATGGTGGAGGACGCCGAGAAGGCGGGCCTGCTCAAGCCGGGTGGGACCATCATTGAAGGAACGTCAGGAAATACAGGCATGGGACTGGCATTGGCAGCCGTCGCAAAAGGGTACCGGTGCATCTTCACCATGGCCGATAAACAATCACAGGAAAAGATCAACATCCTCAAGGCCGTTGGTGCTGAGGTGGTGGTTTGCCCCACCAATGTGGAGCCTGATGACCCTCGCTCCTATTATTCGGTGGCCCGAAAACTGAATAAGGACATCCCGAATTCCTACTACCCAAACCAATACGACAACCCCTCAAACACCGCAGCTCACTATGAGACTACCGGTCCTGAAATCTGGAAGCAAACCGGAGGGACGATCACACACTACGCGGCTACGGTAGGCACGGGCGGTTCCATGTGCGGAACGGCCCGGTACCTGAAAGAGCAGAAGCCCGGACTAGTGACCGTCGGAATTGACACCTACGGCTCGGTCTTCAAGAAATACAAAGAGACGGGCATCTTCGACAAAAATGAAATCTATCCCTACCTCACGGAGGGATTCGGCGAAGACATACTCCCGAAGAATGTTGACTTCAATGTTATCGACCATTTCATCAAGGTAACGGATAAAGATGGGGCCATTGCCGCGCGCCGGCTTAGCCGGGAGGAAGGGCTCTTTGTCGGCTGGAGCAGCGGCTCCGCCCTTCATGGCGCACTGGAGTACGCCCGTCAGCACCTGAAAAAGGACGATGTGATGGTCATCCTGCTGCCCGACCACGGCACACGCTACTTGAACAAGGTGTACAACGACAACTGGATGAAAGACCATGGTTTCCTCGAAGAGCGATCGTTCGCCTCGGCACGTGATATTATCTCCCGTCGCAACGGAAAGAACGGGCTTTTCACCGTGGGCCGACGCTCATTGATTGGCGAGGCCATCCGCATCATGAATCAGCAGGGTATCGACCAGGTACCTGTTGTTGACGGCGCTGAATTTGTTGGGAGCATTGCTTCGGCAAGCCTCCTGGAGAAGATCATTAACGACCCAAAGACCAAGGATAGCCAGGTAGGAGAACTAATGGACAAGCCCATGCAATTTGTTGCACAGGATACCACCCTGGACGTGCTGTCGTCCATGCTCAACAAGAATAACAAGGCACTGCTGGTGAGGGACGATCAGGAGAACGTGCACATCATCACACAGCACGACATTCTGAAGGCCATGACGAATTGATCCCTCAGTGTTTGATAACTTCGATTTCGATCCGGTCGTTGTAGTTGGCGTACACACTGTTTTCCGGATAGACCATCATCTTGCCGCCCTCTCCTTTTGTCTTGATCCGCTCAGTATCTATTCCCTGGGCTACGAGGTAACGCCGTACGTTCTCAGCGCGGTATTCTGTTAGTTCCGTGTCGCTCGCTTTCATCCGCGTATTGCCTGGATCAGCCTCGAAAAACTTCGAACTCTTGCCCAACAGCACGACGTCGCGATCGTTCGTTCCGTTGCAGTGTCCGTGAATCCGGATCTTGTAGCCGGTATGCTCTTTCATCAGGTCGACGAGACCATCCAGTTCCATTTGAGCCTCCGGGTGCATGAGAACGGAGTTCCTGTAAAAATTAACATTGTTGAACTCGATGTAGTCGCCCCGCTTGGCGCGCTCCAGGCTCATCGGGATGATCAATTCGCCTTGCGCACCGGTGCCTGAAGAAACGGGCAGCGGGTCTTTAAAATTAAATTCTGTAGTCAGGCTCTTGTAGCCGGGAGCAACCGTCGTGACATAGTAGATGCCGGCAGCATTGCGTGGCGCCGTTAGGTCAATCACGGAGTCAGCTTTGAAGGCCTGGTATTGAGTCGCTTTCTTCGACTCGGCAAAGTGCACCTCGCCGCGGATCTCGTTCCCGTTGTCTGCATTCAGGAACCGGAACGTAAACAGTTTACCCTTCACCACACGCTTCTTCACCTCGGGTGCCGGTTTTTCTGCAATCACCGAATCTTTCTTCTCAGGTACGACGACTACCGGAACATCTACAGGCACCGGCTCGGGTTGTTTGTCCGGTACGACAATGGGTACAACGGGCGTCAAAGCGGGCTCGGCTGGCTTCTCTTGCTCCGTGGCGTCGGCGCCCAGAAGGCCAGAAAAGACCCAGGCATCCTTGTACTCTGATTCAGCCCGGAGTTTGATCATGAACGAAAATGCCTTCCGCTTGTCAGGGGTCTGTAGCAAGTAGACGTAGTAGTAGTTTCTTTTCGGGTTGATGGCATACTGCGCGTTGAAGCCCGCCTTGTTGGCCTTTGCCGTCCATTTAATGGCGTTGTTATGAACCGCAAAGACTCCGATGGTGACATAATTCTCCGGGCTGGATGTTTGCGCCTTGGCCGGCGATGAAAAAACAAAAGCGCAAAGGAGCGAGAATACAATTCCGGATTTCAGAGCCTTCATACAGGAAACAGGTTTTCGAGACTCCGAAGATAGTAAAAAGGGAATATCTCTACATCGGGGTACCCGGATTGGCCATTAGCCGCGAGGCCGGGAATCGCAGCTGCTTGCGAGGTGGGCTCTAGAGAGCGCTGCTTAAGGTTCTTGAAGGTGCCGTGACTACTGCTTATGCAACACCTCCACCTCGACCCGCACGTTGGCCTCGGCTTTGGCGTCGTCGACCGCATAGAGTGGCTTCTTACCACCCCAAGCCTTGATCGACATGCGTTTTGCATTGATCCCATTCACGATCAGGTAATCCCTGATGGTCATGGCGCGGAGTTCAGAGAGCTTTACCGCGGAGCCGTAGTCTTCTACGGTATTGTCCAAGGAGAAGAAGTCCTTGTTCCCCGCTGCCAGTTTAATAATCCGGCCCTTGTCGTTTCCATTGGTGTGGCCGTGGATCATGATTTTGTATTCCGGATGTGACTGCATCATTTGGACGAGGCGATCAATTTCGTACTTCGACTCGGGGCGGAGGATTGCTGCATCGCGAAAGAAGAAGATGTAGTTGAGTGTCTCCATATCTCCTTTCTTCCAAGTGGTCGTTTTGCTGGTCACGGCCTCCTTGATTTTCTCTTCCTCAGTCTTCTCCGGTGCAGGTGGAGGATCGGCAGCAACTACTTTTATCTCCACGGGCTCCGGTTCAGGCGCGGGCTCTTCCTTAACCGGGACAGGCTGAAGCACCGGCTTCAACACAATGTCACCAAGGCTACCGTTAAACACCCATGTGTCTGTCAGCGGAGTAGCCCCGCGCAAGCGTTCAGCTTCCGACATGGCCGCAGCTTTGTCAGCGGACTGCATTACATAGACGTAGTAGAGTCCCCGAATCTTGTTGAGCTCTGACTTTGGAGCAACCTTGTACCTGGTTGCCCTCTTGACAAATCGATCAGCATTCTCTTGTGAAGAAAACGCGCCGATTACAACGATGTAGTTGTCCGGTTCAGCCGCATCGGTTTGTGCCAGGAGTGACCCGGAGGCGAAAAAAATGGTTAACGCCAAAAAAGCAGACTTCATGGTTTGGTAGTTTGATTGCAAAACTAGAGTCCGGCCCTCTATAAATATATTGAATTTTAGGTCAAACCTTACATTCCGGATGGCGAAGCCGGAAAAATACAGCCTCCTGAAGGCTAAGGCATCCGGTTCGAGTGACGACTTGCGAGCTTCCAGCCTTCTGCCGTCTTGACGTAAACCTCTGTGTACCTCATTTCCAGTTTGAATGCAGTACCGGAATTGATACCCTCAAAGGTGCCAAGGCCTGTTACAATGGCTGACTGGCCGTAGATGCGCACGGTGCTTTCTTTTACCGTTATGGCCTGGTAAATCAGCTTGCCGGATTTCATATCGTCCAGCATCTCCTTCTTGGATTGAACCCATCCGTTGGAATGAACATACATCACCCGCTCATCAAGAACCCTGTTAATGGAATCTGCCTCCTTGCGGATGAGCCAATTGAACTTTTTGTGCGATAATTCGGAGATAGCCTTCTCCTCCGCAGTTTGTGAAAATGCCGGCAGGGTAAGAAATCCAAGAAGTACCGCAAGGCCAAAGGCTTTCATGGCTTCATCACTTCGCGGTGGTATCTGCTACCAATTCGGTATCGGGCTTCGACTCGTCGGTCAGCGCCACTTTGCCCCGCTCCTGGCGGAGGATGCGCATATACAAGGAGATGTTCTTGTCAAAGAGGAACCGGAAGAACAGGGCGGTCCATGAACGATGCGACTGCAGTGAATCGTAATACTCCGGCGCTTTGCGCTTCAGTGCAGGGAGTTTGTTCCACGGCACAGAAGGAAAGTCGTGATGCTCATTGTGAAAACCTACATTGAAGGCCATCGCATTCAGCGGCCCGTAATAGCTGTAGGTTTCCTGTTTCTCATCCAGGACAAGATAGTGCTCCTGGATCCAGCGTGCACCAAGCGGATGCAGCCCCACAGAGAAAAAGAAACTGAACAGGAGGAAGAAGAATGCCTTCGGGCCCAACAAGATCCAGATAGCTACGTCAAAGGCTATCTGCGCGATCCAGTTGGCGACAATCCAGCCGTCGATCGGTTTAATCTCTTTGAGTCTCACAGTGCGAATAGCCTGGAATATGGGGAAGAACAGAAGCCAAAGCGCCTTCCCAAAAAAAGAATGGTTGATCAGTTTGGCTTCCCAATAGTCCGGCAAGTCGGCATCTAACTCATGGATACCCTGGAACGCATGATGCTTGATGTGATAGCGTGCAAAAGAGATGGCGCTCGGGAGCGTGTGCGGAAGGTTCGAGAATATGGCCGCCGCCTGGTTCCACGACTTACGCTTGAACAACAAATTATGAGTGCATTCGTGGATCATGACGAAGAGGGCATGGTTGGCGAACGCACCTACGCAGTAGGCGACAAGTAAGATGACCCACCACGGCGACTCTCTTAATATATAGGCCAGGCCAACCATTCCACCAACCAGTCCGAGGATGGCCAGTATGCTCAGCGGGTTCTTCCCGATCAAAGTCCTGACATCGGGGTGTTTGACCATGATTTCCCGCGTGCGCAGGCGGTGAGGCTCAGGGCCGGAGGCAAATCTGAAATTATCTATTGTTAGCATTAGTATTCCTCAAAAACGGATCACAAAGGTAATCTCAATGTGCCAATTAGCCAATGTGCAGATATGCCGATGGTAGTATTAGGCAATCGGCTAATCGGCTAATTGGCTCATTGGCTAATTGGTTCAGACTTTCACGGTTGTCTCATTCATCACGCGTGTCTGCACCTGGATAGACTCGTGGTGGACAAGCTTCAGAAGGTCGCGTGTGAACTCCTCATCCAGACCCATTGCCTTCCCGAGGGAAACACGAGTTTGTACAATCTCTTCCCAACGGCTAACCTGGAGGATGGTGACATTATTGTCCTTTTTATACTGACCGATCTGCCGGGAGATCTTCATACGGTTGGCCATCTTTTGCATAATCTCATCGTCGATGTGGTCGATCTGATCGCGGAGAATGCCAAGCGTATCCTTGAACGATTTGTCGTCCGTCGAAACAGTCCTTACTACAAGCCCCTCGACCAGTGCCGCTAAAGCCGCGGGCGTTACCTGTTGCTTCGCATCACTCCAGGCGGCGTCAGGGTTGAGGTGACTTTCAATCATCAAACCGGCCATGTCGAGGTCGAGCGCCTTCTGTGCGATGAGGGCAATCAAATCGCGGTTACCCGAGATGTGACTGGGATCACAGAACATTTCCAGACCGGGCACGCGTGTGCGCAATTCAATGGCCAGGTCCCACATGGGCGCGTTGCGAAAGGGGCCTTTTTCAAACGATGAGAAACCGCGGTGAATCGCAGCCATCCGCTTTATACCCGCACGCTCGATGCGCTCCAGAGCGCCCAACCACAGTTCGAGGTCCGGATTAACCGGGTTTTTCACCATAACGGGTATGTCGACGCCTTGCAGGGCATCGGCCACCTCTTGCACTGAGAAAGGGTTCACCGTAGTACGAGCGCCGATCCAAAGAATGTCGACGCCGGCCTTCAAACACGCTTCGACGTGCGCAGCCGTGGCTACTTCCGTGGTAATCGGCAAGCCGGTTTCTTTCTTTGCCAAGGCCAGCCAGGCAAGGCCTTGAACTCCTGCACCCTCAAATTGCCCTGGCCGCGTTCGCGGTTTCCAGATGCCCGCCCGCAAGGCATCCACTTTTTTGGTGGCCGCAAGCAGCCGAGCGGTTGTTAACATCTGTTCTTCAGTCTCCGCACTGCAAGGTCCGCTGATGATAAACGGACGTTGCTTTCCGAAGAGTCCGCTGATGGTTGTATCGTTGAGGTTCATAATCTACGGTTAACAAGGAAGGCGTTAATTCAGTTTTGTGGAGGATATGGAATTCTCTGCCGCAACGTTACGGTCCAGCACGTGGCGGATCTTGTTGGCCTCGGTGAGCACACCATGGATGGCGGTGGTGTTGCGTTTCATGAGGTGATACTGAAACCGCTGGAGGTGCATGATGTACTCCGCAAGGGCTTGGCCAAGAAATTCTGCATTCTGTTCGAAAATGGGTGTCCACATGTCGGATGAACTTTTTGCAAGACGTACCGTCGATGCAAAGCCGCTGCCCGCCAGGTTAAAGATCTGTTTTTCATCTTTCTCCATATCCAGCACCGTTTGTCCCAGTAAGAAAGAACTCACGTGCGAGAGGTGTGAAACGTAGGCCACGTGCTTGTCATGCTCTTCGGGACCCATAAAGATAGTCCGCAGCCCCAGTAGGGAAAAGATTTTGTCGGCGAGGGCCAACGCATCTTCCCCGGAGCGCTCACGCTCGCAAACGATGTTAACCTTTCCATTGAACAGGCCTGTCAAGGCTGCAGCGGGTCCGGAATTCTCGGTTCCAGCCACGGGATGTGCTGCAACGAATTGTGCGCGGTTGGGGTGGTGCGCTACTGCCTGGCATATCGCGGACTTGGTGGATCCCAGGTCGATCACCACAGTGTGTTTTGGGATAGAATCGAGGATTTGCGGCAACAAGGCTTTGATGGAGTTCACGGGTATAGCGAGAATCACAACATCGGCTGTTGAAAATGCCATGCCTTCTTCCTCCACGGCATCAACGAGTCCGAGATCCAGACCAACCCGTGCGTTGTCCAGGTTGATATCCACACCTGTGCGTCGGGTTATCCCAGGTTTTCCCCTAAGGTCCAGCCCTATGGAGCCTCCGATCAACCCCAATCCTACAATGCAGATGTTCATAGTGATTCTATTTTTTCCTTTTCTACAAGGTTGATTCCTGACTTCCATTGCCGAATTCTTCGCAGTGCTTCCTGGAGCTTTTCTTCCCCTGCGCAGAGCGAAAGTCTCACATGTTGTCGACCGGATTCTCCAAACACGCTTCCCGGAGTAACGAACACCCGCGCGCCATAGAGAATTTCATCCACCCAGGCTTCAACGTCAGCAACTTCTGATGGTGCCTTGGCCCAAAGGAAGATCCCACTTTGCTTTTGCTCCGCGACACATCTCAGTTCGCCCAGAATTTCAAGCGCTGTAGTGCGCCGGCGTTTGTATTCGGAATTAAGTTTTTCAAACCACTCGGGACCACTCTTCAGCGCCTCCACAGCAGCATGCTGCAAGCTGAGGAACATGCCCGAATCCAAATTACTCTTCACACGAAGTACGGCGTCGATGTATTCACGGCGACCAGAGACCCAACCGATGCGCCACCCGGCCATGTTGTGCGATTTGCTCAATGAATTTAATTCAAGGGCGGTTTCGTTTGCGCCCGGGACTGCCAGCACGCTGATGGGTGAGTCGTTGAGGATGCGGCTGTAAGGATTGTCATTCACGAGGAGAAAGTTGTGACGCCTGGCCAGCGCTACGAGGGCGGACAATTCTTCAAGCGAGGCCACACTCCCGGTTGGCATGTGCGGAAAATTGATCCACATGATTTTCACGCGCGACAGGTCTTGACGTTCTAATTCATCGATGTCTATTCTCCAGCCCAGTGATTCTTTCATCGCGTAGGTACGTACCTCTCCTCCCACCAGCCGCGCAGCCGATGCGTAGGTGGGATACCCCGGATCCGGGATGAGCACCTGGTCTCCTTCGTTGACGAAGGCCATTGAAATATGGAAGATGCCCTCTTTAGAACCCATCAGGGGAAGGATCTCCGTTTCTGCATCAAGTCCGACGCCGTAGGTTGTTTCGTAATACGACGCGATTGCTGACCGAAGCGCCGGAATACCCTTGTAGTTCTGATAGCCATGGTGGCTTTCCACTTGTGCAGATTGAGTCAGCGCCTGGATGGTGGATACAGAAGGCGCCAGGTCCGGGCTGCCGATACCCAGGTTGATCACTGGGTTGCCGGGGCGGTCCAGGCTTCGCACCTCAGCTAGTTTTCGACTGAAGTAGTACTCTTCTACTTGATTTATGCGATGAGCGGTGGAAATCATAACAAGAGCTTTAGTCCTTTAATCCTTTAATCATGCGAATCAAGGTCAGAATTTTATGGTTGCCTTACGGTACTCTCCCAACACATTGAGATTGCGTGTCCCGCGGAGGACTTTGGGCATGGCTTGGTCGTAGTTCACCCGCTTGTTCCATTCAACGTCCACATGTATGGTGTATTCACTGGGCTTGCCCACAATGGGGATAGATTGAATCTTGGTG
>CAZJWV010000004.1:62002-80391 GCA_964549855.1 uncultured Ohtaekwangia sp. | reverse complement strand
GTCTTTTTTGTTTTCACGTCACCCAATGGTATTTCCACCTACACATCCCCAGGAATGCAGAAATACGTAACCATTGGCAGGTAGCGACAAAAATAATCGTATGGCTTTGTCACGTCCTTGGCCGTGGGATGTCTACCTTTACGGTCCTTAATGATCGCCTTGGTGGTCATTGATTTTAGACTACTCATGAAACCAGCGATCAGATTTGCGACTGTCAACCCGGAGTTTTTCACGACGCTCCAGCAGCGCGTAAACGGGTATTTCAAAGAAAACGGGATTGCCCGTACAGCCGACTACAGAATGTGGATCAAAACCATTTTCATGGTTGGTCTCTACGCGATACCCTTTGCTTTCATCCTCGGCGGTTTTGTCACTTCCCTTCCCCTTTACTATGCCTTGTCTCTCGTCATGGGCGCTGGCGTAGCGGGGATTGGCCTATCCATCATGCACGATGCCAACCACGGGTCCTATTCTTCAAAGCCCTGGGTAAACCGGTTGCTTGGTTTTTCTCTTAACCTGATTGGCGGAAATGCATTTAACTGGAAGGTGCAGCACAACGTGCTTCACCACACCTACACTAATATTTATGATGTCGATGAGGACATCAGCCCGCGCGGCGCGCTCCGGATGGCGCCCGAATCGCCATGGAAGCCTTTTCACCGGTACCAGTTTGTGTACGCATGGGCCCTCTACGGCCTCATGACGCTGGTTTGGGTGGTAGGCAAAGATTTTATTCGACTGGTGAAATACCAACGCGAAGGATTGGTGGCGAAGCAAAAGGCAAGTGGCATCCAGGAATGGATCATACTTATTGTCAGTAAGATTCTATACATCGGCTACGTAGTGGTTCTTCCGATAATGGTGTTGCCGTTTACAGCAGGTCAAGTCATCGTCGCATTCCTGCTAATGCACTTCGTAGCGGGTTTTATCCTCGCCGTAGTATTCCAGCCAGCCCACGTGGTGGAGGGGACTTCTTATTTTCAACCGGATGCGAAGGGAAACCTTGACAATGATTGGGCTGTTCATCAACTGCACACGACCACAAACTTTGCCATGGGCAACCGGGTGCTCAGTTGGTATGTGGGCGGATTGAATTTCCAGGTGGAGCATCACCTCTTCCCCAATGTCTGCCATATTCACTACCGCAAGCTTGCACCGATCGTGAAGGCAACGGCCGAAGAGTTTGGCCTTCCGTACAAAGCAAAGCGGACTTTTTGGGATGCCATGGTAGCGCACGGCCGATTGCTCAGGCAATTGGGACACGTTGAATTCTCGCCGCAACCAGTTCATGCCTGACGGCGAAATTGGAAATTAGTCCCGGCCATGTGCCGGGATTGAAATTGGGCAGTTTCAATGTCCCGAGTCTCCTAATTTCAAATTTCCAGTTTCCAATTTCCTGCGCTCTCTGGGTATCAGTTCTCAGGTGCCGAATCTTCCAATTTCAATTTTCCAATTTCTAATTTCTCGCGCGCTCTCCGAAGCCGAATTGGGCAATTAGCTGGAGTGTCCATATCTACCGATATTTCACCATGCTCAAGCGCCTCCTGCAGCAAGCCACGAACCGAATTGCAGAGTTACCCGTGTTGGTCCTTATGCCGCATAGCCGCTGCAATTGCCGGTGTGTGATGTGCGATATCTGGAAGGCCAACCAGGAGAAACGGGAAATCTCATCAGAGCAATTGGCCCAGCACATCGAAGCGTTCAAAAAGCTGGGCGTGAGGAGAGTGGCGCTTTCGGGCGGCGAGGCGCTCATGCACAGCGATCTGTGGAGGTTGTGCGAGCAGCTTAACTCCATTGGAATAAAGATCAGCCTCTTATCCACGGGGCTTACCCTCAAAGCCAACGCGGAAAACGTTTTGCGCTACTGCAGCGACGTGATCGTGTCGCTCGACGGAAGCCGGGAAATGCACAACCGGATTCGCAACATCCCCAATGCCTTTGACAAACTCACCGAAGGAGTGAGCGAGTTGAAGAGCTCAAAACCCTCTTTTCGCGTCACGGCCCGTTGTGTCTTGCAAAAGCAGAACTTCCGGGACTTCGTCAACATCGTTCGTGACGCAAGGAACCTGGGACTCGATCAGATCTCCTTCCTGGCCGCCGACGTTTCTTCCTCAGCCTTCAATCATGCTCAAGGGTGGGAAGAGTCGCAGGTCCACCAGGTGGCACTGACCAAAGAGGAGGCGAATGAGCTTGAAGGGATTCTCAAGCGTTCATTCATCGACCTGAAGTGGGAATACGAAAATCACTTTATCGCGGAAAGCCCGAAAAAAATGCTTCGCCTTCCGGAGTATTACCGGGCGGTCGCCGGCGCGTCTGCCTTCCCAAAGATTCGCTGCAATGCGCCCTGGGTTTCGGCCGTGGTGGAACCCAACGGCGATATCTTACCCTGCTTCTTTCACAAGCCTTATGGCAACCTTCGCGATGGCTTTGAAAACGTGATCAATTCAGGGGAGGCAATTTCATTCCGAAAGAACCTTGATGTGGATACCGACCCGGTGTGTGAGCGCTGCGTTTGCTCCCTGTACGTCGGACCGCTTACCGAAGTGTGAGTCGAAATAAATAATCCCTGCCGTCGAGCCACGACGACCGCTCTGCGTGGATTTGAAAATCGACTCCATGTTCCCGGCCAATTTCTTTGATGGTGGCAATGTCAGCGTTCCCTGCCAACGTCATAAGAATCCCGGAGTCTTTCGTGACGTACTTGTTCAGTTGTAAAAAGAGTTTTCGGAAATACTCGAAGTCTTGTCCGCAGAACCAGGCTCGCTCCGCTTCTGTCGAGGGCGCCTTTGCGTAGTAGGGCGGGTTGATTACAATCCAGTCGAATGGCTGCACGGGGATTTGATCAAACAGATCACTGTGGATGATGGTGATGCCTGGGTTCTGTGCGGCGTTGAATGCCGTGTTCTCGATAGCAGCGGCTGAAATGTCCGACGCGGTTACAACGGCACCCGCCCTTTCGGCCAGCAAAGCGATGAAGCCGGACCCACAACCAAGTTCCAGCAATCGCTTTCCTTGAAGCTCGACAGTTGACAGGTATTGGATTAGCATGCGTGTACTCGGGAATAATCCCGGATGAAAGACGCCAGGCCTTACGACGACAGAAATCCCGGAATACCGATACGTCCTTTCCCTTCGTAAATAGCATTTCGTGAGTGGGACGCGGAAGAAAGAAACTACTCTCCTGATCACCTGCATGTCATTCCATATAGAATCCCTCGACCTCCGGCAGCCGGTACCGGAGCCAGTACTTTTGAAGGGCCTTCAGTTCGTACGGGAAATGAAACAGATTTCTTTTGTACCGGATATCTGACAGCATCCGCATCACGCGTTTTTGGAAGGAGGTAAGCTTGAAGTCAGAAACCGTGGGAAAACGGGCGTTGAGCACGGTTTCAAACCCAAGGATTTTCTCAACCATCGATGGGGTCAGCCAGGGTGTTAACGGATTCTTGCGGAGGTCAAAGTTCTGCCAGGCCGGGGCGAGCCACTCCTCCAGTTTCTCCGGGAAACAGAAGCCCGATCGTTTCACCGCCTCGTACATCTCCGAACCCTCCGTGGGCACCGGGCTGTAAACGTAAATGATGATCTCGGTTTTAGGATTAATCTCCTTGATTTCCTTGATGAAGGCGATGTCTCTGTCGATCTGACGGGCAACTTCTTCGGGGGAATCGGCAGGGAAGCCAAGGACGAACGAGTACTCCGGGATGATGTCAAACTTTTTCATCCTGGCCGCGAAGCGCCGCATCTGTGCCGTCGTCTGAAGTCCACCCTTATCCATTTTCTTCAGAAGCTCGTCGCTGCTTGTTTCTGCTCCAAAGAAAATCATGCGACATCCCGCCTTTCGCATCAACTCCAGCGAGGCGTCTGAGTATTTGTCGATGGTGTCGATACGTCCCTCACCCCACCAGGCAATACCGTCGTTTTGAACCAGCTCGGCAAACTGCACGGTTCGTTTCTCGCTGACAAAGAAATTATTGTCGTGAAATTCCACGGCGTCGGCGCCATAAGTTTCCCGGAGGTACTTCACGTCTTCATAGATCAGTTGTGCAGACTTCCCCTTCCATCGGGCGTTGTAGATAGGCACCACAGCGCAGAACGAACAGGTAAAGGGGCATCCGACACTCGAGTGATAGGCGGCGGTGTGCTTTCCAAGGTGCGATTTCCGCAGATACCCTTTCATCGAATAGAAAGCATCGAGGCGAGGATAAGGAAGCGGCGGAAGGGTGTCCTGGTCAATTAATTCCTCCCGGGGAGTTCGCACAATATTTCCTCCCCGCAAGAAGATCAGGTTGGGGATTCGGGAAGTGTCAGTTTTTTCAGTGAGTGCCTGCAGCAGCGCGGGAAACGCGTGGTCACCCGGACCGTCGATGATAAAATCAACATACTCGGACTGGATGCAGGTCTTGAACTGGTTTGAGGCAAAATAGCCGCCCCAAACAGTGGTCACGTTGGGGTAAAGCTGCTTTATCTTTTTGGTAATGGGAATTGCCTGACGCAATTGCGGCCCGGGCATCACCGTACAGCCGAACCAGTTAAATTCGCCGGAGTCGAGGTAGGCTTTTATTTTTTCCCAAGGATCCTTTTCCCGATTGCCGTCGACCATCGCGTACTCGAATTTACCCTCAATCGATGCCGCCACCTGCAGAATCGAGTTTGGAATCCGCCATCCATAACGCGCACTCCAGGGGTTAAACAAGAGCACCTTGCCTCCCTTTGATGTGTTACCCTTGGCGTGCATGTGTCCAAGATACGCAATGACCCATACACGCTGAATCATATATCTTTAGACGATATCATGAGTTTGAAAAACTACGTCAGACGTATTTTGCTGGGCTCCTCATTACCCAATGAGTACATCTGTACGACCAACGACCTGCCGGCATCTTTGCAAGTGATACTGCCAAGTGATCACGGCGAATTGAATGTAACGGAATCCCACCGCTTGCTTGGATACAAGCCGTTGCTGATTGGATTGGCCTTTCAGGACCAGGAGTGGGTATCCTGGGCTTCAAAGCAGAAGGAGATCAAGATCTCGTTCAGGAGTACGACGCCTGTTGCCTCCGAGCTTGCATGGCTGAAACTTAAGAAGGCAGGATCGTGGCGCATGGGCGAAACCACTTTTGTGGTCTATCAAGGAGTGAACGGTGATCATGACCTCATGCTACGGTGGCGTCGGATGACGAACGCACTTTACGAGTTACTCCGGGCACAAAAGCCGGGCAACATTTTCCTTCCGGCGAAACTCTACAACCAGGTTCGGATTGCCTACTCCGTGCCGCGAAAGATCTCACTCTTGTGCCTGGGTGACACAAACGGCTACAATATCTTCCCCACTGACTTGCAGGGTGCAATTGGAAAAGGATTCTATGCAGGCTCTCTCCGCATTGGGAGCAAGGCATGCCGCCAGGTTGAACAGTTTAAGAAAATCCTCGTTGCCGACATGGATGTCGCTGCGTACCGCGAAACCTATGCGCTGGGCAGGAATCACATGAGCGGACTTCAACCCCTGGCAATCCTCCCGGTTTCAGGTGCGCGAAGTGAGCGATGGCAACTTCCCGTTCCAACTGGTGCCACCGCCTACCGGGAGCTGCAGTGGAAATACTCCTGGGACACGGGGATACACCGGGTTCACTTTTACGAAGTCGTCACTGAAAAAATTCTGGATGACAAGGCATCGAATCTCCACCACATTCACCGGTACTACGCGCAGTGGCGATTAGACCACCGCCTGGAATCAACGTACTTTCTTCGCTAGGCTCAACCCCATTTTTATCCAGGTTTTCATATGCCAGGGCTTTCGCTTCAGGCTTTTTCTAAAATATTTCAGGGCGTTATCATAATCACCCAGGACCAATGATTGCGAACCAAATGAGTAGCTGGTCAATTGTTCTGCCCGGGTAAACTCTTCAGTTGATATTTTCCCAGCGTCCAGGAGTTTTTTCAAGGTGTGGTGGTGTTCATCGAAGGCGATTCGTTGGTATTCCTTACCGATCGATGTATTCTGGGAATGCCTCCGCACCCTTACCAGGGGTTCATAATGGATTACCGCATCTACCACCCGGCTTAGTCGGAACACGAAGTCGTGATCGCCAGCGAGGAATGTTTCGTCACTTTCACCTACCTCACTTATGAGGATTCGACGGACCATCAGGGTCGTGTGACAAATGACAAGTTGGTTGCTTAACATCAGGGAAAACACATTTCGTACTTCTGTTCCCTGCTTGCCGTAGATGCCCGACTTGATGGTTCCCCGCTCGTCGAAGGTCTCGATATCCGTGAAAGAGAACCCAGCATCAGGGTGACTTTCCAAAGCAGCCACTTGCTTCTCCAATTTGTCGGGGCTCCAAATGTCGTCGGAGTCGACATAGGCGATGAATTCCCCATTGCATTTGGCGTGGCAAAAATTCCGCAACGAGCTTAGGCGCCCAGAATGTGCTAGTTTGAAATAGTGGATGCGTGGGTCGGGTATCGCCTTGACGATCGCCTCCGTGTCGTCGTCCGACCCATCATCGACAATGATGTATTCAAAGTCCTTGAACGATTGATTCAGGACACCCCGGATCGTTTCGCCGATAAGGTGGGCACGATTGTACGTAGCTGTGACAACGCTAACCTTTGGCATAGGCTGACTTGCGAAGGTGATAGAGGGCAAGGAGGAAGAACTGTGAGAGCGTGGCTGCAATCAATGCGCCGGTAGTGCCGAGGGTAGGAGTAAGCGCAATGCTTAGCAAGAGATTAAAACCACCTGTTATGAAGGAGTAGACGGCCACCGTGGCCTGTTTCCGCATTTTTCCCAATTCGAAGTTTCTCAAGGCATAGAAGTAGTGCACCAGGATATACGCGTAACCCATTGCATAGTGCCAGGGTGAGATATCAAAACGGTAAAGCAAGACGATCACGATGTACACGCCAAGGATGCTCACCATCGAGAGGAAAACGCCGGCCACCATGAAACGGCGTTCTAGCTTTCGCAGCACTTTCTCCCGTATGCGAAAAATGTTTTTGGCGAAGGGGCTCAGAATCAGCGTGGAGAGAAACTGGCAGAAGATTAGCCAGTTGATAAATACCTGGTATTCGGCGGTCTCCCGATCTCCGAGGTAGTAAACAACAATGTAGAGGTCCATTCGCTGCTGTAGAATGGCGCTGAATGTGAGGACAAGAAATGGAAATGATGCCACAAGGAATTCGGTGGCTGGGCGGCCCCAGGCCCAAGCCGGTTTGGCCATTTTCTCAATCCCCAGCACCCAGGCAGAAGTGATGAGGGCTTTCCAGACCATGCCGCCGGCGATCAGTCCTATAACTATCTCGCCGGTTACTTGTGTTTGGAGTACAAACAGTGGGGTTAAGATCACCAACAGTGACGTAACCTCAAGAACCAGTGAAAAAACAAAGTTCCGATGGTAGAGCAACAACGGTTCATACAAGTGGTAGATGAACCTCGCCAGCGCCCAAACCATCATGGAAAGTTTCAGCGTTGGCGAGGAAGGCACCAGGATCAAGGCCAGCATAAACGTGGCGAGCAATGGAAGCCTTGCTACAAGGGAAGCTGACCACTGTTTGGAAATATTCTTCGGGTCCAGGCTGAATTCGCGGAGCAAGTAAGGATTGCTGCCCCAGGAGATGATGGAGAATGCAAGGTCGAAGATCAGCACCCACTGCACGGCCGATCCCCAGACTTCCTTTGATTGTGTTTGTATGATCACCAGCGAGACCACCGACGTGCTGAGCGAGGAAATAACCCTCGATCCGCCGTTGACGATGATCGTCCACAATCGTTGAGCGGTTTTTGAAGAGTTCATTCCGTCAGGCTCGTACCGATTTAGCGAGTCGGGCAATAGCTACAACAGTGACGATATACAATGCAGTGATGGCCCACAACCGCGGAGAGAGGACGTAAAAGAACTGATAGGGGATAAATCCAATCCCAGAGTATATAATCAGAATGGAATATCTATACCGAGTGTCCAAACCCGGGAGGGAGGTGATCAGCATGACCGGGAAGGCTAGCATCACGAAATGATAGGTTGCTGATGCCGGCAGCAACACAAATCCGGTTATCCCCAGGATACCGAGAAGGGCATTCAAATGGAACTCTTTCGGCAAGCGCTTGATATTCCGGATGGCGATGACCGTGGTCGAGAGAAGCATCGCTACGATCAGGTATTTCAAAATCGTCTTTACGACGATGAACTCATCGGCAATCAGTAGTGAGAGGAAGCTCTCCCACGATTGGAATTGAGACACCTGGTTGCCCTGGCCCCGAACATATCCGTCGAGGTGGGGCAGTAAGGAAGCAGACACATACTCACCAAAGACTGCCTTTCCGAAGAAAGCCACCTGGAACAACACCAGCACCGCTATCGTCGTGAAAAACACAAGAATCACCTTCTTGCGTCCGGTCATCCAAAAAGCAGGGAGGTAGATTACCGCGAAGTATTTTATGGCAGCAATCAAGGCATAGATCACTCCGATCGACCGATCGTTTTTGGTAGATAAGAGCAGGTAGCCTAACAGCGTAGCAAAAAGAATAGCTACGTAAACCTGACCCAGTCGAACATTGTTGGCCAGGCCATGGCCCAAGACCAGGAGAAAAAAAACGGACGATGGCCAGGTCCATCCTGAGATGCGTCGAATGAGAGGAACGCATAAGCAAATCAAGAGAACGTCCAGGACCACAGACAGTCGTTGAGCAGGAAGGACTTCGAGCCATACGAAGGGGAGTGCGGCAAATGCGGTGATGGGTGGAAAGGGTGAGAACTTTTGTGCTTGTGGGGCACCCATTTGTGCTCCCTTTCTCCTGAACCACTCCGAATCGTACAGACTATCAAGCGGGTCACCTTCAACCAGCAACCGGGAAGAGACGTAGTAATTGGAAAAATCCGTACTCACCTCGTTCCAGCCGGGAACGATACCCCTCCAGACGAAGAACGTCAACAAAGCGAGGATGCCCGAGTAGAGGGCCGCCTTCACCACGAGACGGCGGGAGTAAGTGCACTCCTTTTCCCTGATCGCTCCAGGAGCTTTTCCGCCGAACGGACAATGAGAACCGGAGTGAGATCTTGCAGGCAATTGATTTGCCCCTTGCAGAACGCAGCAGGTACTGAGCGTGGATGTGCAAAGCATGGTGCACAAGGAAGGTCTTGCGAAACGTTGGCCAGAAATTCGCTGTCATTGTAACCAAAGTGCTGTGGTCTCGTGGGTCCCCAGATTGCGAGAGTTGGAACGCTCAGGTGAATGGCAAGGTGCAGCGGGCCCGAATCGCCGGATATAAAGAGCGCCGAAGTTAACAGGGCCTGTTGCAGTTGAGTCAACGTCCACTCTCCAGATACATTATGGACTCGCACGCCGGATTCCATGAGCTCAGAAGCCAACTTCTCAACATACTCGTGTTCCGATTCTGCACCAGTTAGATAGAAGGTCGTATCACCACGTTGGCTGAGTCCTTCGATTACTTCCCGGAACAACTGGCGAGGATATCTCCTGGCCAACAGGTATTCACTGCAATTAATGTTGACAATGATTTTTGAAAAATCCTTCAGGCCGTGAACTTCCAAAACCGTCGAGTGTTGCATTTGAGGCATACGATCAATACCCGCCAAGAGCATTTCGTGGAATGAGTACTGGTTGATGTTGAGCAAGGTGCGTTGCGGAGTTTGGATTGGATCAAGATCATCGAAGGCAAGCACAGCAGAGTCACCGGCGAAGGCAAGGCATTGTGTAAATAAGGAAACGGCATTTGAGCATCGCTCAAAGTCAATGATCCGATCCGGCTTTGAGCGCTTAAGCGCAAAGAGCACACTGAAGCAGTCTTTCACGAAAAAGAAAAAGTTGTTCGTCCGGATAAAGAGGCAATGATCGACACCGAGGAGGTGACAGGCTTCTCGATTGGATGCGAAGGTGACCAAGACAACACGCGAGAAGTCCACCTTCCGTTCCCGGCACAGCGACAGTAACCGGATGATGCTCCCCAGGCCCATAAGCTTAATGACAGCAACACGACCTGTCTGCACTTTGCGAGTTGATGCAAAGGCGCGGCCACGCAAGACCCGGTTCAGCGGATAGAACCACCGGTCAATCTTAAGGAGTTGACGGGCCTGGAGTTTCATGGCAGGTATCGGAACGTGAGGATGACGTGATCGCCACAACGATTGAAGGGTGCCGTCTTTTGAACCAAGCCATCAAGCCGCGACAGGAACAAGGAGAGGCGTGGGAAACGCCTGACGAAATTTTGAGCGGAAGGCGGTGGTGAGAATATTCCTAAGCCTTCAGACTGCTCTAGACGGAAGTCAGGTCCGAGTGCCCGCTGGACCTGGGTCGGTGAATGGTAGAAGGCTCTGAAATGAAAACCATCAATAGCAGCCTCAGCGCCATGTGTGCTAAACCGCCGGAATGCATCCCTCCATTTGCCCTTGAGGACCCAAAGCCATTCCCACGGACATACCTTGGGCATGATCACGAATGTGAGGCAAGCATTTGCCTTGAGCAGGGAGGGGAGATGCTTCGTCACACCTGTCAAGTCCTCGGCGCAGTTCAGCCCTCCGAAATTGGAAAACACAAAGTCGAATTTCTGGCCGTCCAGGGCGTCCAGGTTTTCGAAAGAAATTTGGCGAACGACCAGACGTGGGATAAGGCGTGCCTTCTGTTCCATTTGCAGTACCATCCCGTCGCTGAGATCAGTGGCAAGAACATGGTGCCCTTCTTCCGCAAAGTGAACCGCATCGATGCCGGTACCGGCGTTAAGCTCCAGGAGGGAGCTCGATGGTTGGAGAAACTTCGACACGTGGCTATAGATATGTTGTCGCCACGCAGCAAGCACCACATTGCCGGTTTCGTCTGTGTCGAAATGCGCCGACTGTGAAGTGAAAGCGCGATTTACTGCAGTATAGTTGACTTCAAGCGGCTGCATGACGCAGGGAGTGTAACCGATAGGATTGGACGAGGTAAAGCGGCGTGTGATAGATCATGGATGCGATCCAGCGGAGGTTGTTCCACCGCCATGCCCGCAATTGGTTCAGCCCGCGTTGAATGCTGTATCGACTGTGGATGTACCGATGTAGAATCTTGTAATAGGCCGGGGGAAAGGTACTGCGGTACATCATGGCAAGATCGTCGGAGTCGCTCCAGTTCCGCTTCTCTTTCAGATCGTCCCTGACCTTTTCATAAAACTTCGTTCCGGGCAATGGATAAGAAACCGATACCCCAATCTCGTCCGGCATGTTGGACAGCAAGAGGCGGAGGGTCGCCTCGATATCGTCGCGTGTTTCGCCCAGGTAACCAAACTGCAGAAAGTAACCCACGCGCATCCCGCTTAGCTTCATCAGTCGGGTCGCTTCGCTGATCTGTTCCACGCGGGTCCCCTTGTCCATGGCATCCAGAATGGCCTGAGAGCCGGACTCAGCGCCCACCCAAACCGTTTCGGCGCCGGACCTTGCCAATTCTTTCACGGTATCCTCTTCGAGCAGCAGGTCTACGCGCGACTGGATCTTGTAGTTGAATTTCAACTTCCGCTGCTCCACCAATTCCCGAAAGCGCCTTACCCATCCGGGCCTCAACCCGAAGATGTCATCGCACATCCAGAAATGGTCGGGATGATGGTGCTGTAGGAGAAATTCAATTTCGTCGACCACGTGTTCCGGAGAGCGCGAATGATACCGGTTACCGTAGATCGGTTTTGCGCACCAATTGCACTTGTATGGGCAACCTCTCGTTGTCGCGAGGTTGAGGGAGAAGTAGCCATGATGGTCCTTCCACACCTTTCGATACAGATCCATTTCGACAAGGTCCCAAGCTGGCATTGGCAACTTGTCAAGATCCCTAAGCACGGGCCGTCTTTCTGTAACCTGTGTAACTCCATTGACGCGATAGGCAATACCGGGGACGGGCTCAACGGCCCCCAGTGATAGACTGGGCAGCAGGGCCTCCAGGGTTTCCTCGCCCTCGCCCCGGATTACAATGTCTGCCTTGTGGTCGAGGTATTGTTCGTAAGTATCGGTAGAATCCGAACTGCACACTACCACCTTGGCGCCACTGGCCTTGGCATGGGAAATAAGCTTCCAGGCCGCCTCGCGCATCACCGTGAGGCACATTTTCGTCAGGTAGTTGAATCCGTCGTCATAGATGAACACCACATCGGGCTGGTGAGCTTCCAATAAAGGCTTGATCTCATCAGGGCCTGCAGCGAGACACGAATCGAAGAGCGATACGTCGACACCGAGTTCCCGTGCAACCGAAGCGGCGAGCAATGTTCCCAGCGGAGGGTAGGGCTGGTGATTCTTCCATTGCTTTACATCCAGCCGGTAGAAATAGGAGTGTGTGAATAACGCCTTCATGAGCGGATGGCATGGATGAATGAACGAACACGCTCTTCGTACCGGGTGATAATCTTGTTCTGGAAACCTAGCGGATGACTCTTTGAAACGGACCGTCTGGTCTTGAAGGCAAGTTGAAACTCGTCGCCACCCAGGGAGTGACTATAGATACGTTTCCAGCGGCGCAGGGCAAGTGCCATCAACAGGTTGTCGATCTTGTCGGGAAAGCAAAAGTTTATCAGGCGCTCAGTCAGTCGTTTGAGGGCCGGGATTGCCGGGGGTTCCGTCGCAACCGGCATAATCTGATAGTTGGGATAAAAATTCTTCACCCACTCGTTGCGAGACATCAATTCCTGGTGCTCCGTCAATCCGAATAGGGGGAGCAGGGTTGTGAGTTCAGTCGCCGTAAACAGGTTCTTTTCCTCGATCTCGAGGTGGTCCAGGTCGACGAAATAGTTGATGCAGAAATACTTTCTTGAATTGAGGTATGCGAGCCTTCGGTATAGCGCCAGCAATGAGCGAGTAATCCAAAGCCGCCCGGGATGGGTGACAACAAAAAAGTCGATGTCACTCTTCTCGTCGGCATATCCTTTCGACAGGGAGCCTGAAATCATTACGGACCTGACGAAGGGAAACCGTGAAATCACTTTTGCCTTCCGTGATGCGATTTTGAGGTGTTTGCCGGCAAGCAGGTTGCCCTGGATTCGTTTGGTTTCCAACACGGGGTTGCTCTGAACACTGAAAAAATCGCCGAGTTTGTAGACCAGGGTTCGCTGCACCAGCACATCAAGCTCGCGCTGGACGTCGTGAGGCGTAACGTGGTTTGAGGGAAGGGTTTTGAAGATCTCTTCAGACGTCAATGGATAATCGAAAAGGTCATAGTACAGAAGCGCTTTGATGATGCCTTCCGAAAGTGTGCTGATCTGACCGCGCTTATCCATAAATCAATTTCCCCGAGACTGCCGGTACAAGTTTGTTGTACTGAAAAACAAGAATCGAATTGAAAATAGTGAAAAATACTATCCCCTTTTGGGATTCCAGCGCGCTTTCCGTCAAGCAAACAATTACGAAGAGGAACAGAAAGCTGAGGTACATGAAGTTTCGCTGGCGGAAGGCAGCCCAGGCCGGAAGGGCCAGGCATGCGATCAGGCACAACAGCCCCGCAAGCCCTAGCCCGACTTGTATGAAAATGAATTCATTGTGAGGATCGTAAGAAGCGATGGTGTTGTAAATGCCATGTTGTTCACTCAATTTTTTCAGGGTGCCTCCGACATCGCCTGTACCAGCACCGATTACGGGGTTCACTTCGGCGACGCTGAGATTTCCGAGGATCCACAGCGATTTTCGGATGCCTGTCGAGTAGACGTATACACCGTTGTCTCCCGGACGGTATGACTCAGGCATGAATGGTTCTTGTAAGGAACGATACCTTGGTACCGGATCCGCCGAAACCACGGCGCTGATGGTGATTAGTGTGATAATAGCGATGGCCCGCAGGTACAGCGGCCTCCTCGGAAGACCGAAAAAGCCCACGATGCACAACATCATCATAGCCAGCGTCACCACGCGCGACGACAACAGTACGATGAAAACTACCAGGTACAGGACGAGTGTGATCAGGGCAACTTTCTTACCGAGTGAGAGCGTCTCGATAGAATTCGCGTACACGTGAAATAAAATAATCACGCAAAAGGCCAGGTACATGGCGAAGTACGTGGGGTGCATGCCGATTCCCGAAGCCAGTTCAATGTAGGAGAATCTAAGCCAGAGCGGCGCAGCAGTGGGATTAAGTCGCTGGTAGAGTGATAATGTCGCACCGTCGAAGTTGCTCTGTCCTGGCTGGAACAAGCCGGCCGCCAGGCATATCAAGGTGCCAACCACACAGGAGCCAACGAAAGCCAAAAGGAAGCCGCGGATGGTTTCCTTGCTGAACCCGGGGAATGTCGCAATCAACACCGGGAGCAACAGGAGAGAAGCCTTTTTTTCAACATTGAACCAGGCTTCTGCGGTGTTTTCAGAGTATGTAACTCCGGCCAGGTGGAGCAAGAAGAAAAGGATGAAGGCCCAGACAGCCGGGTTAGCCATTAACCGGTCCTTCTTTTCACGCCAATTCCCTTCGGCTATCCAACAAAGGATAAGTGCCCCCACTCCCAAATGGCAAATCACTATGGAAAAGGGAAGAAAAACGATTGCCGTCGCCAGGGAATATCCGGCAAGGGTCGATGGCCCATAGTCGATGGTCGATGGCTGTGCCTTCATGTTGGTTAGTATTCCCAATCTATTTCAACAAAGGCTATGGACTATGGTCTATGGACCATGGTCTTTTCACTATTCGGTAAGTCGAAGGAGCGTCAACCTATTGATGTGCTCCCGCTCCGGGTCGTTGAACCATCCCCACTTGTTAAAATAGGTGACAGCACTTCTGATGTGTAAGAGGAACGGGATCAGTTTCCTATATGAACCGCGCTCATGAACGTGGTAGATGCTCACATCCGGATAAAAGACAGTCCGGAACTGCGCGTGAATCCTCCGAGTAAGGTCAATGTCCTCGGTATATAAAAAGATGTCTTCATCAAAGAGGCCGATTTTCTTGAGACAGTCGTTGCGGAGCATCATAAAACATCCTGAGAGGTAGGGGACGTCCATGATCCGGTTGTAGCCTGAGAACTTCAGCTCGTAGATGTGATTGTTGCGATCCAACAACCTTCTCCAGGAGGCGAAGAACCTGCGGAAAAAAAGAATCCCTGGCGAAGGAAGCAACTTGGCCAGGTGTTGTATGCGCCCATCCGGATAAAGTACCTTGGGCATGACGAGCCCCACATTGGGATGTTCTTCCATCAGTGAAACCACTTTTGGTATCACCTCATTTCCGAAGGAGACATCCGGGTTAAGGACCAGGTGATAAGCGCAACCGTTTCGCTGAGAAAGCCTGATGGCAACGTTGTGTGCCGAGCCGAAGCCCAGGTTACGATTGTTGAAGATGTAATGAATCCGCGACTTACCTTCGAGGTGGGTACGCAAAATGTCGCGTGGTGAATTGTCCACCAGGTATAATTCACCTTCCGGCCAACTGTTCTGAAAGCTGTTGACGGCGTCCAACAGCTGCTTGAGGTTTGATTTGAAAAGAACGATGGAAGCAGAAACCTTAGGCAGCATAGGTCAATTCAATAATCTCTTTTACCATCTGAAACCGGTCACTCACACGCCTGCCCAGTGTGAAACGGGAAGGACCTGCATTGCTGGATGCGTTCTCTTCGTGTCGGCGGTGGAGCACAAGTTTGGCATCTATAAACTTCACTGAGAAATAGATTTCTCCGATCATACCGATCCAGGCGTCGTGCATGGCAATTCGCCGAGGGAACGGCAGCGCCCGCTCGACTACCCTGCGATGAAAGGCCATGCAGCACCCCATGTAGGAATTCTTCACAAGATTGCGGAGAATTCCTTTTCCCGATGAGTTGAAATCATAAAAGGAATCCCATAAGGGTGTCAGTTGCCTGTCCACAACCACACAGTCGCTGACAACGAGATCATAGCTTTGAAGAGCACAGAGGGTAATAGCAACCTTATCAGGCCTCCACACATCGTCCTGGTCTGCCAGGAAAATGTAGGTACCCCTGGCCGCCTGCAGGGCATTTTCAAAATTGGAAATTAGTCCAGAACGCGGGTTACTGAGGACTCTTATTCGCTTATCCCGAAATTCCTCGATGATTCGCCTGGAGCGATCGATCGAATGATCATCCGAAATGACTATTTCATCACCTCCCGTAAGTTGAGGTAGGATGGAGGCAAGTTGCTCATGGAGAAACGTTTCCCCGTTCTTCACCGCCATGCAAACCGAAATATTCGGTATCATTTTCTATGATCAGTTGGGATGCAATCAAATCTAACTGAAAAGTTGTAACCCATATTGACCAACAGGGAAATATCCTCAGGTTTTTCGCAGATGGAGCCAGTTACTTTTCTCCAACCAGGTGAAGCAAAACGGATAAACAATTTGAAAGGCAAGCCCGGTGGAACGAAGCGTATTGTCGTACATCATGAAGAGGTACATGGTGCAAAGTGTTCCGAGTCCAATCAGTAAATAGGGAGATGATGGGCCAAGAATTCGACGGTAAACCCAAGGCACAATCAATATGAAGAGCCCGGTTGCTGCCATGCCAAACCAACCCTGGTAGCTGTACGACCGCGAGTACACGGTTGAGACATTGAATGGATGAATCGTATGTTCACCGGGGTCGATCATCCAGCCAGCCCTGAACAGGCGCTTGGAGATGAAATCGAAAATCCACTCACTGGCCATCATGCCCCCCAGCCGGTCTAAACTCACGGGATGCTTGTCGGCGCGGATGATATTCTTTTGGAGGTTTGCAAGAGGGGAAGTGAGATAGGCATAGGTCCAAAAGTATTCGTTGGGGACACTTGAGTTCCTGAACGACTCGGAAGCCCTGCCAGTCTCCAGGAAAAAGGCATTGCCATCCGCTACCTCGTGCTCGTGGGTTTCTCGGATATTTCCCAGGACACCAAAGAAATAGAGCACGATTGCCAGCGCAACGCCACCGATGGCTACATACCGCGCACGGAGGGTTCCAAGATGGTGGAGGTAAATAAATGCGCAGGTCGTAAGATTGAAGACGAACATCGCACGACTGTAAATAAGGATGGCCGCCAACAGGTTGAGGCAAAAGAGCGCCAGGACGATTTTCTTTTTCGTATCGAGAAACAGTTGGAAGAGATAAACCGTGTAGAACGAAGCGAACGTGACGGTAAACACATGAAGCGATGGAATGCCAAAGCGACGGTAGTCGTAGGGTTGATGAAGAAGAATCTTGATCAGCGGGATGCCGCCGGCGTAAATAAAGTCCGCCACCCAAAGCAGAAAAATGAACCCGGTGACAAAGAGCGGACGGCTGTCTTCAGGCAGAACAACGCGGGGATACAGGTTGAGTGAAGCCTTCCACCGCATCGCAACTGCGGCGTGTGCAACGATGGTGATCAACAGAAACACTGCCAGACCGAGCGACAGGGCTGGATACAGGGTTGACCAACCCAAGCTGTAGAGAATCATCGCCGTCAAAAACGAAAGGATGTAGGCCAGGTATGGGTTCATTCATTCCAGGTTTTGAAATGAACCCTGAGAAACTCCATACTTCTCCATCGAAGCGCCAGTTTCGTTGCCCGTAAGAACGCTCTCCATCGGATTGCAGCAGGGTAGTGGAAACGGCGGACAAAATGAAACGCGCCCTGGTTATACTTCTTGAATCGATCAAGCACAGAGCTGCGGTTGGAAGTGGCGGTACCCGAAAACTCTTGTTCAAGGATCGCGTCTACCCGACACATTGCGCTGCAAATGGGCTTAACCTTTTCCAAAAAGGCAATGTCACTGAAGTCCAGTGTGATAGAATCCTCATAACCACCGGCCCTCCGAAAGAGATCGGAAGAGACGAGAAGCCCCGCATTGATCGCGCGGAATTCATGGAGCGACAGGTAGCGTGATGAAAAGCCGCCAACACGAAAGCCAACTCCACGCTTGAACCGAAATGGAGATAACACGCCCCTGGAATCCATGACCACGGGCGCAAAAAGGGATTGCGAAGGGTGGGTATTAACTGCGGTCGCGTACGCCGCAATTGCTTTTGCATTGATGCGCGTATCCTGGTCAAGGAAAAGCAGCCATTTTTTTCCGATTTGCTCCGCGATTTGAAAGGCAGAATTGTAAGCGACACTTATCCCGGGATTGGTGGCGTCGTGCTGGTAATGTGACGTTAGGCAGAGCGAGTCCGGAGGGTCTTGCGCAGCGGGACCATTGTCGTAGATAAACAAATTCGCCTTAAGTCCGATCGTCGACAAGGCGCCCTCAAGCGATGTCCACGCTTCGCAGTTATTTAACGGGAGCCGATAGACGGTCATTGCGAACAGGACATCATCCAGGAATCTCGCGGTTTGCGCGACAGACAAATTGTCGAACAACGGACTTTCCGCCTGACTTGGCAATGAGCTTGTTTTCTCCACGGTTGCGATTGAAATTAGAAATATTCGACAGTATATTGAAACGCTAAGAATCCACCCCACACCCCACACCCC
>CAZJWV010000004.1:0-61902 GCA_964549855.1 uncultured Ohtaekwangia sp. | reverse complement strand
CACCACGACACTACGGCACCACGATGATCACAAGCTTCAAAGAGTATGAGTTAGCGTACAAGAAGAGCGTGGAGAACCCAGAAGCTTTCTGGTCCGAAATCGCCGATTCCTTTGTCTGGAAACAAAAGTGGAAGAAGGTGTTGCGCTGGGACTTTAACAAGCCGGAGATCGCCTGGTTCATTGGAGGGAAGCTGAACATCACAGAGAATGTTATCGACCGGCACCTCCCACATCGGGCAGAACAGGTGGCCATCCTTTGGGAGCCGAATGACCCGAAAGAGAAATCAAGGAAGATCACCTATAGCGAGTTGTCGGCAGAAGTAAACCGCGTGGGGAACCTCCTGAGGCAGAAGGGAATTCGAAAAGGCGACCGGGTTTGCATCTACATGCCGATGGTTCCTGAACTCGTCTACGCTGTGCTGGGCTGCGCGCGGGTAGGGGCTGTTCACACAGTGGTTTTTGCCGGCTTTTCATCAGGCTCCCTGATCGACAGGATCAACGATTGTGGTTGCAGGCTCGTCCTTACGGCCGACGGTGCTTTTCGCGGCGACAAGAAAATTGAGCTCAAGGCCATCGTCGACGAGGCGTTGGTTCAGTGCCCTACCGTTGAAAAGGTGGTAGTTCTCGAACGGACAGGCACGAAGCCGGCGATGAAAAACGGCCGCGACAGCTGGTGGCATGACGAGGTTCCGAAACAGTCGGATCGCTGCGAACCGGAAGTGATGGACGCTGAAGATCTTCTGTTCATCCTTTATACCTCCGGCTCGACGGGAAAACCCAAAGGGATGGTGCATACGTGCGGAGGTTACATGGTCTACGTCACCTACTCGTTTCGCACCGTGTTTCAATACAAGGAAGGACAGCTGTACTGGTGCACCGCTGACGTGGGTTGGATCACGGGCCACTCCTACATTATATATGGCCCCTTGTTGTCAGGTGCCACCTCTTTGCTCTTCGAGGGAATTCCTTCGTACCCGGATTTCGGGAGATTCTGGAGCGTAATCGAAAAGCACAAGGTCAATATTTTCTACACAGCGCCGACGGCAATACGCAGTCTTCAGCAAGCGCCGTTGAGTTTTGTAGAAAAGCACGATCTCTCGTCGCTTGTCGTGCTGGGTACCGTAGGCGAACCGATCAACGAGGAAGCGTGGCATTGGTACGATGAACACATCGGCAAAAAGCGATGCCCCATTGTGGATACGTGGTGGCAGACAGAAAACGGCGGAATCCTGATTTCACCCATTGCCGGCATCACTCCCACGAAACCTTCCTTCGCCACACGCCCTCTTCCGGGAGTTCAACCCGCTCTCATGGATGAACAGGGAAAAGAAATACAGGGGCCCGGAGAAGGAAGATTGGCAATAAAGTTTCCCTGGCCCTCTATCGCCCGCACCATTTACGGCAATCACCAGCGCTTTCGCGAGACCTATTTCTCGACATTCCCCGGCAAATACTTTACGGGCGACGGCTGCAGGCGGGATGCCGGCGGAGACTATCGCATCACCGGCCGGGTGGATGATATCATCATTGTCTCCGGCCATAACCTCGGCACGGCGGAAATCGAAAGCGCCATCGACGAACACGAAGCCGTCTGTGAATCGGCCGTCGTTGGTTTCCCTCACGACATCAAGGGGCAAGGAGTCTATGCTTTCGTCATCTGCTATGAAAAGCCTGGATCGGAGGAGGGTTTGCGTGCCGGAATCCGGGAGGTCGTTTCGAAGATTATCGGGCCCATCGCGAAACCCGACAAAATCCAATTTGTTTCCGGCCTTCCCAAGACGCGCTCCGGCAAAATCATGCGTCGTATATTGAGAAAAGTTGCGGAAGGCGACACCTCAAACTTGGGAGATATCACCACCTTGCTGGACCCAGGCGTGGTGGAGGAAATCCGCAAAGGCGCCCTCAGTTAGGGGTTACAAAACCATGACGCGACTCCATTAAGCCAGACCACCCCCAGTGATGCGCCCTTCCGCCTTCCTTCTTGCATGTCTCCTAGCGCTTGGCTCCTGTTTGAAGGAATCGGACTATGACATCCAGTCTATCAACGCATCGCCGACCATGGCCTTCCCCATCGCATTCGGTGACCTGGGCCTGGTAGACCTGCTGAGTTCACAAGACTCCGGATTCGTTAGGGTTTACCCCGACGGACTGCTCTACCTCTACTACTCGAAGCCTCTCAACTCGACAAGTATCCGCGACCACTTTGATCTCCCGGACAACCTCAATACGGTCCAGTTTGACCTACCTGCCGGCACGCTTCCGGCCAACAGCAGCGATGTCGCTTTCGGGAGTGTCAACCGCTTGATAGACTTTTCATTGTCGCCGGAGCGGCTCACCGAGGTGCTGCTTAAGCTGGGAGATTTCGGCCACGCCGTTTCATTGTCGAACCCCACAAGCCCCAACGGCCTGCCCCTCCAGGCAACGATCACCCTGGAGGATGTGCTGCATAAAACCACACAGCAGCCCCTGGTGGTCACCCTGGGGAACGGCTCTGCTTCCACCTCACTGGCAGACTATGTGATTCACATGAACGACAATCAATTCGGTGTTCGCGTAGATCTAGTCATCAAAGCTCATGTGGCCACCTTTATTCCGGCAGGAACTAAAGCGAATGTTCAGTTGAACTTTCTGAACATGACATTCGGATACATCAAGGGGTTCCTCGGTGATCAGACGATCGCCCTTCCTCCTCACAGCATTGACGTGTCCGCCTTCAAGTCGTCGCTGAAAAACTCCACGGTGTCATTCGTGGCACCGACCCTGAACATGAAGGCCATTAACGACTACGGCGTTCCGTGTGAAGTAAACTTTACCACACTACGGGCAGGCAAGGGACCCAGCACCTTTAACATTCAAACCAGCCCGGCAAATCCGATCACGCTCCTTTCGCCCCCGACGTTAGGAGCGGCGGCCACCACCAACCTCTCCGTCACCAACCAGCAGGCCGTGGTCAACTTTGGTCCAGAAAGACTGGAGTACTCGGCCAACGTGCGCATCAACAAGGGGCTGGCGTCGGGCCTCAATTTCCTGGCAGACACCAGTAAGCTTCGGATTTACCTGGACACTGAAATACCACTCTACGGTAAGGTTTCCGGCATTAGCGTGGCCGACACACTGGACGTCGACTTCGGGAATGTCGACAAACTCAAAATCGCAGAATCATCGCTTAAGGTGAGTTCCCGAAATGAGCTCCCGTTGGATGCCTATATCCAGATCTTCATGCTCGACAGCGCACACGAGGTCATCGACTCAGTATTCTCCACGAATCAGACCTACATCGTCAAGGCAAGTACTGTGGATGCGGCCGGCGACCTTGCTGAAGTTGGCGCCTCAGAGTCACAGGTTATCCTCAGTGAGGAGCGGCTTAGCCAACTGCTGAAATCCCGCTACCTGATTATTCGGGCCAACATGAACACGGCCCGCGACGAAAATGACGCACTGCTTAACGTCAAGTTCCGCGCTGCATACAGGCTGAAACTCAACATTGGTCTCCTCGCCCGGCTTAACCTGACGGTGAAGTAATGAAAACACGGAGGATCCATCGCCTCGTCGGATGCGCCTGTCTCTGGTTGACAGGGCAGATGGCGTGCGCCCAGACTGAGGGGACGCTCTATTTCATGAACAGCCTGCCCCAGGTGGTGGAAGCGAATCCATCAACTATCCCGCGCTACAAGACCGCCATCGGACTCCCGGGAATCTCATCAGTAGGTGGGGTGTATGGCAACAGCGGGTTTGCTGCAGGCCAATACATTTCAACAGTCGATGGCGTGTCCACGTTGAACCTGACAGGCCTTACTGAGAGCATGGCAGAAAAGAACTATGTCAATGTTTCTGCGTTTGCCGACGTCTTCCGTGTTGGCCTTCGGGTAAGCCCGAAATGGTACATCATGGCCAGCTCAACCGTGAAAGGATATAGCACCGCCATGATTCCCAAAGGTCTGGCAACTCTCTTCGTGGATGGGACCGCTGCGCTGGTGGGAAGCTATTCAAATACGTCCCCGCAGGCGGAAATGATTGCCTATTTATCAACCAACCTTGGCGCGGCGTATCAAGTGAACGACAAGTTGACGCTTGGAGGAAGGTTGAAGTATATCAACGGTCTGGGAAACGTAACTACTGAAAAGTCGAGCTTGATCGTGCAGGTCGACAACAACTACCAGATGACGATCACCGGCGACGCTCGGATAAGAACCAGTGGTTACAATAACACGACCGGCGAGAGCTATGAATTGGGAGACAACCTCGGCAATAATACCGGCTGGGGGGTTGACCTTGGCGCCACTTACAAGTTTATGGATAAACTAACCCTCAGCGCGGCTATCAACGACCTGGGGTTCGTTACCTGGCGAAGCAAGACCAAAGAGTACGTGCTGGACCCGTCCCAGGCACAGTACTCGTTTTCCGGTTTCGACGTGAACCAGCTGCTAAATGATAACACCGGATACCTGCAGCAACAGAAGGACTCCCTCAGTAATCGATTCAAGATGACCGAGGCACCTACCGGGTCTTATACCACCTCGCTTCCCTCGCGTTACTACATCGCCGGCAAATACGAGATTATCCCAAAATTGAGCGTGGGGACCTTGTTCTTTGGCGAAAGTTTTGGCGACCGATTTGCATCCGGTATCACCGCCTCCTTGAGCAAGGATTTTGGAAACTGGTTAAGCACCACGTTGACCTATACGGTGTCCAACCGGTCGTACAACAACATTGGTCTTGGACTTTCATTTAACCTGTCGCCCGTGCAGCTCTACGTCATCGGTGATAACCTGTTGATGGCGCCTGCGACCCTGGTAACCGGCGGCACTTTGGGCGACTACGTCAACAACTCCCAGTTGCTCACAGTCCGGGCCGGGCTCAACCTGGTATTTGGATGGGACCAGGGCCGGGTGCGCAATGCGAAGGCCGAGGACGACTCACACAACCCAAAGAAGGGAAAGACCGCCAAGACAAAGCCAACGATTGGTCGACCCTCCAAGAAGAAACGTCGCTAACGAAAAAGCCCCTCTTCAGGGGCTTTCTTTTTCAGTGCATTTCAGGAGACTTAACTCCCGCACGCCTCGCAGGCATCCGGGTTGTCCAGCGAGCAGGCCATGTCGGCGCGTTTCTGCTCTTCCGTCTGCTCTTCGGTAAACGTCTCGTAAGGAATTGCCTGCTGGCTTTCCTGGATGACCGCAGCAAGTGCTCCGGCTCCTTGCGGACCGGCGGCAACCACTTCGACCGGTGCCGTTTCGGCAACCACGGCTTCTGCAGCCGGCTGTTCCGCGGAAGTCTTGTTGATCGTGAACTTGATGGCGTCTGCCGCTGCAGTGGAGCGGAGGTAGTACATACCCGTCTTCAAGCCTTTCTTCCAGGCGTAGAAGTGCATCGACGTGAGCTTGCCAAAATTCGGATTGGTGATGTGGATGTTGAGGCTCTGCGACTGGCAGATGTATGCGCCACGGTCGGCCGACATATCGATGATGGCCTTCTGAGAGATCTCCCACACCGTCCTGTAAATGTCCTTAATGTTTTGCGGGATCTCCGGAATATCCTGAATGGAGCCGTTGGCCGCAATCAGTTTGTGTCGCATGGCATCACTCCACAAGCCAAGACTCATCAGGTCGCGCATCAGGTGCTTGTTGACAACAATGAACTCACCCGACAGGGTGCGACGCATGTAGATGTTAGAGGTGTAAGGCTCGAAGCATTCGTTGTTGCCGAGGATCTGAGAAGTAGAGGCGGTGGGCATCGGTGCGAGCAGCAACGAATTGCGAACGCCAAATTGCTTCACATCGCGTTTCAGTTGGTCCCAGTTCCAGCGTCCCGACGTAGGAGTAACCCCCCACATGTCGAATTGGAAGATTCCTTTCGACACGGGTGATCCCTTGAAGGTCTCATAAGCGCCATGTTGCTTGGCGAGTTCCATCGAGGACTCCATTGCGCCATAGTAGATCGTTTCGAAAATATCGGCATTGAGTCCACGCGCTTCTTCCGAGTCGAAAGGCATGCGAAGCAGGATAAATACATCGGCCAATCCTTGCACGCCCAGCCCGATCGGGCGGTGCCGGAAATTGGAGCGTTTCGCTTCGGCGACCGGGTAATAGTTGATGTCGATCACCTTGTTGAGGTTCCTCGTAACCACCTTCGTGATTTCGTACAGCCGTTGATGATCAAATTTACCGTCGGCGGTTACAAACTTGGGCAGCGCGAGGGATGCGAGATTGCAGACCGCGATCTCATCGGGGCTCGTGTACTCCATGATCTCGGTGCAAAGGTTGCTCGACTTGATCGTGCCCAGGTTCTTCTGGTTCGATTTCCGGTTGGCGGCGTCTTTGTAAAGAATGTAGGGAGTGCCAGTTTCGATCTGTGATTCGAGTACTTCGAACCAAAGGTCTTGTGCCTTCACCTGGCGACGGAACTTGCCTTCCTTCTCGTATTTCTCGTAGAGCCGTTCGAAGTCTTCACCCCAGCATTCGGCAAGACCCGGAGCCTCGTTCGGACAAAAGAGCGACCACATTTCGTTTGCCTCTACCCGTTTCATGAACAGGTCAGGGATCCAGAGTGCGAGGAAGAGGTCGCGGGTACGCATTTCTTCCTTGCCGTGATTCTTTTTGAGGTCGAGGAATTCGAAAACATCGGCGTGCCACGGCTCGAGGTAAACGGCAAAGCTTCCTTTGCGCTTCCCGCCGCCCTGGTCGACGTAGCGGGCTGTCATGTCAAAATTGCGCAGCATGGGCACGATGCCGTTGGAAGTGCCGCCGGTTCCCTTGATGTAGGAGCCCTTGGCGCGAACGTTGTGTATGCTCAGGCCGATGCCTCCGGCCGACTGCGAAATCTTGGCGCAACTCTTCAGTGTGTCGTAAATGCCGTCGATGCTGTCGTCCTTCATCATCAGCAGGAAACAGGATGACAACTGTGGCTTGGGCGTGCCGGCATTGAAGAGTGTAGGGGTTGCGTGGGTAAACCACTTTTCTGACAGCAGGTTGTACGTCTCGATGGCCGCAGGAATGTCCTCACCGTGAATGCCGACAGCTACGCGCATGAGCATGTGTTGAGGGCGCTCCACCACCTTGCCGTCGATCTTCATCAGGTAGGATCGCTCCAGGGTCTTGTATCCGAAGTAATCGTAGCCGAAGTCGCGGTCGTAGAAGATGGCTTCGTCGAGTTCTGCCGCGTGGTTCTTGATCACTCGCCAGGTTTCTTTCGAAATCATCGGCGCATTTTGGCCGGTCTTGGCATCCACGTGCTGGTAGAGTCGCTTCATCGAGTTGGTGAACGACTTGCTGGTGGTCTTGTGCAGGTTGGAAACTGCAATGCGCGCGGCGAGCTTGGCGAAATCCGGATGACGGGTCGTCATCGTAGCAGCGATTTCGGCAGCGAGGTTGTCGAGCTCCTGGGTGGAGACACCGTCGAAAAGGCCATTGATCACTTTCATGGCCACTTCTGTCGGGTTTACAAACTTGGGATCGAGACCATAGCAGAGTTTTTCGATCCGGGAGGTGATCTTGTCGAACTTGACGGACTCTCTGTGTCCGTCACGCTTCACTACGAGCATGTCCTAGGGGGTTGTAGGGTGTCTAAAAAGTTTAAAAAATGGTATGGGAAGGTATCAAAAATCTTCATTCAATGAAAATTTTGGGGCCTCATCTTTTTTCTCTGTGCTTTTCATAACGCCGGCTTTTTGGTACTCAGCGACGCGTTTTTCGAAGAAATTGGTCTTCCCGCGCAGGGAGATCATTTCCATGAAGTCAAACGGGTTTGAAGCCCCGTAGACCTTCTGGCCCACCAACTCGTTGAGAAGGCGATCAGCCACAAACTCGATGTACTGACACATGAGTTGGGCGTTCATCCCGATGAGGTTGACAGGCAGGGCATCTGTAACGAACTCTTGCTCAATCTTCACTGCGTCGCGGATAATCTCAATGACTCGCTCCTCCGGAAGACGGTTCACCACGTGCTTGGTGTATAAGTGGCAGGCGAAGTCGCAGTGCAGTCCTTCGTCGCGTGAAATCAATTCGTTCGAGAAGCTCAGGCCGGGCATCAGTCCGCGCTTCTTCAGCCAGAAAATCGAGCAGAACGAACCGGAGAAGAAAATACCCTCGACAGCCGCGAAGGCCACAAGGCGCTCGGCAAAATTGCCCTGGCTGATCCACCGCAACGCCCAGTCCGCCTTCTTCTTCACGCAATCCATCGTATCGATGGCGTGGAAGAGCTTATCCTTCTCGCGGGCGTCCTTTACATAGGTATCAATGAGCAGGGAATAGGTCTCCGAGTGGATGTTCTCAATGGCGATCTGGAAGCCGTAGAAGAATTTGGCCTCGGTGTACTGCACTTCGGCGATAAAGTGCTCTGCGAGGTTTTCGTTCACTATGCCGTCGCTGGCGGCAAAAAACGCCAAAACGTGCGAAACAAAGTGTTTTTCCCCCTCGTTCAGGTTGGCCCAGTCGCGCAAGTCATGGCTCAGGTCGATCTCCTCGGCCGTCCAAAAGCTGGCTTCTGCTTGCTTGTAGAACTTCCAGATGTCGTGGTGCCGGATGGGGAAGAGAACAAACCGGTCCTTGTTTTCCCGCAGGATAGGTTCATCGGGTATAGATCGACTCATGGGTAAGCAGGCGTTGGGTGTAGTTTTCAGTGTCTCTGTGGGTGTTCCGTTTCACTGATGGTGACGAAGTCCTGATCACGCGAGTGACTCAAGTTCGTTCGGCGGTGAAGTGGGAACCAACAAATATTTGAAATGACACCATGATATACAATGACCGCTCATCGAGGCGAGGGATGGAAATTTTTCAAGGTTGGTTTGACTGTGCACTGCTTAACAATTCATTCTCATTCACTTAACGATCCCGCTTCTGACGGGGCGGCGCGACTGAAATATTTTACAAATAATTTTGCCGCGGGGCTTGCATATCCAAAGCGTGGGATTGGAAGGTTGGCACTTCCCGGAGTGAGACGGAACGAGCTTGTTTGAGGGTACCCTTCATTTTAAAAGAAACCGCCTTTTTGACCCTGTCAAAGCCCTTTTCCGGCTTCCATTGGTTTTTCTTTGAGGGTCTTCTATCTTTGCAGTCCATTTTTAAAAACCAGGACTCATGTACGCAGTAGTGGATATCGCCGGTAAGCAATTCAAAGTCGAAAAGGATCAGTACCTGTATGCTCCCCGGATCGAAGCTGAACCAGGAGCCACGGTCAAGTTCGACCGGGTGCTGCTCATCGACGCTGATGGGAAGGTTCAAGTGGGCATGCCCACCATCAAGGGAGCTTCCATTTCATGCAAAGTGCTGGAACAGGTTAAGGACGACAACGTGATCGTCTTCAAGAAGAAGCGCCGGAAAGGTTATGCCAAGAAAAACGGGCATCGCCAGCAGCTGACCAAGGTCCAGGTGGAAAAGATTACGAGCAAGTAAGCAACCCAAGTACTACCAATAACGTTTTCAAATGGCACACAAGAAGGGAGAAGGCAAAGTAAAGAACGGGCGGGAGTCGGAGAGCAAACGCCTCGGAATCAAGGTTTTCGGTGGCCAAAAGGTCGTTGCCGGCAACATCATTGTGCGCCAGCGGGGCACCAAGCACCACCCAGGAAGGAACGTGGGAATTGGTAAGGATCATACCCTTTTTGCCCTTGCGGCAGGCACCGTCCAGTTCAAAAAAGGACCGGCCGACAAGTCATTTGTCTCGGTAGTAGCCGAGGCCTAAAGCACCGTTTCTAAATCGATTGCAGAAAGCACCTCCGAGGTGCTTTTTTTGTCTCTTCGAGGGGTATTTTTTGAATTAACGAGTGTTCGGGTCCGAGCCGCTTGTCAACAGGTAAATGAGGCAAAATGTCACCATCCCGACTGATTTGAGCCCATTTTCTTCTGTCCATTCCATTCATACCCAAAGAAACTTTTTAACAAATAGTTAATTCGGTATTTCCTTTTTTGTGATTTGGGTCTATTTTTAGCCCCTAAATCAATTTCAACCTAAACTAAAACCTATGAAGAAGTTTTTACTGTTATGCTTCTCATTCGTTTTTGTGGCCAGTATAGCATTGGCACAGGAGCGGGTGGTTTCAGGCAGGGTGACGGCTCAAGAGGATGGGTCGCCATTGCCGGGCGTTAACGTATTGCTGCGAGGCACTACGAACGGTACAGTTACCGATACAGACGGTAACTTTAAGCTGAGTGTACCGGCGACTGGTGGTACCCTGGACTTCTCTTTCATCGGCTTCGCTACCCAATCCGTAGAGATTGGCGAGCGTTCCGTGATTGACATGCCCATGACGCCAGACACCAAACAACTCACAGAAGTTGTGGTGACCGGCCAAGGGTTTGCCAAAGAGAAAAAGGCCCTTGGATACGCCGTAGGACGCGTCGGCAGTGAGCAAATCGCTGCACGCCCCGTCAACGACATCGGCCGTATCCTAATGGGTAAAATCCCTGGGGTGACCATCAACCCTACCGGCGGAACATCCGGTACGGGCTCCCAAATCAACATCCGAGGATACACCACGATCACGGGCAACACCCAGCCACTCTGGGTAGTGGATGGCGTTCCGTTTAACTCCCAAACCAATGATGCCTCAGGCTTCACCACAGGGGGTACGGCAACTGCTACAAGCCGCTTCCTTGATCTGGATCCGAACTCGATTGAGAGTATCAACGTCCTGAAAGGACTTGCTGCTACCGTACTTTATGGCGACCAGGGCCGCAACGGCGTTATCCTGGTTAACACCAAGTCGGGGTCAGGCAAGAAAAGAGAGCCGGAAGTAACCATTCAGCAGACCGTCGCTCAATCTGAGATCGCTTCGCTGCCGGATATCAATCAGAACTATGGTGCAGGTTTCCAGCAATTGACCAACACGGCTCAATTCTTCAGCAACTGGGGCGCTAACTATCGGGAAATCGACTCAGTCGGTCACCCCTATCAGTACAACAGCGATCCTATTCGCCTGAACGCCTTCGCCAAGAACACGATGTTCAAGCGCCTTCCGTTCAAGAAATCACTCAACCTTGATGAGTTCTTCAGGAAGGGTATGATCTCCAACACATCGCTTTCCATCACGGGAGGTACCGACAAGTTGGGCATCACGGCCACTCTCGGTTACACGACCGAAGAGGGCTACGCGCCGGGCAACGACCTCAAGAAGATCAACGCTTCTGTAGGATTTAACGGATCGATCAGCGACAAGCTTTCTTTCCGCTCCTCGGTGTTGTACGCAAATACAGATTTCAAGACCCCTCCGCTCAACGGCGCAACGGGTGGTGGTGCATCCTTTGGAAGCATCCCTTCTCTGTATGCCAACATGTTGTATTCTCCGCCTAACTACAACGTGAACGACACGGAGCTTTTCCCTTATGCTGTCCCGAATGACGGTCGGATGATTTGGTATCGTCCTGGTCAGGATATCCCTAACCCCCAGTGGTTGGCGGCATACACCAAGGAAACCGATGTAACGGAGCGTATGTTCACCAGCAACACGCTGACTTACGACTTCACGGATCAGATGGCACTGTCGTATCGTGTCGGATTTGACACTTATACGCAGCGTCAGACACGCGCATACAACAAAGGTGTCGGCGCAGCCAACTACCCGGTCATTGATCAGGGTGTGTTCCAAACGCAGGTATCTACCAACACGATCTGGAACCACGACTTCATCTTCAGCTACAACCGGGAGATTAACTCAGACATCAACATGTCTTCCCGTGTCGGCTTCAACGCACGTAACGACAGGATGGATCGCGATGGAGCTTACTCGCAAGGCCAGGTTGTGTTTGGACTTCTTCACCACACCAACTTTACTGCATCCTCAACCCGTTCGTCTGCTTTTGACGGTCGCGTGTTCTACAGAAAAGAGGAGCAACAGCGGTATGGTCTCTACGCCGACTTCCAGTTCGACTACAAGAACTACCTGTTCTTGAACATCGCTGCTCGTAACGACTGGACGTCTACCCTGGAGGAAGGGAATAACAGTATCCTGTATCCTTCCATCAGCACTTCGTTTGTGGTAACGGATGCATTCACTTCCCTGAAGTCGGACGCCCTCAACTTCCTGAAAGTTCGTTTGGGTTATGGTACATCTGCCGGTCTTGGCCCGCTCTATGGCACGCGCACTGTGGTGGCTTCAAACCCCCGCGGTTATATCGATGCCAGCGGTACCTATAGCGAGCACACCATTTCCGATCGCCTGGGTAACCGCGGTCTGAAGCCTGAAGAGTTCAGTGAACTTGAATTGGGCTTCGAGGCCAAGTTCCTCAATGAGCGGATTGGTATTGACTTCACGGTATACAATCGTTCTACCACCAACCTGATTACCAACGCCCCGATCGACCCGGCAACCGGTTATACGGTCACCTACCTCAACCTGGGCAAATTGGATAACAAGGGTATCGAAATCGGTTTGAACGCTACGCCTTTGAAGATGTCTGGCTTCCAGTGGGATTTGACATGGAACTTTACCCTCGTACGTCCTGAGGTAGTCACCCTGGGAGTAGGTATCGACCAGATTGTGCTGGCCGGATTCACTAACCTAGGCAACTTCGCAGTGCCTGGGAAACCGATGAATCTTATCAAAGGTCAGATTATAGCCAGATCGCCTGATGGTCAAAAGATCGTTCAGGCTGACGGTTTCCACGAACTTGATCCGATTATCGGCGAGCTCGGCAACCCGAACCCAGACTACCTGACTACTTTGATCAACACCTTCTCCTACAAGGGAATTTCCCTCCAGGTGCAGTTTGATTACCGCAAAGGCGGCAAGATGTACGGTTCTACCCCGTCAGCCCTCTTGGCTCGTGGCGTGTTGGCACCGGAATCGGTGTTGAACCGCGATCTGGCTTTCATCGCACCTGGTGTGAAGCGTGTGGATCAGGATGGAGACGGCGCGATCAACGGCCCAGGCGATGGGTTCCTGCCCAACGACATCCAGCTGACCGCTGCTGACTATGGATTCAACCTCCAGTTCTTCGGCCGCAACGACAACGCGATGTACGACGCAACGAACATCCGCATGCGCGAGATTTCGTTGGGTTACACCATCCCCAAGTCGATCCTCAGCAAGACGCCGATTAAGAGTGCCTCTATCACTCTGAATGGAAACAACCTGTGGTTTGTCGCTTTTGGAGCTCCCTCTTATGTAAACTGGGATCCGGAAGTTGCAAGCTTGGGTGTGAACCAAGGCGCAGGGTTTGACTTCCTGACCGGTCCTAGCATGAAGAGATACGGCGCGGTGCTGCGTCTCACATTCTGATAACCTTAACGCGAAATTGATATGAAACTATATAAGAAAATTGCAGTGGCGCTCTGTGTGGCAATTGCCACATCGTGCACGCTCGATCTGCGCGAAGACCCTAACGCGGTTCAGCCCAGTCAAGTGTTGCCGTCGCTGATGCTGAATTCTATGCAGCGCAACCTTGCTGTATTCTTCAACGGGGCAAGTGGTGTTGGTGCTGGCCTGACGCGGCAAATTAACCGCGGAAGTTCGGTCTATCGCACAACCATTACGCCTGAGACGTTCAACGGAATCTGGAGCACAGCCTATGCGTCAATCCTTGAGGATGCGCATACCCTGATGCAGCTGTCGACCCTCGACAAGAACGGTGTGAAAGAGCGTTATGCCCGTCACATGGGTATTGCCAGGATTATCCAGGCCTACGTGCTAGTCACGCTGGTTGATATGTTTGGTGATGTGCCCTACTCTGAAGCCTTTCAGGGAGATGGGAACTTTAACCCCGGCGTAGATACCCAGACGGGTATCTATACCCTGGCTCTCCAGTTGCTTGACTCGGCAAAGTTGGACTTGACAACCAACACAACCACGCAAGCGCCTCCTGGCTACCAAAGCCCGATCGCGCCTGATGTGTTTGACATGTACTATGGTAACGGAGCAGGTGGAGCGACTACCACGTTTACGAAGTGGATTCGCCTGGCTAACACGCTGAAGCTTAAGATCTTCCTGAATTTGCGTTTGACCGACGCGCCCGGCGCAACGACAGGGATCAATGCCTTATTGGCTGACAACTCCACAACCGGCGGATTGATTGGTTACACCGTGGCCCATGCAGTAAACGCATCGGGTGCCGGTGAGAGCTTTATTTTCCGCTACGGTCTTACTACCGCAGACCCGGATGCTCGCCATCCATCGTTTGTTGGTCAGTATCCCGGTGGTGGTGGAGCATACCAGTCCAACTGGCTCATGTGGAGCATGCTCTATGGCTACGATGCATTGCAGGCCGGACAAGCTGGAGATCCTCGTACCCGGTTCTATTTCTACCGTCAGACGATTTCCAACAGTTCTTCAACCAACGAAATCCGTTGCTTGGGTGAGGCTCCTCCCACCCACTACCCGGGTTCAAATGGGACTGTGATAAGTGACAACTCAATCGGTGGTCGCCCTCCGATGGGTACCGGCGCAGCGAATGCTACTAATAATGCAGCGCACGGTGCGTGGGGACTCACTTTCTGCTATCCCAGCGGCAGTGGCTACTGGGGTCGTGACCACATTGACCCTCAGGGTATTCCTCCGGATGGCCAGTTGCGCACGGCTTATGGCCCTTACCCTGTAGGTGGCCGGTTTGACAACAGCGCTCCTGTTCAACTTGGTACTACTGGCTCGGCAAACTTCGGTATGCGCGGAGCCGGAATGGAACCCATCATGATGCGCTCTTACGTCAACTTCATGTTGTCGGAAGCTGCTCTTTACCTGACGTTGGCTGCTCCGGCACGTACTGCCGTAGCATACTTCACAGATGGAGTTGACCAGTCTTTGGTTGACGTTCGCGACTGGGCGACGCTTGGAACCTTGGGAACTTCTGCTGTTGCGGCAGCCCCTACCGAGTTGGCTGCAATCAATGCATTCTACCCGGCGGCTACGTACACAACAGACAGGGGCAACTACGTCACTGCTGCAGTCACAGCCTTTAACCAAAGCCTGGCCGGGACCAACTTCCCTGCGGACTTGCCTACTGGATTGGTTGCTGGTACGCTTGCTGATGAAGCCATGAACTATGTGGCCCGCGAGTATTGGATTGCGTCAGTTGGCAATGGCGTGGAGGCGTTTAACCTCTACCGCCGCAACGGCATGCCTTCGGGTTTGCAGCCAGTGCTTAGCCCGACCCCTGGCGATTTCCCGCGGAGTTACTGGTATCCTGCCAACTTTGCCAACCTGAACAACACTGTTGATCAGAAGGCAGGGCTAACTACGGCAGTGTTCTGGGACAACAACACCACGAACCTCAGTTTCTAACCCTTAAGCATGCATCTTATGAAAATCAAACAATATGTATTGGGTGCGGTGATGGCCGTTGCTGTGGCGATCTCATGTTCGCCTGACCCCAGCCTCTACCCGCTGCCCTACGATGACCGCGCAACAGGGTCATACCTGAGGGCGTATAAAATCAATTCCTTTGTCTGGGATTTGAACGATACGCTGAACAGCGCATTCACAGGGATTTATGAATCGGTGGACAGAGCGTTTGGAGCGGACTTAGCAGAAATTCGCTTCTATGCTACCCATCGGGCCGGAGCCACTAACTTTATTACGGATGAAGTCCTGGTAAAGACGCTTAACGCGGCTGATATCGCAGCAAACTTTGCGAAGGTCCCTGAACCTACGTACAGCGATTACCTCCGGTCTGTGCCGCTTTCGGTAACGTACGCCGAGGTCATGGCCGCTTTCAGAACGCTGAAAGGTGTCGACCCGGATGGCGTGAACCTGGTGGATCCCCAGTGCACGGGGATTTTCCCCAAGACCTGCCCTGCAGTGGCATTCCCTTATGCCTTGCCTGGTGTCAGCGAATTGAGGAATAACGACCGGATTATCTTCCGCATCGCGCTGGTGGATAACCAAGGCCGGTTGTTCACTGTAGCTAACCCGCAGACGACGATCGCACCGTACCTGGGCAATCCCGTTGAGGCGAACATTACACCCAACTTGACGGGTGGAATATTCTACTCGAGCCCGATGCTCTTCACGGTAACGGTGGTGGCTACCCAGACTCCCTATAACGCAAACGCGTACACGGGCAACTACTTGATGAAGCAAATAGCACGTTGGCAGCCGGACCATTCCACTGCCCAGCATCAGAGCTTCCCACAAGCGTGGATTGATGAGTTCGTATTTGGAGCTTCGGCTACGGATTCGTCACAAACAGTAACTTTGGCCAAAGTGCCCCCACCCGGTTTGCCGACGGAGCGTCAGTTCTCTTGCTTGTATAGAGGCCAAACGATCAATATGGTGATCAATTTGGAGAATACCGGAACTGGTCTTCCCGCTGGTGCTGCGCTCACTGCTGCGGTTGCAACGGCTAATTTGCCGCTCACCACACCTGGGATGGCGGCAAGTACTGCCTTTGGAATGGGTATGCCTGGAACGACAGCCGCTAACGTAGGAACAGTTACTGTCCCGTTGTTCAACACTGGACTGGATTGTACCTCGGTTAGAGAGTTCTATCAGGTAACGCCGCTAGTAGGCACATTCGCCGGCACGAACGTGTTGCCCTGGGGCCTTCCCCGCAACACTGTCTTCAACCGGGGTATTTACCGGACTGACCAGGATGGCGCTGTTGGTCAGCGGTTCGTGATAACTCTTGATGACGACGCCGATGAGTATGGACGCCGCAACGGTTACTGTACTTGGTACACACGGGTTATGCTCAGCATGGAGCGCATTCCGTAGTCAGTTAAGGATTCTTATAAAAGAGCCGCCCATTTTTTGGGCGGCTCTTTTTTTTGGCTCAAGGCCAAAGTGTCTCAGGTGACGATTGGTAGAAACGAAGACAGGTAGTTGTTAATTGGTTGCACCCTAGGGCTTAAGCATCCTGAGCAACAGCGTAAGCCGGCTCTTCAGGTTGCGGCGATCGATGATGAAATCAAGGAAGCCGTGTTCAAGGACAAACTCCGCACTTTGAAAACCATCCGGCAGACTTTTTCCGATGGTTTCACGGATCACGCGGGGTCCGGCGAAACCAATGAGTGCCCCGGGTTCCGCAATGTTAAAATCGCCAAGCATGGCATAGGAGGCAGTAACTCCGCCCGTCGTTGGATCGGTGAGCAATGACAGATACGGGATCCCCGCTTTGTCCAACAGTGCAATCTTGGCCGAGGTCTTGGCCATCTGCATGAGCGAAAGCCCGGCTTCCATCATGCGTGCGCCACCCGAACGGGAAATCATGAGGAAAGGAATCTTGTGCGCAAGGCTGTGATCCATCGCCCGGGCAATCTTCTCACCGACTACAGACCCCATGGAGCCGCCGATAAACGTGAAGTCCATGCAGGCGATCACCAGGTCGATCCCGTTCATCTTGCCATGAGCGGTACGAACGGCATCCATCAACTCGGATTTTGATTGCGATTCCTTAACCCGTTTCGGGTAGGGCTTTGTATCCACGAACTTGAGCGGATCGGCAGATTGCATGTTTGCATCCAGCTCGGTAAACTCATTGTTGTCGAATAGGATTTCAAAATACTCGCGGGAACCGATCTTGACATGATACTCTTCTTCGGGAACAACGTAGGCGTTGTTCTTGAGTTCACGCGTGTGGACGATTTTGCCGGCGGGTGATTTAAACCAAAGACCATCGGGCACCTCCCGCTTGGCCTCGGTTGGTGTCAAAATTCCCTTGTCGGTTCGCTTAAACCAAGGCATTGCAGTTGGCTAGGCTATGGTGATGCCCTTGTCGAGATACACGTCCTGTACGGCGTTAAGGATGCCAACTCCTTCTTTCATCGGGCGTTGGAACGCCTTACGGCCAGAAATGAGGCCCATGCCGCCTGCCCGCTTGTTGATCACCGCAGTGCGCACTGCTTCCTGCAGATCACTTGCACCCTTTGATTCACCACCGGAATTGATGAGACCTGCTCTGCCCATGTAGCAGTTCAGTACTTGATAACGACACAGATCAATGGGATTGTCAGAAGTCAATTCAGTATAAATGCGCTCGTCCAGTTTGCCATAGGAACTGCCACCGGTGTTGAGCGCTTTAAAGCCGCCGTTGTTTATAGGAAGCTTTTGCTTGATGATGTCTGCCTGGATCGTAACGCCAAGGTGATTGGCCTGGCCGGTGAGATCGGCAGAGACGTGGTAGTCTACACCGTCCTTCTTGAATGCATTGTTGCGGGTATAGCACCACAGGATTGTGGCCATGCCCAGGTTGTGCGCCTCTTCAAAGGCCTGTGCCACCTCAACGATTTGCCGGGTCGACTGATCAGATCCAAAATAGATGGTAGCGCCAACTGCTACAGCGCCGAGATTCCACGCGTCGCGCACCGAGCCGAACATGATCTGGTCAGCTTTGTTTGGGTACGTGAGCAACTCGTTGTGGTTGATCTTGACAATGAACGGGATCTTGTGAGCGTATTTCCGTGACGTGAATCCCAGGGTGCCAAACGTGGTGGCCACGGCATTGCACCCGCCTTCCATGGCGAGCTTTACAATGTTCTCCGGGTCGAAGTAGATCGGATTCTTTGCGAAAGAGGCGCCTCCACTATGTTCGATCCCCTGGTCAATGGGAAGTATGGATAGGTACCCGGTGCCAGCCAACCGTCCGCTTCCGAAAAGGGCACCTAAGCTGCGCAGCACCTGTGGGGTGCGGTTGCTGGGGCCAAAAATGTCGTCGATAAAGGAGGGGCCAGGGAGGTGGATTTGCGAGGAAGCGACCGTTTTGCTTTTGTAAGAAAGAAGGGCATCTGCCTCATTTCCAAGTAGTTCCCGAACATTGATATTGGCCATAGGGTATTAAAAAGGGGAAGCAAATATAGCCCCGGAGGGTATGGATTCCAACTTGGTTCCGAACGAGAAGGGATGAAAAAAGCCCGAAATCTCTTTGAATTCGGGCTTTTTTGATGGTCTGAAGAGTTCTTACTTCTCCTGGAGAGCGAGCTTTTCCTTGATGCGGGCAGACTTGCCCTGGCGGCCTTTCATGTAGTAAAGCTTTGCGCGACGCACTTTCCCGGCCTTGACGAATTCGATCTTGTCGATGCTGGGGCTCAGGGCCGGGAAGATCCGCTCAACGCCGACGCCATTGGAGACCTTCCTTACGGAAAAGGACTCTCCATTCGTGCCTTTTCCGCGGCGGTATAGGACTACACCCTGGAACTGCTGAATACGCTCCTTGTTTCCCTCGCTGATCTTGACGTGCACATTAATCGTGTCGCCAGCCTTGAATTCAGGCAATCCGGACCTGCGGGCGGCAAGTTCTTGCTCGGCTATTTTGATGAGATCGGCCATAATGCTTCAGTTTTGAAAATGGACTGCAAATATAGGAAACGACACCCAGTCGGCAAGAACTTCGACCCTTCGACAAAGCTCAGGGCAGGCGGGCTCAGGCACCCTCAGACCCATCCAGTAGGCTGGGACGGCGCTTTTTGGTCCTTTCCAAGGCATTGTCGTGCCTCCATTCCTCGATCAGGGCAGGGTTGCCAGACAGCAAGACAGGCGGCACCTGCCAGCCCTGGTAATCGGCAGGACGGGTATAGACAGCCGGAGCAATAAGGCCATCCTGGTAAGAATCTGTCAGGGCTGACGACTCATCGGAAAGTACTCCGGGTATGAGTCTAATAATGGTATCTGATAGGACTGCAGCCGCCAGCTCGCCGCCAGAGAGGACGTAGTCGCCGATGCTGATTTCGCGCGTAATAAGGTGTTCGCGTACCCGTTCGTCAACCCCCTTGTAATGACCGCAGAGGATAATGAGATTTTCTGCCAGGCTGAGCTGATTTGCGATCGACTGAGTGAGGCGCTCACCGTCTGGACTCATGTATATGACTTCGTTGTACGATCGCTGTGCCCGGAGCGACTGAATGCAACGATGAATGGGCTCGATCATCATCACCATTCCTGCACCTCCACCGAACGCGTAGTCGTCTGTGGTTCGGTGAGGATCGGTGGTGTACTCTCTCAAGTCATGCAGCTGTACAGTAACCAGTTGCTTTTGCTGTGCGCGTTTGAGAATGGAATCGTTGAACGGGCTTTCCAGGAGCCTTGGAAGACAAGTAATAATGTCGATTCTCATGTATCGAAGGTAAGGAAAACAGGCAGGTCGGGAACGTAAGCTGCAAGCCGTGGCGGACCCACCTGGCTGGATAGCATCACTGGAAGATCAAAGCATTGCCAGGACGGGGAAAGGCGAACTCAAAGCTCCAGGAAACCGTCTGGGAGATCGACGGTTATTTCTTTGCCAGTTTTGCTTACGCTGCGAATGAAGGGTCCATTTAGCGGGATAAGTATCTCGCGGCCAGTGTAGTTGACCACCAACTGCCTGTTGCTGCCAAAGTCAAGCACCTCTTTTACGGCACCCAGGATTCCCATGCTTTTGTCAACGACCTGGAACCCGACCACTTCATCGTTATAAAACTTGCCCCGAGGGAGTTGCGGTCGCTGATTCTTTGGAATGAAAATCCCTGCCCCGATCAGTGCTTCCGCCCGAGTGGCATCGTTGATTCCCTCCAGTTTCATGTAGGCCTTCACACCTTTCAGCGACACTGACTCCACGTAGTAAGGAGCGAGTTGGCCTTTGGCTTCCAGGAAGACAGACTTTAGAGATAGGAGGTCTGGGCAGTCAGGGTCGAGGACAACCGTCACTTCTCCTTTTAGTCCGTGGGTACGGGCTACGTAGGCAATTCGGAAGCAAGCGTCAACGGTCATACCAACGGGCTGATAAAAAAATGCCCCGACCTGCCTGCCCGCCGTAGCGGAGCGAAGGTGGGTCGGGGCATGATTCGCAATCTAGTATCAAGCCTTCGACAGGCTCAGGCACCTGCCTTCGGTTCTTCGGCGGAGGGCTGTTGAGCAGCACCTTCAGCGGGAGCCTCAGGGGCAGCCGCTGTAGCTTCAGCGGTGGCGGCCGGGGCTTCTACTTCAGGCGTAGCTTCAGCTGCTGCAGCAGCGGCCGTAGCCTCGGCTTCAGCGGCTTCTGCTTTCTTCTTGATGGCTTCAGCACGCGCCTCACGGATCTTCGACTCAGCCTCTTTACGGGCTTTGGCAGCCTCTTGCTTGGTTCTGCTGTGATCGTCCTTCCGGGTCTGTATTTTCTGATCTTTTTGTGTCTTCCACTCGGCCAGCTTTGCATCAGCCTGGTCCTGGGTAATGGCGCCTTTCACAACACCGATCTGCAGGTGACGCTTCATCATCACGCCGCGGTAGGACAGCATGGCGCGAACGGTATCAGACGGCTGGGCGCCGTTCATGAGCCACCCAAAAGCCTTATCCTCGTCCAGCTTGATTGTGGCCGGGATAGTGAGGGGGTCGTACGTACCGATTTTCTCGATGAACTTACCATCGCGGGGCGAGCGGGAATCGGTCACCACCACGTCGAATTTTGCCAGTTTTTTACGGCCTCGGCGGGCCAGGCGAATCTTTACTGCCATTTTGCTCTGTTTTTAAAGGTTGGAACTCGTCCGGTTTTTAAAGGATTGCAAAGGTAGCAGAAAATGGATTCCTGCCAATACCCGGCGTGAACCATACCCAAGAGCAGCTTGTTATATGAATAACTGTATAAGCGAGTATTAGATTTTTGAATGGTTGGGCTGGTTCCTACATTTGTTACCCTTCCCCATTTTGTATGGACAAGTACACCTACATCTCGAATGCCGATGTAAGCTACGTCGACCAACTTTATCAAAACTATAAAAGAGATCCAGCAGCCGTCGATCTCACCTGGCAGAAGTTTTTTGAAGGCTATGATTTTTCGGCCACGCGCTTTGGGGATCAGCCCGCAACGAGCGATCCCACCACGTTCAGGGAGACGCACGCCCGCACACTCATTCACTTATACCGGTCACGGGGTCACCTGAAGTCTAGTACCAACCCGGTCCGGCAGCGCCGCGATCACAAAGTTCTACTGGCGCACACCGACTTTGGCCTGAGTGATGCCGACCTGGACACCGAGTTTGACGTCGGTTCTGAAGTTGGACTTGGCAGAACAACGCTGCGGAAGATTATTCAGAAACTGGAGAAAGTCTATGTCGGTCCCATCGGATTTGAGTATAGCTACATCCGCAACCAGGAAGTCTTCGATTGGTTCATTAAAAAGTGTGAAACGGAGTACTATCAGTATACCCCTTCGTCTGAAGAAAAAAAGAGCATCCTCTCGAAGTTGAACGAGGCGGTCGTCTTTGAGAATTTCCTCCACACCAAGTTTCTCGGTCAGAAACGCTTCTCGCTGGAAGGCGGGGAGACTACCATTCCTGCCTTGCAAACCATTATCAACACGGCTGCGGCCATGGGGGTAAAAGAAGTAGTGATCGGAATGGCACACCGGGGTCGCCTGAATGTGCTTTCCAATATTCTCGGAAAGACCTACGAGCAGATCTTCACAGAGTTCGAAGGCAACGTGAGCCCTGATCTTACGATGGGCGATGGCGACGTGAAGTACCATCTTGGGTACGCGAGTCACATCAATACCCCGTCGGGAAACAAGATTTACGTAAAGTTGACACCCAACCCGTCGCACCTGGAAGTTGTCGACTCGCTCGTGCTGGGCTACACGCGGGGCCAGATCGACGATGAATATAAGGGCCAACTAGACAAGGCTATGGCGATTCTCGTACATGGCGATGCCGCCGTGGCAGGCCAGGGAATAGTGTATGAACTTGTACAAGCTTCGGGACTCCCAGGCTACACCACGGGAGGCACCATTCACTTTGTCATCAACAACCAGGTTGGATTCACTACCGATTATGAGGATGCCCGGACGGCGATCTATTGCACGGATGTGGCAAAGATCATCGACGCACCTGTACTTCATTGCAACGGTGACGATGCCGAAGCTGTGACTTTCTGTGCAAAACTTGCAGTGGAGTATCGCCAAAAATTTGGAAAGGACATTTTTATCGACATGGTGTGCTACCGCCGGCATGGGCACAATGAAAGCGACGAGCCGAAATTCACGCAGCCCAAACTGTATAACCTCATTGCCAAACACCCGAACCCCCGGGAAGTGTATGTGAAGCAACTCATCGAGCGCGGGGATGAAAATGCAGCCCTCGCAGACGAGCTGGACAAGAGCTTCAGAAACCAATTACAAGATAGGTTGAACGAAGTGAAACAGAAACCACTTCCTTACAAACCTCAGAAAGTTGAAGAGGAGTGGGAGAGGATGGAGCGAGCCAAGCCGGAAGATTTTGAAAAATCACCAAACACTTCCGTGAAGCAGGCAATTGTCGACAAAGTCGCCAAGGCACTGATCACGATTCCCCCGGAGTTCAAGGCACTGAAACAAATCGAAAAGCTGCTCAAGGACCGGAAGGCAGCTTTCTTCGAAGACAAAGTGCTTGGATGGGCTGAAGCGGAACTTCTGGCCTACGGCTCGCTGCTGGCCGAAGGAACACCGGTGAGAATGTCAGGCCAGGATGTGAAGCGCGGCACTTTCTCACATCGACACGCCTATTTCTTCGATGCGAATTCAAACGAGCCGTATTGTGGGATTGATCATATCCAGGAAGGCCAGGAAAAATTCCACATCTATAACTCATTGCTTTCTGAATTTGGCGTACTCGGTTTTGAATACGGCTACGCGATGTCAAATCCTGCTGCCTTGGTAATCTGGGAGGCACAGTTTGGCGACTTTGTCAACGGAGCCCAGGTGATGATCGATCAGTTCATCTCCAGCGCTGAGTCGAAATGGCAGCGCATGAATGGCCTCGTGATGCTGTTGCCACATGGGTACGAAGGGCAAGGTCCGGAGCACTCAAGCTGCCGCCCTGAAAGATTCTTACAGTTGTGCGCGGAGTACAACATGATTGTCTGCAACCCGACGACGCCGGCCAACATTTTCCACCTCCTCCGTCGCCAGGTGGCCTGGAAATTCCGAAAGCCTTGTGTTGTTTTTTCGCCCAAGTCCCTGCTGCGCCATCCTGCGGTGATGTCACCCTTAAAAGAGTTTACCTCCGGGTCGTTCCAGGAGGTGATTGACGACGGCACCGTAACAACCAAAGATGTGAAGAGGGTGATTTTGTGCAGCGGCAAGATTTACTACGACCTGCTGGAAGGGCAAACCAAACGCAAGAGCAAGGATGCCGCGGTGGTGCGCCTGGAGCAGTTGTATCCATTCCCGGAGAACCAGATCAATGCGATTCTCAAGAAATACAAGGGAGCGAAAGTCGTGTGGGCGCAGGAGGAACCGGCCAACATGGGGCCATTGTCATTCATCCAACGCATGATGCCAGCCACTCCGATGGAATTCGTATCGAGGAAAGCCAGTGCCTCGCCGGCTACCGGATACTCGAAAGTTCACAAAGTAGAACAAGAGAAAATTGTCAACCAGGCCTTTGGGGCCTGATCAATACAAAACCCTAAAGCACCACCCTCATGGCTTTTGAAGTGAAAGTGCCCACCGTCGGAGAGTCCATCTCCGAAGTCACCATTGCCAACTGGACAAAGAAGACCGGCGATACCGTCAAGATCGACGAAGTGATTGCCGAGCTTGAATCCGACAAGGCAACCTTCGAGTTGCCTGCCCCACAGGCAGGCGTGTTGAAGATTGTTCGCCAGAAAGGCGATACGGTGCCCATCGGAGCGGTAATCTGCGAAATCGACGGAGCTGGCGCCCCGGCGGCTAAAGCGGAAGCCAAGGCCCCGGCACCTGCGGCAGCGGCCACCGCCACAGCAGCTCCGGCTGCAGCAAGCGCCCCGAAAGCAACGGGCACCATAAAAGAGATGAAGGTTCCGACCGTGGGGGAATCTATTACAGAGGTTACGATCTCTACCTGGATGAAAAAGGACGGCGACATGGTGAGGCTTGATGAAGTGATTGCAGAAGTAGAATCCGACAAAGCGACGTTTGAACTTCCCGCCGAAGCCAACGGCATTCTGCGCATTGTTGCCAAGGAAAAGACCACGCTTCCCATTGGCGGTCTCATTTGCCGAATTGAAGTGATGGAAGGCGTTGCGGCAGCCCCTGCTGCTGCCGGAGCGGCGCCCCCGGCAGCCGCACCCAAACAAGCGTCGGGTGCATCATATGCTGCAGGAACCCCATCGCCCGCCGCGGGGAAAATCCTCGACGAAAAAGGAATCGCCCCCGGCCAGGTAGCTGGTACCGGTGTTGGTGGACGCATCACAAAAGATGATGCACAGAAAGCTTCGGCCCCAGCGGCGGGTAAGGCTGCAGCTGCACCTTCCGCACCTCCCGTCATCGCAACGGGTGGGATGAGGACGGAGCGCCGCGAGAAGATGACTTCCCTGCGTAAAACCATCGCACGCCGCCTGGTATCAGTGAAAAACGAGACGGCCATGCTCACCACGTTCAACGAGGTGGACATGAAGCCAGTGATGGATCTTCGCTCCAGGTACAAGGAATCTTTCAAGGAAAAATATGGTGTAGGCCTGGGCTTCATGTCGTTCTTCACCAAAGCGGTGTGTGTGGCATTGAAGGAATTTCCCGGAGTGAACGCCTCCATTGATAAAGACGAAGTGATCTACCATGATTTCTGCGATATCTCCATAGCGGTTTCTACACCACGCGGCCTCGTGGTTCCGGTTATTCGCAACGCGGAATCACTGAGCATGGCCCAGATTGAGAGTGAAGTGATACGCTTAGCAACTAAAGGCCGCGACGGAAAACTTTCGATCGAAGAAATGACGGGCGGAACTTTCTCCATCACCAATGGAGGCGTATTTGGATCGATGCTCTCCACACCCATCATCAACGCGCCACAGTCGGCCATTCTCGGGATGCACAACATCGTCGAGCGGGCTGTCGTCAAAAACGGTGAAGTGGTTGTCCGGCCGATCATGTACCTCGCGCTTTCGTACGATCACCGTATTGTCGACGGCCGCGAGTCCGTGAGTTTCCTGGTCCGCGTCAAGGAGATGCTGGAAGATCCGGGTCGTCTTATCCTTGGAGTCTGAAATAAGAAACGCTATGCAATACAACGTCGTAGTTATAGGCTCAGGCCCCGGTGGCTACGTTGCCGCCATCCGGTGTGCGCAACTGGGGATGAAAACCGCCATCGTCGAGAAATACGATACGCTGGGCGGAACCTGCCTCAACGTGGGCTGCATCCCTTCGAAGGCCATGCTGGACTCCTCGGAGCACTTCATCAACGCGAAAACGCATTTCAAGGAGCACGGGATCGACATCTCCGAGCCGAAAGCAAACCTCGGGCAGATGGTCAAGCGCAAGGCCGAAGTGGTGAAATCCAACGTCGACGGCATTGCGTTCCTGATGAAGAAGAACAAGATCGACGTTTACAAGGGCCTCGGCTCATTTGTTGACAAGAACACGATCCAGGTGACAGGGAAGGATGGAAAGGGAACCCCGATTACAACTGATAATGTGATTATCGCCACCGGTTCAAAACCGACGGCACTTCCTTTCGCACCATTCGATAAAAAACGGATCATCTCCAGCACAGAGGCCCTCGAAATAAAGGACATACCGAAACACGTCATCGTTGTGGGTGGTGGTGTGATTGGAATGGAACTGGGCTCTGTCTATGCACGCATAGGCTCAAAAGTCACAGTGGTGGAGTTCCTGGATAGCCTTATTCCTACCATGGATGGAACGATGGGCAAGGAACTATTGAAGGTGACCAAGAAACTGGGCATGGAATTTTACCTGGGCCATAAAGTGACTTCGATTGAGAACAAGGGGAAAGAGGTCCTTCTTAAAGCGGAACCGAAAAATGGTGGAGCCGCGATCAGCATCACAGGCGACTATTGCCTGGTGAGTGTAGGTCGCCGTCCCTACACCGATGGACTTGGATTGGAGAAAGTCGGTATAGTCCTGGACAAAGGCCGCGTTCCGGTTGACGATCATCTTAAGACATCGGTACCTAACATCTATGCCATTGGCGACGTAGTGCGCGGTGCCATGCTAGCGCACAAAGCGGAGGAGGAGGGAATGATGGTTGCCGAGCAATTGGCAGGGCAAAAGCCCCATGTTAATTATCTCCTTATCCCCGGCGTGGTATACACGTGGCCTGAAGTGGCCAGTGTCGGCTACACGGAGGAGCAACTCAAGACGGATGGTCGTGCCTACAAGACGGGACAGTTCCCCTACAAGGCTTTAGGCCGCGCCCGGGCAAGTATGGACACCGACGGCTTGGTGAAAATCCTTGCCGACAAGAACACGGATGAGATCCTCGGGGTCCACATCATCGGGGCGCGGGCTGCGGACATGATTGCGGCAGGCGTGACGGCCATGGAATTCCGCGCAGCTGCTGAAGACGTGGCACGCATGTCGCACGCGCATCCAACTTACATGGAGGCGTTTAAGGAAGCGTGCCTGGCGGCGACCGCCAACCGCCCGATACACATTTGACGTGTAAACGTGTCGACGTGTGAACGTGTTGACGTTCGCAATGTTCTTGGCGCGTAGAATTCGTTAAGGTCGGATCACGACAGGCGCCACGCCAGGAGCAAGGCTCTAAGTGCCATCGCGGCCACAAAGGGAATGAGAAAGACATTGAGTGCCTGCGGCAACAACGACCAGCAGCATAGCAGCATCACCATCAATACTCCTGCGCCAAGGAAGTACTTCTTTACAAAGGGCCGCATAGAAGACTTGATGGTGCCGAGGATCAGCAAGTGGGTTGGAAGTGCCCACAGTAAGTTCATGTTTCGGGCCGCCGCTTGATGATCCGTTGCTATCCAAAGCAAAAGCAGGAGACACCCGACGAGTCCTGTCACCACGAAGAGTGTTGCGTCAAACCACAACGAGAGTTTCCTCCTCCAAATGTCATACAGGGTAAGTGCCACGGTGAGGGCGAGAAATAATCCGAAGGCTGTCCATGGATGAACAAGTGCCCTCGGTGGATCCGCAGGGGCGTTGACGAATACCGGCACTTTCCGTTTTACGGCCGGTACAGTTGAACCCTCGCGTGTGAAGTTGGCATTATCAAATGCTTGCATTATGAAATCCGGGGGAAACATGTACTCATAATGGTTCATCACCGTGTCCATAGGATGGCCAAGGCAGATGTCAATACCAAGGTCGCCCCAGGGTTGATGCACCGTGCACAGATCGGTAAGTTGTCGAACGGTCAATCCTGGAGGTACATGTGAGCCGTCGAAACTGATAGAATCCTTGAGGATTTTCGCAAAAACATCCCGCACCCGGTTGGCACAGTTGTCGTAGAAGTAGTCGTACCGGTACGTTTCGTTCTCGGGCAGCGCATTCCATTCCAGGAATTCGAATACCTGCTGCTTTTGAGGTAGCGAAAGGTCAAGTACTTGTTCGGTAACCGAGCGGTTGTAGTAGGCATAGGTGCTTACAAAGTCCGGGTACGAATAAACCCCCAGCTTAAAGAGCAATAGTCCACGGGTATAGTTCAGGTAAAAGTTGGGCTGGGAGAAATCAAACACGCCGTAGTTGTAGGCATCATCGATCTGGTTCACAGGATCGAATACACGAATTGCACTGTGGCCGAAAGCGAGGTAGAGTTCCTCTTGCCCGGGTCCGCAGGTGATGATGGAAATCTCCGCTTGTGGTGAAAGTTTGAGCGGCTGAGAATGGGCTGCCGATGCCAGCAAAAGGAGGCCAATCCAAACGAAGCGACGCATCGAGGTATACCGCATTAAGTGCGGAAAGATAAAGACAATTCATCAGGTCTCCCTTACTTTTGACAATGCTGAAGCACCTCCGCGAGCAGAGCCAATTGATCGCACACCTCACTCCAGGACGAGCCTGGAATGGAGCCCGTATTTGGTCCAGCTATGTCCGCTCGCGACTTACCCGGGAGCCTCAGATTTCCGGGATGCCTATCAGTCTTTCGATCGAACCCACTACTTCGTGCAACCTTAGATGCCCGGAATGTCCCAGTGGTTTGCGTTCGTTCACCCGTCCTACAGGAATGCTTCCAGAATCAATGTTCAGACGCATCGTCGATGAGCTTTCACCCACGCTGAGCTACCTGAATTTCTATTTTCAGGGTGAGCCTTACTTGCATCCGAAGTTTGTCGATTTGGTAGCCTACGCATCATCGCTCGGCATTTACACGAGCACCTCAACCAACGCCCATTTTTTGGATGAAGAGAATGCCCGTAAGACCATTGAGTCCGGACTGGATCGCCTCATTATTTCTATTGATGGAACCTCACAAGAGACCTATGCCGCCTATCGAATCGGCGGCCGGTTGGAAAAGGTAATTGATGGAACTCGTACCCTTCTTCGGCTGAGGAAGGAACTTGCCTCGCGCACGCCGGCCGTTGTCTTCCAGTTCCTGGTAGTGGCACCCAATGAACACCAGGTTCCGGAAGTACACAAGTTGGCGAAGGAGCTCGGGGTGGACCGTGTGGCTATCAAGACAGCACAGATTTATGACTATGAGGCAGGGTCGCCACTGATCCCTCGCAACGAGCGCTATTCGCGATATCGACGCAATGAGGATGGAAGGTATTCCATTAAGAACGACTTGCTGAATCACTGCTGGAAAATGTGGCACAGCAGTGTGGTCACCTGGGACGGCCGTGTGGTTCCCTGTTGCTTCGATAAAGATGCCAGGCACGTCATGGGTCAGCTTGGCGACCGCTCTTTTCGGGAGATTTGGCTCAGCGAAGCTTACCGGGAGTTTCGCGCTTCCCTTTTGGTTTCCAGAAGTGAAATTGAAATGTGCAGGAACTGCACCGAGGGTACTACGGTTTGGGCGTAACCTTAGCCGCCAGCTGCCCTTCTCCAAAAGAAACTGTATCGCACTTTCCACAGCCAGAGGCACAGCCTTGGCTGGAACGGAAACTGCGCACGATCAGGGTGGTGAGGAACACCACGGCCCCTGCAAAGAGAACACCGATCAATACCTGCTGAATCATCACATAAAGGTAACGGCTGTTTGTGTTTTTCCGTTCGGACCATTGGATAATTCGTTCGCTGGCGGACAGTGAGAGACGATTTTGAACATTTCTGTGCAATTGACCTGCAAAATCGGCCCATGGAGCCATCGGCACCATAATTGGGTATCACACAACTTTCCTCCAGACCAACGCATCCTATCCACATATTAACTTTCCGGCATGCTAAAGAACTACCTCAAAACCGCAATCCGCAGCCTGGGCCACCAGAGAAGCAGCACTTTGTTGAACCTCATGGGCCTCACCCTGGGCATCAGCGCCAGCCTCATACTTTTCCTGCTCGTACGGTACCACTCCAATTTCGACACCTTTCATGCAAAGAAGGATCGCATCTACCGGGTGAATACGACGTCGAAGGGTAACAGCGGCAACGATTACACCTCGGGAGTGCCCTCTGTACTGCCGGAAGCATTTCGCCTCGATTTTCCGGAGGCAGAGGAAGTTACTTTTACATCCTACCGTTCCGGAGGCCTGATCACGATCCAAAAAGGCAGCGAACTTCCCGTGCGATTCTCGGAGGAGAAAGGAATTTGCTTCGTCCAACCCAATTTCTTCAAGATTTTCGACCGCAAGGTATTGTCGGGCAACATTGAGAAGGCGCTTGACGAGCCGAACGAAGTCGTGCTGGCGCGTTCCCTGGCAGTCAAGTATTTCGGCCGTGAAGAAGCGCTTGGTGAGGTACTTTTATACGATAACAAAAGTTATAAAGTAACGGCCATCGTGGAAGACGCTCCGACCAACACGGACCTTCCCTTGTCGGTGATGCTATCGTATATCACAATAAAGAAGGAGCTGGATGAGCACGGCTGGAACAGCATCTGGAGCGATGAACACTGCTACTTCACGCTGAAAGAGGGTTCCCAGGTGGCAGACATCGAGGCCAGGATGCCTGCCTTTGTGAAAAAATACAGGGGAGAAGATAACGCAGATGAATCGAATTTTATCCTCCAACCTCTGAGGGAAATACATTTCGACGATCGCTTCGGCAACTACAACTACAACACTGTGAGCCGGCCGGAGCTAATGGCACTCAGCATAGTTGCCATATTCCTGATTCTCACCGCGTGCGTCAACTTCATCAACCTGGCAACAGCGGAAGCGGTGAAGCGTTCGAAGGAAGTGGGTATCCGGAAATCATTGGGGAGCACCCGGCGCCAGTTGGTCGTTCAATTCCTTGGCGAGGCCACGCTGGTGACGGTGTGTGCCACAATACTGGCAATCGCGATCGCCGGGATTTCGCTTGGTTTCGTGAACTCATTTATGGGACTGCAATTATCCCTCAATGCATCGGATGTAACCCTTTGGTCGTACGTTCTTGGCCTGGTGGTTGTGGTGTCGCTGGTCTCCGGGTTGTATCCATCCCTGGTGGTTTCTGCCTATAGCCCGATACTTGCCCTCAAGAACCGGATGAGCAACAAGAGTTCATCGGGTTATGCGCTCCGGCGCGGACTGGTGATACTGCAGTTCTTTATTTCTCAATTCCTGGTGATTGCCACTTTGGTGCTGGTCACACAAATGAATTTCGTCCGCAATAAGGATCTGGGATTCCGAAAAGACGCCATCATCACCGTTCCAGTGCCTGTGGAGGAAGTGCCTCGTGCGGAAGATAGCACACGGGCAAGCCGGATGAGAACCCTGCGTGACGAGTTGTTGCGGATTCCTGGAGTCGAGATCGCCAGCCTTTGCAACACTCCGCCGTCTTCCGGTAGCGTAAGTGGCACCAGTTTTCGCATAGAAGGGAAGGAGGATCACTACGAAACCCAGGTAAAACAAATCGATGGAAACTACCTCGACTTGTTTGGATTGTCACTTGTTGCCGGTGCTAACCTGGCTGACATGGACACCGCGCAAGGATTTATTGTTAACGAGCGACTGGCGGCGCTAACCGGCAACACCAACCCAAATGACATTGTAGGCAAGCGAATTCGCATGTGGGGGAGGAACCTCCCTGTGGTCGGCGTGGTTAAAGATTTTCACACCGTGTCCTTGCACAGCCCCATTGAGCCTACCATCATGATGAACCGGATCCGCGGCTACCGTTCCCTTTCGGTGCGAATCCGCCCGACCGAAACACAGGCAGCCCTGGAGGAGATCAAGAAGAAATGGGAGGCCACTTACCCTGAGTTTATTTATTCCTTCGAATTCATGGATGAGGCTATCCGCGAGTTCTATGAAAGCGACAGGAAGGCGTCAACCCTGCTGAGCGTTTTCACCTCCCTGGCCATTTTCATCGGCTGCCTCGGCCTCTTCGGGCTTGCCTCCTTCATGGCCAATCAAAAGACTAAAGAAATAGGGATCAGAAAGGTGCTGGGAGCCAGTGTCGAGAGCATCCTCCTGATCTTCTCCCGCGAATTTGTGGTGCTGATTGCCGTCGGGTTTGCCCTCGCCGCGCCCCTGGCGTGGTACGGGATGAACAAGTTCCTCGACGAGTTCGCCTACAAGATCACGATAGGCCCGGGCCTGTTTGCAATTGGATTGATCGTCACGCTTCTCATCGCCGCGGTGACGGTGGGGTACCGGTCGATCCGCGCTGCCCTGGTGAACCCGGTGAATTCCCTGAGGTCTGAGTAAGACTGTGATTTGTTTGATTTCAATGATGGCCACGATTAGTGCAGAGACACTATATCGGGCGAATCAGAAAAATGTCTGAACTGTGATTTGTTTGATTTTTATGATGACCATGATTAGTGCCGAGACACTAAAATCAGGCGAATCATAGAAATCATGTGAAAATCAAAGTTCAGACATCTACCCAAGAACAAGTTTCATCCCAGGAGCAACCTGATTGCTCTTCAGGTTGTTAAGCGTCTTGAGTTTTTCAACGGACAGCCCTTTGAATTTTCGGGAGATGTCCCACAAGGTGTCACCCGGCTGAACGGTATATGTCTTGTCGGCAGGAGTCTCGACGGGGACAACGACAGCTGATGTCTGGGCCGGGACGGTGCTCTTCACCCAAATGGTGAGTTTCTGGCCAGTGCGGATCATGTTGCCGCGAAGGTTGTTCCATTTCCGCAAATCGTCTACGCGAACACGGTGCCTTTGGGCGATGAGTCCCAGTACGTCACCGTCCCTCACTTTGTATACTACCGGTTGGCGCCCGATGGTATTTCCTGGGCTGTTGCGGACTAAAGTCTCCATTTGCTGACGTCCTACACGCGAAGCGGAATCGAGGATGCCCTTTCTGTTTGCCATCAGCGCATGGTGTGCATCTATTGGAACCTTCAAGACAAACGGCGTGCTTCGTTCTGGTACTGCGTTGTGACGGAGAGACGGGTTCAGCTGGTGAAGGTCTTCCACGCAAGTACCCGTGAGGTTTGCCAGGGTTTCAAGATGCAGGTACTGGCGCACTGCGATGGTGTCGTGCGGCATGGGCACTTCCGGCTCGAGGTTTGCCATGTTGTGCTCCTCGGCGTAGTTGATGGCGTAGACAATAGCCACATATTGCGGAACATAAGAGCGTGTTTCGCGGGGCAGGTACCGGTAGATTTCCCAGAAGTGTTTCTTGTACCCGGATCGACGGATGGCGCGCCTCACAGTTCCGGGACCCGAATTGTACGCAGCCAGCGCAAGTTCCCAATCCTTGAAGATGGTGTAGAGTTGTTTGATGTATTTGCACGCGGCTTCAGTGCTTTTTTCCGGGTCCATTCGATCGTCGACGTATCCATCGTTGTGAAGGCCGAAATACCGTCCCGTAAATGACATGAATTGCCAAAGGCCAACGGCGCTGGCCCTGGACACTGCGCGGGGGTTGAGACCGGATTCTATGATTGAAAGGTACTTCAGCTCTTGCGGGAGATTGTATTGCGCCAGGTATTTCTCGAAGAGCGGGAAGTAGAGGTCCTTGCGTCGCAGCATCAGTCGCGTGTACTCACGATTGCGAATGGTGAAGAAGTTAATGAAGCCGTGAACATTGCTGTGGTAGGTTAACGGCACGGTGCTCTGCAAGCAAGACAGCCTGTCCATCACCAGTTCCGGTGTTTCTTCGGCAGGTATGAATTCGTAAGGCGGAGGAAGCGCGAACATTAACAGTTCGGTGATCGAGTCGCGGGCGAGGATGTCTGCCTCCACCTGCTCGACAATCGAATCCGGTGCGATCACCTCCTCCTGGCCTTGAGCCGTGAGAAGTGAAAAGAGCGCAAAAAACGAAAACACACACCTTTTCATCCTGCAAAAATAGCGAGTAAGTGGTTAAGGATCAACATGCAACGCCCGTGCCAACTGCAAGAGCAGGCCCTCGTTGAAGTCATCGGCCATGGCTTGAATCCCGATGGGCAGTCCGTGATCATCAGCTCCATATGGAATGGACAACGCAGGAACACCGGCCACATTGGCTTGCACCGAAAAAATATCTGCGAGGTACTGGGTCACCGGGCTTGCCTCGCTGCCGAGGCGAAACGCAGTGGTTGGAGAGGTCGGCATAAGAAGAATGTCCACTTGGCTGAGCAGCCGCTTTGTTTCCCGACGGATCAGCTGCCGCACGCGTTGCGCTTTTGCGTAGTAGGCGTCATGGTAGTCGGAGCTTAGCACGAATGTCCCCAGCAGCACGCGCCGCAGCACCTCGCGGCCGAAGCCGGCTGTCCTTGTTTTCTTGTACATCGATTCAACGTCAGTCGCACCCGGATGCCGGAAACCGTAACGCACCCCGTCGTAACGCGAAAGATTCGAACTGGCCTCCGCCGTGGCCAGGATGTAGTAAGTGGGAAGTAGATAATTGAGTAATGGGAAGGACATTGCCACCACTTCGTGCCCTTGCTTTTTCATTGTTTCGACGGCCCGTTGAATGGCTGCCTTCACTTCAGGCTGCAATGCCGGGGAATCAACCATACTGTCAACTACGCCTATCCTGAATTTTCTTTCCTGCTTGATCATTGCCACGTAATCAGGAACAGGTTTTTGAGAAACGGTGCTGTCATACTCATCAGCGCCAGCAATGACACTCAGAATACGGGCTGTATCCAGTGGAGACCGGGCGAGTATCCCCACGGTATCGAATGAAGACGCGTAAGCAACAAGGCCGTGTCGGGACACTCGACCGTAGGTAGGCTTCAAACCGTAGATTCCGCAGAAAGCGGCCGGTTGCCTGACAGAACCCCCGGTGTCGGAGCCGAGAGCGGCATCACAGAGACCGGCGGCGACGGCAGCAGCGGAACCGCCGGAGGATCCACCGGGTGACCTCGTTGCATCAACTGGATTCAGGGTGGGACCAAAGGCAGAGTTTTCTGTCGAGGAGCCCATGCCAAACTCATCACAGTTTTGCCTTCCGAGGATGACAGCGTCTTCGTCGAGAAGTCGTTGGACGGCTGTGGCCGTGTAGGAGGAAGTGTATCCGTCCAGAATATGACTGGCAGCCTGGAGCGGGTGATTGCTGTAAGCGAGGACGTCTTTTAGCCCGATCGTCATCCCGGCCAGTTTGCCAGGATTTGGACTTACATCTATCCGGTGGGCTTCGGCGAGGGCCTCATCAGAATAGACGGAGAGAAACGCATTCAGGTCCTTCTGCGCTTCAATGGCACGTAATTGTTGGCGTACCTTCTCCGTGCACGGAAGGTTTCCCTGCGTCAAGGGATTATTTCTTGTCGTCTATGCGACCGGTCGGCTTGGTATCTTCGACCTCTCTCTTCACATCATTCAAGGCATCCTTGAATTCACGGGCACCTTTGCCCAGGCCCTTCATGAATTCAGGAATCTTCTTGGCACCGAAGAAGACCAAAACAAAAAGCCCGATGAGCAGGATTTCGTTGAAACCAACGCCACCTAAAATCAAAAGAACCGCTTTCATCTGTTTGTGAGTTTATAACGACAATAACGTTAAACTGGTACGGGAGATCAAAATTAGGGGAAAAATCTGAATATGAGCTACCGCTCATGGAGGTCCCGGGGATATTGATCAGTCTCTAAGCCACAATTCAGGGTTGAGGGGGGTGGTATTCTTGCGGATCTGGAACCGCAATTCAGAAATTCCTTCGCTGTTGACCAGGATGTTTCCTATCTCCTGGTTTGTGGTCACTTTCTGTCCCTTCTTTAACAGCACATCCCTCAGGCCAGCGTACACAGTAAAATAATCTCCATGGCTGATGATCACGGAGCCTCCAAGCGTAGGAATAAACGCTACGGCTCGCACTTCACCGGCGAAGATGGAGCGGACCTTTTCACCTTGTGCCGTTTGGATATTGACTCCATCATTCTGAACAACGATCCCCCGCAGCACCGGGTGCTTCTGCCGACCGAATCGCTGCGAAATAAATCCGGATGCCGGCCAGGGGAACTTGTTCCGATTTTCCTCAAATGAGTTGGAAAGCGCCACGTTGTCGGGCGAGCGGGTGGGAGTGCCTTTCTTTCTTGCAGCCGCCTCACGCGCTTCACGGGCCGCACGCTCCATCTCCTCCCTGATAATGGCGCTGATCAACTGGTCTAACTTTGCAACGGCCTTTTTCGTCTCGTTCAACTCTGCTTTGAGCTTCTTTTCTTCTCTTTCCAACGACTTAACTATCGTATTCTGTTCCTTCTTCAGTTGATCGAACTTGTTCTTCTCCGAAACTTCTTCCCTGAGCAGGGCATTCTTTTCCTCTTTTTTTCCTTCAATGACCAGAACTTGTTCAGCAAGTTGTTCTTGAACCTTTCGGATTACCGTCGCCTGGTCTTTGCGCGCTGATCCGTATTGCTCCATGTACTTGATCCTCATGGCCAGTTGGTCGAAAGTGGGAGCGGCAAAGAGAAACATGAGCTTGGAAACACCTCCGCTCGTCTTTTGAGCCGAGAAGACCATGGCACCGTATTCTTCCTTGAGTTTGGCCAGGTCGGTCTGCAACGCCTTTAAAATTTCGTTGTTCTCGCTGATGTCCAGGTTCATCAGTTCGACCTCCGATTGAATGGAGAGAATCAAGGCCTCCTGCTGACGAACCCGCTGGGTAACGGCAGCAAGTTCGCCGAGTGAGTTATTCTTCTGGCGTGATGTCTGTGTGAGAATCTTCTCTGTTTCCTTGATTTTGTCGAGGTTCGACTGCTTCTCCTTTTGAAGCTGCCCTTTGTTCCTCTGCCCGTCGGCCGTGATTGACACCAGGGTCAGCAAAATCCCAGCTAAGAAGAGGCTCTTACCGGCGTTCATATTTCCGGGGAATAGAAAAGGGAAACCTGAGTTCTTTATCTCCTACTTCAGCCTTGTTGTACTCCAGGGCAATGGTTGTGTTAACAATGCCTGTGGCGGTTCGGTACAAAATGCTGATGACGCCGTTGAAGGGGTACGTTTTGTCGGCAACGGGCTGAAAGTTGGAGTATTTTATGGATACGGAATTGTTGGAGCTTATCTCTTTCATTTCCACAGTCTCGAGTTTCTTGGTGCTGGGGTTGATGAAATTCTTCAGGTTGACGGTGTTGCGATCTTGTTCGAGGACGTTGTAAGAGACGCCCTGCGTAATTCGGTCTTCCGGCTGACGTGTTGCAATGAGGTTGCCCAGGAAGGCGGATTGAATGGTTTGGTAGTTCACGTCAAAATTGAACCGCTTCGAGAGGCTGGCGTAATCGAAAACGTAGTACTCCTTGTCCACCGTACTCACGATTGTGATCGAATCTTTGTTGATGAGCGCCCTTCCGCCCTGGACGCCAATCACGGTGAAGGTCATCCAGATCACGCTGTCCTTTCGTATGCGGATGTGTGCCTTTACTTCTCGCTCTTTCTTACCATCGTTGAATACCATTCGAGCCTTTCCATGAAAATACTCGAAGTCGATTTCCTGAACCTCGAGGTTGACCGGCGGAGGAGGCGCCGTCGGGATTACCTTCTTGCTGCAAGACAGCAGCAGCACCGTCGCAGCCGTGAGGAATAGCCCGTATCTCATGAACCGCAAAGTTAAGCCATCACGGGAAAGAAAAATAACGGCCTTAGTTCAGGCGGCGAGTGGAGATCTTTAGGTCCAAAGCCTCGTGTTCGTGTGTAAGAGAGCGGGCCTTCTCCCATTGACGCACAGCCATGTCTACTTCACCCAGGCGATAGAGGATATCACCATAGTGTTCGTAGTGAATGGCAGTGACATCGGGCAAAGTGAGGGCTTGCTCCATGACTTTCCGGGCGTCCCTGTACTTCTCGCGAGCATAGAGCACCCAGGCATAGGTGTCGAGATAGGTTGAATTGCCTGGGTGATCCTTTACAACCTGTGAGGCCATGCGTTCAGCTTTGTCAAGTTGCTCGCGCCGCAAGGCCAGGTGGAAGGCATAGTTGTTCATCACGAACGGATCGTTGGGCCGGTGGGTAAGAGCAGCCTCATACGCCTGGTCGGACTTGCTATACTCCTTGGCGCCGTAATAAGCATCGCCCAGCATGCTGTTGATGTCGTGCACAAGGCCTGGATTGGCAGCTGACAACTTCTTCGCGTGTTCCAATGAGGTAGTGGCTTCACGGAATTCCCGGAGGTTGAGATGGCCGTAGCCTTTGAAGTAGAATAGGAGCGCCTGGCTCGGGAAAATATCTAATCCCTGGTTCGCGTGGAAAACAAGACTGTCAAACTGCCCAGTCTCCGCCTCGAGTGCCAGGAGGTTTTGCCATGCCTCGAAACTTGCAGATCCATGCTGGACGGCCGATAGGAATGCCTGGCAAGCTTTCTCTTTCTGCTGGAGTGCGATGAACAGGTTGCCGCCGGCTACGTACACATTCGGTTCATCCGGTTGTTGAGCCTTGAGGGATTCGTACAATCCCACGGCGAACGCAGGAAGATCATCCGTTGTCTTCTGAGCGCCAACTACCAACATGGTGTAAGTTTGGATGGTATTGACCTTCGCCGATAGGTCTACAGAAGGATCCGACATGGCTTGGACAACTAATTCCCTGGATTCCTTTTCCCGGCCAGCGTCTCGGTAGAGGCTGGCCAGTCTCAGTTTGGCAGATCCGGCATCCGGGTACGCCGATACAAAAAGCTCGAGGTAGCCGATGGCTTTACTGGCCTGGCCCTTCTGAGAAAGTATTTCTGCCAGGGCAATCACATAGCGTTCGTCGTCCGGGTATGCCTTCACCAGGCGCTCTCCTTCAGCGATAGCCTGTTCGACTTTGCCCTGGAAGAGATAGATCTTTTGTTTTTGGAGAGATGATTTCTCGTTGGTTCCCAACAGATCCTCGGCGCGGGTGTACGTCTTTAGGGCCTCGTCCAGCTTCCGATCCATAATGTACAGCGCGGCGAGATGGAACAGCGTGGTGTCCCCTTCTGAACTGTACTCGCCAGGGTCGACATCCCGCGTTAGGGTTTCCAAGGTTTCTTCCGCTTTTGCGAGGTTGTTTTGTGTCCTATAGATTCTAGCGGCCAATAAGTAGAAGTATTTGTTCTTCCTGTCGAGCTTAATCGCTTTCTCCACGCTTGCCGCCGCACGGGAAAGATCGTCCGGGTTCGAACTCTTCGAATAGACCTCAGCTATTTTGAAATAGACCACGGGAACATCCGGGTTCAATTCCGCAGATCGCTGGAAGGCACCAAGGGCGCGCGAGTAGTTCTCAAGAATGAAGTACTTCATTCCTTCAGTGAACACCAGTTCGGCCTCCCGTTTGGCTTCCGGGCTTCGTGCCGGGGCCGTGCGTTGCGCCAGAGCAGGCCCAAACAAGCCTGCACAGGACAAAATGATTGCTGAAAGGAAAAGAGTTCTCACCGCCACGCCGATCGTTGAGGATTTACTACGAGCCGAATGCCAAAGGTACAGAATAATTCTGCTCAGGGAGCCTGAATAGGCCCTATTCGGACGCGCTCGCGCACCATCACGACTGCGACATAGATGGCCATAAGTCCCAGGTGAAATGCGAAAGCGAGCCACTGCGATGCGGGTGTAAAAAGGGAAGAAACAAAAATTAGTCCAAGGGTGAGCCCGAGGTAAAGAAACGCGCCGCCCAGGGAGTATGGCACAGGGTAATAGCGCTGCCCTACCACATACGAGGTGATTGCCATTACGCTGTAACACGCCAGGGTGGCCCAGCTGCTTCCCAGGTAGCCGGCGACAGGGATCAGCACAAAGTTCATCCCGATTGTGATTGCCATGCCCAACAGCGTGATGATCGTGCCAAAGTAGGTGCGGTCGGTCAACTTGTACCAGATGCTGAGGTTGTAGTAGACACCGAGAAACAAGTAGCCGAACAACAGATAGGGTACGACAGGGAGACCAGGCCAGTATTCGGCGTCGATAAAATACTTCAATACGTCAAGGTGCACGACAACGGTGAGCACCACAAAGGATCCAGCGACAATAAAATAGTGATTCACTTGTGCGAACAGGGCAGGTGAATTTTTGTCGGCAGCGTTTGAAAAGAAAAAGGGTTCAGCCGCATACCGAAATGCTTGTACCGCGACGCTCATGATAACGGCTAAACGGAAGCAAGCCGCGAAGACACCGAGGGCGTAGGTAGCGCTGTGTCCAGGATAAAAACCTTCGGGTAGCCACCATCCGAGAGAGACCCTGGAATACATCTCGTTGGTCATCCCCGCGAGGCCCATGAGCATGATCGGCCATGCGTATGCAAACAATGCCCGGATGACTTCACCGTCCCAGCGCGGGCGCCACGCGAAGAGTGTGGCAGCGAAGAAGATCAGGTAGGTCGCGTTAGCTATCAAGTTGGCCAGCACCGGGTAGCCAATACCGATGTTCGGATCATAAATGACTTTGAGAAAGTACACGTTGAGCGCAATGACAATGATGATGTTTATCACTTTGGCAGAAGCAAACTTCAAAGCCTTCTTTTGAAGCCGAAGTCTTGCAAACGGAATGGATACGATCGCATCGATGAACATGAGTAGGGCAAGCCACCGGATGAACTCAGGATGATCGGGAACCAGGAAATAGGCGGCGATCGGTTCGGCGAACAGGAGAAAGACTGCCGTCAACGCAAGGCCAATGCTGACGACGAAAGTCTGCGCGGTACGAAATACGGCGTTTTCATCCGCACCCTCGCGGGTAGCAAACCGGAAATAAGCGGTCTCCATTCCGAACGCGTATACAATATTGAGGAATGCGACCCAGGCGTAGAGGTTTGTGTAGATGCCATAGGCTTCCGGGACGAAGACCCTTGAGTGAAGCCAGATGAGACAAAAATTCAGGACTCTCGGAAGAATGCTGCCCAATCCGTAGAGTGCAGTCTCTCCCGCCAGTATCTTGAGTTTGCTCATTGACGCTTTGCTAGCCCAAGATAAGCGAATTTGGGCGCCGCAGGTTACAGGGCATAGGCCATGCGAATAAATAGGACTATTTTTATAGACCCCTTGTCCAATGTTTCGTCTTGTTTTCCTTTCCCTGGCTCTTAGCCTTGTGGGACTGCGTACGGTCCAGGCGCAGTGTGTTTTCGGGGCCGGAAACTGTACCTCCAGCATGTCGAACGGCACAAGCGCAAACTTCAACGCGCTGACTTGGACCTTTGTCTCCGGTTCCGCTTGCCCAACGGGTGCCAGCACATCCTATAATGGCAACCTGGAGGTGGACATGGCCAACAATACCAACCTCACCATTTCATCGGACTTTACGGTGAACGGTGATTTCAAGATCACCAACTCCGGGAGCAGTGAGACTCTCATTGTGCCCGACGGCGTTACCCTGCACGTCACGGGCAATTTGGGTGATTGTACCAACAACAATGCGAACTTTCACGTCGACGGGGTATTGATCGTCGATGGCTACATCGTTGGAAAGAACAGCAACGGGTTTTCCGGTAACGGCTCCATTACCGCAACGGGGGGTCTCTATTTTAATATGGCTCCTTCGTGCTCGCCCTGCAACATCACCTGGAATGTCGGCTCCTGTGAGCCGGCAGGCAGCGGCTTCTGCACACTGCCGATCGAACTGGTCGGGTTTGATGCGGTTGTCAAGGCCTCGGGTGTTCAACTTCACTGGATCACGGAGACCGAAATTGACGTTGACTACTTTACCATCGAGCGTTCCAGGACCGGGAGCGACTTTGCAGCAGTGGGCACTGTGCCTGGTCACGGCACCTCAACGTTGCGCCACGAGTATGACCTTGTGGATGAGCATCCATTTATGGGTCTGGGGTACTATCGGCTCATCGAAACGGACCTGTTTGGTCGCTCTGTAGCGCATCGAATCATCCATGTGAAAACCGAAGAGACACAGTCCGTAGAGCTGTACCCGGTGCCAGTGACTAAAGGTGTACTGAACCTGCGCCTCGGCTTTCAATCGATGCAGACTTCTCGGGCAGTCATTTCCGACGTTATGGGAGTCGCACTCTGCGAAGCCGTGTTTTCGGGAGACAATGTCGCTATTCCTATCGATCTGCGCCCGGGCATTTACTTCCTCACGTTTGTGAGCGGCGACTACCGCGCGGTGATACGCTTTGTCGTCAACTAGCCCGGAGGGTGACTTCGGAGGTTCTCCAGGATATCCTTCGTCATTTCTTCCAGTCCAAAGCGGTGCTTCCATCCCCAGTCCTTGCGGGCAGGTGTGTCGTCGATGCTCTTGGGCCATGAATCGGCGATGGCTTGCCGGAAATCTGGTTTGTAGGAAATGGTAAACTCAGGGATGTGCTTCTGTATAGTGGATGCGATTTGTGCAGGGCAGAAGCTCATCGACGATATGTTGTAGCTGGTCCGCACTTTTACTTGCTCGGCAGGTGCTTCCATGAGATCGAGTGTCGCCTTCACGGCGTCTTCCATGTACATCATCGGCAGGTAGGTGTCGGCGGCGAGGAAGCACTCGTATCGTTTCTCTTTCAATGCTTTGAAATAAATGTCTACCGCGTAGTCAGTCGTGCCGCCGCCGGGAGGAGTCTTCCAACCGATGAGCCCCGGGTAGCGAAGACTTCGAACATCGACACCGTACCGCCTGAAGTAGTATTCGCACCAAAGTTCCCCGGCCAGCTTGGTGATGCCGTACACGGTGGTGGGGTCCATGATGGTATCTTGAGGAGTATCCTGTTTGGGTGTAGTCGGGCCAAATGCGGCGATGGAGCTGGGCCAATACACCTTGTGGAGTTTCAATTCCAATGCAGCCTCCAGGACGAACAGCAGGCTGTCCATGTTAAGTTTCCAGGCCCAGCGGGGATCCTTTTCACCCGTGGCCGACAGCAAGGCGGCGAGGTGATAAACCTGTGTGACCTCATTCTTCTTCAATATCTCAAAGAGCCTGTCGCGCTGCATGACGTCGAACTTCTCGTAGCGGCCTTCGCGAAGAATGCCTGCGGGCTCTTTGATGTCGGAGGAGATGACGTGATCCTGGCCGTAAATACGCCACAGACCCTGGGTGAGTTCGCTGCCCAGTTGTCCGCCGGCACCGATGAGCAAAATAGTGGTCTTCTTCATGAAGGAGGATAACGAAATTACGCTCAACAGCGAGAGGCCCGAAGTTATCAAAATTTCACCCCTGAGGGAAGCCGAAGGGTGACCGGTCCCCAGTAGATTTGCGCATTGGGTTAGTTTCTCTCCTCTGCGGTCACCCTTCGTCTGCGCTCAGGATGACCGAGTCTTCAAGAAAGTCAAGTGGGTAGTCCGTCAGGCTGAGCGCAGACGAAGCTTGACGGTGCGAGGGAGAAACTGACCCATTGCGTAGATTTGCGTCTCACCACGACTCTCCACACCATGTACGCCAAACTAAAGCCGGTACTCGAGAAAGAACTGAAAGCCATCCGTGAAGCGGGCCTCTATAAAAAGGAGCGCATCATCACGACACCGCAAGGAGCAGACATCAAGACCACCGACGGACGGGAGGTGATCAATTTCTGTGCGAACAATTACCTGGGCCTTTCGTCACATCCCCGCGTTGTGGCGGCGGCCAAGCGGGCGATCGATACACATGGATATGGCATGTCGAGTGTGCGATTCATCTGTGGGACCCAGGACATTCATAAGGAATTGGAGGAGAAAATATCTTCTTTCCTGGGCACGGAAGACACCATCCTTTATGCAGCGGCTTTCGACGCCAACGGGGGCGTGTTCGAGCCACTGCTAGGTGCTGAGGATGCCATCATTTCCGACGAGCTCAACCACGCCTCCATCATCGACGGCGTGCGTCTCTGCAAAGCCATGCGCTACCGCTACAAGCACAACGACATGGATGACCTAAGGCAAAAACTCGACGAGGCGAAGGCTGCGGGAGCCAATCAAATCATAATTGCAACAGACGGTGCGTTTTCAATGGACGGAACCATCGCGCGCCTGGACCTTATCTGCGACCTGGCCGACAAGTACGAAGCACTGGTGATGACTGACGAGTGCCATTCAACGGGTTTTCTTGGCAAGACCGGGCGCGGTGTTCCGGAGTATCGCGGCGTAACCTCACGCGTTGATATCATTACGGGTACCTTAGGGAAAGCATTGGGTGGCGCCTCCGGCGGGTTCACCTCGGGTCGGAAAGAAATCATTGAATTGCTGCGTCAGCGGTCGCGTCCATACCTGTTTTCAAATACGCTGGCGCCGTCGATCACCGGCGCATCCATCGAAGTATTCAACATGTTGTCGGAGACCACGGCGCTGCGCGACAAACTGGAACAGAACACAAAGTATTTCCGCACGGAAATGACCAAAGCGGGATTTGACATCAAGCCCGGCGAGCACCCGATTGTTCCCATCATGCTCTATGAGGCCCCGCTCGCCCAGCAGTTCGCCGACAAACTCCTGGAGAAAGGCATCTACGTTATCGGCTTCTTTTTTCCGGTGGTGGCCAAAGGACAAGCGCGCATCCGGGTGCAGATCTCGGCTGCACACGATCGGCAACACCTGGATAAGGCCATTGCTGCCTTTACCGAGGTGGGCAGGGCTTTGGGCGTGCTGAAGAAGTAAAGGCTCAAGGCAATCCTTAATTCCTTCGAATCAAGGTCCTACTTGGCTTTCTTCCGCAGTTCTTCCGTCAGGCGTTCCGAATCTTGCGCGAAACCGTACACTGGATGTTCCTTCCGGTCGGGCAGAAAGTAAATGCGCTCCTTCTTGCCACGGAGTTTCAGCTTATACACGTTCACCACGGGCACAGGCTTAATCCACTTTATCTCGGGCCACTCGTAGTGAGTGACCTGACCATCGGAAAAGACGGCGATCCGATTCTTCCCGATGGCGACGCGCTTGAAGCGGGGTGCAATCACGATGTAGAGGGCTAGCATCATCATCCCCAGAAAGAAGAGCAGCAGCGCGGCTGCCTTACTCTTGTCGACGGTCGACTCGCGAATGAGGAGGAACCCACACAACCATTGCAACAACCCAAAGGCCAGAAAAAAATACTTAGCAAAGTAAAACTTTGCCGGACTGGCTTCTTTCATCTCATTGGATAATTCATTTGACAGCGAATATAGTCAAAAAAGTGCTGCTTCCCGCTGGGAACGCGGGTTTTCTCAGGCTTTGACCTCGGTGCTTTCCTCGCGCTCGGGTTCAGGCGGCATCACATCCCACTTCTCCGGCTCCTCCTTGTGGAGGTATTCCAATATTTTTTGCTCGACCTGCCTAAGCTTGAGCGCGCGAAGGAATTTTCCGTTGCGGGCCAGGATGAGGCGCCCGGTTTCTTCGGAAATGGCGAGGACAAGCGTGTCGGTGCTTTCACTCATGCCCAGCGCGGACCGGTGGCGAAGGCCAAAGGTCGTCGGAAGGTGGTCGTTTTCGCTGATGGGCAACACACATCGGGCTGCCTTTATCCGGCCCTTGTGGATAATCACCGCACCGTCGTGGAGTGGGCTATTCTTGTTGAAGATGGACAAGAGGAGGCGTTTCGATACCTCGGCGTCGACCGGGTCGCCAGTTTCTACATAAGACTTCAGGTCGGCGTCGCGGGTGAAGACTACGAGCGCGCCTGTATGGGTCGCCTTCAGCGTCTTCACTGCCTCGGTCACTTCACTGATGTCAAAGTCATCGTGGAAACGGTTTCGCCAGTTGGCCAACGACTTGAAAAAGTCTCGATTCAATTCCGTGCTACGCCCGATTACGAGGAGAAACTTGCGGAGCTCCGGCTGGAAGAGGATGATCATCGCCAGCACGCCAACGCCCATGAATTGCCCGAGAATAGTGGCGAGCAATTCCATCTGCGCAGCTTTCACCACGAGGTAAACAAGGTACAAAGCGAGGATTCCAAGGAAGATGTTGACGGCCAGGCTGCCGCGAATCATTTTGTACACCTGGTAGATTAGAATACCTACCAGGCCGATGTCGACAAGGTCGACCCAGGTGATCTCGAGAAAGAAAAGATTGAACGCGACCGTCACTATTCAAAGGTAGCGCATATTTCAGCCATCCGCCACCCTTCGTCTTCCCTTCGACAGGCTCAGGGCAAGCGCTCAGGGTGACCATTTCCACCTGAGCCTGTGGGACTCAGTCAGGCTGAGCAGCTTGTCCTGAGCGAAGCCGAAGGGCAGACGAAGCCTGACTCTACTCCTGGTCTAGCGACTTTGTGTCGTCACTTTCACCGGTCCCATGCCGCGGAGGTACTTGTCGTACCACTCCAGGTAACGCTGGAACCGATCTACTTGATAGGAAGGCGTCGTGATTCCGTGAAACTGCCCGGGATAAATCACCAATCCTGTGGGAATTCCTAGCGTACGCAGTGCTTGGTACATCTGCTCGCTGCCGAGCGCGGGCACATTGGAATCTTTTTCACCGACCACATAAAGAGTCGGGGTCTTGATTTTGTCAGCCTTCAGGAACGGATAGGACAGCTTGAGGTACTTATCGAGATTTTTCCAAGGTGTTCCCAGTTCATTTTCATATTGGTTGATGTATTGATCATGACCGTACTGCGACAATTGAAGCGCGGTACCAGCTCCACTAATGCCGGCTTTAAAGCGGGTATCTGTGGCGATGCTGTAATCCGTGAGAATGCCTCCATAGCTCCAGCCGCCGATGCCAAGCCGCTCTGGGTCAGCAATGCCTTGTGCCACAAGGTGGTCAACCGCCCCATGGATGTCCACCACTTCCTTGTTGCCCCAGTCGGCATAGATGGATTTGCAGAACTCGATGCCCCGGCCATTACTCCCGCGGTAGTTGACGCCGACAACGGCATAGCCCGCTGCTGCCAGCATCTGGCGGCTGAGGTCAAAACCGAACTCATCTTGAGCAGTCGGTCCGCCGTGGATAAAAAAGATCGTCGGTAGTTTTTTAGCCTCTTTTTGGTTCGCTGGTCTGTATAAAAGGTTGGAAACCATCGTTCCGTCCTTGCTCTTCGATGTAAATCCTTCTACCGAAGCGAAGGCAATGCCCGAAACAAACTCATCGTGTACTTTCGTCAGTCTCCGTGGAGTGCCCTGCTCGACGGCATAAATTTCGCCGGGGAGCTGCGGTTCGCTCATCATCGATAAGCAAGCTCCGGATGAAGTCGTTTCCAGTGAAAAGTAGGATCGCTCGCCGGCGGAAACTTTTGAGAGTGCCCCTCCGGTCGCAGGTATGCTTGCGATGTAGCGCTGTCGGTCATCCGTGACGAGAAACAAAATCGACTTGCCATCTTTTGACCAAGCGGCCGGTCCCACCGGCCGGTCAAGAGTGCGCGTCAGTAATGTTGGCGCTCCCCCCTGAGAAGGAATCACGGCAAGCATGTTCTGATCATACATCATGTACTTTTCCGGAGATGTCGATTGTAAATAGGCTATCGACTTGCCATCCGGGCTCCATCGCGGACTTCCATCGGAGCCTGTCCAGGTGGTCAGCTGCCTGGCCTGAGCCCCGGTCTTGGCGTCGATGATCCAGATATCCGTGTTCTCGTTGCGTTCTGGTTCGGGAGTACGGTTGCTTACGAAAGCGATCTGCTTCCCATCCAGACTCCAGGTGGGTGATGATTCGTCGTAGTTGCCGCGTGTGAGCGTGTCCAGCTTTCCGGACGCGATATCATACAGGTACAAGTGAGATCGCTGTTTCCCTTGTATATATCCTTGCCCGTCTTGCTTGAAATGAAACCGGTCGATCACGATCGGCTTGGTCGTTTTGGTCTTGGAGGTATCCGGCGCATCCGTTAAAACAAAAGCAAACTGCTTGCTGTCAGGCGACCACGCATATTCACCCATGTCGACGGTGAGTTTGGTGAGCTTACGGGCTTCACCGCCGCGACGATCCAGCAACCACACCTGGCTGCGCTTGTCTTGGCGTGAAGAGGTAAAGGAAAGAAACTTTCCATCCGGGCTCCACCGTGGTGATGATTCATTGTCGGTGCCATATGTCAACTGGATGGTTTCTGATCCGTCCCAACGCACCATGTAGAGATCGGTATTTCGTTTGTCTTTCGCGGAGTCAATGCTTGTGAGTGTGTAGGCAACCCATTGACCGTCGGGCGACAGGCGAGGATCGCCTATGGTTTTAATGCGGTACACATCAGAGGGACGGAGTGGTCGCTTGGCAGGTGTCTGAGCCATGGCCGGTACGACCAGGAAGAGCAGGAGCAGGAGTCGGAGGTTCATAATGGTTGGTGAAGTTTCTGAAACAAGGTAATGCATTGGCGGGCCTCGGCGACATCATGTGCGCGGAGCATGGAGGCCCCGTGCTGTAGGGCAACCATGTGAAGAGCCGTCGTACCGTTTCCGGCCTGGTCGGCGGTGATGAGCAATGTGCGCCAGATCATTGATTTTCGTGAAAGCCCGACGAGAATGGGGAGGTCAAAGGCCCGAAACGAGGAGAGCTGATTGAGAATGACAAAATTCTGATCCACCGTCTTGGCAAAACCAAAACCCGGATCGATGACAATGTCCTTGATTCCCAACGAACGGAGGTGTTGGACTTTCCGATGAAAATAGTCGGTGATGTCCTTGATGAGATCGTCGTACTGGGTGAGTGAAGTCATGGTGGCCGGTGTGCCCCGGTAGTGTGTCAATATATAAGGTACACCCAGGCCTGCTACGGCGGAAGCCATTGTGGCGTCCATTTCCCCACCGGTGACATCGTTTATGATTGATGCGCCGGCCTGTACGGCTTCGCGTGCAATGGTTGCACGGAAAGTGTCGACCGAAATAGGTACTTGGGGGAACTCCTGGACAAGACGGGCAATGGCGGGAACCACGCGCTGTCGTTCTTCACTCTCTGAAATCTCTGCAGCCTGTTGTCTTGTTGAGTACCCGCCAACATCAAGCACGTCGACGCCCTCACGCACCATTTGAGTGGCACGTTGTATGAGTTCTTTCTCACCTTGCGTGCGGCTGCCGGGATAGAAACTGTCGGGCGTGAGGTTGAGTATTCCCATCACGCCGGGACGATCCAGTGCGAAGAGCCTGCCCTTCAGGTTCCAAGTAATCTTGTGGTAAATTCCGTTATTTTGCACCCTCCCCTATGGTTGCCAAAACGCAAAGCCAATATAGAGACGTAATCGCCGGATGCAAAGAGCTCTTCCTCCAGAAGACCCGCGACTACGGCACGGCTTGGCGTGTGCTCCGGCTGCCGTCAATTACCGATCAGATCTTCATCAAAGCACAGCGCATCCGCAGTATCCAGGAGAAAGGAACGCAAAGGATAGGGGATACTGTTAATGAAGAGTTAATAGGCATAGTCAACTATTGCTTTATCGCCCTTATCCAGATTAAGCTTGCAGGGCAAGGTGCAACGCAAATGCAGGTCGATGAAGTCATGCAACGATACGACGAGGCACTTGGGGAGACGATGCAACTGTTGGACGACAAGAACCATGACTACGGGGAAGCCTGGCGCAGCATGCGTGTGAGCTCGATAACAGACATCATTCTTATGAAGTTGATGCGCGTGAAGCAGATTGAGAACAATGAAGGAAAGACTTTCGTAAGCGAAGGCGTCAAGGCCAACTACCAGGACATGATCAACTACGCCGTATTCGCCCTGATTCTTCTCGGCGAAGAGAGACCATGATTCGCTTGATTGACTATGATTCTCTTGATTGAAATGATTAACATGATTGATTTACAGGATCATCATGTTCATCGCATTTATCACAACCATCAAAGTCCATGAGAATCATTGATATTTTTTCCCGCTTCTTTGTTGGCGGGCTGTTCATTTTTTCTGGGTTGATTAAGATCAATGACCCGGTGGGTACGGCCATCAAGATGGAAGAGTACTTCGAAGTGTTTGCCGATGACTTTGGTTCCTTTTTTCATGCCTTCATTCCCTGGTCGCTTCCTATCGCGATGGTACTCATTGTACTGGAGTTGGCGCTGGGAGTAGCGATCCTCGGCTATTACCGGATGAAACAAACCACGTGGGTGCTCCTGGGCCTCATGGTCTTCTTTACTTTTCTAACCTTCTACTCTGCATACTTTAATAAGGTGACGGACTGCGGTTGTTTTGGCGACGCGATCAAGTTGACGCCCTGGGAATCGTTCTTCAAGGATGTGGTGCTGATGGTCTTCGTCCTCCACCTCTTCTGGCACCGCCGGAGGCTCCAAGGCAATTTGAGGACTATGGAAGGACATGCACTTGTAGCGGGCACCGCAATAATCTCATTGGCAACAGGCATTTACGCAGTGCGCCACCTGCCGTTCATCGACTTCAGGGCGTACCGCATTGGCAACAGCATCCCTGACCAGATGAAACCAGCGGAAGCGCCGATTATCGAGTACGTCTTCGAAAAGAACGGCGAAGTAGTGAAGTCGGAAAAGTTCCTGCCGGCCGAACAGGGGTACGTTTACAAATCATCGAGCATCCTCAATGAGGAGAATATCAAACCCAAGATTACTGACTACCTGGTCACCACACCAGAGGGAGAGGATATTACCCAGGAGACTTTCCAGGGAACAAAGTTGTTGCTGATTATCGTGCGTGTTGACAAAGCCTCCCTGAAAAACATCGAGGCCATTCGCACGCTGGCAGAAGACCTGGAGGGAAAGATGGATTGCCTCATTCTCACCAGTTCCTCTGCTGAACAAATGGACGCGTTCCGTCACGAGAACCAGCTCGCTGTGCCCTTTGCTTTTGCCGATGCGACAGTGCTCAAGACCATTGTTCGTTCTAACCCTGGTATCTCGTTGTGGAAAGACGGCGTTGTGCTGGGCAACTGGCACCACAACGACACACCTTCTTCTTTAGACATTCTCGGCCTTAGCGGGCATCGGTAGACATGAAGGTTTTCCTGCTTGGCCTGCCGGGTTCCGGCAAAAGCACAATGGGTCGCCAGCTGGCAGCCGGCCTTTCACTCCCTTTTGTTGACCTCGACGAGGAGATTGAGCGAGAAACGGGCCGAAGTGTCCAGCTGATTTTTAAGGAATCAGGGGAGTCATTCTTCCGTGAAGAGGAGGCCAGGGTGCTGCGCGAATGGTGTGCATCCGCTACAGATTTCGTCATGGCCACCGGTGGCGGAACCCCCTGCTTTCATGACAACCTGGCCACAATCAACCAGGTGGGGGCAAGCGTCTTTCTCGATGTACCGGCGAGGATCATCGTTGAACGAATCCTGAAGACAGATTTATCTTCGCGGCCCCTGTTTGCCGGCGTGCGGCCTGAAAATTTGAAAGAAGCAATCGAATTCATGCGCACCCAACGCATGCCATTTTATCGCCAGGCGCAACTGACCGTCGATCACCAGGCAACCCCGGACGAAATTTCAAGAGCGCTCAAAAAGGAAACCCGACCGTAAGTAGGATCGACGGCGTGGTTTTTTTCTGACTTACCACCGGACTGAAAGGATACGGATTGTAGGAAGCAGTTCCTGAAGAATAGATATACGCTATGTCGACGTAGAACTTGTTGACGCGGTAACCCACTCCGGTTGTGATGCTCCAGATGGCCCGGTCGATGCTGTTCTGAGGAGACTTGAAAGGATCGGGCATGTAGGAATAGCCCGCACGGAACCGGTAGTTATTTAGCCGGTATTCCCCGCCGGCACGAAGATTGAACACCGAGCGATAAAGCAAGTCAATATCATCGTTGTCGAGCGACCAGTCGCTCTCTCCACTAAACCGGGTCTTGCTGTAGTTGAGCCACTCCACATCGGTGGTCAGGAAGCCGTGCTTGCCAAAGAAGTAGGCTAGGCCCAGTCCGATTTTCCAGGGCGTGCTGAGCGAGTAGGTAGACACCACCTGGTCGGTGGATGCTGATTCATTGTTCAGCGTATCACCTGGACCATAGACAAAATTGTTCCAGGACGTCGACATGGATGCCTGGTACTGGTCATCAATCTCGAAAGCCGTAGGGGTGGAGATCGAGAGACCGGCTTGGAGGGAACTGAATGGGCGAGCGATGACACCGGCGGTGAAATTGATGCCCGTTCCGTCGATGGTCACATTTTCTTTCAGTTGCATTTCTGACATAGGCCCGCCGACATCGAAGAACCGCTCCGTGTACGTGGTCTCACGCTCGTAACGTGCTTTTACGATACCAAGTCCGGCGCCAAGGAAAACCTTGTCGTTAAGATTGACACCGTAAGAAAGATTCCATTGACTTTGTGATCCGGAGTTTTTCACTGTCTCCGATTGTTGGGGGATTCCGGTAACATCAGTAAAGTATTGATCGGACGGTCCCGGTGGGACGAGAATGTCCTGGGGCCCGATCAGGAAATTGTAATACGCCAACCCTGTGGGAGTGTTGTATTGGAAACCACTGTTACCGAACTGGCCGGTGTCGTTGCCATTAGCATCGGTGATGAAATAGTCAATGATCGAGTTGTCGGGGTTGGTGCCTTGGTAAGAGAAGGTCTCGTTGAAGTTGCTGATCCGATTGTACGAGATGCCAAGCGTACCGCCCCAGAAGCCCGAACTCCCATCTTGTGAAGCATGGAAGGCGATGCCGCCGTTTGGTATCATGAAGTTCGACAGGCTGGAGGTCATGTTGTTGCCGAGGTACGTTGATGTGAAACTCGGGTTCGCCAGGCCTAACGTGAGGGAAACGTCGGAGCGATTGTACATTCCCAGGCCGGCCGGGTTGGCGTAGGCCGAACTGATGTCACCACCCAGGGCGAGCTGCGCCCCACCCATTGCTTGTATTCGCGCCGAGCCTCCTGGCGTAGTCCGGCTAAGGATGAGTGCCTCCTCCGGGTAGCTTTGCGCCATCACGGTGGACGCGGCAAACCATGCCCATCCCAGGATCGTCAATGCGATCGTTCGCTTCATTCGAACTTTGAAAGTATATGCTTAGTTCCGCCCGCGGGAATGACCACCCCCGCCGGATGTGCCTCGGCTGCCTCCACCTCCACCAAAGGAACCGGAACTCCTGCTCGGTGATCCGAAGGAGCCGTAAGACCGCGAACGACTGTTGTCGCTTCCGAAGGCACTGCGACCCGTGGATGACGGGTTAAAGCCACTGCTTCGACCGCCATAGTTGTAACTCCGCGTCGGGAAGTTGGAAGGGTTGTTTCTCCAGCTCGCATCGTAATAGTTGCTGGCGGCAGTATTCCGCGTACGCCCATTGGTTCCGGCTACATAGCCTGCCTGTGCAACGGGTTGAACATTGTTGACTGTGCTTGCGCGCACCGGGCGACGACCGTGGGAGATGGCAACCGGATCTACGACGACGGGAGTCCCGTAGCCGTAACCAGAACCATAGGGATTGTATCCATAAGAACCATAGCCGTAATAACCACCGTACATCATGCTGCCCATTCCAAAGCCCATCGACATTGACAGCCCGGAACCATATCCATACGGTGAATACATTCCATAGGGAGAGTACAACCCATACGGCGACATCATGCTGTACGGCGAGTACATTCCATAAGGCGAAGAGTAACGACCATAAGGGTTACCGTAGCCGCTATATGCGTTGCATCCGCAATTGTAGGAATTGCTTCCGCTGTACAATTTTGAGTTAAGGTCTTTCGGGGCGTAAGATGCCAGGAAGTAATCAGGGTTTTCCGTGACGAGTTCGGCACCGTTCTTCTGCTGGGCGCTGAACTCAGGGTTCACGCCGCGTCCCGTATAAGTGTCAGAGGGATTTACGGGGTTTGATCGAACGGCCTGCCGGTCTGACTCAGCATACCGGGCGGCCATGGCTACCTCATTTTTCTGGCCAAGCGCCACACGATCGCCGGCAGTGAAATACATGTCATCAATCTCTTGTGCATTTGCTGCAAACCCCAGGCTCACGGCAATGGCCAACAAACTGTATTTCGTTTTCATAGTGCTGCGGGGTCTTGTCCCCGTCTTATTAACGTAAAATTACCGGGTTCCATTCCTTTTATCAACGAAATTCATGCCCGGTTTTGTGCATGGCAGGCCCAAATCTCCCTTAAAAAGGGGTTCTTTTTTGGCTTGTCCTGAGCTGCGTTGCCCTGAGCTTGTCGAAGGGCCGAAGGGCCTTCTCGCCAAAGCCACCGCTACCCTATATTTGCGCCTCAATTAGCACAGAGCATGGCAAAAGAACTTACTACCCGCGCCGAAGACTATGCGCAGTGGTACGTAGACCTAGTGAAGAAGGCCGACCTGGCCGAGAACTCGGACGTTCGCGGTTGTATGGTCATTAAGCCCTACGGGTATGCGGTCTGGGAAAACATGCAGCGCGGACTTGACAAGATGTTTAAGGACACGGGTCACGTGAATGCCTACTTCCCCCTCTTTGTGCCAAAGAGCATGTTTGAGGCGGAGGAAAAAAACGCGGAAGGATTCGCCAAGGAATGCGCCATTGTTACCCACTATCGGCTGAAGAACGATCCGTCGAGACCGGGTAAACTGATGGTGGACCCTGAAGCAAAGTTGGAAGAGGAGTTGGTAGTCCGCCCGACGAGTGAGGCCATTATCTGGAACACCTATAAAAAGTGGATTCAATCCTGGCGCGACCTGCCTATACTCATCAACCAGTGGTGCAACGTGGTGCGCTGGGAAATGCGGACGCGCCTGTTCCTTCGAACGACTGAATTCCTTTGGCAGGAAGGGCATACCGCCCACGCCACCCGCGCCGAGGCAGAAAAGGAAGCACGGCTGATGCTGGATGTGTACGCTACTTTTGTGGAAGAATTCATGGCGGTGCCCGTGATCAAGGGGCGCAAGTCGGAAGGTGAAAAGTTTCCCGGCGCAGTTGAAACGTATTGTATCGAAGCGCTTATGCAAGACGGCAAAGCCTTGCAGGCCGGAACGTCGCACTTCCTCGGGCAGAATTTTGCGAATGCCTTTGATGTTCAATTCACCAACAAGGAAGGAAAACTTGACTGGGTATGGGGAACCTCATGGGGGGTGACCACCCGGCTCATCGGCGCCTTGATTATGGTTCACTCTGATGACGATGGGTTGATCTTGCCGCCGAAGCTGGCGCCGCTGCACGTTGTCATTGTACCCATCTTCCGCAGCGAAGAGGAGTTGAACCGGATTACCGCGGCGATTGAGCCGTTCATTGCGGAACTGCGCAAACTTGGTCTAACCGTGAAATTTGACAATCGCGATACGCAGAAGCCCGGTTTCAAGTTCGCTGAGTATGAACTCAAAGGAGTTCCTGTGCGCGTCGCTGTGGGTCCCCGTGACCTGGACAATGGTACCCTGGAAGTGGCACGCCGCGATACGAAAGAAAAACAAGTGCTTAAAATGTCGGAGGCTGCCTCCACGATTCATGCGCTCATGGATGAGATTCAGAAGAATCTCTACAACCGTGCATTACGGTACCGCGAGGAGCTCACAACCCGCGTAAGTAGTTATGAGGAATTCAAGCGCGTGTTGGACGACAAGGGTGGATTCGTGCTAGCGCACTGGGATGGTACCGTAGCAACCGAGCAGGCCATCAAGGAGGAAACCAAAGCAACCATTCGATGTATCCCGTTGGATGCAGGTGACGAAAAGGGAGTCTGCGTCTATTCCGGCAAGCCTTCGACGGGCCGCGTCCTGTTCGCGCGCGCCTATTGAGGATGAGCCAATTGTATATCTTTAGACCATGGTAGAATGGACCTCCATCATCTCGTTGATTGTCGTTGGCCTGGCGTTGGTCATCGCGGAGATCATCTTCGTTCCAGGCACCACGCTGGTGGGTATCGTCGGTTTTGTACTGATGGCCATCGGTGTAGGCCTCGGTTTTAAATACTTCGGCAACACCACAGGCTGGACCATTGCCGGGATAACCGCTGTCACATCAGGCGTCGTCCTGGTCTATGCCTTCAAGGCCAACGTTTGGGGACGATTCTCGCTGAAATCGACCATGGAAGGCAAAATAAACGAGGGTGCGCTGAACGGCATTGAAGCCGGCACCGAGGGCACCGCCCTTTCTGCCTTGCGCCCGTCCGGCAAAGCTGAAATTCTCCAGCGCACCGTCGAAGTGCGCACGCTGGGAGCCTATGTGGAATCAGGCACGAAGATCCGTGTCACCCACATCACGGCCAACCAGGTTATTGTAGAACCCATATCCTAAACTCCATACCTATGACCGAGCTACCGTTTCTATTTATTCTCTTCATCAGCATCATCGGCTTCTTCCTGTTCATGTACTTCGTGCCGGTGGGGTTGTGGATCACCGCCATTTTCGCCGGCGTCAAGGTTACCATCGGCGAACTCATCGGGATGCGCATCCGGAAAGTGCCGCCCGGAATTATTGTAAACTCACTAATCACGGCGACCAAAGCAGGTTTACAAGTAACTACCCGCGAACTGGAAACACACTTTCTTGCAGGTGGCAATGTTCAGAACGTTATTCGCGCGCTGATTTCTGCAGAGAAGGCGAACATCAGCCTAAGCTTCAAACAGGCAACCGCCATCAACCTGGCAGGGCGCGATGTGTTCGAAGCAGTACAGATTTCCGTCAACCCAAAAGTGATTACCACCCCCAAAGTGGCCGCTGTGGCTGCCGATGGGATTCAACTTATTGCGGTGGCTCGTGTAACGGTCCGCGCCAGCCTCGCCCAGCTCGTGGGCGGTGCAGGTGAAGACACCATCCTGGCCCGCGTGGGCGAGGGGATCGTAACCTCGATCGGCCAGGCTCAATCGCACAAAGAAGTGCTCGCCAACCCGGATAAGATATCCAAGCTGGTGCTTTCCCGCGGCCTTGATGCCGGAACTGCATTTGAGATTCTCTCCATCGACATTGCCGACGTGGACGTAGGGGCCAACATCGGTGCGAAACTTCAAACAGACCAGGCTGCCGCCGACCTGAAGGTGGCTGAAGCCCGCGCAGAGGAGCGTCGCGCCATGGCCGTTGCCGTCGAACAGGAGATGATCGCCAAAGCACAGGAAGCAAGGGCAAACGTAATCCAGGCCGAAGCAGAGATTCCGAAAGCGATCGCAGCGGCGTTCGTCAATGGCAACCTCGGTGTGATGGACTATTACAAGATGCAGAATGTGCAGGCAGATACTGACATGAGGCAATCGATCTCTGGCTCAGGAAAGGGTGCGGGTTCTTCAAGCACGCCACCCAAGCAGTAGGGTCTTCTCTCGCTAGATTTTGCGATTGCAGAGGGAAAACTGAATTTTCGAGCGAGAGGAAATTGGAAACTGGAAATCAGAAATTGGAGGTTTGTTCTCAGTTTCCAGTTTCCAGTTTCTAATTTCTAATTTCCAATGTCTCCCAGGCTGGGATCTCGAGGGCGAAGAATGTCTTCGACTCAGGCCTGTAGATCAATCGCTCGTAGTTGATCGGGAAGACACTGAGACCTTCGCGAGTGACCAGGCCATAGCGTCCATACTGGCTGACGATGACGTGTTCCCCAGCCTCCTGGAGATTCTCGAACCGCGGCTCCAGCAAGAGATGTCCTGAAGCAGTGGCAAGGCCGATCATTCCATTCTCCTTGAGCCTGATGTCGGAGCCATGGCGCCAGGCTGAATCGTAGCGTAGTTCGAGAAGGACTCTTCCCTGGCGATCGATGAGCCCGTACCTGCCGCCTTGTGAAACTATGGAAGTACCATTGACAAATGATGACCGGTTATCGTAGATCGGGTGGATTACGATCTGGTCGGAGGCGTCTATGAAGCCCCATTTCCCCAGCAGACGAACCGCCGCTCGCCCTTCGCGAAAGTCACCGGCGTCGTCGTACCGATTCGCGATGCGCAGCCGCCCACGGTTATCAACGAATCCTGCCTTGCCATGACGCCGAACAAGAATAAGGCCTTCAGACTCCAGGGGCTGCGATGCAACTTGGGATTCTGTCGCCGATGGAGTGTCTGGCCGACGCCGGACCATTAGTTGACCACGGAAGTTGATTTCTTTCTCCGTGCCATCGGGCAACCTTTCGACAAATCGATCCGGCATTACATTCAAAGGATTGTCGGTGAAATAAATGATCTGACCGCGGAAGTTCTTGATCATGGTCAAGGGCCCCTGCCTCTCCATATATAGACTGTCGGGGAGGAGATGTTTGCGACCGGGTCCCGGCGGCACTACCCATTCATCCCGGTGCGTGATAATGCCGTAAAGCCCTTTGAATAGTATCGCGCTGTAGCCATCATTGATTTCAAGGAGCGAATCATAAACACATGCGATGCGCTCCATGCCGGTGCGGTCAATCATGCCTGTAAAACCGTAACGTCGAACGGGGAAGAAATATCCATTGTAAGCCTCAATCGCGTCATACGTCGCGATCGACTTGCGAACACCCACTGTGTCGTAGAGCCCCCAGACGGACCGCCCGTCTTCCTTCCACCGGGCGCGAAGCAAGTGGCCTTCCGGGTGCAGTTCTTCAAAAGACAGTGGAAGAACAACTTCTCCATTCAATCGAATGAGACCTGACTTTCCCTGCTGCGAAACAATGGCCTTGTCGCCGGCCATAAGGGTTATGGATTCATAAACCGGGGGCAGGATCACACGAAACAGTGAGTCGACCAGGCCGAACTTTCCGTTCCACCAAAAGCGAATGCGTTGGGGACTGAGGGGCTCGAGGTCGTCAGCCTCCATGCGATGGAGTTCGTGTTGCGACAGATCCATCACCTTCCAGGTATGGGGCCTTCGCGCAAGCATGTGACCACTGTCGGGCCTCATCAATTCCCTGAAGATGGGTTTCAGGACCACATTACCCGAGCGGTCAATGAGGCCTTGATAACCATTCTGGTAGAGCACCGCCTGGTCGCGATGAAATGAAGAGAGACTGTCGATGTCGAATGGAGTCAGCCAGGTGCCACCGTCGGAAAAAAGTGCTGTCTTGCCATCCGTATTCTGGACGGCATAGCGCAATGTTCCCAGCGGGGAGATTCTCTTATAATCTACAGGGAGGAGGAACCGGTGATCGAAATCGACAAGGCCGTAGAGGTAGCGCGAGCCTTTCTTCTGCATGACAATAGCCCGGTTGTCGTGCGGCACAATGTCATCGTAGAGGAATGGGATGATCAGTTGGCCTTCCAGGTTTAGGCATCCGTACTTGGTGCTCACTGCGGAAACATTTCGGCTAACTACGATCCGGCTTCCGCCTCCGCACGTCATGGTGAGGTATTCGGCCCCGGTAATGAATTTCTTTTGAAGATTCAGCAGCCCCCATTTGCCGTCCTTGCGATAGCCGGTGACTTGCCCGACGAGAAAAAATCCGCCATCGGACCATCCCAGCGCGTCGAAGGCGGCGGGCACGACGACCCTGCCCTCGTTGTCGCGTATTCCCATCTTGCCGTCTTGCTCAAAGCGCTCGTACTCGACGCCCTGGCATGCGTGCAAGGGAAACCAGAGTGCCAAAAGCAAGGGAAGAATCTTCATCAGCACAAAGGTAGCGCTAGCGGGAGGGAGAACTGAAACGCTTCGGTCTGGCTTCGACTGCCCTTCGGCTTCGCTCAGGACAAGCTGCTCAGCCTGACCGAATTCCTTTGATTTGCAGGGCGCTAGGTCATCCTGAGCGCAGTCGAAGGGTGACATGGCAAACGAATTCGGTCTGTGAAGGAAAATAACCACTACAAAAGCTGCTCGTGAAGCGTACTTTCGGGTAACCCAACCACTATGGTCATGCACACAATGCGATACAGAATTCAGTCCTCTCTAGTCGCCTGGGCCCTTTGCTTGCTTGTTCTCCCAGTGTATGGCCAGGGGGATGACAGCTATACACGGTACGAGCTGCTCGACCCGGCTTCCCAGAGCTTTCGAATCCTCTACGACGTAACGGCTACGGAGCCAGGTTCCGCTTACTATTATAATACACTTCGTAAAGGAAGCGAACACAAAGTCGACGGGGTGACGGATCGCATGACGGGACAGCCGCTGGTGTGGACGATCGTCCATGGCGCTGAAGCAAAAAAAGCAGGTTACAAGAACGCCTCCGACGACACGGATTACCTCCAGGTGAAACTGGCGCGGCCCGTGGTGGCGGGGAGTGAATACCGCATCCTCATCGACAAGACCTATCAGGATGCCAAAAGCTACTTCACAGATAAGGACAGGATTGTTTTTGATAGATCCCTTGGCGTGAGGCGGAACAGTGTGGTATTCCCACGCGGGTATGAAATAGTCCGCTGCAATTACCCGGTGCAATTGTTCATGGAAGCGGATGGTCGGATGGTCGTTAGTTTTCTAAACACAGGCCCCGCGGAAGTTCCTCTCCGTGTGGAAGGAAGGAAGCTTCCGGACAAGGCTGACCTTGCACCCGTCACCCGCACGGCATCAGCACCCGCTGCACCAGGTCAGGGCCGTGACAAATCCAAAGCGCGTGTTGACTACACGGTGCAAGAGCGTGCACGTCAAACCAGGGAGATCGTATATTTTCTTCAACAGCCAGCAACCAACTCCTTCAGGCTGTACCACGATTACACTGAGACGCGCACCGGGATGGACCGCTACCTGAATGTAGTCCGCGCCGGGAGCAAGGCGTCGAATCCTTCCGCGAAAAATCTCGACACAGGGGCTTCACTCAAAGTGGAAACGCTGAAAGGCCCAGCCATCACCCAGCGCAGTATTGACATCGGTGAACCTGTGACACCTGAAACGGAATTGGTTGCCATCTGGTACGACCCGATCGTGAAGGGGCAAACCCTCCGGCTGCGTATAGAGGAAACTTACACCGACCCCAATCGATATTTACTAGCGGGCAATGAACTTGTGTTCGACCGTTCCCTGGGCCGGCCGTTCAACACGGTCATTCTTCCCGATGGGTGGTTTCTTACCGCCAACGCAGTACCAGCTGTGATTAACCTTACCGAAGAGGGTCTTGTGAGTCTCTATTATGTGAATGGGGGTCCCGACGAGTTGGATGTGCTCATCAAGGGAAGAAAACGTTGACAAGTGTGGAGGAGAAATTGGAAAATGGAAATTGGAAACCAGAAGGCGCTCCCAATTTCTAATTTCCAGTTTCCAATTTCGGCTCCACACATGCTAGTTCCTTCGCTTCATTCCGACAACGTTTTCAACGTGAACAGTCTGAGGAAACATATCCACCGGCTGAACGGCCGTAATCTCATACTTCTCTGAGAGAATTTTCAAATCACGTGCTTGAGTGGCCGGGTTGCAACTCACGTACACAATGCGGGCAGGCGCAGCTTCGAGCAGAACGCGGCACACGTCTTCGTGCATGCCGGCACGCGGAGGATCGGTGATCACCACATCCGGATGACCGTGGTTGTCGAGGAAGGCCGCGGTGAGCAGATCTTTCAAGTCACCGGCGAAGAATGAAGCGTTGGTGATTCTATTGAGTTTTGCATTTGCCTTCGCATCTTCAATAGCCGCAGCGACATACTCAAGGCCGATGACTTCACGAGCTTGCGCGGCCACGTAGGCGGCGATGGTGCCAGTACCCGTGTAGAGATCATAGACCAGTTCCGAACCCTGAAGCGCCGCCATCTCCCAGGCGGTGTGATATAGTCGTTCTGCCTGCGCGGCGTTTGTTTGATAAAATGACTTTGGACCAACGCGGAACTCAAGCGACCCTTTGCCGTCGGGCCTCTTCATTCGTTCTGCAATCCATGGGTTGCCGCGCCAACACACCAGGTCGAGGTCGTGAAAGGTGTCGTTGCGTTTCCCGTTGATCACGTAGTAAAAGGAAGTGATGGCCGGGAACTCCGCGGCAAGCATGCCAAGAATCTTTTCGATCCAATCCATCTTGTCGTAGGTCACCTGGAGGATAACCATCACCTCGCCGGCCTGCCCCGGCGGCTTGCCCGCCGAAGCTTTAGCGGAGGCGGGAGCGTTTGACGTAGTCGGGATGTTGGCCGTTCGGATCGTGAGCGTGCGGAGAAACCCGGTTTGCCTGCGCAAATCGAAGAAAGGAATCTGTTCCTTGACAGCAAGTGCTTTCACAGCAAGGCGGATGGCATTTGATGGCGGCGGCTGCAAGAAGCACTCGGCTACGTCAAAAACTTTGTCGTACATGCGGGGCAAGTGGTAGCCGAGGCCTGGTTCGCCGGGAGGGAGGGTACCCAGTTCTTTTGCCGTCAACCAACGGTTGGATGTGAACGGGAAGTCGAGTTGGTTGCGGTAGTGCGTTTCCTGTGGCGCTGCAATAATGGGGTTCACTGGAGGAAGATGTAA
>CAZJWV010000003.1:78151-123362 GCA_964549855.1 uncultured Ohtaekwangia sp. | reverse complement strand
AACCTTCGGTGGCATCAACCTGGAAGACATCAAGGCGCCGGAGTGCTTCATGATCGAACACGCGCTGCGGGAGCAGATGAACATTCCCGTCATGCATGACGATCAACATGGAACGGCCATCATTTCCAGCGCCGCCTTGTTGAACGGACTCGAGTTGGTCAAAAAGAAAATCAGCGAAATTGTCATGGTGGTAAACGGCGCCGGGGCAGCAGCCGTCTCTTGCAGCAAGCTGTACCTGGCTCTTGGTCTCAAGCGGGAGAACCTCATCATGTGCGACAGCAAAGGAGTGATCCGGAAGGATCGAAAGGACCTGGATGATATTAAGGCAGAATTTGCCACTTCGCGCAAGCTCACCACCCTTCAGGAAGCTATCCGAGGTGCTGATGTGTTTGTCGGCCTGTCGAAAGCCAATGTCCTTACGCCGGACGATATTCTTGCGATGGCCAAGGATCCCATTGTGTTTGCCCTGGCCAATCCCGACCCTGAAATCGGCTACGACCTTGCACGCAAGACCCGGACTGACCTGATCATGGCCACGGGTCGCTCCGATCATCCGAACCAGGTCAACAACGTGCTGGGCTTCCCCTATATCTTTCGCGGCGCTCTCGACGTGCGCGCCACGGAAATCAATGAGGAAATGAAACTCGCCGCCGTACATGCCCTTGCCCACCTGGCGAAGGAGCCCGTGCCCGACAGTGTGATGATGGCCTACAATTCAGAAAAAATTGAATTCGGGCGCGACTACCTCATACCGAAGCCCATGGACACGCGCCTCATCACCACCATTGCGCCTGCGGTTGCAAAGGCTGCCATGGATTCGGGCATAGCCACGCACGGCATCGACGACTGGGCCGACTACTTCGTCACGCTTCAAAAGCGCATCGGAATTGATCAGGCGCTCATCAACAATCTCATTGAGCGGGCAAGGAGTTCACCCAAAAAGGTGGTGTTTGGGGAGGCAGAGGATCCGAAAATTCTGAAGGCGGCACAGATCGTCAAGGACGAAGGCATCGCTCATCCCATTCTCCTGGGAAACCGTCAGCGGATCGAGCGAATTATCGCCGAACACAAATTGGAACTTGACGGTTGCGTAATCATAGACCCGCGTGAAGAAAAGGAGCGCGATGAGCGGTACGCTAAAGCATATTATGAAAAGAGGCAGCGCAAGGGTGCTACGCTCGCCGATGCAGACCGTTCCGTTCGCGACCGCAATGTTTTCGGGGCCATGATGGTGGAGATGGAAGAGGCCGACGCATTCATTTCCGGGCTCACCCGCGAATACTCTCGTACGATTCTTCCCTCTCTCCAGATTATCGGAATGAGGCCGGGTGTGAAACGCGTTGCCGGCATGTATATCATCTTGCATAAGAACAGGCCGTACTTCTTTGCCGACTGCACGGTGAATGTAGATCCCACTGCCGAGGAGTTGGTGGACATCATCGGGGTCACTGCCAGGGGCGTCCGCTTTTTTGATGTCGAACCCCGTATTGCGATCTTGTCTTACTCCAACTTCGGATCCAGCAAAGGAGATGTTCCGGAAAAAACCCGGGAGGCTGTGAGGTTGGCAAAGATCAAGTACCCGCAACTCCTGATCGAGGGGGAGATCCAGGCAAACGTGGCGCTCAACACGGAACTTCAGAACGAACTATATCCATTTAGCGCACTGGCCAAGGAAGGAGCCAATACACTCGTCTTCCCCAACCTGTCCTCTGCGAACATCGCGTACAAGCTGCTCATGGAGATCGGAGGCGCTGAAACCATCGGGCCCATCCTGCTGGGCATGAGGAAGCCCGTTCACATACTTCAACTTGGCAGTTCGATCCGTGAGATTGTCAACATGACGGCAATTGCGGTGGTGGATGCACAAGAGCAAGAGGAAATCGCAATGGCAGCCAAGTCGTAGATCCAATCTATGATCGCTTATCTCCGGGGAAAGCTCGTACACAAAGAACCAACCCACGTGGTCGTGGATGTAGGTGGCATAGGATACGAGGCCACCATCTCATTAAACACATTCACTGAAATCAAGGACCGGGAAGATGTCCGGCTGTCCACCTACCTGCACGTCCGGGAAGACGCCCAGTTGCTGTTCGGTTTTTCCACGGAAGCTGAAAAGGCGATGTTCCTCAATTTGATCTCTATCAACGGGGTGGGTCCCAACACTGCCATGGTGATGCTGTCGTCCCTTCCGCCGAACGAGCTGAGGGCTGCCATATTGCGGGAAGACGCAGCCACCCTGCAGGCTGTGAAGGGAATTGGGGCGAAAACGGCCCAAAGAATCATCCTGGAGCTAAGGGATAAACTCCGTAAGGGCGGGGCGGATGCCGGGGCAACTTTTGGGGGTTCCCCGGGCAATACCTTGCGCCAGGAGGCGTTAACTGCATTGGTTACCCTGGGGGTATCGCGGGCAGCAGCAGAACAGAGCGTGGACGCCGTTTTACGAAAAACGGGAAATACCCTAAGTTTAGAAGACCTCGTCAAGCAGGCACTCAAAAACACGTAGAGTACGATTGAATTCTCCATCCCGGACTGTACGGTTCATCCTCGAACTGGGGACTGCGTTCCTGCTGTCCCTGATGCCTTGGTTCGCATCCGCTCAAATCCAGGGAGATACCACCCAGGTTGACTCGGTCTACCGGCCGCGATACCAGCCCAGTTACCGGCCACTGGATCGGTACGGCGACCCCTTCTCCAATTACACACCCCAGTCTCCATTCTTTCTTAAGAATCCCAAGAACCTTTCCATTGAGGTTGAGCCCGACACGGGCCGTACCTTCTCTATTTACGAGCGCATGGGTCCTATCAATTACAGGACACCTTCTTACATGACCTTCGGTGAGGTAAACCGATTCAATACCGAGTCGATGCTGAAGGGGTATTGGAAAGGCAGGAGCCAGGCACTCGACGGTGAGAGCGCCGTGAGCAGCCGCAACCTCCTTCCGAAACTTTACACGAGCCCATTCTTCGATCGCATCTTCGGAGGGAGTTACGTGGAACTGATTCCGCGAGGGTTCGTCACGCTCGACTTTGGCGCTCAATTCCAGACGATACAGAACCCTGCCATACCCATCCGCCAACAAACGAATGGTGGATTTGAATTCGACCAGCAAATCAACCTTGCCGTCACCGGTAAAGTGGGTGAGAAACTCAAGATCACCACCAACTTCGACAACAACAACTCATTCGACTTCCAGAACCAGATGAAGATTGAGTACACCGGCTTCAAGGAAGACATCCTGAAGAAACTTGAGATCGGAAACGTCAGTCTGCCCCTAAATAACAGTCTCATCACCGGCGCACAAAACCTGTTCGGCCTGAAGGGCCAGTTTCAATTCGGAAAACTTTTCGCCACCGCGATTGCCACCACACAACGAGGCAAGCAGTCGACCCTCACCATAAATGGCAGCACCGATGGGGCAGCACAAGGCCGGCCTTTTGAGATTGTCGGATCCAACTACGATGAGAATCGACATTTCTTCCTCGGCCAGTTCTTCCGCGACAACTTTGAAAAATGGCTCAGCACTCTTCCCCAGATCACGTCAGGGGTAAACGTTACCCGCGTGGAGGTGTACCTGCTTAATCGTCAGAATGACACGCAAACCCTGCGCGACGTTGTGGGGCTAATGGATCTTGGAGAACCGCTCGACAACGCGTACCGCCAGAACTACTACACCTCGTCCGTTCCAGATGGGAGTCCAACCGACAACAGTAACAACGACCTGTATTCCCTTGCGAGCCAATTGCCCCTGGCCTCCGACGGTATTGACCAATATCTACAGGACTTGTTTGGTGGTGCGGCGGCAGGCCGTCCGTTTATCCCGGGTACGGACTATGAGAAGATCACCAGTGCCCGCAAGCTGGCCACGACCGAGTATACCTTTAACAAAGAGCTGGGATACATCACGCTTCAGCGCAAACTGCAGAACGACGAGGCGGTCGCCGTTGCGTTTGAGTATACGTACAATGGCCGGAAATATAAGGTGGGTGAATTGTCCGAGGACTATTCAAACAAGGCACCGAAAGAAGTGGTATACCTAAAGATGCTCCGCCCCCGCAAGATTGTTCCCAAAGACAACCAAGGAATCTTCCCTCCGACATGGTTTCTCATGATGAGGAACATCTACAATCTCAATGTGACCCAACTCCAACGGGAGGGGTTTCAATTGCGCATTATTTATCGTGATGACCGGACCGGTATAGACAACCCTAACCTGCAGGATGGTGACATTGCGAAGACAAAGCAGCTGATCGAAGTGCTCGGCCTTGACCGGCTGAATCCGTACAACGATCCAACCCCAGATGGTAACTTCGACTTCGTCGATAAAATCACCATCAACTCCGAGACGGGCCTTATCATTTTTCCATACCTGGAACCTCTGAATACTCCTTTGCGAAAACTGTTCGCCCTTGAGCCCAATCCTAACACACGACAGCTACTTACTCAGAAGTACGTATATGACACCTTGTATCGTGATACCAAGGCAGCGGCCGAACTGGTTGCTACAAAGAACAAATTCTGGATCGTCGGATCGTTCAAGGCGGGTGCAGGGAAAGAGATCATCATACAGGGGTTTAACATTTCACCGGGATCGGTAAAAGTATATGCCGGAGGCACTCCTCTTCGCGAACAGGTCGACTATACCGTGGACTACACTTTTGGAAAGGTCACTATACTTAACGAGGGCATACTCAGTTCGGGGAAAACGATTAACATCACTTACGAACAGCAGGACCCGTTCGCCTTTCAAACCCGATCTCTCCTGGGAACACGATTCGATTACAAGCTCAACGATGACGTAAACCTCGGGGGCACTTTTCTTTATTACAACGAGCGCCCGCTCATCACACGAAACCTGATCGGGTCGGAACCCGCCCAGAACATACAATACGGCCTCGATGTAAACCTCCGCAAGAATTCACGACTCCTGACCAAGATGGTCGATGCGCTGCCGTTCCTCCAAACCAAGGAACAATCAACGGTGACCCTCAGTGCCGAGTTTGCACAACTAATTCCTGGGACCTCGAATATTGTAGAGGGTGATGGCACTTCCTTTATCGACGACTTCGAAAACACGGCTACGCCTTATAGCCTGTTGAATCCTGTGGGCTGGAAGCTTGCCCATACGCCACTCGACCCGAGGTTCGACAAGTCGCTGGCCGTAGGCGCCAAGGACGATCGCGGTGCTGGTTACAAGAGGGCGAGGCTGGCCTGGTACCAGATCGACAACCTGTTTTACCGGGAAAGCAGCCAGTACAAGCCAAACAACATCACCTCAAGCGATCTGGAAAATCATTATGTGCGCCCCGTGTTGCCCCAGGAAATCTTTCCTTACAAGGACCCGTACGTTGGCAATTTCTATGAACAAATCCTGGACTTGGCCTATTATCCTTCCGAGCGGGGTCCCTACAACTACAACACCGACCTTAACACGGATGGAACGCTGAAAGATCCAGTCAACAATTGGGCGGGGATAACCACCGCCATCCGCACAGAAGTTGACTTCGACAAGGCCAACGTCGAGTATGTGGAGTTTTGGCTGATGGATCCATTCATCAACAACCCGAAAGGTTTGATTGACGACGGCATCAATCCACCCAAGTCGAACACAACGGGGGGTAAGCTCATTTTTCACCTTGGCAGTATCTCTGAAGACCTCATGCGCGATGGCAGGCACGCCTTCGAGAACGGTCTTCCCGCCAACGGTGATTTCACCGCCGGAGGGGTCACCCTCAACCAATGGGGCGCGGTTACCACGCAGCAATACCTCAACAACGCATTTAACAACGACCCGAATGCAAGGGTTAACCAGGACGTCGGGTTGGATGGCGTAAACACCGCGAAGGAAGCCACAAACTTCTCGGACTTCATAAATCTTGTGAACGGCTCGGCCCGACCGGTTGTCCTCCAGGACCCTTCGTCAGATGACTTCCAGTACTTCCTGGGGCCCACGCAAGACGCCAACAATGCCAAGATCCTTGAGCGCTACAAACAAATCAACGGCCACGAGAACAACTCGCCCATCCTGGACGGAAGTCAGCCATTTGCCCAATCAGGTTCCAACATTCCTGAAAACGAAGATCTAAACCAGGACAACACGCTGAGCGAGCTCGAAGAGTACTACAGCTTCAGCATGGACCTGAGGCCCGGTCTCCTGGATGTTGGAAACAAGTACATTGTAGACAAGATCACTCCCGAGGCTTACCCGGATGTAACGTGGTATCTCGTGCGCATTCCGATTCGGCAATTTGAGGACAAATTCGGCGCCATCAACGGATTCAAGTCCATCCGGTATGCCCGGATGATTCTCACGGGGTTCACGGAGCCCGTGGTGCTTCGATTCTCGAATTTCCGCAGTGTTGGTAACCGGTGGCGCCGGTATACTGAAAGACTTGCGCAGTCGCAGTTCAGCGAGGAACTGGAGCCCAACCTGGACAACTTTTCGGTTTCCGTGGTGAATGTGGAGGAAAACGGAAAGGGCAACGCAGAAAAACCCGCCTATGTGCCGCCTCTTGCGCGTGATCGTGACATTACCTCCACAGTCCAGCGTCGGTTGAACGAGCAGTCGGTGCAAATGTGTGTCAATAGTCTCGAAGACGGCGATGCGCGCGCCATCTACAAGAACGTGAGCTTTGACTTCTTCAACTATGGCCGCATCAAGATGTTCATCTCAGCGCACGGAAACGGCTTAGTAGATAATCAACTGACAGCCTTCCTGCGGCTCGGAACGGACTTCGATCAAAACTACTATGAAATCGAACTCCCGCTGAAGATCACACCTACCGGCAACGAACCCAATCCAGACATCGTTTGGCCCGAAGAAAACCAGATCGACCTTGACCTCAACGAATTATATGCACTGAAGGCACAGCGAGACCGCGAGTCTTATCCCCTGGGGCAGCTATACCCGTTGGCCGGGCCCAAGCAAATAGGGCGTCACGGCATCCGCGTTTTCGGCCGTCCAGACCTCAGCCAGGTGAAGTTGATGATGATTGGCATTGTCAATCCCAGGGACGATGCAAAAGCGCTGAGCGTGTGCATGTGGGCCGACGAGATGCGCCTCACGGACTTCGACCGCACGGCAGGCTGGGCGATGAACAGCGTACTTAACGCGAAGTTGGCTGACCTGGGCACCGTATCCGGATCCTTCCGCCACATTACTTTCGGCTTCGGCGGCGTGCAGTCAAAGATCTCCGAGCGAGCGCGCGGCACCACCACGGCCTACGACGTTTCTGCCAACATCCAGGTAGACAAGTTGCTGCCACGCAATACCGGGTTGAAGATCCCCATGTTCGTCAGCTACGAAAAGACAACCATCAACCCGAATTTTGACCCAGCAAACCCTGACATGCGGATTGCGGCGATGGAGAAATCCTTTGCTACGGACCAGGAACGAATAGATTACCTCGCCATTATCCAGGACAACGCCATCCGGCGAAGTTTGAACTTTACCAACGTGCACAAAACGAAAGTGAAGGCAAACGCACGAAGCAACCTCTACGATATCGAGAACTTTTCTTTCACGTACGCTTACAGCGAGGCGACGCGTACCAATTTCAACCTGCTGGAGAATACCCAACGCAACATCAAAGGTTCCGTGGCCTGGCAGTTCAACCCTAAGTTCAAGGGCTTTGAGCCTTTTTCCAAAATCGGGAAGTCTCCCTGGCTTGGCTTGCTCAGGGATTTCAATTTTAACCCGTTGCCCACCACCATCTCAGTGCGCGGCGAGTTGGACCGGTCGTTTAGCAAGATCGTGTATCGAAACTCTACCGAAACCAGCACGGTGCCGCCCAACATCCAGAAGTTCTTTCTATTCAACCGCTATTTCAATCTCCACTGGAACCTTTCGAAGAATTTGTCCGTGGATTACAGCGCCAGGGTCAACGCCATTATTGATGAGCCTGATGTGGATCCCGCAGGGGGCTATTCGCAGCGGCTCGGGCGGTACGTCAGCGCCGCTGAGTATGAGGACTCTGTAAAAACCAACCTTAAGAAGTTCGGTCGCAAGAAGAACCTCGAGCAAATGGTGACGGCCACTTATACCGTTCCCTTCGACAAACTGCCCCTCACCGATTGGATGGGCCTGGAGTATCGCTATAGCGTTGGCTATTTCTGGCGCGCCGGGCCTGTTGAGAGCGCTGATAGCCTGAGGATGGGGAACATTATACAGAACAACCGCGACCAGGGGTTCAATGGGCGCATAGACCTTATCAAACTTTACAACAAGGTCCCCTATCTAAAAAATATCAACACCCCAAAGCGAAAACCTACGCCAACAGAAAAGGCCAAGGTTGATACGGTGAAAAAGCCACCAGACTACGCAGCCATCAACGCTTTCCTTCGCCTCTTGATGGCCATGCGCAGCGTCACCGGAACCTACAACATCACGCAGGGCACCATCCTTACCGGCTTTACAGGAACCCCTGACGTGCTTGGTCAGGACAATACGCTGGATGCCCCTGGCTGGGGTTTCATCTTTGGTAGCCAGGATCCCAACATCCGCTTTAAAGCTGCCCAAAATGGATGGCTGACGAAGGCCGCCAACCTTACGGCCCCGTTTATGCAAACCGATACGCGGGACCTCGGGCTGCGAACTGCCCTGGAATTGACCCCGGATCTTAAAATTCAGCTCGATGTCAAAAAGAGCACCACGTCCGCCTTCCAGGAAATTTTCCGGTACGATCCGTTTGTCGGTGATTACGTGGAACTGAGCCCGAGCCGGACAGGAAGCTATCGGATATCCACCATTTCCATTGGAACCTCTTTTGATAACAATGAAAGCCTCACCTCGAAAGTCTTTCAGCAGTTTGAGAAAAACATTCCGACCATTCAGCAACGGTTCACGAACATCACAGGCGCCGGGTATGAAAAACAGTCACAGGACGTTCTCATCCCGGCCTTCATCGCAGCCTACACAGGAAAGGATGCCAACAAGGTTGGACTCAGTCCTTTCCCAAGCACACCACTTCCCAACTGGCGGCTTGACTATGCCGGCCTTACAAAAATCGGATGGTTCAAGGAAAAATTCCAGAGCGTTAGCATCAGCCACGCTTATTCCTCCACCTACTCAGTGGCTAACTTTACGAACTCCCTGGAGTACACCAACGTCACCAACAACATTCCGCTTTCGGATTACAACGACGGCGTGTACGCCACGCAGTACAACAGTCAATCACAGCTCATTCCGGTGTATGTGATCACACAGGTGATGATTTCAGAGCAGTTCGCCCCGCTGTTTGGTGTAAGTGTGCGGACCAAAAGCAAGCTCACGGCGCGGTTGGAGTACAAAACGAAGAGGGACATCTCCCTGAACGTTTCCAATGCGCAGGTCACCGAGGTGAACGCAAGAGACGTTTCGGTTGAGGTCGGATATATAAAGAACAACATGAAAATGCCGTGGAAGGCCTAGGGCCGAACGGTGACGCTCAAGAACGAGATCAATTTCCGGCTGAACATCAGCATTACCAACAACCAGACCATCCAGCGAAAGATTGACGAGGTAAGTACCGTCACAAACGGTAACCTCAACATCCAGGTGCGCCCGAACGTGAGTTATACGGTCAACAGCAAATTGAATGTTCAGCTCTATGTGGATAGCAACGTCAATGAGCCGTTGGTGTCGAATTCGTATCCTCGCTCAACTACCCGTGTAGGGTTTAAGGTACTGTTCAACTTATCCCAATAAGCTTTTCGATATTCGATCCTCGCACCCACGGATTGGCCCTAGCTACTTTTACTATCTTTGCCCGTGTCGGTGGCTGGCCGGAACTGACGGGTCTTGCATTGAGCTTACTCCATGACTAAGATCTACAAGGCTACCACTGCACAAATCAAACATGGTCCTGGCTAATGGCAAACAGATTAAAACAATATACAAGGAATAAGTTCTCACAATAAGGAGAAGACGGTATAATTGAAAGCATTTTCGAAATCTTACCCAAACAGAAAGAATACTGGTGCGTAGAATTTGGCGCCTGGGATGGCAAATTCTTAAGCAACACTCATGAGCTAATTGCCAACAAAAATTGGAAGGGAATTCTTATCGAAGGAAACAAGAAGAAGTTTCCGGCTTTGGTAAGGACTTATGAGAACAACACCAATGCCATCCTGATAAACAAATTAGTTTCATTTGATGGCGTCAACACCTTGGATAATATTCTTAAACAAACACCTATTGTTTCTGATTTTGATTTGCTCTCGATCGATATTGACGGCAATGATTATCATGTATGGGAGTCTCTTGTTGACTTTCAGCCCAAAGTGGTGGTGATCGAGTTCAATCCAGCAATACCGAGTGATGTAGAATTCATCCAGGAAAAAAAGTTTAGCCTGAATCAGGGAAACAGCTTACTTTCTTTGATAGGGTTAGGGAAACAGAAGGGGTATGAACTTGTTGCGACCACATTATGCAATGGGTTCTTTGTTAGAAGGGAGTTCTTCGACTTGTTTCAAATCGGTGACAATGGGATAACTTCTATGTGGGACTCTGAAACTCCCGCACCAAGAGTCTTTCAATTGTTCGATGGCACATTGGTATTGTCGGAAAGGTTTAAGCTGATATGGCATGATAAATACGTGAATGAATTCGACCTGCAAATACTTCCGCCCTTTCTGAGATTTTTTGGAGACTCCGCCAGCATCAAAGGAATCTATAAAAAGGCACTAAGAAAGTTGTACTACAAGCTATTGGGGGCAAAGAACAGGCGTCATTAGAATAGACGCATGTGATTTTCACATGTTTCATTGATTTGATTATGCGCCTGCCCGCAGCATTAAAAATCATTATCATCATGAATATCAAGTAAATCACAGTTATTTTTGCAGCCACTGCAACCATCGATTTATGAACATTCCCGCCGATCTGAAGTATACCAAAGACCATGAATGGGTACGCGTCCAGGGTAACACCGCTATCGTGGGCATCACCGACTTTGCTCAAGGCGAATTGGGCGATATCGTCTACATTGATATCTCTACAGTTGGGAAAGACGTGAACGAACATGAGGTTTTTGGTACTGTCGAAGCCGTGAAAACTGTGAGCGACCTTTACATGCCCCTCGCCGGCAAGGTGCTGGAGGTTAATGCCCAACTAGACGGCAGCCCCGAAAAAGTAAACGCCGATCCGTATGGCGACGGCTGGATGGTGAAAATTCAGCTTAAGAACGCGGGGGACGCAGGCCAACTATTGACGGCCGATCAGTACAAGGAACTAATCGGGAAATAACTTGTTGATGTCCTAAACCGGGGGACCAGTGATTGAACTTCCTGTCATTCCAGACGAACGCAAGCGAAAGCCTTCCTGGCTAAAAGTTAAGCTGCCGGTCGGGCCGGAATACGCCAATGTCCGCCGCCTGGTGGACACCCATAAACTCCACACGATTTGTGAAAGCGGCAATTGCCCGAACATGGGCGAATGCTGGGGAGCGGGTACTGCCACCTTCATGATCCTGGGAAATGTTTGCACGCGCAGCTGCACTTTCTGCGCCGTTGCCACCGGACGCCCCACAGAATATGACGAAGACGAACCGCGCCGTGTAGCAGAGGCCATCAAACTGATGAACGTGAAACACGCAGTGATCACCTCCGTCAACCGCGATGAGCTAAAAGACCGCGGAGCAGAGATCTGGTATCAAACCGTTATCCAAACCAAGCAGGTTAGCCCAGAGACGACTATCGAGACCCTCATCCCTGACACAAAAGGAAACTGGGATGCGTTATCTCGAATGATCGATGGTGGCCAGGAGGTGGTGAGCCACAACATGGAAACCGTTGAGCGCATGTATCGCCGGGTGAGACCGCAGGCCAAGTACGAACGGAGCCTTGAACAGTTGAAACGAATACGTGAAGCGGGCAAGCGAACCAAAAGCGGGATCATGCTGGGGGTCGGCGAAACCAAAGACGAAGTTTTCAAGGCCATGGACGACCTCGTTCAACATGGCCTCATGATTCTCACCCTCGGCCAATACTTACAGCCCACGAAAATGCACCTGGAAGTTGCCGAGTATGTTCATCCCGATGTGTTTGCCATGTACCGGGAAGAAGGGTTGAAGCGTGGATTGAAGTATGTCGAATCAGGTCCCCTGGTCCGCTCATCCTACCACGCGGAAAGGCATGTGAACATACCGATCAACTAAGCCTCCCCGGTAATCAATTCCAATAATCGTAACTGGTTCGATGCCCGAACAAGGTTCTGTTCGGGATAAGAGATGGAGTAGTACGTATTCCCACGCAAATAGTCGGCAAGAAATCGAAGAGCCATGATGTACGTCATCATCCTGCCGGCAAAGGGGATGGCCATGCGTTCATCCGGCGTTAGCACCCCACCCATTTCAGAAAGGTATCCATCCAACAGGGCCGCGTACACATCGCGGCGAACGGTGACGAGGCTGAGGTCTCGCTCCTCCTCGCTCACAGGGCTGACAAATGTCCGCACCATGTCGCCGAGGTCATAAATGAAATATCCCGGCATCAGTGTGTCCAGATCGATTACTGCTTTTGTCTCACCCGAGCTTTTATCAAACAACACATTGTTGATCTTCGTATCGTTGTGAACGACCCGAAGCTTCAACGAGCCGCCGGAGATCAGTCGCTCGTATTCAGTGACAAGGTGCCTGGCCGCCTGGCATTGCTCAACCTGTGTGGCGGCTTGACCAAGTCGACTGCCCGCACCCGCAACGGCTTCTTCAAACTGGTCCCATCGCAGCGACAAATCATGGAACTTGGGAATGGTCGGTGCGAGGGCATCGGGCTGAAGACCATCCAGAAGCCGTGTCAATTTGCCAAAGGCGGCTGCCGCCCGCCGCGCCTGCGTGGCGTTCTCAACAGCGTCAACCGTTATGGAGTTTTCGATGAAGGAGAACAACCTCCAGGGATGCCCCTCATCGTCAAACTCGAGGTCAAAGCCCCCTGGCGAACGAATGGGCTTCAGAAACAGATAGCCTGGAGCCTTGGTCGCGAGAAATGAGGCCGCCCGATTGAGATTTGTGGTAAGAAGCTCTGGCTCGCGAAAAACACTCTTGTTTACCCTTTGAAGAATGAATGCTTTCTTACCGGAGACGCGATAGGTTTGGTGAATGTGACCAGATCCGATTTGTTCTATGACAACCTCTTCCGGTTTCAGGCCGAACAGGCGCAACGCATGAACCAGGTCAGACATGATCAATCGGTAGGCTTCACCAGAGCCGTGAGGGATACACTCCGTCGCGGACCAACTGCTGAATTTTCCCGGAGACCAGCTGCTTGTCTTCCTTATAGGTGACGCCGAACCAGGTGTTTCCGCCGTCTACAATGCTGACACGCCCTTTCTTTTGACGGATCATCTCATTCACCAGCAGGGCAATATAAAATTCCGCGGATGGATTGTTGATATTCTTCTCCACGAAATTCCTGAACATCTCTTCAGCGAGCTGAAACGCGCTGGCCTGGAATCCCCAGCAGTTCATCGAGACGGGCAGCATAGGGTGAAGCTCCCGGTCCCCCTTTTCCTCCTGTGAGTAGATCTTGCCATCACGCTTCACGATTTTGGCCAGCTCATTCAATACGGCCAGGTATCCCTGGCTGTCGCGCTCTTCGGCAACGCCACGCGATACGCTGCCATGATCCGATAGGACATTTTTCAGCGTGTAGCCCACCATGGCATGCTCATCAGGTCCCGCAGTTTGAAAGAATTTGGCAAGTGAGGCAAATGCATCGCGCCCATAAAAATCATCAGCATTAATCACCGCCATCGGGCCGTCAATCACATCTTTACCGCATAGCATCGCGTGCGTAGTGCCCCAAGGTTTCTTCCGCTCAACGGTACCATACTGTGATGGCACGAACTTATCCAATGTCTGGTTGACGAAGTGGACTTCTGCTTTTCCTTTCAGCTTCGGCAGGAACATCTCTTTAACCGTGTCCTGGATCTCCTGCCGCACGATGAACACCACGCGTCCAAAGCCGGCACGCAGGGCATCGAACAGTGAATAGTCCATGATGGTCTCGCCGTTGGGGCCGAAGCCATCGATTTGTTTAATGCCGCCGTAGCGACTGCCCATCCCGGCGGCCATGACGAGAAGGGAAAGTTTCTTGGCTGAACTCAATGTCTTGGGATTTGGAATTTGGAACTTGGAATTTGGGATTTGGTGCTTGGCGCTTAGGATTTGGCACCAGTGCTTCCCCTAAAATACACATTCAATCCAAAACTCTGCATACCTTGGGGCATGCCGACGTCCAATCGCCCGAGTTATACGATGTCCATCGTAATCATCGGAATTCTCTTCTTCATCTTCGGATTTGTGACTTGGCTCAATGGAACACTTATCCCCTTTCTCAAGCTCGCCTGCGATTTGCAATCCGACGCGCAGGCCCTGATGGTCACCTTTGCCTTTTACATGGCCTACTTCCTACTGGCCATTCCGTCGTCACTCATCCTGGAAAAGACAGGATTCAAGAATGGAATGTCCCTGGGCCTCGTCGTGATGGCCGCAGGGGCGTTGCTTTTCATCCCTGCTGCGATGAGCCGCATGTTCACGCTTTTTCTCACCGGTTTATTCGTCCAGGGCATGGGCCTATCCTTGCTCCAGACGGCCTCCAACCCCTACATCTCTGTGATCGGACCCATTGAGAGTGCCGCCAGCCGCATCAGCATCATGGGTATCTGTAACAAAGTGGCAGGTGCGATCAGCCCGCTCATCCTGGGCGCTATCGTTCTTGGTGATGCCAGTGACATCGAGCAACGGATTCAGTCGGCTGCCGACCCAATGACCAGGACCGGCTTATTGGAGGAGTTGGCACAACGCGTCATTCTCCCTTATGGCGTGATGGCCGCCGTACTTTTGCTGTTGGCCGTCATGATTCGGTACGCTCACTTGCCCAACATCGAGGCATCTGAAGATGAATCGTCAGGCATTGTCACGAAGACGAGCATCCTGCAATTCAAGCACACCTTGCTCGGCGCCCTCTGCATCTTTGTCTACGTTGGTGTGGAAGTAATGGCCGGTGACGTAATCAGTCTCTACGGCAAGTCAATAGGGATAAGCCTGGATGACGCCAAGAATTTCACCTCATATACATTGTGGTCCATGGTAGTCGGTTATGTTCTTGGAATCCTCGCTATTCCAAAATGGATAAGCCAGGAGCGGGCATTGGCTGTTTCTGCGATTGTAGGCGTGATATTCAGCGCCTTTGCCTTCGCTACTAATGGCTACACGTCGATTGTATTCATTGCCCTCCTTGGCCTGGCTAACGCTTTGATGTGGCCCGCCATTTTTCCTCTAGCCATTGTTGGGCTTGGATCATTCACCAAGATCGGCTCGGCGCTGCTCATCATGGGGATTGCCGGTGGCGCGATCATTCCACAACTCTACGCAAGACTTGCCGGCCCAATGGGACCGCCGGCGGCATTTTTCTGGATCGTGGTTCCGTGCTATGCCTTTATTCTTTACTACGCAGTGGCCGGGCACCGGGCCGGACGCCTTCCAAGCAAGACCAAGAACTAGCGGCCATAATCTCACGCAAAGCCGCAGAGACGCAAATGAGACGCAAAGGGGTTCCAGGTCCAGTCCACTCGTCTAGCCTTTAGCCAATAATTCCTCGACGTACTGAATAACCCGCTGCTCGCGCTCAGCATGTGAGCCCGAAAGCAGGATGAAAGGGATACCCCGGTTTTCCAATTCACTCTTGAAGCGCTGAAACATCTGCGGTCTGCGTTCTCCCAAGTCCCTCAATCCATCCGCCACCCACGGCACATCTATGTCGAAGAGGAAATGCTGGTGATAGGTCACTTGCTTTTCCAATTCAATCAACTCGCGGGGGATGCGGTGAAGATAAACATCGGAATAGATCTGGGTCGTGATCAAATCGGAATCGCAGAATAAAATTCGGTTGGCTGTTCGCGTCTTCGCCAAGATGCGCTCCGTTTGTGCGCGACCAATGAGGAGAATGTCTTTTTCCGAAAATGAGTTTGATGTGATCATTTCGCGGGCTACTTCCGGAACAAAGTCGGTGTGGTAGCGTTCTGCCATTCGCCTTGCCATCGTCGATTTGCCTGTGCTCTCGGGCCCATAGAAGCAGATTCGTTTTACAAATTCTGCCCGCATTCCTGCCGGGATCGAATCCCAATGCTTGAATGGATGCTCTCGGGCATGCCTCGATAATGAATCCGCACTCATGCCGTTTGCAGTCGGGCCTCCCCGTTCCATTTCCACAAGCCATAGGCGGCGATTAGGCAGAAAACGAAATACTCGAGGCCAACGAACAGTATACCCTTTGAGAAATACAGGTACGTCGCAACGGCATCCGTCAAAATCCAGACCGCCCAGCACTCCACTTTCTTCTGCACCATCAGGTAGGTGGCCAGTACGCTCGAGGTGAGAACGAAAGAATCCGTATACGGGAAAGCACTGGGAAGCGGAAACAAAGTGGGCGAAAGCTCATGCAGGTTGCTGGCAAAAAGTCCGAAACCAGTCACCCCAACCAGCGTCACTACGGTCAAGCCCATCATCGCATTGCCATTCATTCGGCTGGCCTTTAACTCTTTCCTCCGGTTTTCCTCGCCTTGCTTCGGATGAGTCCACCGCCACCAGCCGGCCAGGTTGGTGACAAAGAAGAATACTTGTAAGAACATGTCGGGGTAAAGTTGTACCTGGTAGAAGAGGAAGAAGAAAAGCGTGACGTTGATCAGTCCCAGCGACCAGCTCCAGATATTTCCGCGTGCAGAAAGCCATACCGCGATGCCGCCGGCCAAGGTCCCGAAGAACTCGAGGTAGCTCATGGGGTAGCCCAGAAGTGTGATAAAGATGCTGTCGCGGTCGAAGAAGTGCATAGAATCAGCCTGATACCTCACCTGTCAGAAGTTGACTGTTGACAAAAGGCAGTTGACAATGGGATCCCTATTGTCAATTGTTCATTGTCAACTGTCAACTCCTTTCTAATAGTTTAGATTTTAATGCAAACGTTCTTTGCCTCCGTAAAGAACCTCATCGCCTCCCATCCGCCTTCGCGGCCCACTCCCGACTGCTTTGTTCCTCCAAATGGAGTGCGCAAGTCCCTATACAGCCAGCAATTCACCCAAATAATGCCGCTCTTGAGTTGGGCAGATATGCGATGGGCCCGCGTCAGATTGGAAGTCCAGAGAGTGGCCGACAAACCGTAGGTGGTATCATTGGACCATCGTAGGACTTCCTCCTCCGTATCGAACGGCATGATCGTAACAACCGGGCCGAAGATTTCTTCGCGATTTGTGCGGCATTCCTGCGGCAACCCGGTGATGATGGTGGGCTCAACATAGAATCCATTCGCACACCGGCCCGCAACAGTCACGCGGTTTCCCCCGGTCACAATCTTGCCTCCCTCCTTCTTGGCAAGTTCGATGCAGGAAAGAACTTTTTGCATGTGTGCCTCCGACACCAGGGCGCCAATACGTGTCTTTTCTTCCAGCGGGTCACCGATTACCAATTCCTTGGTTTGGCGAACAAACTCCTTGAGGAAGCGGTCGTACAAGGGGCGTTCTACAAAAATCCGGGAACCGCAAAGACAAATCTCTCCTTGGTTGGTGAAGGCACTGCTTATCGATGTAGTCACCGCTTTCTCAAAGTCCGCATCGGCGAAAACCAGGTTAGGATTCTTTCCACCTAATTCGAGCGAAAGTTTTTTGAGCATCGGGCCGACCGAAGCAGTAATCTTCTTGCCTGTCACCGTTCCCCCTGTGAAAGAAATCGCGGGAATATCCGGATGATCGACAATAGCCTGCCCAACCTTGGGCCCAAGGCCGTGCACTACATTGAGCACGCCATCAGGTATACCAGCTTCCCTGCATAACCGCGTCAGTAAAAATGCAGTCATGGGCGTCAGCTCGGAGGGCTTAGCCACAACCGTGCATCCTGCTGCAAGTGCCGGGGCAATTTTCCACGTAAAGAGGTACAAGGGCAGATTCCAGGGAGAGATACAACCTGCCACACCGACTGGGTTACGCAATGTGTAGTTAACCGCTTCCGTCGCGGTAATGTGTGCTTCTGATGCCATGTGCATCGCCGCCGTTGCGTAGAACCTCACATTGGCACCGGCACGGTAGATGTCCATGCTTTTGGCAAGTTTTACGGGCTTGCCTTGGTCGATGCTCTCTGCGAGCGCAAGGCTGTCTGCATTTTTGTCGATGAGATCGGCAAGAGCAGTGAGAATGGCGGATCGCTTGTCGGGTAGCAATGCGGACCATGATGGAAACGCCTTCAAGGCTGCATCCGCCGCCAACTGAACATCTTTTGCATCCGAGTCGGGAATCAAGCTGTAGACCTCACCCGTGGCAGGATTCAGATTGTCGAGGTACTGGCCTGAAACTGGAGCCAGCCATTGGCCATTGATGTAATTGGCAATCTTCTCCATGGGTCAAAGGCTACCCGTCCGGCCTCCATCTACGGGAACGTTGATGCCGGTGATGTACCCTGCCGCCGGGGTTGCCAGGAACGCAATTGCGGCCGCTACCTCCGATGCCGACGCGATTCGCCCTGCAGGAATCTCGGCGATCATTTCTTCAATTACCTGTTCCTTTGTTTTCTTCTGTTTCACGCTGCGGTCGCGAATGATAGATTCCAATCGCCCGGTCATTGCCGTTCCGGGAAGTACGTTATTGACAGTAATTCCCATTGGAGCCAATTCGGTGGCAAGCGTCTTAGACCAGCTCGCCACGGCCCCACGAATGGTGTTTGAAACGCCCATGCCGCGAATGGGAATCTTGACGGAAGTTGAGATGATGTTGATGATGCGCCCGTATTTCTCTTTCTTCATCCCTGGCACAAGTGACTGAACGAGTACCTGGTTGCACAATAAATGGTTGGTAAATGCTTTCGTGAACTCATCCAGCGACGCGGCAAATACGGTTCCGGGAGCGGGTCCACCCGTGTTGTTGACGAGGATATGTACGGGGCGGTTGCCGATCTTTTTCTCGATGGCCGATTGAAGGCGTTCAGGGAAATTAAAATCCGCAACGACCGAGTCGTGTGTTTGCCCTTTTACCTGGGGCAACTCCTTGAGCACTTCCTTGAGTTTTACCTTGTCGCGGGCAACCAAAGTAACGCTAGCACCCAGGGCTGCCAGCTCAAGTGCCGCAGCTTTCCCGATGCCTTGCGTGCTGCCGCAAACAACCGCCCGCTTGCCGATCAGTGACAGTTCCATGGTGATAAAGATAGACTGAAAAGGCTTAGATTTACATACCTAACAAGTATGTCCGTATGTCAGTTCGCAAACCTTTCAACCTGAAGAAATGGATTGACGAGAATCGTCACCTGCTCAAGCCCCCGGTAGCAAACAAGAACCTATACGCCGATGCCGGCGACTATATTGTCATGATTGTCGCTGGGCCCAATGCACGGAAGGACTACCACTACAACGAGACAGAAGAACTGTACTACCAACTGGAAGGGAACATCACGGTAAAGATCCAGGAGGACGGAAAGGCCGTTTCCATTCCCCTCAACGAAGGCGACATGTTCCTTCTGCCGGCAAAAGTCCCACATTCTCCCATCCGCACTCCTAATTCCATCGGGCTGGTGATTGAATGCAAACGCAAAGCCGATGAGGATGACGGTCTGATGTGGTTTTGTGACTCATGCAATAACCTCCTCCACAAGTACGAGTTTCATCTTAACAACATAGAGACGGATTTTCTCCCGCGCTTTCGCGAATTCTATGCCTCTACTGATTTTCGCACCTGCAAAAAATGCGGAACGGTGATGGAGGCCGACCCACGCTTTGTGTGATCATGACGGCTCCTGAACTGCAGCGCCTGTTGCTGGACCGGTATGCCGCTTTTACATCTCACCTCCGGCGAATGCCGGACGCGCAGGCAAATTCCGCGCAGCCAGGAAAGTGGAGCCCTGCGCAGCAAGCTGAACATCTTGTCAAGAGTGTCCGCCCGGTAAGCCTCGCCTTCTCGTTGCCGGGATTTGTGCTGCAAATGACGTTCGGGCGCGCCAACCGGCCCAGCCGCAGCTACGATGATTTGATCTCAAAGTATAAAGGCAAACTGGCCGCCGGAGGGAAATCGTCCGAGCCGTTCGTACCCGGTGTTCCCAGTTCACCACAGGCCGTCTATGATCAGTTGGACGCCACAGTTAAAACCCTGGCTCAAAAGGTTGCCAAAGTTCCGGAACAACGACTGGACAAGCTTATTCTCCCCCATCCACTCCTGGGGAAGCTTACCTTGCGTGAAATGATTTACTTCACGGCTTACCACGCCTCACATCACCTGGAGCTAATAAAAACAACCCACCCAATCGCATGAAGTACGAGGCCTCATTGGAATTTGCCCGTCGAATGGATCGCCAGGATCCGCTGAAGAACTACCGAAAGAAATTCTTTATTCCCTCGGTTGGCGGCAAACCGACAATCTACCTCTGCGGAAATTCTCTTGGACTTGAGCCGCGCTCTGCGAAGAAGTACCTGGATGAAGAGCTAACAGATTGGGCACGGCTAGGCGTGGAGGGTCACCTTCATGGACGAAGACCCTGGCTGTACTATCACCACTTCACAAAAAAGCCTCTCGCGAGACTCACTGGAGCGAAACCAGGAGAAGTGGTCGCGATGCATCAGCTCACGGTGAACCTGCACCTGATGCTCTCCACATTTTATCGGCCAACCAACGAGCGCTTTGTCCTGATCACGGAGTCAGGCGCATTTTCTTCCGACCAGTATGCTGTTGAATCGCACATTCGACTTCATGGCCTTGATCCTGAGCAAGCTTGGGTGGAGCTGAAACCGCGCAAGGGTGAACACGCCCTTCGCACGGAGGATATCTGTTCAACAATCCGGGGACACGGTAATCAGGTTGCACTCGTACTTCTCGGCGGAGTGCAGTACTACACAGGCCAGCGGTTTGACATGAAACTCATCACCCGCGCCGCCCATGACGTGGGTGCCTACGCCGGCTTTGACCTGGCACATGCAATCGGCAATGTCCCGCTTTCGCTTCATGCCGACGAAGTTGATTTCGCTGTATGGTGCAGCTACAAATATCTCAACTCGGGGCCGGGCAGTGTCGGTGGTGCGTTTGTGCATGAACGTCATGCAGAATCTCCGCTGACCAGGATGGCGGGCTGGTGGGGACATCGTGAACGTGAGCGCTTCCAGATGAAAAAGGGATTCCTCCCCATGAGTGGGGTTGACGGATGGCAGCTCTCCAATTTTCCCGTAATGAACGGAGCTGCCCATCTCGCCAGCCTGGAGATCTTCGATGAAGCCGGAATCAAGCCCTTGAGAAAGAAGAGCATTGCACTTACCGGGTACCTTGAATTTCTCCTGGAAGCGATCGAGGGCGGTCAGGGGTTCTTCCAGGTGATTACCCCCCGTGATCCCGCTTCCCGTGGCTGTCAGCTTTCGATCCTTACAACTGGTACACAGGGAAAGCGAATCTTTGACCGGCTTACCCGCAAAGGGGTCATCGCCGACTGGCGGGAGCCCAATGTGATCCGCGTGGCGCCTGTGCCACTGTACAACACATTTGAAGACGTGTTCCGGTTTGCTACCCTCTTTGCCCACGCCCTTCGAGCATGATCACGTTTTACGCTGACTTTCGTCATAGCTTCCGGTTGACTACCCACTCAATTTGAAATCAAATCAGCCATGAAGAAAAAGCCCAAAACCATCAGCATTGTGGGCGCCGGCCTCGTAGGGTCGTTGCTTTCGATCTACCTGGCGAGAAGGGGTTACTCCGTCTCGGTCTATGAGCGCCGGTTCGACATGCGCACCCACTTCCTGGGTGGCGGCCGATCGATCAACCTGGCTCTTAGCAACCGGGGCATCCGCGCGCTTGAACAAGTGGGGTTGGCAGATGAAATGAAGAAACACGCGGTTCCCATGAAGGGCAGGCAGATGCATGACCGGGAGGGCAAGCTGACCTTCCAGCCATACGGGAAAAGCGGTCAGTACATCAATTCCATCTCACGCAGCGGCCTGAACATGTTTCTTATGAACGAGGCCGAAAGACAAGGCGTGAAGTTCCATTTCGAGCACCGGTGCATGGAGGTTAACCTTGAGAAGACAGAAATTACCTTCCTGAACCAAAACGACACGCGACACCAGGCTTCGGATGTCATCATAGGTGCCGATGGTGCCTTTTCAGCGGTCCGTGCAGCGCTCCAGGTTTCCGACCGCTTCGAATACTCGCAGAGCTACATCGAGCACGGCTATAAGGAGCTACGCATCCCACCGGGTGATCTTGGAGAATTCAAACTCGAAAAAGAGGCGCTCCACATCTGGCCGCGGGAAAGCTTCATGCTCATTGCCCTTCCCAACCCGGATGCCACTTTCACCGCTACACTTTTCTTCCCGTTTGAGGGAAATCCTTCCTTCGAGCGCCTGAAAACGGACGAAGACGTGGTCGACTTCTTTACACAAACCTTCCCGGATGCCCTCTCGGTGATGCCGTCACTGGTGGAAGATTTCCGCGACAACCCAACGTCGTCACTGGTAACCATTCGATGCAGTCCATGGGCCAAGAACAATACCTTGCTAATTGGTGATGCCGCCCACGGCGTTGTACCCTTCTATGGACAGGGAATGAATGCAGGCTTTGAAGATTGTGTGGTTTTCGATCGGTTGCTCGGCAAGTACCAGGACGACTGGAGTCTGGCCGTTGCCGAATTCCAGCAACTCCGCAAGACGGACACAGACGCCATTGCACAACTAGCCCTGGACAACTTTGTTGAGATGCGCGACCTGGTGGCGGATCCCTCCTTCTTGCTAAGGAAGAAAATTGAGGCGCGAATCCACGAGCTATACCCCGATCGCTGGATCCCCTTATACTCCATGGTCACCTTCCATGATGAGATTCGTTATTCAGAGGCCCTCGAAACGGGGCGACGGCAGCAGGCAATCATGGACCGGGTGATGAAAACCCCTGGTGTTGAGTCAAACTGGACTGCCTTGAATTTTGCAGAGATCGTTGAGTCATTGCCCCGGCATTAAATGCCGAGGCAATGATTCCGGCCAGCTTACACCTCGATGAGAATCTTGTACTCCTCGTATCTGGCTAGGATGTCGCGCACATAATTCACCGGTTCCTCACATTTGCAGTACCCGGCCACGGCCACCGGATCACGGTAGTATTTAGGGTTTGATTTCTGTTTCAGGTACGACTCCACGTCATCCCAATTGTTCGGATCGCGGTTGTACTTCTTGGCCAGGTTCCGCGCATCGATAATATGAGAAAGCCCGGCATTGTACGATGCCAACACAAATTTGATGCGCTCATCCGGGTTGCGGACATACTTGGACCACAGCTTATCCAGGTACCTCAGGTACCGCGAACCAGCCTTCAGGCTCTGATACGGATTGGTGCGATCGCGTGCCCCAAACTCCAGTGCCGTAGCCGGCATCAACTGCATAAGGCCCACCGCCCCGGCCCACGACTCTGCTTTAGGACGAAAGTTTGACTCTTGATAGATAACGGAGGCGAGTAATCGCCAATCCCAACCCAGGTTCTTCGCTTCGCTTTTGATTTCTTCATCATAGGGTGAGAGCTTATTGCCACCCAGTGTAGAGTACACGCTGCTGATCCGAATCTGCGATGAACGTGGGTTGTTGAGATACTTGTCGAACACGATACGAAAACGGCCGCTATCCTTGACCCCGGCAAGCCAGGAGTTCACGGCCGTACGAAGCTCCGGGGAGTTTTGTCGAACCGCCCAAGCAATTTGCTGGGGAAGGCTTAGCACGGTACCGATATCCAGGTCCGGGTAATAAATCGAGTTCACCATGGCCAGTGTCTGGTCAGTCACGGTGAGGCGAATACTACCGTTGGCTACTTTTTCGATGAGTGATTCTGTTTCTGCCGTGGCGCTATCTTCTTCGATATGGATCTGGCCACCGATCTCTTGTGAAAGGTGTTCCAAGCGATCCTTGAAGGCCGACTCATTCATCACATGAACGGTCTTGCCGATAAGGTCCACGGGATTGCGAATCATCATACGTTCGATCCGCGAGGGAGGCATGCGGCGCCAGTTAGCCGGTTTTCGCTGCACCAATACTTGACAGGTATTAAATTGCGCGTCCGTAAAGGCCAGGTATTCAGTGCGTTCCTTGGTCACGGTCATGGGGAAGGCGATGATATCTCCTTCTCCCCGGTTCAGCATGTCGATGGCCTGGTTGATGCCGCTGATGACGCGGATTTTCAATTCTACATTGAGCGACTTTGCAAGGCTCTGAAGAAGCTCATACTCATACCCCATCGGTTGGCCCCGGTAAATGAAGTAGCTGACCGAGTTGTTGTCGACGATGGCTTGCAGAAAACCCCGCTCACGTACCTGTTCCAGGTCGATGGTAACGGTTGGTGTAGCGGTGAAGGCGGACTCTCCGGATTTCCATTGACATCCGGCGAAAAGAAGGCAAAAAATGAGAAATGGCCTCAACGGGGCGTGTCGCGCCATAGAGAAAGATACGGAAATCACCCCAATAACAAAAGAGGCCCTTGCGGGCCTCTTCATGTTTGCATTTATGTTTTTATGACTAGTTGCTGCGCAGCACACCACTGACTGTGTGCAGCACTCCACTGTTTGTCAAGCTATTTGAAGCGGAGACAGTAGGATCAGCGGCGGCGTTGAGATCCTTGATCGTATAAACCGCAGGAGGTCCCGTAACTACGCCGACCGTCAGGTCTTTGCCTGTCAACAACGTGGTGAGTACCTGGTTATCCGAGAAATCCTGAACGAGGTATCGACCAGGCACGACATGATACTGCGCCAGGGCAGTTAAGTCTGCGAGTGTCGGGTTCGGAGTAGGTGGCGGCGTTGCGCTAACTAAGCTAAGGATATATGCTCCACAATCTGCTTCAGTTATTAGCGCTGCATTAATTGTGTTCAGGTAAGCCCGCATCACGCCATCTGTAACGCGGAAAATGGTAAACTCCGGCAGTGGAGTGGCGTTCGGCAGGATGGTTGGTACTTGTCCGGTATACCTTAGCATTGCTGCCAGCAAGTCAAAGTCAGTGTCGGTCGCATCAAACTCCGGATTTGTTTTCGTAATCGTAGGAGGGTTGGTTGCATAGCTGATCGAAAGCTCCAGCGGTGTAAGGACCGTTGCCACACCAGGAACAGCCATCACACGGTCGATCGTGTGCGCCACTCCGTTTGAGCCCAACAAGTCCACGTTGGTCACCGTCGCCCCGTTGGCCCCGGTATTGCCATTCAGGAGGATGACAGCGTTCAGCACGGAGATGGAAAGACGCGCGCCATTCAACGTAGCAAACGTTTGGTTTCCCGTCAGTTCGGTAGCCGTAAGCTTTGAGCTCACGATATGGTAGTTCAGGACCGGCACCACTGTCGTTACAAAAGAAGCCAGGGTAGGGTTGCTTGTTGTTGATAATCCGTCGATAAAGGCGACCAGGCTCGATTCGGTGATCGGGAGGGTTAGTTGCGCGGAATAGGTTGCCGACAAGTAACTGGTGACCGCAGGGTCAGCAGGTCCGAAAATGGTCACAACCCCGGAATTCGGATCGTTGAGCGAAGGATACATTCCGACGCGTTTCACCATGGCCGTCCACAGTGTAAAATTGGCATCAGCTTCCATCATGGCCGCAATGCTCTTCCCTGTGAGTGGTTCTGGCGTCTCAAAATCATCCGTGCAGCTGCCAAAGGTCAGCGTGAGCACACCCACCAACAGGATTCGCCGGGTTATATTGAAGTATTTCATAGTCTGTTCGATTTGTGAAGTGAGCGATTAGTGGGTAATGATGCCGTGACTAATGGTGGATTGAATACCCGTCAGGGTCTTCACCTTGCCCTTGATAAAGATGGTGTAGTTCTTGCCAGGAACGAAAGAGACGTTGGCAGCCGAATACACGATGTTGGTAAATGCGTTATCCGTTGCCACCTGGAGTGTGTACACATTGGGAACTGATGCGGCCGCAATTGCTCGCGTTGTAAAGGCAACCGCACCGGCAGTCCTTGACCCAGCAGAAGGATTAAATCCGCCGGCCACACCGCCCACAAAAGCGTTGGTAGCATTCGGCGCTCCCACGTTGGTCAGGTTAATGGGTACGCCACCGTTCAACCGAACAAAGAGTGGAGGTCCACCAAAGGTTCCGTTGGTATTGGCCACCGCTGTGATGTTATTGGCATTGGAAACCGCATTGACTACACGTATCCCCGCGTCCGTTACCAAAGTGCCCGCTGTGAATGTCAGGGGTGCATCCGTCGCAACATAGAAACGAACACCTCCCACGTCAGTCAAGCCAAGGGGAATCAGGGATGTCCCGGTACCATAGGCAACCAGGTTGGCGAACTCCGTCGCGGTGGACGGTGTCTGAGCTGCCCCATCCCAGTTGATGCATGCCGGGCAGTTGGCGGGGTTCAAGGAATCCCGTCGGCTTGCGGAAATCATCGCCCCATTCGGCAGAATATTCGGGTTGAAGTAAGTCAAATCCGCGAAAGCGATTGTAGCGGTGAAACGATTGAGGCGCCTGGGTATCGGACGCTGAATGCTGTCAATTGCGATGACCGTATAGGTAGCCAGGTTCGTAGCCGCGAAAATACCTGTTCCATTTGCCGTTGCCCGAAAGATGAGGTCATTGGAACCGAGCAGTCCACCGATTGTTCCGGTAGTCGCTTTGGCACGAATCGAGGTATTGGCGGTTACACCCCCTGTCGTGCCCGGTGTGGCAATTTGCAGGGTTGTGGGAGCCGAGGAGCCTGCTCCGCTTACGGCCGTTCCAAGTTTTACGCCGTTCACATAGAAGTCAAGCGAGGGCGCATCCGTCGTGGCGTTGGCAAAGCTGAAATAGGCTTTGTAGGTGGCGCCAGAAGTGAAAGTATTTGGTGTCGGCAGTTCGGGATCACTGCATCCGAGTGTTCCGAGGAGAATCCCCACCGAGGTCAAAAGTGATTTATTGATCTTTTTCATTTGAGTCAGATTTGGGGATTAGAAACTATACCGGAATCCAAGTTGCAACTGCCAGCGGGCGGCAACAGACGTATCAAAGTTATACGTGCTGGCCAGCGGGGTACCGTCTGCGTTCAGGTCGAAAGCATACACGGGGCGTCCGGTGGTGGCTGCCCATGGCACGCCCCCGTTCGAAGGCGCGGCGATAGAGCCAGCAGTATGCGGCGTCTCATAGCCGATGAAGCGGATCAACTGCGTTCGGGCTGCGGTCCTGGTCAAGCCCCAGCTCGAGTTAAGCATGTTGAGGAAGTTATCCACGTTCACCGAAAACTGAAGGGTGTGGCGCTTGCCGCGGACATCCAGATAGAAGTCCTGCAGTATGCTCAGGTTCAAACGATCTACCCACGGTGAGAAAGCACCGTTACGTGCAACGTATTTTCCACGATTTGCCCTGAGGTACTCGTCCTGATTGATGTACCGATCCAGTTGGTTCCATATCTCGGTGAGTGTACGGCCGTCAGTTGCGTTGCTGGGCGCGAGCACAATCTCACCCTGGCTCTTAGGTACATAGAGTAGGTCATTGCCTGCGATACCATCGCTATTCATGTCACCACTGTAGAGGTAGGCGTAATTGAACCCCGTGCGACCCTCGTAGGTCACGCCAATGGTAGTACCAAACTTCCTGAGATATTCAAAGTGGTACGATCCGTAAGCGACGATGCGGTGCGGCGTTAGAGCAAAGGCATACGACGTACCTGAGTTGTTCGGTCCAAGGACGTTTGACTGCGATGCAAAGGTGCCTCCCGCCGTTGAGCCGGATTGAGAGTTTATCTCGCGTGCATCCGTGTAGGTGTAGGCGGCCATAATTGTAAAGTCACGCGTGAAGTTTTTACGGAATTGAGCCGTGACACTGTACTGGTATCCCTGGTCGGTGTTATCAAGCACGAGGGCCTGGCCAATTTCACCGGACAACCGGCGATCGTTGCCATAGATCTGGCGATCGGCACCGGCATTACCAAAGAGCGGGCGTCCGTCACCTGCAACAGTAGCCACCGCGGGGCGAAGGTTTGCATCGCGGATCAGCACGGCATTGATGTCTTTCGTGTAGATGAACTCAAACGTACCGATCACACCTCCAGGCAATTTCTGGTCGACTGCAACGCTGGTGCGCCAAACTTGTGGGAATTTGAAGTTCTTCGAAACCGTGTTCACGGCCGGTACGATTGATGACCGTCCGTAGTTCCGGTTCAGCGAGTTCGTCACCAAAGTCGGATTGCCGCCGACGAGGTCAGAGTATTCTTTCTCCGGCGCGACATAGGGACTCTGTTGGAAATTGTACGGGAATCCGTCACCGGTAAGGTCAAACGGAACGTTGGTTGAAGCAAACTGGCCAAAGTAGAGACCGTTGTTGCTCACCGCGTTTGAAAGCCAAACAAACGGGATTCGGCCAGTGAGGATACCTGTGCCACCGCGAATCTGCGTGGTACGATCCCCACCACTTACATCCCAGTTGAACCCAATCCGCGGTGAAAACAGCGGCCGTACTTGCGGCCATCCACCTGCGCGGAGTTGCTCCCCATTAAGGTTTAGAGAGTTCACATAGTTGTTTTTCGGCAGATCAGAGAGGTAAACCGGGATATCTACTCTTATGCCGGCGGTGAGGGTCAGGTTCTGAAAGCCTTTGTATACGTCTTGTGCGTAAAAACCCATTTGCAAAGCCGACCACTTGGCCGCTGTGGCAGTGGGCCCGCCCGCAACAGATACATATTGAATATTGTAGTTAGCCGGACGCTGTGCGGCTGTCGTTCCTGCGTCTGCATCTGCGTAGAAGTCCGCAAGGCTGTTGTACCGATAGTTGCCGTTAACCACCTGCGTGAATACGTTGTTGAAGCTGTAGTACTCGTTCGCAGTACCCAAAGAAACCGTGTGGTCTTTCAAGTAGATGGTGAAGTTGTCATTGAATTGAATGACATCCTGGTCCAGCAAGTTGTTCTTGGTGAACGGGTCGGGACCAAACGAGGTCATGTTCTGACCGTTCGGGCCGAGAATGTCGACAGTCGCAATATCTGGAACATCCAAGCCGCCGGCGTTCTGACGGAAGTCGCGGAGTGCGGTGTATCCAACCACGAGGTTGTTGGTGAACTTGCCACCCGCAAACGTGGAGTTGAGTTCCGCCGTGCCGGAGTACTGGTTGTTGTTGATGCGATAAAACGAGGAGGAAAAGGACAATACGTTGGCGCTGTTGCCTCGGCCACCAGCAGGCCCGCCCGTAAAGCCACCTGATCCGCTAGGAAACTGGTCCTGGAAGGCATTCGTGATGTTACCCCGGATTGTCAACTTATGGTTCTGACTGATGTTGTAATCAAGGCGGGCTACATAACGCTTGCTTTCGGTAGCACGGCTGAAGTTTTTGTACACACCCGGATCGTAGTTGTAGTTGGTGATCAGGAAGTCGCGCAAGCCAGCCAAACCGGTGGCCGGATCGTTGTCGTCGGTAGCCTGGGTGTTTGTGGCTGAACTTGCCTCCCCAGTCTGGCGAACAGGGTTTGTGTAAAAGGGATCAGAGCGCGTCTCGAACTCCGCATTTACAAAGAAGAACAGTTTGTCCCTGATGATCGGACCTCCCAGGCGGAAGCCATAGTTTTTGAAGTTAAAATCCGGAACCGGTGAGTTGGCACCGTCAATCTTGGTGCCCGCAAAACTCTGGTTGCGGAAGAAATAATAAACCGATCCACTCAACTCGTTTGTACCGCTACGGGAGATGGCGCTTACGCCTGCGCCCGTGAAGTTGCCCTGGCGAACATCATAAGGAGACAGTGATACAGTTACTTCCTGGATGGCGTCCATGCTAAACGGCGTTGCTGCCGACTGGCCACCAGGCAGCGGGTTAAGGCCGAATACGTTGTTCATCGTGGCCCCGTCGATGGTGAGGTTATTGTAGAGGTTGGATCGGCCACCGAAAGAGAAATTCCCACCTCCGGCCTGCGGGGTCAGCCGCGTGATGTCGCGGAAATCGCGACCGATAGAGGGTAGCCGCGTGATGTTCCTGTTGGAGAAGTTTGAAGATGCACCGATTTTTTCCGAGTTGAGGAGCGCATCCTGAACACCGGTGATTACAATCGCCTGCAGTTCCGTTGCTTCCGAAATCAAGTCGTAATCCAAACGGAGAGCCTGGCCCAATTCCGGGTAAATCTCTTCATGGACTTGTTCCTTGTAACCGACGAAAGAAATCTTCAGCGTGTATGGCCCGCCGGGGCGCATCCCCTCAATGTTGTAAAGGCCATCGGTACGCGTAGCTGCACCATAAGTGGTTCCCGAAGGAACGTGAGTCGCCACAACGTTGGCACCGGGAATGATCTCTCCGGTCTTGTCCTTAACGATACCCGTAAGGCTTGCTGTCGTCACCCCCTGAGCAAAAACCCCCAGTGGAGCGGCAAGCAAAGCGACAACCAGGCTCTGTAAAATTCTCCTCATAGCAAATGGATTTGGGTGATTGTTTGATAGAGACAAAACTATTCTTTTTCCTGTCAAGGCCAGTTTATCAGCCAGTTAAATGTTACGAACAAAGGATTAACATAATGATCCTCAATGATCATGGACTAAAATCCTTTGTTGCTTGAAATCATGGAGAATGTTATCCTTGTATTCAACTAACACTTCAAGCAAATGAAATCCCCGGTTGTGATCTTTGCACTCTGTCTGTGCTTTTTTTCCGCTTCGGCGCAGGTCGACCTCTCCTACTACATGCCCAATGGAGTTCGGTTTGATCCGGCCATACCGACACCCGCGTCGGTGATCGGACACGAGGTAGGCGAATGGCACGTAAGCCATGACCGGTTGGTGAACTATATGATGGCACTGGATAAGGCCTCCGATCGGATCACCCTGGAAGTAACCGGTCATACCTACGAGGCGCGCCCCCTACTCCTGCTTACCATTACCTCACCGAAGAATCACCAAAACATTGAGGAGTTGCGCAAGCAACACGTGCGCCTTGCTGACCCTGCGGCTTCCGGAAGCCTCGACATTCGCTCTATGCCAGCCGTCTACTACCTGGGTTGCAGCATCCATGGGAATGAACCCAGCGGAGCAAACGCCGGACTAGTGATGGCCTATTACCTGGCCGCCGCACAAGGACCAGAAATCGAGAATTATCTCAACAACACCATTGTGTTGTTTGATCCCAGCTTCAACCCAGACGGGCTTAACCGCTTTGCCCATTGGGCCAACTCCCGCAGGAGCAAGTTGATCTCACCCGACCCCAATGACATGGAGCACAACGAACATTGGCCGGGTGGCCGTTTTAACCACTACTGGTTCGACTTGAACAGGGACTGGCTGGTGGCCCAGCTTCCGGAATCCCGCGCGCGGATCACCAAGTTCCAGCTATGGAAACCGAATGTCCTCACCGATCACCACGAGCAGGGCACCAACGCAACCTTCTTCTTCATGCCAGGAGAACCCTCGCGGGTGAACCCGATCACCCCCGATCGCAACCAACAACTAACGCGAAAAATGGGTGAGTATCATGCCAAAGCCCTCGACCAAATCGGCTCGCTATACTTCACACAGGAAGGGTACGATGACTTCTATTATGGGAAAGGGTCCACCTACCCTGACGTGGAAGGCGCAGTCGGGATTCTCTTTGAGCAGGCGAGTTCAAGGGGTCATGCCCAGGAAAGTGTAAATGGCATCCTGACATTCCCCTTTACCGTTCGCAATCACTTCGTCACCATGCTCAGTTCGCTGAAGGCGACCACAGAGCTGCGCGAAGAGTTGTTGAACTACCAAAGGGAGTTTTACAAGTCTGCGCTAGCCGACGCTGCCAAAGATCCCATCAAGGGGTATCTCTTTACCTCACGCGACAAGGCACGAGTCTATCATTTGCTGGATGTGCTCAACCGCCAACAGGTCGATGTGTATGCGGCAGGCTCGTCTACAACGGCGAACGGAAAATCCTACCCCGCAGAAAGTAGTTTTATCGTCCCGGCCAACCAGCCGAAGTACCGCCTGGTTAAAGGCATGTTCAGTCGCATGACACAATTCAAAGACAGCATTTTCTACGACATCTCGAGCTGGACCCTGCCCCTGGCATTTGGACTTGACTACGAGGAGCTAAAGACACCCCCATCGCTGGGAGCCAAAGTACAAGACACTACCCTTCCACCAGGGAAGGTGATCGGCGAACGCAGCAAATATGCATACGTCTTTGAAACGCACGGGTTCTATTCCCCGCGGGCGCTATACCGGCTTGTGTCTCACGGAATCCGGACCAAGGTGTCGACGGAAGCCTTCTTTCACACCTCCGGGAAACGTTTCGAACCCGGCGCCATCATGGTGTCGCTCGAGAACCAAGACAAAAACCCTGAACAAATTGAAGTTTACCTCCGCGAAATCGCCGAAAAGGATGGCATTGACATCTATTCCTTTGCCACCGGGCTCGATTACCGGGGCGTTAGCCTGGGCAGTAGTTCCTTTCAAGTGTTGAACAAGCCCTCCATCGCCATGTTGGTGGACGGGGGTGCCGGATTTGCGAGCGTGTCTCCAACCGATGCAGGGGAAATCTGGCACCTGCTTGATCAGCGATTCAACATTCCCGTCACCTGCATGCCGGTAGCCGTATTCAACACGGCGAACCTGAACCGATACACGACCATCATCTTCCCGGCAGGGTCCTACGGTGCCATCAGCGAATCGGCAAAAGAAAAACTGAAAACCTGGATCCAAAACGGCGGCGTGGTCATTGGTTTTGAGCAGGCCTTGAACTGGTTTACCTCTGCGGGATTGGGGAAATTCGAGATGCGCAGCCTTTCGGATGACAAGAAAGAGCTCCAGGCACGGCCTTATGGCGAGATCGGGGATGCCGGTCGTGCACAGGAAACGAGTGGCGCCATTGTCGAAGCCGACGTAGATCTCACCAATCCGCTTTTCTATGGGTACTTCAACGCGAAGATGCCAATGTTCAAATCGAACAACTTCTTCATGGAAAAAGCAAAGGGGCCGTACGCGAACCCACTTGTATATGGATCGTCGCCGATGCTGAGCGGTTACATGTCCAAACGCAACTATCCGAAGTTCAAAAACAGTTCGGGGATCGGGATCTCTGCCATGGGACGCGGTCGCGTGATTGGCTTCACTGAAGACCTTGCGTTTCGCGCTTACTTCTTCGGCACAAACAAACTGCTGATGAACGCTGTGTTCTACGGAGGATTTCTAAGTTCGGAGGCCGCCCGTTAACGGTCCTGCAGAAGCTGCACTTTGATTTCCGCGCGTCTATTGCGTGAGTGCTCCTCGTCGGAACACACGACACCGTCGCTGCAGGTATTGAGAATGAGTTCTTCGCCGAAACCGAAGGCTTCAATCCTGGAGACTTCGATCGACTTTGAGCGGAGGTACTGAACGATCGCATCGGCCCGCCGGTCGGACAGGCGTTTGTTGTACTCACGGGTACCCCTTGCGTCGGCATGCGCACCGATGTAAACAGTAGCCTTACGGTTGCGGGACAAACTTCTCATCATTTTGCTCATGCCCTTGTCAAACTCAGGCAGCAAATCCCACTTGTCGTACTCGAAGAACACGATGAGTTTTTCAAGGTAGGTTTCCTCAAGAAGTATGTCGTTGAGGAGGTCGCCACCATACAAACCTTTTGTATCCAGGTTGAACCCGTTTTCCAGGTAGCCATTATACTTAGCCATGATTCTGTACCGTGTATTGGGATGGACCAGGAATCTGTAGGACCCATCTCCAGAAACCCTGACGCTATCAACGAGGCCATTGTCCAGGTTTTCAATGGTTACCACCGCACCGGGCAGCTTGGTTTGGAGCTCGTCGCTGTAGACGATTCCTTTTGCAAACAATCCATGCTTCCAAAGTGCCACGTGGAGAGTGTCTGCCAGGATCGATCCGCGATCGGGCCTCAATTTGATGGCCGACAACGCCGTGTAGCCTTCTTTTTCTGGCAGGAAGGAGTACGTCGTATTCACTTTCAATTCTGTGGTAAAATTCCCTTCTGCATTGGTCTCCAGGATCCTGGCTTCCTTTGTCCCTTCCTCGCTAACCGTGATTTTGGCATTAGTCACTGGCTTGTTGCCCGGCGTTTCCCACACCTGGCCATAGATCATCACGCGATTAAGAACAAACCTGTAGATATCGTCGTCCCGCTCCAGGCGGTTCGAGGCAAAATACCCTTCTCTCCCTTCGCCGTCGATGATCACCCCGAAGTCATCATGCGACGAGTTTAGCGGGAAGCCCAGGTTCTCTGGCTTGTCGAAGCTCCCAACTTTGCCGCGCGCCACGAAGTTGTCAAGGCCGCCGAATCCACCGAAACCATCTGAGGAAAAGAACAACTGATCCCTCCACAGGTATGGAGCGAATTCATCACCAGGTGTATTGACAACGTCTCCAAGGTTTTGCGGCGCAGTCCAGGTCTTGTCCTTCAGATAGCTCACGTACAGGTCGGCTCCGCCCTTGCCTCCCGGCATGTTGGAAGAAAAATAGAGCGTCAACCCATCTTCCGAGATCCAGGGATGGGCGATCGAATACGAACGGCTGTTGTGAGGAAATGCCTGCAGGTCGCGAAGCATCCGATTGTCCCCCAATGTGGCAAAATAGAGTTCCAGATTTACCTTCCCCCATTCATCCTTTGCCGGTTTGCCGTTCACCAGGAGATTGCGAGTGTACGCGATTTTCTTGCCGCCGTCATAAAATGTAACCGGACCATCGTGGTAGGGTGAATTAAGTGACCGGCTATAGAACAGTTCGACATTCTCATTGGATACCCGCTCAGAATCCATTTCACTATCCACGTAGAAGGCATTGAGAAGGCCTTCGTCTTCACTGATTCCGCTCAGGTTCTTGCGCTTGATAAACAGGTCGCGATCTCTGGCGGAGACAAACACGATCCCCGACCCGTAATGACGGGGTGAAAAGTCGGATTGTGGGGAGTTATACCACTGTCGCGTAAGTTGATAGGTGGAGGGGTCCTTATGATAGAGGGGCATGACCTTTAGGAACGAGTAATAGCTCCGGGCCCTGGCGTTCGTGCTGTCGAGGGAAAGGGCCTGACCGAAAGCAGTTTCCGCTGAGTCGTACCGCTGCATTGCACAGAGTACCTGGCCAAGCCGGAAGTATTCTTCCGAGGTCGCTGGCACTTGATTCACCAACCGGCGGCACCACCGGTTTGCTTCTTCAAATTGTCCCATCCGGTAGTAACATTCCGCAACCCTGGATTTTGCTATCCTGTTGCCCGGGTCTTTTTTCAAGGCAATCACGTAGAGATCGATGGCGTTGCGATATCCTTGTTGCCGGTACATGCGCTCGGCTTTCGTGAAGTTGCTGGTAAAAAGCCCGGAGATGTTTGTGCTTTGCGCCCACCCTGTGGAGACCACCAGAATCAAGGCAAATCCATATAAAAACACTGCGCGCATCAGAAGTAGCGGGGTGAAACAATTCCCTTGCTATTGAATCGGAAGACGTATCCGAGGAAAACCTCATGCGAGCCGATTTCGATGCTCTTGATCTCGCCAAGGGAAGCTGTGTACGAATACCCAATACGGAGTTGGTCCGTCACTTGCAGATCCATGAGCACATTGATGGCCTGTGACGTGTGGTAGGATAGACCTATCCAGACCACCTCATCAAAGAGAAAGTTTGCATTGATATCAACCTCAACGATTCGCCCGTCGACCATCTTGATGAGCGTGTTGGGCTTGAGGTGAATGGCCCGGCTGATGGGAAAGACGACTCCCGCGGTGAGGATCACTGGAAATGGTTGATGGACTGATGTGAGGTTACTGCCCCTGGTGAATACGTTGTTGAGCATGTGAGGTGCACTCAGCCCCGCATACCAGGTGGTGTAATCCAGGAATACGCCGGCACCGATGTTGGGCCGGGTTTCGTTGATATCCTGGCTGAATGCGGGATCGGTTTGGTAAATGTCCAGCGCCGAGTACTGAGCCTGGTAGCGGCTGACGCCCGCCTGGATACCAAACGAAAGCGTGCCCTTTGCTGAGACCGGAAGCCTATAGGCATACATCCCGCTGAACTGTGTCTGGCTTATGACACCAATCTTATCGTGAACGAAAAGTGCGCCCACCGCAAATCGCTGGTTGGTCAGGGGCGAATGAGCTGAGAAGGTCTGCGTAGTCGGCGCTCCCGGAAGACCAACATTTTGGAACCTTGCCAACACGCTCATGCTAAGTGCACCATGCTGGCCGGCGTATGCCGGGTTGATCGCCAGGCCATTGAACATGTATTGTGCGTAGGTGGCCTCCTGCTGCGCCATGGCAGGGATCACACAAATGAGGAAAAGGAAACAGGTTAGGCGCAAGTTCCTCATGGCTCCATTTTCAAAATGATGAACCCACTGAGCGCGGGGATATCGTTCGAAAGTCTTACAGAGTAGAAATAAACGCCGTCGGGGAGCTTACCGCGGAATATGCCCCGGTTCGCCTCGCCACGCCACACCCGGTCTTCATTGTTGTAATTGTTCATCTCATAGACCAGGTTGTTATACCGGTCGAACACGCGAACACTGTTGTCGGCATAGTAGTCGATTCCATCCATGCGCCAGTAGTCATTGACGCCATCTCCGTTGGGCGACACCCCTTCGTAAATTCGCAACGGCAGATCACCGATGTCATACTTAACGGTAGCCTGGCTGCAACCAGTGGGTGTTCCCGTGTCGCAAATCTCATACACCAGGGAATCAAGGCCACGGTAGTAACGATCGGAGGAGTAAGTAGCAAATCCGTCACCGGTTAAGGTAGTCTGCCCATGCTGACTGGTCACAACGGCCTGGATGGTCAGTATGATTGAGTCACCCTCCACGTCATAATCATTGGCCAGGATATTGGCTTTGCTCACCGTGTGCCGAAGCACGGACAAGGTGTCATTGACTGCAACTGGCGCATCGTTCAAGGGGGTTACCGTGATTGAAGCAACAAGAGTTCCACAAAGACTCGGCGTGCCGTTGTCACACACCGTGATAGACCACGAGGCTACTCCGTTGAAATCTTTCTCGGGCGTGAACATGAAGCAAAACTCAATGTTCTGGTAGGGTACCAGAGATCCTCCACCCATGATATTCACAGCTTGGGAAAGGACCACATCGTCTCCATCGGGGTCAATGGATTCAAAGCAGACGACTATCGGGGTGTCTTCAGGAGTTGTGGCCGTGAGGGCTCCGCCGGGAATACCATTGACCAGAATTTCGGGTGCGTGATTCACTTTGTTGACGGTCACGGTCAACGTTTCTGTTGTGCATACTGAAGGTGAACTCACCTCACACACGGTAACACTTACCAGGTCGTCCCCGCTGAAGCCGTTGACCGGTGTGTACAGGAAACACTGATCGCCAGGAGACGGGCCGGTCGTCAGGACTGATGTGCCTGCGATGGAAAAACCAGAGCTAAAGACTGTGGCATCCCCTTCCACATCTGCTACAGCTACACAAAGGGGTGACGCGACGTCCTGGTCGACGAGAAAACTGGTTGTGGTGATATCAGGCGGATCGTCAACCGGAGTGATCATAATGACTATTCCTCCAACCACGCACAGGCTGTTGATGGCACCGTCGCACGCACTAATCCTTGCCTTGATAAGACCCGAGGCATTCAGGGATGGTGTGTAGCTGAAGCAAAGCCCGCCGTCCAGGGTGAACGATCCACCGCCACTCAGGAGATCGATGCTCTCAATCGACACTTGGTCGCCGTTGGCATCAGAAGCCTGGATACACGTTGAGAGGACCTGATCCTCAGCAATAGTGAAATACAGGGTATCCACTGGATTCGTCCCATCAGTTATTTCGGGGGCTACATTCACTTGTTGTACGGCAATGAATCGGTCGTGCGCCAAACTATTGGTCATCCCGTCGTTAACGACAAAACTGATCTGGCGCGTAAGGGTTATCGGAAGGATGTTGCTGTTTGAATAAGTCACGGTACTCAATGCCTGGGCGTAGTCAGCCAGCGTTGCCGTTCCCGTGAGCGAGAGTATACCGGTTGCGGCCGAGTAGCTGCCGGTGATTCCAAGCTGATCGACAAAGCCCAGGATGTCTTCCGAGGATTGGAAATTGGCAGTGATGGAAATGGTAGCTGAAGCCAGGGTGGCGTCGTCAGGATCAGTAACACCGATCGCGTTGTCAATCACGACGTTCCCGGTGAGGTAGGTGACCAGTTCGGAAGAACCAACAACTACAGGGGGATCATTAACAGGAGATACGGTCACGGTGATCGTTCCTGTTGCGCAGGCATTGCTGGGATCGCAAATGGTCACCGTTCCTGTAGTCGGTCCGCTGAAGTCAGTTGGCGGTGTGAAATTAAAGCAGAGACCCCCGGTTGGCGTAAAAGATCCGGCCCCGCCCGACAGAACAATGGACGTAATCTGGATGGGATCACCATCCGGATCAAATGCGGTGATGCAGCCGTTGAGGGGAGTATCTTCATTGGTGGTGAAGGGCAATACACTTACTGGATTGCCCAACCCGTCAACAAGAAATGGCGGACGGTTCACGTTGCCGCTGAATTCTATGAACTTCTGAAAGGGCTGGCTGGAAGCGGAACCATCGGAGACCTGGAAGGAAATGCGGCGCGTCAGGAGCGAGGTTTGAAAAGCATTCACATAGGTGATTGTGCGCAAAGCCGTCGAATAATTGGCAAGTGTTGTCGTCCCCGTGAGGGTAAGCACACCAGTGCCCGCGGTGTACGTGCCCGTAATTCCCAATTGATTGGCAAACACCAGCGCATCTTCCGTGGAGAGAAAGTTTCCGTCGATGCTGATGGTAGCGCCAGTCAGCGTGGGATTGTCAACGTCATTTGCCAAAAGGGTGTTGTCGATCACGACCGCAGATCCCGGATAGGTAACAACGGCCGCCGAACCGCTGACTGTCGGAGGATCATTTGCAGCAGTCACGGTGATTTGCAGCGTGGCGGTCCCGCAGGCCAAATTCGGATCGCAGACTGAAATATCAGCGGTAACTATCCCGTTAAAGTTCGGACCAGGCGTGAATGAAAAACAAAGACCCCCGGTAAGGTTGAAAGTTCCTGATCCGGTGAGCAGCACAATGGAGGACAATGACGCGGGATCACCGTTCGGGTCCGACACATTGACACACGCATTAAGCTGGGTGTCCTCCCCGGTGGTGAATGGAATGGTAGTGATCGGGTTACCCAAACCATCGACAAAGAAGGGCGGGTAGTTGACCGGGGTGATCCCCACGAACTTGTTAAACGGGGCGCTGCTCGATACGCCGTCGGAAACAACAAACGAAACCCTCCGAGTCACCTGCGTGGGGATAAGTTGTGTATTGTGATAGGCTATCGATTGCATGGCCGTGGCATAGTTGGCCAGTGTGGTCGTGCCGGAGAGGGTCAGGATTCCTGTGGCGGCTGAATAACTACCCGTAATCCCCAATTGGTTCGTGAAGAGCAATTGATCCTCCGCAGAAATGAAATTGTTGGTAATGGACACAGTCCCTCCTGTAATAAGGGTGTTATCGAGATCGGTAACTGTGAGCGTATTGTCCAAAACAAGGTTACCCGTTGTATACTGGATTTGCGCCAGCGAACCGGAAATGACGGGCGGATCATTGACTGGGGTGACGTTCAGTGCCCTGTTTAGGAAGTTGCTAGGGTCCAGCCCATCGTCCACTACCATGCGCACAGTTCGAGTTAGAGCCGAAGGATTCTCGCTGGTATTTGTGTACGTCACTCCACGGAGGGCCAGTTGATAAGCGGCCAGGGATGCCGTTCCTGAAAAAGACAGCACACCGGTAGCCGGGTTGAATAATCCTGAGATTCCCGGGACGGCGCTAAACTGCAACAAGTCCTGCCCTGACTGGTAGTTCGCGACAATAGAGACCGTTGCTCCCTCAAGTACCGTATTGTCGGGATCTGTGATGGTCAAACCTGGTTGAATAATGAGCGGCGGATCATTTTCCGAATACGCAATGGCCGACGTACTCCCGCTAATGACTGGTGGAACATTGACAACAACAATGGTAAAACTCGCTTGTGAGCCGAGACCAGACGACGAGCATCGGTCCACTGCTCGCGCTCTCGCAGTAACTGAATCTCCTGGAGCCAGCACATACGAAAAGGTGGACAGCCAATCACCCGTGACATCGGTCAGTACCGTGTCACGGTCCACCAGCACATCGGCTGAGTTGTAGACATTGATAAAAATGTCTGCGCCGACCAGGGGCGTCCCATCGGGATCGCGAAGGTATCCGGAGATAAAATCCTCTCCAGCCTTCACCGGCAAGTTCAATGTCGGCTTGGGAGTGATGCCTACCTGGAATCCGATGCAGGTAGCACAAAGATTGTTAAGTGTTGTGGGGCATTGGTTGCTGGACAAGTCAAGGAAGGCGCAGCTGTTGCACCCATTGTAGTGGGTGTCGATCACGCCGGCAACGTCGGAGATTTTTCCACCCATGGCGCACGTAGCCGACATGTTCGTCACGGCGGCGAACCGGAGTTCGGTGTCCTTGGTGATTCCAAAAAGTTGGTTCAGGTCGGAGAAGGGTACGTAGAAGTCGAAGAAGGCATCCGGGTCCCCGCAGCTCACCACATCGGCCACAGCAATCTGAAAATTCGTGTCGTATCCATAGTTGCGTAATTCTGCCGGGCAACTTTGGATTCCATCGATGTTGTAAATGTAGATCCCCTTGTTCTGCTGCTTAATCAGGGTGATGTCGATTTCAAAGCCAGGGTTTTCGGGCGTTGCATTCGGATCGTCACCGGGACCCATCTTCCCGTCCGTATCAATCAATATGGTATACGCTTCCACACTGTTGTTGGTCTTGCCCAGGCGAAATCTGAAAATCAAGTTGTCATTGTTGTCAATGACCCCATACACGCCGTAGCCCTTGGAGTCTACGGTAATGTCAGTGATGCCACATTTTGGTCCGGCTTGGTTATCAGCGAGTGCGTCGCCAGATCCCACAATGGGGATACCGAACATCTTCAGTTCAAACTCATCGACATTGTACCCGTCGTTGGAGAAGCCAGCTGTGGAAACGGAAACAAAAGAGTCGCCGTTCGGATCCATCACCTGCGTGGTTGCAGGCTTAGTGATCAGGCCCCGCTGGGCACTGGCAACTGTGGAAACGAAGAGTAAGAAGATTATCGAGGGAACCATGATGGGTAACCTCCAACTGCCTCGCTTCCAGCCTACAAATCCGGTCTCCATAAAGAAAAACATCGCTAAATTTAAGGATTCCCAATTGATCCCCGCTCGCTCTTTTACGTGACCCTCCGCAAGAACCTCACCTCCGTCATTCTCTGGTCGGTCATCTCAGCGGCCTTCATTGGGCCGGGCACGGTCACCACTGCTGCATCTGCCGGGGCGTTGTTCCAGCTTGACCTTCTGTGGGCTGTCACATTTGCTACAGCCGCATGCATCGTATTGCAAGAGGTGTCGGCGCGGCTCGCCATCGTGAGCGGTCTCACTATGGGGCAGGCCATCATCAAGGTCTACGGAACACCTCGCGGGCGCATGCTGAATTACTTGCTGGGTGGACCTGTCATCCTCGGCTGCGCAGCCTATGAGGCGGGCAATATTCTTGGCGCGGTGTCCGGTATGCAATTAATCACTGCGGCAAACGCGACAATCCTCACCATTGGGCTTACCCTTGTTGTAGCTGTAATCCTGTGGACAGACCGGCGCGAATCCATCGGATGGCTGATGACCTTCCTTGTCGCCTTGATGGGAGTCGCCTTCTTCGCACTGGCCGTGAGCCGGCCATTCGGCGCTGGCGAGTACCTGAAAGCATCGGTCGTACCCCAAGTTCCTGTCGGCGCGGAGATGCTCGCACTGGCACTCGTTGGGACCACCATTGTTCCTTATAATGTATTCCTGGGTTCAGGTGTCAGCAAAGGGCAGACGGTCATGCTCATGCGGGTGGGACTTAGTATTTCAGTAATCATCGGTGGGCTAATTACTGCTGCCATTCTCGTTGCCGGAACAGGAGTGCCTCCGTTCACCGCGTTTGAAGAACTCTCGACTTCGCTGTCCAGCGCTATGGGTCCCCTGGGTTCGGCCGCGCTGGGTGTCGGGCTCTTTGCAGCAGGGTTTTCCTCGGCGATCACATCACCATACGCTGCCTCCATCATTGCCTCCTCAGTATTCCACTGGAACAAAGTTCGTCAACGCACAATCTGGCTGGGCGTGTTGCTTACCGGATTCTTGATTGGAGTCAGCGGCGTGAAACCAATTCCAGTGATCCTGCTTGTGCAGGCGCTCAACGGACTGGTGCTGCCCCTGCTCACTGGTTTTCTCATTGTACTGATCAACAGGGACGATCTACTTCCGCCCGAGTACCGGCCTTCCACACTTTACAATGCCGTCCTACTACTCATTTTTGCATCAGTGCTCGTGATGGGACTTCATAGCCTCGACAAATCAATTTCAGCCTGGATGGGAATTCCTCCGGGTCACTTCGTGATCATGTCCATGATTACCGTCACCGCGACGGTCGCACTCTGGGTCGTCCTGGTCCGAAAGTCTTTGCGGGCTTAAGCGACAATTTCATCGAACGCCGTGACGAACGATTTCATTTCGTCCAGCGTGCCAATGCTTACGCGGCACCACTGTTTGTCCTGGTAGTCCCAAATACGAATCTGGTATCCCTTCTTCATCGTTTGCTCCAGGATCATTTTTCCATCCTTGGGCGCGGGGAAGAGCACAACGTTTGTGAACGATTTACCATAGAAGTACTTCTTGCGATCCAGGTAGTTCGTGAAGTACGTCCTTGCCTCTGCATTCATCTTGCGCGTGTAGGCCATGAACTCCTCGTCGCCAAGGCTGGCTTTGGCGGCTGCCAGGGCAGCCTGGTTGAGAATTGTTCCCAGCTGGTTCTTCTCCAACTTCTCAATCAATTCCGGTTTCGCAATGGCGTAGCCAATCCGCAACCCGGCGAGGCCATAGATTTTTGAGAACGTGCGTGAAACAACCACGTTGTGACCGGCTTTGACCAACTCAACCATTGAAAGCTGTTGAGAAGGCTCGAGGAACTCGAGGTAGGCTTCATCGGCGAGTACGGTGGCCTTCTTGCTTGCTTCGATACAGAAGTTCTTGAGGCGCGCGTTGTCTACCACGGTTCCGGTCGGGTTGTTGGGATTCACTACGAACACCACTTTCGTATCCGGCTTGATGGCCGCCAACATGGCTTCGAGGTCGTGCGCCATGTTTTTGTCAAGACTTACTTTGTCCCAGCGGGCTTTGAACTTCTCTGCGAAGTTCATCATCATGGGAAACGTAGGCCACGCGGAAAGCACCGAGCCTCCTTCGAGCCCCAGGCTGAGGCCCATGATTGCGAGAACCTCACCACTTCCTGCAGAAAGGAATACGTGATCCGGTGTTACACCTTCCCGGGTTGCAATCATTTGACGGATTTCGTCCGTTTGCTCGAACGCATATCGGTTTCCAACGACACCGGACTCCGAGATGGCCGTACGCGCCTTTTGGGAGGGTCCATAGGGATTCTCATTGGATCCCAGGCGAATGAGCTTTCCATTAAGAGCGGCGAATTCAAGTTCCGCCTGGCTCATGGGAGCAGCCATCAAATCTTGTACGAAGGAAAGGCCGATGGGCATTGCGACCCCTGCTGTCAGTGCTGACTTAAACCATGCCCTGCGTGAAAGTTGAGAGCTCATATTTCCTTGGTTAATTGGTTGCGTAAACGAGTGAATAAAGCTAGGGAAAAATCCACCCAAAGTCTATCTACCGCCACGGCGGGCGCTGAGTGGTAGTGACGAACGGCTCATTGTCAAGCACTATCATCGGATCATTGACGTTTACCGGGTGATTTCGGCGTTCCAGGTGGTAGGAACCACTTCCATGGATTGTTGACTGGTAGTACAGCCGGTCTCCCTCAACGTGCCAGGTGCCCGAATCGGAGTCTTGCGAAGATGTTCCCCCGGACATTTCCTGCGGTTGAACACTGCGTGAAACTTCGGAGGTGTAGCGGTAAGTGCCGTCGGCGTTAAGGATGATGCATCGGCCCGAGAACGCACCCGAGCTGCTTTTCATATAGCACCATTGACCGACCAGATCGGCAGGGTTGCGCTTGTTAGCTGTAGGGGGCTTCGTTTCCGGGTGTACCGGCACACGTGAATAAACTGATTGATGTCCATCGGCCGTTAAAAAGAGTTGACCGGCCTTCAATTGGTATGTAAATACTACGTTGCCTCCGGTCACCTCGATGATGAGGTGGCCCTGCGATAGTTTGTACTGAAACAATTCACCGGCATATCGGCACGATCCGTCTGACCGGAATTCGATCATCTCCCCTTCGCCGGACCATAACCCAATCAGGTCCCGGTCCGTGCTGCTGAATGTCTTCTCGGTGTCTGCCGGCTTTGATGCTGATTGACCCAGGACAATCCCAGTACAAATCAATAGTAAAAGCAGGGGTCCGGGAAGTCTTACTATGGAACGATCAAAGCACATTATTCAGCTGCTCCTTGATCTTTTCAAGTTCCTCCTTCATTCGGACAACGTCGCGTTGAATTTCAGCATCATTTGCTTTTGACCCCAGCGTATTTATTTCACGTCCAATCTCCTGGGTGATGAACCCGAGCTTCTTGCCGTTGGACGTGTCCTCCTTGAGCACATCACGGAAGTAATCAAGGTGGGCGCGCAATCGCACGCGCTCTTCATGGGTATCGAGCTTCTCCGCATAAAATAGTATCTCTTGCTCAAGGCGATTGGGATCAAATCCTTCATGGCCAAAGAACTCAATCACATTTTTTCGAATGCGTGTCCTGATTTTTTCAATCCGCACAGGGTCTAGTTTCTCCACTCGACCAAGCAATTCCTGGATTTTGTCGGCATACCCTCCCAGTTTTCCGGCGAGCACTTCCCCTTCCTTCTCCCTGAATCCAGTGCACTGCCGCAATGCTTCGGAGAGACATTTCAAAGCGGCTTCGAGCGCCGGGGTGGGTAGCGATTCCCTGCCATTGGTACTCACCTCGGGCGAGCGAAGGGCAATCTCGAAAAGGTTGTCATACGGAGCCATCACCCGGTCGGCAAGTTTCTTCAGTTCGAGGTAGTGCGTGATGAATTCCTCCTCCTTGTAGCGCATGGCCGCAGCATTGACCAGGCGCCTTTCAAACGCCACAGTGACTGCAATTTTGCCGCGCTCAAGGTGCTCTTGTACAAGTGTCCTCACTTCAAGCTCCTTGTCCGACAGTTCGGAAGACAAGCGCAGGGAGACATCGAGGAACTTTGAGTTCAACGACTTCACTTCAGCCTGGATGATCCCTTCATCCAGGGTGATAGAGGCCTGCCCAAAACCCGTCATAGAGCGAAGCATAGAAATTTTTTGTGCAAGATAGCGCAATTGTGCGCCTTTGTCTGGTCCGACCC
>CAZJWV010000003.1:0-78051 GCA_964549855.1 uncultured Ohtaekwangia sp. | reverse complement strand
ATAGAAATTTTTTGTGCAAGATAGCGCAATTGTGCGCCTTTGTCTGGTCCGACCCAGTCACCTCGACATTCGACACTTTTGTCAGAAGTCCAGCCCGATCGAGACCATGATCCGGGGATCCTGAACCTTGAAATTCTTCACCGGCCAGGCGTAATCAAACTTGAGGTAGTAGCCCAGCATCATGGAGCGAAACCCAAAGCCGTAACTGTATAGCCACGGGTTGAGATATTCCTTTAGGTCGATCGCGAATGGTCCCGATTTGATCTCCACAGTCCTGAGTGTATTCTCGGAACTGATCGGGGGAGCGCCGGTCCAACTGGTGCCTATGTCATAAAAGGCGGTGAACTGCATGTTCCGGAAGAAGCTCGATGAAACAGAACTTCCAGCCAACGCCCTGACGAGCGGCAAGCGGAACTCCGCATTGAACATGGCCACACTCGTTCCGTACAATGTGGCGTAGTCGAATCCGCGCAAGGTGGTAGCAAACTCCGTGAAGAGCAGGTTTTCGTTGTATCCTGACTTAACATACAGGGGATTCTTCACACCCTCGTAATTGGTTGAATTTCCAAACCAGTTGTCTACTCCTCCAAGGACATACTGCTTGGGCGCATTGCCAAAGAAGTGGCCGGTATAACCCTTCATTGCGAGAACGATCTCCCGGTAAATTTTCTGATAGTGCCGGACATCGATGGAGACCTGGGAAAAGCTTGCATTCTTGTTCCCCATGCCCTCGTAGTGAACAAAACTCAGCTTCCCCCGTGTGCCCTCCATGAGATTGAGACCATTGTTCACCGAATTGTCATACACCAGTTCTCCCTTGGCACCACCATACCATTGTTCCTTCGATGGTTTGTAGGTGGGTGGCGATGCGATTCGCTGGTCAGGGCCGAGGTCTTCAAATAATGTGTAGCCCATGAAGGGTTTTACGCTGACGCGGAGTCTTACCGTGATTGGCAACGAGGCGCCAAATTCGATTTTTTGCCAGGAGTACTTTTGCTTTTGTGCGCTGGCCGATGCACCAGTTTCCAGTGGTTGCGTCCAGAAAATCACCTTCCTATCGTACCGCACGCTGAAGTCCATCCGGTGCTTCAGGTAATGGAATTCTCCGAAAACGTCGCCGCTTTTCCAGTCGAAAGAAGTTTGAATCCCCCCGTAGATCCTGTAGTTCTCCAGGATGTCGTTCATCTGAGTTTCGAGACGAATGCTGAATCCCCGCAACGGATCGATGACAAAGTCGGTGACAAAATTCTCATAGCTAAACTTGGGCTGATAGTCGAAGGGCCCATTGATCCGGTTCGTCTCCCGCGCTTTCATGTACCGGCTCAGGAAGGTCTCGCCTGGCTTCTGTGAGCGTACGACTTCATCTTCAAACTTGTAGTCGTCCGTGTTCAGATCCTTCTCTTTTTTAGGAGGAGGGACCTCCGTCACAACTGGAGGAGTCACGACTGTATCCTTCTTGACTTTCTCATCCTCAAAAGTGTAGTTGTCGATGTTTACTTCGCCGGGCTTCAATGCTTGCTTTACAGAGTCTGTGGCCAGCGAATCCGGTTTCTTGATACTACTCAGTGAGTCCGGCTTTTTAACATCGCTTAACGAATCCAGGAGTACGGTCGGCGGCGGCTTGGGAATGGTGTCGCGAACCACCGTGTCGCGACGTTGCTGAAGCCGCTCGTTGATCAGTTGCTTGAGCGTCACACCAGGCTTTACTTCCTTTTTCCGACGTTCGGTAAGATTGCGCACATGCTGCGCCTCCCGACGGCGGGTGGCGGGCGTGAACACCTGGCGATCAAGGTTAAACTGGGGATAAACAAAAATATCCTCGCGGAGCTGGTTACGCATCACCGTTGCAAACACCCGGTCCTCGGGGTGCAAATCAAAAGACTTAATGCTTGACTGGAAATTTGTAACCTGGGCATAGACGCCGGTTTGGCGATTGAACTTGAAGAGGTTGATAATCCCGCGCTGATCGCTGAGGTAGTAGATCGTATTTTCATCTACTGCCTTGGGCGCATAGTCCGCACTCAATGTATTGGTGATGCGGGTCACCACGGCGGTGGTGGTGTCAAGATTGAAAGCAAACAGATTGTAGTTCTGTGGAATCTTGTCAAACCCGCGCTTCACAGTGGTCACACTGTCGGTGGTCCGGTTGGAGCTAAATACAACCGTATTGGTCTTCGGAATGAAGCTCGGGTCAAAATCATCGAAGAGGTCATTTGTAAGGCGGCGCGTTCGATCACGGCGCGTGCTGATCAGGAAAAGGTCGTTCTGCCCGTCCATGTCACCGCTGACAATGGCAAGTCTCCCGTTGTCCGAAAAATTGAGGCTTCGAATGTTGCTGAAGCGATCGAGTGGACGCGGAATCTTGCTTCGCGTGGTGAGGTCATACAACCAGAACAAGTGGTTGCCATACCTCACGCCGATCACACCCAACGTATGTCCGTCGGCCCAGGCGAGCAACGGAAGACTGGTGTCCACCGTTTGCCTGAACACTTTGTTGCCATCGCTCAGAATGGTAGTCTCCCTGCCTGTTTCCAACGACTTGACCATCACCGTGAATTTGCCGCGGTCGTTCTCGGCGTAGGCGATGTTCTTGCCGTCTGGGCTGATCTTCATCGTGGTGTATACGATTCCTTTGTTGCGTCGCGGGGTGATGCGAAGCGAATCGGAGATGGGCCGATAGCTCGTGTTGATGCGTTGCTGATCCTCGGTGTAGTATCGCCGCCAGTCGGCAATCAGCTGCTTGAAAGGAATTCCCAGGGTGATGTAAATACTCTTCTGCTCATTGCGAATCACGCGGGTGTAATTGAGAATATTTGCGACACTCGCCTTCCCGTATTTTTCAACGATGTAATTCCAGATCGACTGCCCAACAAGAGTCGCTTCCGCGCCTGTCGTCTTGAGCGCCTTATTCACCTGCTTGCTCGTTACGAACTGTCGGCTGTAATCATCCATCGTCTCGTCCCAACCCTTGGCAGCGTAGGCCGAAACCCCGTCAATGAACCAGTCTGGAAGATTCAGCAAGACGGCATTCTGAAACATATCTTTTAAGCTTCCGCCAAACATCATCTCATTCACCATAAGATCCGTGACCCTCAGGACCAACTCTTCCTTGAAGCCGTCGATGGTGCCCGGGTTCGCAATCTCAACATAGGGTTTGATGAACTCAGTCTCGCCGCCCACGCGGAATTGTTTTCCAAGAATCCCCATATTACTCTGCTGGAGATCAGTGACCGAATTATAAAGAAATACCTTGGTCTTGAGATAGGGCGGGTAACCGATGAGGTCTGTGATGCGGTCGAACTCCGTTTCGAGATACTGCGCAGCTTCCGTGGCCACCCGGCGCCGCTCGTCGTAGTAGTACACATCGAAATTCTCGGTGCTGATGTATTGCCAGTTGAACTGACGGTATTGAACGCGGTTTCGGCCAAACGATTCAGACGCACGCTGCCCGAAAGCGGCACCCAGTGACAATGCCAGCACGGCGATCGTGAGGAACAATCGCCTGCGCGCACTCCAGCACCTTTTGTTCCCGGCCATCAGTCCGAATATAACGCGTTGAATCTTGAAATATTGACCTCTTTGGGCATTGGAACCCCCTTCTCCATCCAATCAGCAAGCACCGATGCAAAATAGGGAGACAGACTGACACCTTTTGTTCCCAGGCCATTGAAAATGATCAAATTAGGGTATTCCGGATGATGCCCCAGGATGGGGCGGCGATCGACCACGGTCGGCCGTATACCCCAGTCTTGGTGAATGACGTCAACGGGTGTAGTTACCAACGTTCCCAGCCGCTCCAGGAGTAGGGACCGACCCTGCTGCGTCACCTCCTCCTGGAAGGGTGTGTGCTCGTAAGTTGAACCCACCACAAACTGATCAGCGTCGCCGTGAGGCACAATGTAAACGCCCCGGCTGATCACTTGATTGCGGCGCAACTTCATTCGCACCGTAAGTGTCTCGCCCTTCAGTGAGCGAAGGGGAATTTTTCCAAACCAGGTGCTGTGTGCCTCAGCCATGCCACGGCAGAAAACAATTCTCTTCGCCTGGATGTCACCGTATCGAACCGTACTACCAATTTCAAGGTCCTCATCGCGAAACTTTTCTTCCCTGTAACGGGCGCGGCTTTGAAAGAAGTCACTAACTCCGTGCATCCACGCGGTCACGTTCACATAGGCTCCATGTTGGACAAGTAATCCGCCATACGGATCGTTAAGACTCTCACCGCGTGTTCCGCTGTCAACAGCCTCTGCATAGTTTTGAAGCTCTGTAGTGGCAGTCCTTGGGATCCAATCCTCACGCTCTGCCTCAGAAAGAAATGGTCGATAGATCGGCACCGGGTGAAAGAAAGTCGTGCCCAACAAATCCTCCGCTTTTGGATACCACTGATGCAGGAAAGGAAAGATGCTATCTGCCAGCCAGGTCTTTGACATCACTCGTCCGGTAATCGGGTTGCAGATGCCCGCTGCAACTGCCGAAGATTTGTTGCGGGCAGGATCGTCGATCACCACCACTTCACGGCCTCGACGATACAGTTCCAAGGCAAGTGCCGAGCCGGCCAGTCCTTGTCCTACAATAATATAGTCTGTCTGCAACCCCATGGGAAGCCACGGCTATCGCCTGTTTGCCCAATAAACGCCAAAGAGAATGGCGGCCATCCCGAGAAAATGAGTGATGAAAAGCTGCTCGCCGTCCAGCACACCCCACATAACCGAGACCAGCGGGATGATGTAGGTCACCATTGACGTGAACAACGGATTTGTAATTCGGACCAGTTTGTTGAAAAGGAATCCGGCAACCGCGGTACTCATGAAAGCGAGCAGCGCCACATATGCAGAAGCAGTCCACGCGCCGGGTACCGTCTGCAACGTGTGGAGATAGTCTGTGAAACCAAAAAGAATAATTGCACCAATCGGACCAAGCATGGCAATTGAACCCCCGGTAATCGCAAGCGAGCCCAGGCCCGTGATTTTGAATTTGACGAAGTTCAGATTCGTTCCGTAGAAGGCGGTAGCGGCTATAATGAGAAGGCCATACACGTTGATACCAGTGATTGAGCCACCAGATCTTGAGAGCATCAGCACAATCGTTCCAGCCATGCCGACCAGCAAACCAACAACCGCGGCCCTACGAAATGTTTGACCAAAGAAGAGCACACCCATCAGGAAGGTCCAAAGGGGTGCGAGCGAATTGAGGATCCCTGCGAGAGAACTGTTAATGTATTGTTGAGCGGCTGTGAAAAGAAACGCAGGAATGAAAACTCCCAATAAGCCCGAAATCAACAACCGACCCCAATAGCGCGTCTCAATTTCCTCTCGCTTCACAAAGGCAATCGGTAGCGCAAGAATTCCCGCTACGGTGACACGGAGGGCTGCCACCTCCACCCATGACAAGGCAACCAGTCCCCGCTTCATGAGAATAAAGGACGTTCCCCAGATCAACGACAACAGAAGGAGGAGAACGATCGAAAGAGTTCGGTTCTGGGTTTCCAACGGGCGCTTAACGGAAATGGGGCATCACCATCAGGCGACCACCGGTTGAAAAATGAGAACATCGGCCAGCTCGTCGAGTATGGCATGCACCGCCTCGGCAGTATCGGCTTCCACCAGTCGGGATCGGTAAATCTTCACGTCAGGGATACCGCGGAAATAGCTGGCGTAGTGGCGTCGCATTTCAAACACACCCAGGCGAGGACCCTTCCACCGCATCGAAAAATCCAGGTGCTCCCGGCATACGCGGATGCGCTCGGAGGAGTCGGGCGGTGCGAGGTGCTCGCCCGTTTGAATATAGTGCTTGATTTCGCGGAACACCCACGGCGCACCAATGGAGGCGCGGCCAATCATGATGCCATCAACACCATACCGGTTCTTATACTCCACCACTTTTTCTGGCGAGTCAATATCGCCGTTGCCAAAGATGGGAATGCGAATGCGTGGGTTGTTCTTGATTTCACCGATCAGAGTCCAATCCGCTTCGCCTTTGTACATCTGCACGCGCGTGCGACCATGTACGGTCAAGGCCTGGATGCCGATGTCTTGCAGGCGTTCGGCCACTTCTCCTACATTTTTCGTTTTGTCGTCCCATCCCAGGCGGGTTTTCACCGTCACGGGAAGATGCGTCGCCTTCACGATGGACTCTGTCATCTTCACCATCTTCGGAATGTCCTGTAAAAGGGCCGCCCCCGCGCCTCGACAGGCGACTGCCTTCACCGGGCAACCATAATTAATGTCTATCAGGTCGGGGTTCGAAGCAGTGGCGATTTCAGCCGATCCGACCATGTTGCCAACATCGCCTCCAAACAACTGAATCCCGATGGGGCGTTCGTACTCGAAGATGTCCAGCTTTTGGCGGCTCTTGGCGGCGTGCCGGATCAATCCTTCGGAGGAAATGAATTCAGTGTACATGAGATCGGCGCCGCCGGCCTTGCACACCGCGCGAAATGGCGGATCACTCACGTCCTCCATGGGAGCGAGCAGAAGCGGAAATTCACCCAAATCGATCTTGCCGATGCGAACCATCTCAATGCGGTGAAGAATTCACCATATTTGGCGCAAAAATAGCCAAAACGGCCCACATGACCCCCAACCCTTCGACCCTTCGAGAAACCTCAGGGCTGGCAAGCTCAGGGCAGGCCCTGGTTTCAGATCGCTCACCTGGCGCTTCCCTGTTGGGGCTAATGGGAATGATCATTTTCGGCTTCATCGTCCTGGGGAACATCATCGCAGCGGTAATGATGATGACGCTTTACAACGGCAACCTGGCCGAGGCACTTCAGCATCCAACTTCTCATCCGGATATCGGAATACTCCTTGCCATCTCCCAGGGCGTAGCAGCTCTTGTTGGATTGATTATCGTCCCATGGCTCTACCTCAAACTATTTGAGCAACGGACCCTGAGACCATTTTTCGGACCCAGCCCGGGAGTTGCCTGGTGGGGTATCCTCACCGTACTGGTCATCGCACTGGCTGTAGGCATATCGCCGGTAAGTGAGTGGAATGCGAATTTTCCCTTGTCCGAGGAGGGTTGGTTTGGACAGCTTGCCCGGAGTCTTGAAGACAGTGCCGAAAAACTCGTGACCGCGATGATTTCGGATATGACTCCGGCCACGTTCCTCCTGATGTTTGTCGTGATTGCCGTTATCCCGGCAGTGGGCGAGGAGTTGGTCTTTCGCGGCATGATCCAAACAGAAATGATGCGGGCCGTGCGCAATCCGCACCTGGGCATCTGGCTGACTGCTGCATTCTTCTCAGCTTTCCACATGCAATTCTTCGGTTTTGTCCCGCGTCTCTTCATCGGGGCTTTCCTCGGATACATATATTATTGGTCGGGGAACCTTTGGTATCCTATCCTCGCCCACTTTCTCAACAACGGGGTGCAAGTGCTTGGTATCTACCTTGGGCAGTTGAAGATGCACTCCTACGATATGGAAAGCACCGACAGCGCACCGTGGCCTACCGTCGTCGCCGCCCTGTTTGTGATGGTTGGTTTACTCTATTTTTGCAAGAGAAACCTGGGCCTCACGCCTAATGATCATGACAGGGCTCAATCAATACAGTAACCTCACCCAGCGGCTGATTACTGCCATCATTGGGGCAGCCGTAATCGTGACCTGCATTTTATACGGGCCATGGACCTATTTTATCCTGTTCCTCTTCATTTGTTTCATGTCCCTTCGCGAATTCTACCTGCTTGCCTTCCTCGATGGCATGGTGGTACAAAAAACTTTTGGGACGATTTGCGGCGTTTTTGTTTTCACCCTGTCATTCCTCATCGAGTTCGACAAGATCAGTTACCGGTACTACTTTCTCATTTTCCCGATGGTGTCACTGGTCTACATGATTAAGTTGTACAAGAAGTTCGAGCGAAAACCCTTCACCAACATTGCCTATACTTTTCTGGGAGTTTTCTATGTGGCGGTACCATTTGCCTTGCTCAACATTGCCACCTTCGAAAACCACGCCTACGACTACCAGATCATTTTTGGATGCCTGTTCATTCTGTGGGCCAGTGATTCCGGAGCGTATATCGCAGGTACGCTGTTCGGCAGACGAAAACTTTTTGAACGGATCTCCCCGAAAAAGTCCTGGGAGGGTGTGATCGGCGGAGCAATACTGGCGTTTTCATTCGCTTATGGGCTCCCCTACTTCTTTAATTCCATTGGGCACACGCCTACGATCAGCTCGTGGCAGTGGATGGTCGTTGGCGGAATTATTATCGTCGGGGGAACGTATGGCGACTTGATCGAATCCCTGCTCAAGCGAAGTATCGAAATCAAGGATTCGGGCAACACACTTCCCGGGCATGGCGGGTTTCTTGACCGATTCGACGGCCTGCTTATTTCCGCGCCGTTTATCGTGGCTTTCCTGGAGATTTTTTAGTTGGACCCGCGGCCAGAATCCCGTGACAACGGGACCCTAATTCCGACAGTATAGTAGTGTCGATTTTTTCGGTTTCGAAGGACTCCTCGCGACTTCCTACTTCCCGCCAAAACAGTGAAAAATGACTTAATTCTATATCTTTGCAACCGTTTTCGCCCTGGTGAAAAACTCTAAAGACTAACTGCATGGCATATATCGAACCCGCCCCGCTTCTCGACAAGGAGAACCCGTTCGAGGCGATGATGTCGCGATTCAAGACGGCATCACAAATTCTGGGGTTGGAAGAACAGATTTACAACGTATTGAAAGTACCGGCACGCCAGGTCATCGTGTCGCTTCCGGTTACGATGGACGACGGAACCATCCGTGTGTTTGAAGGATATCGCGTCATCCACTCCACCATTCTCGGTCCTTCGAAAGGTGGTATCCGGTTCGACACGCACGTCAACCTTGACGAAGTGAAAGCACTCGCGGCCTGGATGACCTGGAAGTGCGCTGTGGTCGACATTCCCTACGGCGGTGCCAAGGGTGGAGTGAATTGCAACCCACGAGAAATGTCAGCCGGAGAAATTGAGCGCCTCATGCGCGCTTACACCTTGGCCATGGTCGACATCTTCGGCCCCGACAAGGACATTCCCGCACCCGACATGGGGACGGGCCCGCGCGAGATGGCATGGCTCATGGACGAATATTCCCGCACCCGCGGTATGACGGTAAACGCCGTCGTCACGGGAAAGCCAATCGTGCTGGGCGGATCGCTCGGGCGCACGGAAGCGACTGGACGCGGGGTGATGGTGACCACGCTGGCCGCCATGGGCAAGCTGAAGATCAATCCATACAACTCATCGTGCGCCATCCAGGGCTTTGGAAACGTCGGCATGTGGGCTGCCCGCCTGCTGGCCGAACGAGGTTTGAAAGTGGTAGCGATCAGCGACCTGTCGGGTGCATACTATAATGAGAACGGCATCGATATCGACAAAGCTGTAAAATATCGCGACGGAAACACGGGCTCACTGGATGGATATGCCGAAGCGCAAAAGATTCCTGGATCAGACATTCTCACTCTTCCCGTGGATGTGCTCGTGCCCGCCGCGACGGAAGACGTAATCACGGTGAGCAACGCCAAGAAGATCCAGGCCAAGCTCATCGTCGAAGGCGCCAACGGACCGACCTCCAGCAAAGCCGACAGTATCATCTATGAAAAAGGTGTGAGCGTGGTTCCCGACATCCTGGCCAACGCCGGCGGGGTAACGGTATCCTATTTCGAGTGGGTACAAAACCGGCTCGGCTACAAGTGGACCGCCGACCGCGTAAATAGTCGCAGCGATCGGATTATGACCGACGCGTTCGACAACGTGTACCGCGTGGCTACTGAATACAAAGTATCCATGCGTATCGCCGCTTACATGGTCGCCATCGACAAAGTGGCGAAGACCTACAAATTCCGCGGCGGATACTGACAATCTTTCTAATAACTTTGCCCTTCGACCCCTTCGACAAGCTCAGGGACCGAAGTTGGATTCCACTTTATTTTTGACATGACCATTCACAAAGAAGGAAGAACGCTGTTGTTTGTGCTCCTGATCATCCTCTTCGGGCTGAACTGGGCGCTTTCATGGTATTTCCCGGAAAGTGTGACCCTCCAGAATGTTGCCATCGGTGTGAGTGTAGTGTTTTACCTCATCATCCTCCAATTTTTCAGGAGCCCTACTTTTACCGTACCCCGCAATGACAAGCACGTGCTCGCCCCTGCCGACGGCAAAGTGGTGGTGATCGAAGAAACTGACGAGCCTGAGCACCTGAAAGGCCGCCGCCGCCAGGTTTCCATCTTCATGTCGCCGGTGAACGTGCACGTCAATCGCATGCCGGCCGGGGGTGTGATCAGTTATTTCAAGTACCACCCTGGCAAGTACCTTGTAGCCTGGCACCCGAAATCCAGCACAGAAAATGAGCGCACCTCGGTGGCAGTAAGACTTGGAAACGGCACGGAAATCCTCTTTCGTCAAATTGCAGGCGCGCTTGCCCGAAGAATCAAATGGTATGTGAAACCCGGAGACGCCCTCCAACAAGGCGACGAGTTCGGGTTCATCAAGTTTGGATCACGCGTCGACGTGTTTTTGCCTCTTGACAGTAAGGTCGTCGTTAAAGTAGGTGATGTGACCCGAGGGGGGCGCACGGTAATCGCCGAAATTTGAAACTGGAAATTAGAAACTGGAGTCTCACACTCAGATCCCCATTTCCATTTCTTAATACCTGAGATGTCCACCCGTTGGCCGTTCCGCTAAAGCAATTTGAAATCGTCTCGAATTCAGACTCATCTTCCAATTTCTGATTTCCGATTTCCAATTTCCTACCCCACTTACATCTTCCCCAATGCCGTGATGAACCTGTCCGGCAACTCCCCCGCAGTCGCAGTCTGGTAATCCGAATAACTGCACGGTACAATGCTGTTGCGTCCGTAAACGGATTTGGCCGTCCCTGGAATCTCCATCCACCAGCGCTCCGTGAATTTGCTCTTGTAAAAAATGAGCGTGTCGGGATCTGTAGGCATCGAGACGGAGAACTTGGTAAAATCGTTTCCGCGGAAGTCCTGCTCGTTCTTGCGGTGGTAGTAGCCTTCGATAAAATACCAGATCATCGTGGCAATCACTGAAGCCGTCTTGTGGTGCGCATCATCCAGCGCCGGGCTGTAGCCATAGATTCCTACGCTGCTCAGTTTCTCGTTCATCCCGGCATACCAGGCGATTTGGCACGCATCCTCTCCTGTGAGACCAAAGGGTTGCGCACGCTCGCACCCGGGGGAGTCTGACGATCGGATGGCGGAGACATCGAACGAAAGCAAATCAGCCTGGCGGATGGCCGGCTCCATCTCCTGGAGTTTTGTACGCATTTCTCCGACCCGGAACGCTTCGAAGTAAAGTTTTTCAAGAACACCGAGCGACGAGGGATCGATAAGGTACGTCTGGTGAGCCAGGTGCGTGTAACTCACCAGGTAGTTCGGCTCATGCAGCAATATTTTGTGGATATGCCGGCGATCTGCAGCCACGCCGTGCTTGTCTTCAAGGTCGAGAAAAGCGTCTACGTTAAGAAGGCTGATCAGTTTTTCGAAGCCCTCGTACGCCATGTACTGTCCGTAGTCCAGATCATGGGTACCGCCAATGACGATGGGCAGCACATTCTTCTCCAACAGCATTCGGCAAACTTCAGAGAGTCTTACGTAGGTCTCGTCCAGGTCCACGCCCGGATTCAAGTTTCCGAGGTCGACGACGCGGTAAGGCCCAATCCCCTTCTTCAGTTCATAAAGTTTGCGGCGGATTTCGTTCGGACCGCTCGCACTTCCCGGATGATGTCCCGCTCCCCGCGTTTCGTTTACACCGATCAAAGCGATGTGCGCTCCGATGTGATCCGGCATTTTCTCCGTGTACGCGCGGATATTCTTGAAGAAGGATGAGACGGGCTGAATGGACGAGTAGATGGATTCTTCGATGGGAGAGAAGAACAGTTTCAGGTCCATGGGATTGCGTTTGTCAAAACTACGCGATACGGATGGAAAAACCGCTACTAGCTTGTGTGTTGGGCACTAGGTAACCCAGCCCTCACCTCATTTTCAAATTTTCAAATCTTCAAATTTTCAAATTACCCCCCGAAGTCGTCGAAGCGAACATTCTCTTTGGGCACCCCCATGTCGTCGAGCATCTTAAGCACTGCCGCATTCATCATGGGCGGGCCACAGAGATAGTACTCCACATCTTCGGGCGACGGATGATTCTTCAAATAATTATCGAAGAGGGACTTATGAATGAATCCGGTGTAGCCGTCAGCTTCCCGGTCTTCGAGGCTCTTGTTCACTTTCCAGTTGTCGTCCGGAAGGGGTTCCGACAGCGCGATGTAGAACCTGAAATTCGGGAACTTCTTCTCGATGTCGCGGAAATGCTCCGTGTAGAACAATTCTTTTTTCGAACGGCCGCCGTACCAATAAGATACTTTCCGGCCGGTCTTTTCGGTATGAAAGAGATGGAAGATCTGCGCACGCAGCGGGGCCATACCGGCGCCACCACCGACGTAGATCATTTCGCGCTGTGTTTTGTTGATATGGAATTCTCCGTACGGACCAGAGATGGTCACCTTATCGCCGGGCTTTCGTGAAAAAATGTAGGAGGAGCAAATCCCTGGGTTCACTTCCATCCATTTGTTATTCTGACGATCCCACGGCGGCGTTGCCACGCGAATGTTCAGCATGACAATGTTACCTTCTGCCGGGTGGTTCGCCATCGAGTAAGCACGGAAAATGGGATCCTCATTCTTCATCTTCAGATCCCACAATTTGAATTTGTCCCAGTCGCTTTTGAAGACGTCGGGTTTGTGACCCAGTTCGGGGTGTGGCGTGATGTCCATGCCCTTGAAGTCAACTGTGATCGGGGGCACATCGATCTGGATGTACCCGCCCGCCTCAAATTTCAAGGTTTCACCCGGGGGCAGCTTCACCACGAACTCTTTAATAAAGGTGGAAACGTTGTAGTTCGACACCACCTCGCATTCCCACTTCTTGATACCGAAGATTTCATCCGGAATCCGGATGTTCAGGTCCTGCTTCACTTTCACCTGGCAGCCCAGGCGAACATTTTCCTTCTTCTCCTGCCGGCTTAGGTGACCCACTTCTGTGGGAAGGATGTCGCCTCCACCAGATTCCACAACGCATTTGCACATCGCGCAGGTTCCGCCACCGCCGCATGCAGAGGGAAGGAAGATTTTCTCATTAGACAAGGTCGAGAGTAGCGAACTGCCCGCAGATACGGTGATCGTTTTCTCCCCGTTGATGGTGATTTTGACGGGGCCCGACTGCACAAGCCGCTTTTGGGCTACCAGAAGCAGCACCACCAATAAAAGGATAACAACGGTGAACGTGATTATCGAAGAGGAGATAATGGGAAGCATGACGATAAGGACTTAGGCCACAAATATATTCACCGGCCTCTAAAAAGTGCGATGTTTCAACCAAAAACGAGGCGGGGACCAGGGCACTCGGCTCTCGGCTCTCGGTTCTAGGCTAGTGCCTCCAATTCCGCCAGTTTCGTGGTGGCTTGGAGTGATCGCGGAATGCTGCCTGGTGCCAGGATTATGCTAATGTCTTCACGTAATGACCATTCCCGAAGCGTCGAAAGCCTCACCTCCCCTTCCAACCGGTTAGACGTCTGTGTCCTATAGCCGCCTTTGAACCGCGAAAACTCCGATGGCGACAGCCTGACCGAAGGATCGGCGCTAATGCTGACGTCAATCAGCGCATCATCGGCCAGGGTCAGCCAAGTCGAAACAGCGGACTTCCTGTATTCATACCGGTAATCATAGCGCAACGCCGAGATGTCGGACAGCACTGCCGAACCGGTTGGGTTGCCACCCGCCCCTTTGCCCACGAAAAGTTGCTCCTCCGCAAAGAGCCCCTCCACACTCACGGCGTTGAATTCGTTTCGCACCGCGTAAAGAGCATGTCCTTCGGCGACGTACTTAGGAGCCACGAGCGCAATCACCTCATCGTCGAAACGGTATGCTCCCGCCACCAGTTTGATTCGAAGACGTTCTTCTCTCGCGTACTCAAGATCGGCGGCAGTCAAGCGGTCAATTCCAATGCGCACAATGCTTTCCGGCCTCACCCGCAAACCAAAGGCGTGCGTAAGCAGAATCGAGAGTTTGAATGAAGGATCATAGCCCTGGACATCCAATCGCGGATCCGATTCAGCGAAGCCGTTCGCCTGCGCCTCCTTCAGTGCTTCCTCGTAGCCTTTACCTTCTTCTGACACTTTGGTGAGGATGTAATTTGTACTGCCGTTGACGATGCCTTCGATCCGGTTGATGAAGTCGTTGTCGTAATACTCCTCCAGGTTGCGAATAATGGGGATGCTGCCGCACACAGCCCCTTCGTAAAGCACAGGCCGTCCGTACCTTTGTTGAAGTTCACGCAACTCATCAAGCCGGTTGGCCACCATTCGCTTGTTAGCAGTAACTACTGCCTTCCCCCGTTTGAGGGCCTCGGTCACAATTTCAAACGCCGTCTCAGCATCGTCGATCAGTTCCACGATCACATCGATGTCGGGATCGTCCAACAATAATTCACGATCAGTGGTGAAATACTCCGACGGCAATGACCGCGTCTTCTCCGGATGACGAATGCAGATTTTGCGAATTTCTGTCTGCAGTCCCTGGGTCTCCGCGAGCACACGGTGCAATCCCTGGCCTACGCAGCCGAACCCAAAGAGCCCAAGTGAAAGTTTCTGTTTCATGCGACAATTGGCTCTTTGATGTCTAGTGCTTTCTTTTCTTTCAACTGCCGAAAAGCATTCCTCAAATCGGCGATCAGGTCTTCCGCCTCTTCGATTCCGCAAGACAGCCGAATTAAGGAGTCAGTAACTCCAGACTGCAGACGTTTCTCCCGAGGTATTGATTTGTGCGTCATCTGGGCGGGGTGGCAGAGAAGGCTCTTCACGCCACCGAGGCTCTCGGCCAATTTGAAATAGGTCGTTGACGTAACAAACCGAACCGCTGCCTCCTCGGTATCCTCTTTCAACACAAACGAGATGATCCCCCCGAACAAGCCGTTTTGCTGACGGCGTGCAACTTTGTGGTTGGGGTGCGAGGGCAACCCGGGATAGAAGACCTCACGTACTTCTTCACAACCGGCGAGGAATTCAGCCACCTTCTGTGCGGATTTACATTGACGCTCGACACGCAGCGTCACCGTTTCAATGCCGCGGATGAGCAGCCAGCAGTCCTGGGGACCGAGGATGCCACCTGAAGCATTTTGGATAAACTTGATTTGTTCGGCAAGCTCGTCCGACTTAACGACAACGAGGCCGGCGACAAGGTCTGAGTGTCCGCCCAGGTATTTCGTTCCGCTGTGCACGACAATATCGGCACCTAACAGGAGCGGCTGCTGTGCCACCGGGGAAGCGAACGTATTGTCAACGACCACGAGTGCGCCGCGTGCATGGGCAATGGCAGCGATGCGTTCGATGTCGGAAATTTTCAACGTGGGATTTGTCGGTGATTCCAGCCAAACCAAACGCGTTTTGTCGTTGAGGTAATCAACTACGTTGGCCGCATCCGAGGTGTCGACGTACGTGATTTTAATCCCAAACTTCTGGTAGATGTTGGTGAAGAGACGGTAGGCTCCGCCATAGAGGTCGTCGACGGCCAGGATCTCGTCGCCAGTCTTGAGAACCTTCAGCACGGCGTCGATGGCAGCAAGGCCAGTAGCAAAGGCGAAAGCAGCCCGGCCGCCCTCCAGTTGTGCAACAATGTTCTCTAGTGCGTGCCGCGTGGGATTGTTGGAGCGGCCGTAGTCGTACCCTTTGTTGACACCGGGTGCTTCCTGAACATACGTTGCCGTCTGGTAGATCGGCACGGAGATCGAGCCGGTCAACGCGTCGACCGGAACAGAGTGAATGAGTTGTGTTGTTTTGCCCATGGCAAGTGATCGGTTAAAGTTTAACATCATCACTTACCAGAAACGGCTACCGGAAAAAGCAAAAAGCTCTTCCGACAAATCAGAAGAGCTTGATCAAAATAAATTTTGGTAAAGCTGTTTCTAACTTATCTACCCCTGATCCCGGCATTCGCCGGGAGGGCTGGATGTGGCACCTTGTCTCGACGTGAATCGAGCCAGGTTGTCAAGGCTTCATCGGGCCATTTCCCTCTGCCTTTCTGGATAAGCGAAATTTTAAAGAACGTGGACAAAGATAATGGGATCAATGCCGAATGAACCTAGCGGCACGCCATATTTTTTTCATTGCTAGCCATTAAACGATTGTTAGCCGTCAAGAAGACACTGAAAAACAAGATTTACCTTGTGGTGTAGTATGCTTCGACTTCGCTCAGCATGACTGCGAACCTTAAATCTGTCATCCTGAGCGCAGTCGAAGGATGACATTGCGGCGCCGATCTTAGCCAGCCGACCGAAGAATGATCTGCACCTGCCCGATATGATAAATATCATGCTGCCCGATGCCGTGAAGAAGGGTGTAGTAGGTGTACTTGCCAGTGTTGCTCGGCACAAGCTGTCCCAATTTTTCTTCCGGGAAAGCGCGGACGGCAGCAATCAATTCCTGCTGACTTTCGTCGAGATCCTTGACGACCTTTGCCCAAGGGATATTGGATGCTGATGGAAAATTCATCGCCTCCGATACCTGGTACTCACCATCACCCCGCAGCCGTCGTGTAGCGAACCGCCTCCACGCTGTCATGTGCAGCACCAGCTCAATGATTGAATGACTTTTTCCTGTTAGGAGTGAAGCATTCGTCTCCGTTACCGCCGACAGAATCTCTTTGACAGAAGGTCCGTACCATGGACCCTTTTCGTAAGTCTTTTCGAGCGACCTGGCGATGCGATCTATTTCTGTTGCCATAATGCCAACTTATGCCATCAGGAAGTGCTCTGCAACTCTGGATGGATGTATCCATGGAGGTCTAGAGCCAGCGGTCCGATTTCAACCAAGACACTTCGACACCAAGACACTCCAACACTTCCTTCTCCCATCTTGAGAATATCCAGTCCCAATCTGGGATAAAATTCGATCAAAAGTGCATTTTGGACCTGATTTAAGGGTTGGCACACCTTTCTCTAATAGAATGGAAGATTAAATACTTTCATTATGACTACCCTCATGGACCTTCACCACAACGGTTTAATCGACTACTTGGTCAGGTCGCGCGTAGTGAGCACTACGATCCTCTCGTACATCCATTATTACGAGGATTTCAACCTGCTCAAAATGCAAGGCAAGACGTACCGGGAAGCGGTACGGCTCCTCTCCATCCAACATCACGTATCGGAGACCACTATCAAGAAGGGCATCCGCATCGTGACTGCCGCCGAGCGACAGGGGCGTCAGGAGAGTGTAACGATGGGCATAGCGGTATAGCCGCGCGAGGTATCCTCATGAATCATTCAAAGGGACGGGCAACCGGCCCTTTTTTCATTTGTGACCATGAGGGGCTAACTTGACTGGCAAACTATGCATGCACCGGAGCACATCCGAGTCTTTGTCATCGAGGATGACCCGGTATACACCCGGTTTCTGACCTATGTCCTGGGGCTAAACCCGGACTATGAGGTCACCTGTTTCGCCGGGGCCAAGGACTTCCTGGAGAATCTGCACAAGCGACCCGCCGTGGTTACGCTGGACTATTCCTTACCCGATATGCCGGGAGAGCAACTGCTCCGCCAGATCCAGGAATTCGATCCCGACCTTCCTGTTATCATCATCTCCGCGCAAGAGCGCATTCGCACGGCTGTGGAACTGCTTAAGGCCGGCGCCTTTGACTACATCAGTAAGGACGAGGAAGCCAAGGAACGGGTCCTGAACTCCATTCAAAACGCTTTGCAACGCCGCTCCCTTCTTCACGAAATCGGCAGACTTCGTAAGGAGATCACGGAGAAATACGAGTTTGGAAAGACAATCCTCGGCACCAGCCCTGCACTTCGCGACATCTTTGAGCTGCTTGAAAAAGCCGCCCGCACAAACATTATGGTGACGCTCACCGGGGAAACCGGCACCGGCAAGGAGCTCGCAGCCAAAGCTATCCACTACAATTCTGACCGTAAGGCAAAACCCTTTGTGCCAGTCAATATTGCAGCGATTCCAAAAGATCTTGTCGAGAGCGAACTCTTCGGACATGAGAAAGGCTCCTTTACCGGGGCCCATACCCGCCGCATTGGCCGGTTTGAGGAAGCACAGGGGGGTACGCTCTTGTTGGACGAGATCGGGGAAATGGATCTGAATCTCCAGAGCAAGCTGCTGCGTGTACTCCAGGAGAAAGAGCTGACGCGTGTTGGAGGGAACGAGGTGATCAAACTCGACGTGCGCATCATTGTGGCGACGCACCGCAACCTGGAAGAGGCCGTCCAACAAGGCAAGTTCCGGAAGGACCTGTATTTCCGCCTGCTCGGACTGAAGATCAACCTGCCGCCCTTGCGTGAACGCGGCAATGATGCATTGGTACTCGCCAAACATTTCCTCGACCAGTTTGCAAAGGAAAACAAGCTTGCAAAGCTTCGGATTGCAGACGATGCACAACAAAAACTTCTTGGCTATTCCTTCCCAGGCAACGTACGCGAACTCCGGTCGATTGTCGAATTGGCCGCTGTGATGTCGGAAGACGGCGAAGTACGTGCCCGCGATATCAGTTTTGCCCAACTGCCGGAGGCCAACATGACCTCTACCCAGGAAATGACCCTTGAAGAATACAACTACCGGCTCATCCGGTCGTACCTGAACAAATACAACAACGATGTCCCTGACGTCGCGAAGAGGCTGGGGATAAGTAAGTCATCGATCTATCGTTATCTAAAGGAAATGGAGGCCGCAGGCATATGAAATCACTTCGATCTTACGTAGCCAAGGGCCAGTTCTATCGCTCCGTGGTGGACGACGGCACTGACCTTGTCTTTGTGGTGGACTACGAAGGAATGATTCTCTATCACAATGCTTCGGTACGTGAGTTAGGCTATCGCACTCTCAAAGGGAAAAATTTTTTGGATTTCCTCTCGGAGGAAACGAAGGAAGCATTTCGACAGAACTTTGAGAAAACGCGGCGCAAGGCCTACGCCGCCTCGATTGAGTTTGAGTTCCTCACCAAGTCCGGCGAACGACAACACTTCGAATACAACGCCATCAACCTCCGGCACAGGGAGGGAGTTGAAGGGATCATCCTTGACTGCCGCAATATCACCCAGCGGAAAAAAATGGCTTCGGCCCTGGTGGAGGCGCAAAAGGCTAAAGACCTTTTCCTCGCCAACATCAGCCATGAAATCCGCACGCCTATCAATGGCATCGTCGGCATGACAACCCTTTTAAGTCAGGAAGTTTCCCCACAGGACCAGCACAGCTATCTCGCTGCGATCCGCACAGCAGCTGGCAACCTGAAGGTGATTATCAACGACATCCTCGACCTCGCCGCCATCGAATCCGGTAAAGTGCAGTTGGAGCGCATCGAGTTTGAGCTGCGACATTTGCTGCAATCGCTCCTGGATACTTTCCAGGTAGCCGCAATGGAGAGGCGGATAGGGCTTCAACTTGAGGTGGCCTCCGATGTTCCTCAGAATTTCATAGGGGATCCGGTTCGGTTGAACCAAGTGCTGACCAACCTGATCGGCAATTCAATGAAATTCACACACCAGGGCCACGTCGCCGTACGGTGCCGCGTGGATCAAAAGAGCGGATCCATTTTTCGCCTTTGTTTTGAGGTGAGCGATACTGGCATCGGTATTCCACCCGAAAAGCTGAATGCAATCTTTGAGAGCTTTACGCAGGCTGATGCAAGCATCACCAGGCGTTACGGGGGCACCGGGCTCGGGTTGACCATCGCGCGACAACTGACCGCCCTGCTTGGGGGTTCCATTTCCGTGCGGAGCCAGGTCGACAAAGGAAGTACATTCACCGTAATTGTTCCTCTCACCAGGGTTAAAACCGGAACCGCAAAAAGTGCCGGTGAGACACAGCTTCGCGACGTGCTTGCTTTCGAGCCGCTCAATGTCTTGCTCGTCGAGGACAATGAGATCAACAGAATTTACGCGGAGTCATTGCTTCACAAATGGAACTGCCGCGTGGATATCGCCGAGAACGGGAAGATTGCTGTGGAGAAACTGATGCTCCAACCATTCGATCTCGTGTTGATGGACGTGCAAATGCCTGTCATGGATGGTTTTGAGGCGACACAAGCCATTCGCAATGGACTTGAACCTGCCCGTTCCGTACCCATCCTGGCGCTCACGGCCAACGCGTCGCTGAAGTACGCCGACCGCTGCCTGGAAGCCGGCATGAACGAATGCATCTCCAAGCCTTTTACGCCGGACCAGCTATTTCGCAAACTGCAGAAGTACAAGCCACGGAAGCTCGCCGTTAGCGGCGGCTCAGGCGTTAATCTTACGTACCTGCATTCGGCCTCTCCCCAGGACGCTGATTTCGTCAAGACGATGGTAGACGCTATTGTATCGAACTTACCGGACAACATCAACGACATTAAGCAGCACCTCAACCAGCAGGAGTGGACGAAGCTTGCCGAGTCCGTGCATCGCGTCAAGTCGTCGCTCACGATGATCGGCATGGAGCAGGCGCGCAGGGAGGCATCCGAAATTGAGGAGATGATTTACGGTCAGCGCACTGAAATGGTGACGCAACGTGCCGAGGCACTCTGCCGTATCCTGAGTCAGGCCCTCGAGGAGTTGAAAGGGATCGCGGCCGGAACGTCGGTGGATCGGTGAATCAGTGATTTAGGTTCTAATGACTAAAGTCGGGCTGAGGCTCAAGCTTACCCATGATTAGGTTAACATTCCACCATCCACCTGGATCACTTGCCCGGTGATGTACGACGATAAGTCAGAAGCAAGAAACACACAGGCGTCGGCAACATCTTCCGGTTTTCCGCCTCGCTTCAATGGAATCGCGTCACGCCAGGTCTGCACTACTTTCTCATCCAGCTTTCCTGTCATTTCCGTTTCTATAAATCCCGGTGCAATGGCGTTGGAACGGATGCCACGGGAGCCGAGCTCAAGAGCTACAGATTTTGTAAAGCCCAGAATGCCGGCTTTGGAAGCGGCATAGTTTGCCTGCCCCGCATTGCCTTTGAGGCCCACGACGGAAGTCATGTTGATTATCGAACCGGCTTTCTGTTTCATCATGGGCTTGCAGGCAGCCTTCACCGTATTGAAGCAACTCTTCAGGTTTACCTGGATGACTTTGTCCCATGCTTCTTCTGTCATGCGCAGCAAAAGGTTGTCCATCGTAATGCCGGCGTTGTTGACGAGGATATCGAGTGCGCCGAAATCCGCTACAACATCATTGATCAGCTTGTCGGCCTGAGCGAAGTCAGAAGCATCAGAGCGGTAGCCCTTGGCTTTCACGCCCCGGGAGGCCAACTCGGCCTCCAAGGCCTGGCCTTGCTCCACGCTTGAGAGGTAGGTGAAGGCCACGTTGGCGCCGTGATCGGCGAATCGTTGCGCGATGCTCCGCCCGATTCCTTTGGATGCGCCTGTTATCAGCGCTGTTTTATTCTGAAGAAGCTTCATTCAGGGAATGTTTTTTTGGTCGAAAATGTTGAGTAGCTGGGGTAAAAATAGGGTTTTTCAATGATCTCTTTCGCGGCTATCTTTGGCCGAAACTTTTCAATCTATGGCAAACTTTGACCTGATCGTAATCGGCTCCGGCCCTGGCGGATATGTTGCCGCCATTCGCGCTTCCCAACTCGGCATGAAAGTAGCCGTTGTGGAAAAGGCGGAGCTTGGTGGCATCTGTCTGAACTGGGGATGCATTCCCACCAAAGCATTGTTGAAGAGCGCCAACGTGTTTGAGTATCTCCAGCACGCTTCCGATTACGGTATCCAGGTGAAAGAGGCAACGCCTGATCTTTCTTCCATGGTGAAACGCAGTCGCGACGTGGCCGCAAGCATGAGCAAAGGGGTTCAGTTCCTCTTTAAGAAAAACAAAATCGAACAGCTGGCAGGCCACGGCAAACTGAAAAAAGGCAGCAAGGTGGAAGTCACCGATGCCTCCGGAAAGAAAACAGATTACGATGCGAAGAACATCATCGTGGCCACTGGTGGGCGCTCGCGCGAACTGCCTGCGATGAAAATTGACGGCAAGAAGATCATTGGTTACCGTGAAGCCATGATTCTTCCCAAGAAGCCGCAGAAAATGCTTGTCGTCGGATCTGGCGCTATCGGTGCAGAGTTCGCCTACTTCTACAACACTATCGGTACCGAAGTCACGATCGTTGAGTTCCTCCCCCGCCTCGTGCCCGTGGAAGATGAAGAAGTTTCTAAGGCCCTCGAAAAATCCTTCAAGAAGGACGGCATGATCATTCATTTGAATTCCGAGGTAACGAAAGTGGATACGAGTGGCGCAGGTTGCGTGTCTACCGTGAAGACTCCGACGGGCGAAATCAAGATTGAGACTGACATCGTACTCTCCGCCGTTGGCATAAGCACCAACCTGGAAAACATCGGGCTGGAAGACGTGGGCGTGAAGACAGACAAGGGCAAGGTCGTCGTTGACGACTTCGGCAAGACAAATGTCGCCGGGGTTTACGCCATTGGTGACATTACCCGTGGCCCGGCGCTGGCGCACGTCGCATCGGCCGAAGGCATTATTTGCGTGGAAAAAATTGCCGGCAAGAACCCGGAACCACTCAATTACAACAACCTCCCGGGTTGCACCTATTGCTCGCCGGAAATCGCTTCCGTTGGTTTTACAGAGGAGGCAGCGAAGAAAGCCGGTTATCAAATCAAGGTGGGCAAGTTTCCCTTCTCTGCGTCTGGCAAAGCCAAGGCTGCCGGCGCCTCTGACGGATTCGTCAAGCTCATCTTCGATGCGAAGTACGGAGAGTGGCTTGGTGCCCACTTCATCGGCGCAAACGTCACAGAAATGATAGCCGAAGTAGTCGTCGCCCGCAAGCTGGAAACCACCGGGCACGAAATCATCAAGTCAGTGCATCCTCATCCGACCATGAGCGAAGCCATCATGGAAGCTGCGGCAGCGGCGTACGGAGAAGTCATTCACCTCTAAAGAATATTGAATATTGAAGATTCAAGTATTTGCCAAGGAGAAAGTTGAAGTTGAAAAGTGAAAATCCCTCATTGATCATTCCAACTTCTTACTTCCCAAATACTTCAGTCTTCAACATTGGATATTCAGTATTCAATATTTCTCCCCGGAAGCTCAAATACCCCCTCGCCCTTCCTCGGGTGACTTCCCTTGGTCGGGAGCCCACGTTACAATAAAGACTGCTCCGGTCGCTCAACGGTCTTGGGCCGCCCTTGACCCTCGTTTGTGCGTATTTACTGGAAATACATTGGGTCATGAATCCGTTTCCAAACAGTTTCTACCGCCACCGCGCCCGCGTGTTTGTCGTCCTGATTGTCCTGGGATTCCTCGCGTACTTTATTATCCGCTGGATCCCGTGGGAGTAGTTGAAGGAACGCGTACGCTCCCAATCTAAGATCACCAACCAGAAGCTTTTGGCTTTTGGCAGTTGGCTATTGAACAGCAGGTGATTGGCAATCTCACTCCTGTGAACTTTGGTTACCCACGACTGACTATCACGAGCGGCTGCCAAGCGCCAAGCGCCAACCGCCAACAGCGTCTCGTGGGAACGGGTAACTCGTTGGTGACGCTGACAAGACATTGAAAAACCTTACATGAGATAGAACAACATCCCGCTTGAACTTCCTGGAAGCGACACTCGGCGCACCTTTGTGTCAAACCACTACAAAGAATGAAAAAAGTGCAGTTGGGATTGTGTCTTGGCCTGGCGCTGATCTGCGGACTGGTCGCAGCGGAAGATTCGATTAATGGAAAGGTCAGTGAGGTGATCGACGGCAATACCCTGATCATTGAGACCCGTGAAAATGAAACCTATACTGTCTTGCTCCATGGCATCGACAGTCCTGAGCCCGGCCAGCAATACGCCGACCAGTCCACAGCATTCCTCAAGAAGCTGCTGTTAAACAAGAAAATCACGCTTACCACCCATGGCCGTGATCGAAAAGGCAACCGATACGTTAAGATCCTGATTGACGGTGCCCCTGATCCCCGGCATGAATTGCTCCGCGCTGGTCTCGCCTGGCCGGCCGAACGCCATAACGAACCCCAGTTGGAGGTGTTGAAGGAGGAAGCGCGCCAGAAGAACCTTGGTATTTGGCAGGAGGAAGACCCCACGCCGCCCTGGACGTACAGGAGAGAGCAGTCGACGTTGGAGGCAAAGTGTAGTTGATTCAATGATTCTCCACACCCCCTGCCCCCTAAAGGGGGAAGACGAGTTCTTATCTTGAGCCTGCTGAAGGAGGCATAGGGTCGGGGTTCAAGTACAATAACCCCAAATCCCCTCCGTTCTTACTGGGATGAAACGCCCACTACTACTCTTAGCGGCCATTGGAGCAATTTCCTTTCATGCGTCCGCACAAGATCAGCCAACGTCCCTTGACCCGGGACGCAAACAAGCTGTACATAGTCCGCGCCACCACAAATCGAAATCCGTTAAACTGAAAAGGCAAAAGGTCAAGCATACGGCGCAGTTTGAATTCTACGAACGTGTCGAACAAGCCGCAAAGGAGAAACAGCGCATCCTCAAATACCTCAACAAACGCCAATTCAAAGACCACCGGTACTTCGGCCACAAGAAAATCCCCAAGCGCAGACCGCCGCATAAGATGAGGTACTGTAATGAATGTGGGGTGAGGCACTAGGTACTGGGTACTAGGTACTAGGTACTGGGTGCTGGGCTCTGGGTGCAAGCACCTTAGATCACTCCCATTTTCAAATCTTCAAATTTTCAAATTTTCAAATTGCTTCTTCCATCGATTGCAATTCACAACCGGTAAGCAATAAGGTATTTGTGAGAGAATCTGAAGTCATTCTTTCGTAATATCGTATTGCTCTCATGGAGTTGCATCGCCATATCGAACACACGGCCCTCGCTTCTACGATTACAATCGCGGATGTCGATCGGCTGGTGGGTGAAGCACGACATTGCAATTTTCTCGGCGTCTGCGTGCCGCCGTTCTGGGTGAAGCGCGCCAGCCGGGAAATCGGGAAAGATTCCATTACGCTGGTCACCGTGGCCGGCTTTCCGCTGGGGTACAACCTGACGGAGACAAAAGTTGACGAAATCAAGCGTGCGATTGAAAACGGGGCGAATGAAGTAGACGTTGTCTGGAACCTCAGTTCGTTCCGCACCGGAATTCCATGGACGAAAATCGATGTAGCCAAGTGCGCAAAGGCAGCCCACGACAGTGGAGCACTGCTCAAAGTCATTGTGGAGACCGCCAACCTCAGCGACGACGAACTGCAGCAAGCTTGCCACCTGTGCGCAGATGCTGGCGCCGATTTTGTAAAGACCAGCACCGGGTTTGCGGGGGCCGGAGCAACAGTCGATCATGTCAGGCTCATGCGATCCGTCCTCCCTAAGTCCGTTGGCATCAAGGCTTCCGGGGGAATAAAAACCAGAGAGCAAGCGATTGAACTCATTCAAGCTGGGGCAGACCGAATTGGAACGTCTTCGGCTGTCGAGTGGTTTAAGGTCTAAGGTTCGAGGTTCCAAGTTAAGAGCCACTACCTTGAACCTTGAACCTTGAACCTGAAACTTGAACCCAGGCTGAAACCATTTCACATATGAACGCAACATTCTTTCCCGCTGAGTCGTCCATCCCCGCCGCCCTTCGCATCGATAAGCCGCTGGAGCAGCGCGAGTATCTCATCGCTGGCGAACTCCGTCGCTGGGCAGGCGAGGTGAACCAAGTATTCAGCCCCATTTTTGTAAAGACGGCAAACGGGTATGAACAGCAACTGATTGGCCACACGCCTTTGCTTACATCAACCGAAGCCATGGCCGCGCTTGATGCTGCGTTGACCGCCTACGATCTCGGTCACGGCACCTGGCCGCGGATGACGGTGACCGAACGGATTGAGCATGTCGAACGGTTTATCAGCCGGATGCGAGAACAACGTACAACCGTTGTCAACCTCCTCATGTGGGAGATCGGCAAAACGCAAAAGGATTCGGAGCGTGAATTCGATCGAACCCTTGACTACCTGCTCGAAACCATTCGTGCCTTGAAAGAGCTTGACCGCACCTCAGCCAAGTTCATCGAAGAACAGGGCATAATGGCCCAAGTACGTCGCGTGCCCCTTGGCGTGACGCTCTGCATGGGACCATTTAATTATCCGCTCAACGAAACTTTTACAACGCTATTTCCAGCTTTGATGATGGGTAACACAGTGGTGTTTAAACCCGCCAAGTACGGGGTGTTGCTGGTCAGGCCGCTGTTGGAGGCCTTCCGCGATTGTTTCCCTCCCGGCGTGATCAATATTATTTATGGCCGCGGCCGTGAGACTGTAGGAGCACTGATGGAAACGGGTAAGATCGACGTGTTCTCATTCATCGGCACCAGCAAAGGCGCCAACGAGTTGAAGAAACTTCATCCAAAACCGAACCGGCTCAAGGCGATCCTCGGTCTCGATGCGAAGAACCCAGCCATTATTTTACCCGATGCCGATCTTGACAACGCGGTATCGGAGTGCGTGATGGGAACTCTTTCATTCAACGGTCAGCGATGCACGGCGTTGAAGATTCTGTTCGTTCACAAAAGTATTGTCGATGCATTCCTCGAAAAATTTACAGCAGCCATTGGAAAACTAAAGGCGGGCATGCCCTGGGAACCCGGCGTGTCGCTCACCCCGCTCCCTGAGCCCGGTAAGACTGAGTTCTTGAAGGGTCTCGTCGACGATGCCTTGGCGAAGGGTGCGAAAATTGTGAATCCCGATGGAGGCAAAATAGACCGCACCCTTTTTTATCCAACCGTACTCTACCCGGTAAACAACAAGATGCGCGTGTATGAGGAGGAGCAATTCGGGCCCGTCATCCCCGTCGTGTCGTTCGAATCGGATGAAGAACCTGTCCAATATGTGCTCAACTCACATTTCGGTCAGCAGCTGAGTCTTTTCGGTACAGATTCCAAAAGGATAGCGAAGTACATTGATGATTTCTCCAACCAGGTGGGCCGCATCAACCTCAACACACAATGCCAGCGGGGGCCGGATACATTTCCTTTCAATGGGCGAAAAGATTCCGCAGAAGGCACGCTATCTGTTTCTGATGCGTTGAGGGCATTCTCCATGCGCACCGTCGTGGCTGCCAAAACAACTCAAGGGAACAAACAGCTCGTAGGACAGATTCTGAAGAACCGGGAGTCGGCGTTTCTTACCACGGACTACATTTTCTGATGAAAGCATGCACAATCCGCGTGGTCGGCAGGGTGCAGGGGGTTTTCTTCCGCGCTTCCACTAAGGATGCTGCCGACCGGTTTGGTGTACGCGGGCGCGTCCGCAACGATGCCGACGGCAGTGTCTTCATTGAAGCTGAAGGAGACGATGCCGCCGTAGATCAATTGATCGAATGGTGCAGGCAGGGACCTCCACGGGCTCTCGTCGGGTCGGTCCAAATCACTCCCTCCTCCTTAAAAGGTTTTAGTGGATTCAGTGTAGATCGTTGGTAGCAAGGGGTAATGCCTCGACTACGCTCGGCATGACGAGCTTACTTATCGTAAAGTAGGCGCCTCGGCTCCGCTCGTCGCCGTCATCCTGAGCGGAGCCGAAGGATGTCAAGCTAAACAGCAGGGGACCAACCGTCATGCTGAGCGAAGTCGAAGCATGACTCACGGTACCTCGACGCCTCAGGCAATCTCGAAAGCCTCAGCGGAAGCCTTCTTCATGTATGATTCGTAATCGAACGGGATGTCGCCGTCAGCGAGCAGGCAACCATCAGGGATACTGGGGTAAATGTCTTCGTAGGTCTTCACCATGTTCATAAACACACGACGGTAGACGTGCGTCCGGTTAATCTTTTCCGGGTTATCGATGCCCATGGCGCCCATGAGTTCGACAAAGCTCTCCACTGTATTTTTGTGAAAATTCGTTACGCGGGATTGCTTGTCTTCAACGACCAAACCCTTCATGAAATAGGGATCTTGCGTGGCTACTCCTGTCGGGCAGGTATTCTTATTGCACTCCAGTGCCTGGATGCAACCCAGTGCCATCATCATGGCCCGGGCGGAATTGCAGACATCCGCTCCTAGGGCCATGGCCCGCAACATATGGAATCCTGTGAGTATTCGTCCCGAAGCGTCCAGTCTCAATTCGTTCCTGATGCCAAATCCCCGCAGTGCATCGTCAACAAAAGCCAGCGCGTCCAGCATGGGCATTCCCACATGGTTGGTGAATTCAGGCGGTGCCGCGCCCGTTCCCCCCTCGCCGCCATCTACGGTGATGAAGTCGGGGTACAAATTGAGTTGCACCATCGCCTTGCAGATGGAAAGAAATTCCGTTTTGCGCCCCACACAAAGTTTAAAACCTATCGGTTTGCCTCCGGACAGTTCCCTCAGCTTTTTTACAAACTGGAGCAGTTCGATGGGGTTTGAGAACGCGCTGTGAAAAGGGGGCGAGAAAACCGTTGTTCCTGGTTTTACGAGGCGAATCTTTGCAATCTCAGGTGTATTCTTTTTGGCAGGAAGGATTCCGCCGTGCCCAGGCTTGGCCCCCTGTGAGAGTTTGATCTCAATCATCTTTACCTGGGGACGTGTCGCATTTTGTTTGAACGCTTCATCCGAGAACTTTCCATCCTCTGTGCGCGCGCCAAAATACCCGGTACCAATTTGCCAGATAATGTCGCCACCCGGCTGAAGGTGATACGGGCTCAGCCCACCTTCACCCGTGTTATGCGCGAACCCTCCCATCTTTGCCCCGGTATTAAGCGCCAGGATAGCATTCTTGCTCAGCGATCCAAAACTCATGGCAGATATGTTGAGCACACTCATGTCATAGGGCTGCTTGCACTCCTTCCCTCCAAACCGAATCCGGGGATGGTGGTCCATGTTGTGGAAATCTTTGGGTGCGATGGAGTGCGTGCTCCACTCATAACCTTCGGCATATACATCGAGTTGTGTACCAAAGGGAATCGTATCAATTTGTTTCTTGGCACGCTGGTAGATCACCGACCGTTCGTTGCGGTTGATGGGCGTTCCATCCGTATCCGACTCGACAAAGTATTGCTGTATTTCCGGTCGGATCATTTCAAAGAAATAACGAAGACGGCCGATGAGCGGAAAATTGCGCTTGATCGACTGCCGGACCTGGATCATATCCGAGACACCCATGTAGATGAGCGGCACTACAATCAGAAACAAGAACAAGGCATCGATCCAGAAATAGGCCCACAAGAGGATCAAGGCAGAAATGACGATGCTGCCGATGATGAATATTTTTCTCATGACGGTTTAGGGTTAGTCAAATATATGAATTTGGGGCAAAGTCCATGGTCCATAGTCCATGGTCGATGGCATATGCTGTGTAATTCTAAACCTGCTTTAAAAGGCGTAAGTCCATGGACTATCGACTATGGACTTCTTTCTATGCTACTCGCAAAATTCCCTTCTGCTTATGCAACTTCACTTCGAACCGCTCGAGCATCACGGCATTCATCCGGTTCGCAGCGAGATGTACTGTATGATTCTCGGGGAGGAAAACCGTAAGGTCAAGCACCGCCTGTGCGAATTGCATTTCACGCGACAGCATGGAAGTCCATTCCTCGAATGTGGTAGACCAGTCTTCCTCATACTTGTCGCTGTGATCGCGCCCATCCCACAAAAAGGCAAGCTGGTTGTCGCCATACTTAAAACGGTAAACGCCGGCCAGTGTATCGTAGAAGGGATACAGTGAATCCAGGGACTTCGGAAAGTAGCTGGCGATTCGCTCGCTGAACGTATCGTTGAGCCCTAGCGGATTGTTCATCCGCTGATACGTGGCGATAGATTGGTCGATGAGAACGGTAAGGAGACGGTCGCGTGATCGAAGCTGGGCGCCTTCGAGGAGGTAGTTCTTGTCGTGAGGAAAAAACTTCCTTACCAAGCGTTGTTTGCTGGGCAAAGGTAGTGAATACTAGGCACTTGGTACTCGGTGCTAGGCACTGGGCGCTCGGCGCTCGGTGGCAGATTTTGTAAGGTGAGGCTTGATTGCGAGACAGGGTCAGTCTGAGCGCAGCCGAAGACTGACCGACCTAGCAAACAACCAATCGTCATGGTGAGCGGAGTCGAACCATGACGATACTCGGCACTAGGTACTCGGCGCTAGTCACTCTGTCCTCGGTGCCGGGAAGAAATCTAGGCACCGCGACTTATGAGGGATTGATATTTTCTTTCTGGTGCTTCCGTTGAAGAAAAGAAGTCAGAAACCACAGCCCCAGCAGGGCAATAAGTGTTCCTCCAATCTCCAAATAAGTTCGCGTTGGAACTTGGTGGCCCGACGAGTAAAGGAGTAACGCAAAAACCAGGTGAAAGAAAATCAGTAGAAATAGAACCACCTTCACCGCAACAAAAATCCTTCTTCTCATGCGAATTAGAAATGGAATCTCGGTCACCTAAAACCAAAACGAAATACCCAGTACCTAGCACCTAGGGCCGAGTGCCGAGAACCCCTACATCAACCTCTCTACGACTCGCACCACTCCTTCCAACCCCACCTGATCCGCCGCATCGAAATCATCCAACCGATCACTATCCACATCAAGAACACCAATGACTTCACCGTTGTGCATCACGGGAACGACGATCTCCGATTTCGCATCTGAACTGCAGGCGATGTGACCAGGAAACTGCTCGACATCGGGAACAATGATCGTTTTCTTTTCCCTCCAGCTTGCACCGCACACGCCTTTGCCTAGATCAATCCGGGTGCAGGCGATAGGACCCTGAAAGGGCCCGAGTACGAGTTGCTTTCCTTTCACGAGGTAAAAGCCTACCCAGAAAAAGCCCATACTCTGCCGGAGCGCGGCTACAATGTTCGACAGGTTGGCTACAAGGTCTTCCTCCCCGTGCACGAGCGCTTCAATCTGGGGAAGAAGTACGTCGTAACGCTCTTCCTTGCTGGCGGAGGTGGAGATGACTAGGTTCTCTGCCATCACGATAAGGGTTGAGCCGGCGGACTCTCTTCGTTCAGGGCAGGCGCCTCGCTGACGCCGGTGATCGCGGGTGATGCGTTTTCTGCCAAAGGATTATCGGAAATCGGAAGTGGATCCGATTCCTTCGGTTTGAAATAGGTTCGCTGAAAGAGTATGATGAACAAGACGCCGAGGAAAATCGCTGAGTCGGCGATGTTGAACACAGGGCTGAAGAACAGGAAGTACTCTCCGCCAACAACGGGCACCCAGTGCGGCCAGTAGAATTCCAGTATCGGAAAGAAGAGCATGTCAATCACCTGTCCGTGAAACCACGGCGTGGGAGATTCGAAGGGTGCATTGTGGAGATAGACCCCGTAGAAAGTGCTGTCGACCACGTTTCCGATGGCTCCTCCCAGGATCATACCAAGGCAAATGAGGAAGCCCGGGTGCGCATGACGCCGAATGGAGCGGGCCAGGAATACGCCGATGCCCACCATGGCGATGATTCGAAATGCTGTCAGGGCCAGTTTCCCGAACTCATTCTCCCAGCGAATACCAAAGGCCATCCCCGGGTTCAATAAATAATGCAGCTTGAACCATTCGCCCAGCACGTTCACCTCCTCGTGCAGTTCCATGTACCGGTGCACCATCAACTTGGTCGCCTGGTCAATCAGGATCACGGCCACCGTGATCAAAAAGTACTTCGCTCCTTTCATTTCTCGTTACAAAAATAATTCAACTGCCTCACGCTTTCGCCACTTTTATATACAGTGAAAAATCGTCCATATCCACTTCCGCAGCCCCTTTTACCTCGTCCTTGATGTTCAGGGCCAGGGCTTGTGTCTCCTGGGTGATGTAGCTCTTGAAGGAATTGATGGCCTCCACCGCTTGCTCGTTCTCCTTAGAGCTTTGAAGATCAATGGTGATCTTGTCCTGTACATCAAGCCCAAGGTCCTTGCGCATATTCTGCACGCGGTTCACAAAATCACGGGCGATGCCTTCCTGCTTCAGCTCGTCAGTCACCTGGATATCCAGTGCAACGGTGATCGCTCCATCGGAGGCCACTGACCACCCCGGAATGTCTTCGGATGCAATCAGCACATCATCCAGCGCCAGGTCAAACCCGGACTTGGTGAGTTTACCTGATTTCTCCAGCGACTGGATTTCGGCAGGACTGAGGGATTGGATGACCGCGGTCACCTCCTTCATACGCGCCCCGTACTGTTTGCCCAGTTTAGGCAGGTTCGGTCTCACCTTCTTCACCACCATTCCCGAAGCATCATCTACGTATTCCACGGCCTTAACGTTCACCTCCGAGCGGATAATTTCCTCCACACTTTTCACCTCCTCCGCAAAACGGCTGTCCAGCACAGGGATCAGTACTTTTTGCAGGGGTGTACGAACCTTGATTTTGCTGTTCTTCCGGATGGAGTGCACGAGGGAACAGATAGTCTGTGCATAACCCATTGAGCGTTCAAGTTTCGCATCCATGCGATTTGTTTCCGTCTTGACCAAGTCTGTGTGGTGGACAGATTCAAATCGCAACGGGCTCTTAATCCTGAGTGCTTTCTCCCGGATGTTGTCGGTGAGGTTGCAATAGAGATAGTCAGCGTAAAAAGGCGCGAGCGGTGACATGAGTTGGGCCACGACCAACAGGCACTCATACAACGTCTCGTACGCCGCTTTTTTGTCGGCCGATAGCTCGCCGCGGGTGAGGGGCTGCCAAAACCGTTTCCTATTCAGCCGTACGTACCAGTTCGACAAGTGGTCGTTGACGAATTCCTGGATGGCGCGCGCGGCAGGTGTAGGGTCGTATGAATCATAGGTTTTCGTCACATCCGTGATGAGCGTTTGCAGCTTGGAGATGATCCACCGGTCAAGAACGGAGAGTTGTTTATAAGGAACTACGTCTGCCTCGTCTTTTACGAAGCCGTCTATATTTGCATACAGTGCAAAGAACGCGTAAGTGTTCATCAGCGTGCCGAAAAAGCGGCGTTGCGTTTCCACCAGGCCGTTCATGTCGAACTTGAGATTGTCCCACGCCGGCGCATTCTCCATCATGTACCACCGCACGACATCAGGTCCGAATTTCTCAAGCGTTGCGAAGGGATCAACAACATTGCCTTTCCGCTTCGACATCTTGTTGCCGTCCTTGTCCAGGACCAGGCCGGTCGAGACGACATTTTTGAATGAAACACTTTCGTACAGCAGGGCCGCGATGGCATGCAGCGTAAAAAACCAGCCGCGCGTTTGGTCAACGCCCTCAGAGATGTAGTCTGCAGGAAAAGCTCCATCGAATCCAGGTTTGAAAGGGAATTTCTCATTCCTGGCAACTTTGTCCGCATCGAGTCCCCACTGGGCGTAGGGCATCGCCCCGGAGTCGAACCAAACGTCGATGAGGTCGGGCTCGCGGTACATCGGTTTGCCAGTTGGGCTCACCAGAACAACCTCGTCAACGTAAGGTCGATGCAATTCAATGTCATGAATAGATTTCAATCCCGGTGATGGAATACCGGCCTTTTGCGCGTTCGCCAGCTCCGCTTGCAACTCCGGGATTGAACCGATGCAAATCTCCTCTTTTCCATCCTTCGTCCGCCAGATGGGAAGCGGTGTTCCCCAAAAGCGAGAACGAGACAGGTTCCAGTCAACAAGATTTTCAAGCCAGTTGCCAAAGCGTCCCGTACCGGTTGACTCTGGTTGCCAGTTGATGGTGTTGTTCAGGGCCACCATCTTGTCTTTCAGTGCAGTCGTCTTGATAAACCAGGCATCCAGCGGATAGTAGAGCACCGGTTTATCGGTCCGCCACGAATGCGGGTACGTGTGTTCGTACTTCTCTACTTTGAAAGCTTTATTCTCTTCCTTGAGAATAATAGAGAGAATGACATCTGTTGTTTTGTAATCCGGGTTCGATTCGTCCTCGTCGGTGTAATTCTTGACATAAAAGTCATTTTCACCGAGAGGCTTGTGCGTTTTGATCTTGTATTTCGCTACACCCTCCTGGAGCTTCCGCCCGATCTCGGCTACAAATTTTCCCTTGCGATCAACCGTGGGAACTTCGTTGCCGGCTTCATCAAGCAGCGTGAGTGGAGGGATTCCGTTCTGCTGCGACACACGGAAGTCGTCGGCGCCGAACGTAGGCGACGAGTGAACAATGCCCGTTCCGTCCTCTGTTGTTACAAAATCTCCAGCAACCACCTGGAAGGCTTTATCGGTATCTCTAAGAGGCTTCAGATACGGAAGCAGTTGCTCATAGCGAACTCCAACAAGCTCGGAGCCATTAAAATCCAGTTCCCTTTCGGGGCTGTACATATCAAGTTCTTTACCTCCAGGTTGTATAATATTCTTGTCTCCAGGTCTTGTCGGTTTGTTGAAGTAAACCTCATATCTGGCTTTGGCCATGACTACAAACTGATGCTTCTCCGTATATCTGTTTCTTGTATAAACCCTGGTATATTTAATTGCCTTGTTTATTGCAAGCGCAGTATTCGAAGGTAGTGTCCAAGGGGTCGTGGTCCACGCAAGTATGAACACTTCATCACTCGCCTCAAGACCTTTGAATAAGAACTCGGATCTCGCATCCCGTATCACCTTGAATTGCGCCACCACTGAAGTATCCTTCACATCCTTGTAGCACCCGGGCTGATTCAGTTCGTGGGAACTCAAGCCTGTGCCATCCGAAGGAGAGTATGGCTGAATGGTGTATCCTTTATAAAGGAGTCCTTTCGCGTACAACTGCTTCAGGATCCACCACAGCGTTTCGATGTATTTGTTTTCGTAGGTGATGTAGGGATGATCGAGGTCGACCCAGTAACCCATCTTTTCCGTGAGGTCGTCCCACTGGTCCTTGTACTTCATCACCGTCTCCTTGCACTTTCGGTTGTATTCGGCGATGCTGATTCTCTTCCCAATGTCATCCTTGGTGATGCCGAGCTCTTTTTCCACCTGCAGTTCCACGGGCAGGCCGTGTGTATCCCAGCCGCCCTTGCGCTTTACTTGATAACCCTGCAGGGTTTTGTAGCGGCAGAAAATATCTTTTACCGTGCGGGCCATGACGTGGTGGATGCCCGGCGTTCCATTGGCTGATGGAGGGCCTTCGTAAAAAGTGAAGGGCGTAGCCCCTTCCCGCTGGCTGACCGATTTCTCAAAAATCCGCTCCTTCTTCCAAAAAGCGAGGACGTCGCGGGCGATTTCGCTCAACGTTATGTCCTTCGGCTCTTTATACTTCTGGCTCATGGCTGGAGAATGCGCAAAAAACTACTTTTTTTCCGAAAAACTCACTCCGCCGCGCCAACGCGGTCGTGAATGCGGATTTTATTCAGATCGATCTCCTCGTCCTCGTCCTCACCGTAGAAGGTGGAATCAAAATCATCGATGAGGCGTTTCTGTGATTCCTTGTTCGGCTTGTCGAATGTCATGATCAGGGCTGGAAGGAGAATAAGGTTGGTAAACATGGAGATCAACAACGTCGTAGACGTAAGAATTCCCAGGGCAATCGTGCCGCCAAAATCTGAAAAAGCAAAAATGATAAACCCGGCAAATAGGGCCATGGAGGTGTAGAAAATGCTTTTGCCCGTCTCCAGGATGCTCTCGCTTACAGCGCGCTGCACAAAGAAGCCGCCCGCCAACAGTTCCTGCCGGTACTTGGCGAGGAAACGGATGGAGTTGTCGACTGATATGCCAAAGGTGATGCTGAAGATTAATGCCGTGCTCGTCTTGATGGGAATGTTCAGGTAACCCATCAAACCAGCTGTGATCATCATGGCGATGAGGTTCGGGATGAGTGAAATCAGGATCATGCGCACATTGGCGAACAAGAATGCCATGGATAAAGTGATGAGGATGAAAGCAAGGATCAGGCTCTCGCTCAGACTATTGATGAGGTACTTGTTTCCTTTGATAAAAATCTTCGAAGTTCCTGTCACGGCCACGGTGACAGAGTCTTTATCGGATTTCAGGTTTGACTTCAAGGTCGCTACCAATTGGTCCGCCCTGGGCTGAATGACTTCCCGGATGAGCGAGTCCATTCGCACGGAGCCGATATCTGCCATCTGCATGGAGATGCGCATTTTGTTGAAAGTGGAATCCACAAACGACTTCACAAGCCCGCCGGTGTCGGACTGGCCTTTCATATAGCGAAGAATGAATCCCGACTCTGTCTTGGTGGGAAGCTGGTAGCGTTCTGGGTTGTTGTTGTAGAAGGCCTGCTTGGCAGCCTTCACGAGGGAGATGACCGAGATCGGCCGGGAGGTGACGGTGATGGAATCCAGGGATTCCTCAAAGGCATTGATCGCTTCCAGGTTTTTCACATCCAGCAGTTGCCGCTTTCGTTTCCCTGAAATGTCGACGACAATCTCCAGGGGCATGATCCCGCTAAAGTTTGCTTCGAAAAAGTGCAGGTCTTGCTTGATCCGGCTTTCCTCCGGAAGATCGTCGACCATGAAAGACACCGAATGAAGCCGAAGCATGCCCAGGGCGGCCAACAAGGTGATGAGGAACGTGACCGAGTAGATGATGGCCCGGTGTCGATGCACCAGCAGGTCAATGCCGCTAACGCAGGCGCCCAGAATCTTGAAACTAAGATGCTTCAAGTGCTTGGGCGATGGCTCAGGCAGCCAGGTGAGAATGCCCGGGATCATGATAAGGCTCACAAAAAATAGGGCGAGAATGTTGATACCCGCCACCACACCGAATTCCCGTAGTACAAGGATATCCGTTGACAGCAGGGTAAGAAACCCGATAGCCACCGTCAGGTTCGTCAGGAAGGTGGCGAGCCCCATCTTCTGCACAACTACCCGGATGGCCTCCATCTTGTCTCGGTGCCGGGCATACTCGACGTGGTACTTATTAAGGAGGTAAATCGCATTGGTGATCCCGATAGTGACGATCACCGGCGGGATCAGGCCGCTCAGCAGGGTGATTTTGAAACCCAGCAAGGCAATCGTACCCAGCGTCCAGATCACGAGCACGCCGATCATGATCATCGAAAAAACTACTGCCCTTATGGAGCGGAAGAAGAGCAACATGATGGCTCCTGTGACGATCGCCGACAAGTAAAGAAAGAGCGACAGTTCCTTGCGTACTTGTTCGGCGACTACGGCGCGGATGAAGGGCAGCCCGGCATAGTGCAATTCAATCCCTGTCTGTTCCGTGAAGACTTGACCGGCAGCTTGCAAATCCTGTGTGAGCTTCACACGCTTTGCGGAATTGGCGTACTCTTTGTCGATAGCGATAAGCATCATGGTGGCGCCATTGGTGGCGTTCACCAGTTGTCCTTCGTAGAATTTTTGATCCTCGGCGCCTCGCAACAAACTGTCGAGTGCCGCCTGTGTTCGAACCGTATCCGGAAAGTGCGACGCAATGACAAACCGCTGCCTTGCGGTGTCCTTTTGAATGATCTTCATGCGTGACAGGGAGAGCACGTCGTTCACCCCCTCGACCCTCCGTAAATTCCGGCACAACTCGGCGAATCGTACAAATTCCTTCAGGTTGTACACCCCGCTGTCGCGAAGGCCAACGGCGACCATGTTGGCATCCTCGCCGAACTGCTCCCGGAACTTGGTCAGGAATACCATGTCCGGGTCATTGGGAGGCACTGCCCGACCGAAGTCGTAGCTCATTTCCACCTTCGACGCATAGTACCCCATGACGACGGTGATGACCACGATCACACTCATCAGCGGGAGGCGGAAACGAATAATGCTATCGGCTATTTTGGACCACATGGTGGGCAAATTGGCGGGCAAAACTAACGCTAATTCGGCAGTTTTCGTACCGGTCCACGTCTCGTGGTACCGGTACCCATAAAGCAATAATGATGCTGAACCGGAATCGAGCTTAGATCTGCATCCCCTTGATTTTGCGGTAGAGATTCAGCGCGTGCTTGTCCGTTAACCCCGATACGAAGTCGATGATCTGACGATATATCCCATAAACATCCGCCGATTGGACGACCCCCTGCCGGATTTCGAAAGGCAACAAGAGAGCCAAGTTCTGGTACTTCCTTGAACGCGTGCCATTTCTCAACCCAACTCCCGCCGCGAGGAATTCATCAAGCAGTCCCGGGAGTACCTCGTGACCTGCGGCTTCGATTTCAACCACCTGCCGCGCACGGTAGATTCGCTCCACCGATTGCTTGCTGATCATTTTCAGCGCTTCACGGTGCGGGCCCAGGTCGGTCAACGCCGAATCAAAATCACCGGAGAGGATACCGGGCTCATTGTCGAGGAAGACAGTAGTGCAGGCGTCGATGAGCTCACCGATGGCCATCGCCCGCAACGTGCCGAGTTTCGTCTTCAGGCTTCCTTCACGAGCCAGCTTCGCACGATCAAGCGTCTTTCCGAGAATCGGGGCGAGCAGTTCAACCGTTTCATCGAATGGGACCAGGCCGAGGTTGCAACCGTCCTCCAAATCGATGATGCTGTAACAAATGTCGTCTGCCGCTTCCACTAGGAATGCGAGGGGATGACGCGACCATCCATTGCTGCCCGATGGGGGGAGTTCAAGAGAAGTGGCAATTTCTGCAAAGAGCGTTCGCTCGCTGTCAAAGTATCCAAACTTCTTCTGGCTTTTCCTCTTGGGATCGCGGGGCGAGAAGCCCGAGGCACAGGGATACTTTGTGAACGCACCCAGCGTGGCCAGTGTGAGGCGCAAGCCGGCCCCGCGCTGGTTGAGAATTCGAAAGCCCTGGGCGTTGCCCTCAAATGCAACCAAGTCGGACCACTGATGTGGCGTGACCTCTCGCGCGAGGTCCTCTCGTCGCCTGAAGTATTCGGAGATGGCATCCTCGCCGGCATGACCGAAAGGAGGATTGCCCAAGTCGTGGGCAAGCGATGCCGCGGCAACTACGGCGCCGAAATCAAACAAGGTGAACTTTGTCTTCAACTCAGGGTGACGCTGGATAATCGGCTCCCCTACTCGCTTGCCGAGAGAGCGTCCAACGCTCGACACTTCCAGGCTGTGCGTGAGGCGGGTGTGTACAAAGTCATCCTCCGGAAGCGGGTGGACTTGCGTTTTATCTTGCAAGCGTCGAAACGGATGCGAAAAAATTATCCTGTCGTAATCCTGCTCGAAGGCGCTGCGTGAATTTTCCGTCGGCGCCGGTGTTTGGCCCGGTCGGTTGGCGGAAAGTAGGATGGACCAATTCACAGTGTGACAGAGAGTGTCAAAAATACGCGTGTAGGGAAACAAATTTGACAATTTTGCCCCAAACCCGGGCAACACCTGCTATTTTTGATACCATGTTTCATGCGCAGGTGGAGGGGAAGTCGTTCGAGGTGCAGGCTCATGAGGGCGGCCTCTCTGTCGACGGCAAGCCGATGGACTGGGATCTAATCGCCCTCGGCAACGGGCAATACCACATTCGCTACCAGAATCAGAGCTATCCGGCAGAAGTAATCAAGATCGACCGGGAAACCAAGTCGGTGGAGCTTAAGGTGCGCGGCAAGAAGTACACGGTCAAGCTACGGGACAACATTGATCTCCTCATGGAGAAGATGGGGATGTCATCCGCCGGCGCGAGCAAGGTGAATACCATCAAGGCGCCGATGCCGGGACTGATCATCGACTTGCGTGTCAAAGCCGGCGACACGGTGAATGCCGGCGATCCCTTGCTCATCCTGGAGGCCATGAAGATGGAGAACATTATTAAGTCCCCCGGCACGGCTACGGTAAAGCTTGTGAAGATTAAGAAGGGTGACAGCGTGGAGAAGGGACAAGTGCTGATCGAATTCTGATATGGATACTTCGCTCGACTCGTTGCGCCGACTCTTTGAAAAGCTAAAGTCCATCGGCCTTTGGGATCGCCTGTTCCGTTGGGGCGCCATCAAGTCTCTCCTTGTGGATGCGAACGGCGATTTACAGCGAGTGCTCCCGTCGTACGACGTCCTTCGTCAATCTGCACAAAGGGCTGAGAGCCAACTGGAGATCGAGAAGGCTGAAAGCCGCAACCTCCGCGATGCACTTCAGCAGGCAAAGGTTGATCTCGGCACCTTGCGCGAATCCATGAAGGACTATTCAGCCCTCAAAGAAAAAAACGAGCAATACTATAAACGGGGGCTGGAATTGCGGCAAGAAGCAGAAGTGAAAGCCGCCCAGGTTCAGGAATTGCAAAATGAACTCTCAAAGCACAAAGCACTTGAAGAACAACGGCTCAAAGAGTTCCAGCAATCGGTGACCAAACTTGACAAGGTCACCGATGCCCAGCTGAAACGGGAGCATGATGAGCGCGAAGAGAAGCACCGCCAGGACCTTGACAGGCTGCGCAAGCAGAAAGAGACCTGGTCGACGCACGAGGATCGCGTGAAGTCGCGAATCAAAACTATTTGCGCCCGTCACGCCATCGACTACCTCGACACTGTTCCCTTCCGCGGCAGCCCGGACAACACGTTGAAAATAAAAGACGAGTTCATCGTCTTCGATGCCAAGAGCCCCTACGGTGATGACCTCGGCAACTTCCCATCCTACCTGAAAAACCAGGTGGAGCAGGCCATCAAATATGTGAAGGAGGAAGACGTTCGCAAGGAGGTATTCCTCGTGGTCCCGACAAACACGCTGGAGGTTATTGAGCAGTTCGAATACAAACTCGCCGACTACACAGTCTATATTATTTCGTTGGATGCCCTGGAGCCCATCATCCTGGCATTGAAGAAAATCGAGGAATATGAGTTTGCCGAACAGTTGAGCCCTGAAGAGCGCGAGAATATTTGCCGTGTGATCGGAAAGTTCGTCCACCTGTCGAAGCGGCGAATCCAGATCGACGGCTTCTTTGCCAAGCAATTCTTCGAGTTGGTTTATCGCAGCGAGGCTGACTTACCCCGCGAAATGCTGGACAAGGTGGTGGAGTTTGAGAAATCTGAAAAGCTCAACCCACCCATAGAGAAGCGCTCGAAGCAGATTAGCACCAAGGAACTGGAGGCCGAAACGGAACGGTTGAAAGGCGAAGCCAACAACAAAGGCATTCTCACTCAAGACAGCACATTAGTCCGCGACCTGAACAAAATTCCGCTTTACAGCGTCGAGCCCGGAAAGGAAAAGAGCAAGGAACAAGGCGATCTCTTCACCGAGGGCGCCTAGAAACATGAAGCTGACTGCCGACAACAAACTCAAGAAGCTCATCGTCGTGGGCGACCGCGTACTGATCCGTCCCCTCAAGGAATCGGAGAAAACGGAGAGTGGGCTATATCTTCCTCCCGGTGTTCAGGAGAAGGAGAAAATCCAGAAGGGATACGTGATCCGGACAGGCCCCGGGTATCCTTTGCCACTACCCGCCGATGAAGATGAGGTGTGGAAAGGCAAAGAGGAATCGGTAAAATACCTTCCACTCCAGGCAAAGGAAGGAGACTTGGCCATTTTTCTGCAGAAGGGCGCGATTGAAGTGCAATACGAACATGAAAAGTACTTCATTGTTCCACAGGCTTCCATCCTGATGCTTGAGCGCGACGAAGATCTTTGAATACTTAGATGAGCGGCTTGTCCCATGGGGTGTTGCGGGTCGGTAAGAAGTACCGTGTCATCAATTTCGGCGACCGGTATGAAATCGAAATTGAGGAGGCGCGCGCCGACGGCGATTTCCAGGTAAAGGATATTAATACCATGGAGCATTTCTTGTTGTCGGAGATTCTTAAGTTTGGAACGGGGAAGGATTACGAGATTCGAGATCTTGAGTGAGTGGGAGTATTCCCACCCCCTGCCCCCTAAAGGGGGAAAAGATTTCTTTCTGAAGTGACACTATAGGCGTGTTCCCGTTTAGGGGCCAGGGGCACAACGCGAACTACCCACCACCAAGACACCACGGCACCACGACACTGCGACACCTCATCTCATAGCGAGGATCCACTGTCTCACCAATTCCACACCTTCTTCGTGCACGAGTCGGCGTCCCATCTCCGGCATCATGATTGCCGGGTCGGTCGATTCAATGCGGTACAAAAGGATTGATTCATCGGGCTTGCCGGGGACGATGCTGTAGCGACGGCCCCCGGACCCTTTGCCGGCAGCAACCGGCGCCTTGCCTACTCCGAGCGCCAATGCAGAAGTAACATCGGCCGACAAGTGAAGCCCAGAACTCTTTCCCTGTCCATCTGGGCGGTGGCAGTGCGCACAGTTGATTTCCAGCCAGGCTCGTGCACGATCTGCGATTGTGGCTTCCTGATCATCATAGGAAACCATCCGAGGAATTCCAGCCGGCAGTCCGGTGAGGAGGCCCGCCGCTGCCCAGCGTGACAATTGATCCTCACGATGAAGCTGCCTCGCCGACGGACCAATGGGCAATACTTTCTCACCTTTGAGATGACAACTCCGGCATTGATTGACATTGGGTACGGAATAGTCGATGGATTTCACACTCCCATCCGTGTGCACCCAGGATACCGGAATTGCGCGACCACTGACTTCGAGGTAAGCTTCTGTCTGTTCATCGTTCCAGATATACGTTAAGGGCTCCCAGTTTCCTTCATGAAGGGTCAACAGGCGCGTTTCGATCAGACGCAGTTTTTGATCTGGTTGACGAAAGTCGGCCGGGTAATAAAAATTCTTGATGAGGACCGTGCCCTCCGGAAATTCGAAAGTCTCTGAAGCATGGTAGCGAATGGCAAGGGATCTCGGCAACCGTATGAAGCGAGCCTTGTAGGCGTAATCACTGAAGAGTGCTGAGTTGATGTCATACGGAATCACGTCATCGGCGGGCTCCAGGTCTTTTAAGACACCCCGAAAGAATCCATAACCCGACAACGTTGGCGGTCCCGAGACTGTCAGCGTGTCGATGACCTCCTCAGCCACAACAGGCTTTTCCCTTGGACGACCGCAGCCGAACTGCGTAAGAAGGACAAGGAGGAGAATGGAGCGCATCATGGCCGCTCGCGCAAGTCTGCCGGGCGACATTCAAAAGACGAAATGTCCTTTGAAAGCTTATTGAAATCATTTCCTGCATCCAGGTTGATGAAGCTCGCGCCTTCATTCCCGAAAAAACAGATCATGCGCTCGGGCCGTTCAGGATCCGCGATTCCGTCGAAAATGAAATCGGGGGGAGAGAAAGGTGAGTACCGCACCAGCAGTTTCCCTATGTCATTGCCGAGAGATGGCAACCAGTGGGAGTTGGAGGCCCGGTTTTCGAAAATAGTGATGTCGTACGGATAAGGATTGTACAGGATGTCTTCCTTGTAACGATTGTTTACGGTTTGCGCTCCACCTACAGCGCCAGGTTGCTCCTCCACTCCTTCATTGAGCGCAGCTACCAGCACATAGCTGATGATGGCAACTCCTACGGAACGGTTGTCCTTGATTTCATTGTCATGCAGCCGAACGCCATGTGTTGCCAGGATCATGATGCCCGACCCCGGAGGGATGCTGGCTACGATATTTCCCTCTTGGGCGAAGTTCTCGTGATTGTTGTCGTGAATCCGGTTGTGGTGCGCCCGGGTCGAATGGCCGTATTGAGTCAGCCCAGGCAGATCGAAAATGAGGAGGCCACCGGTATTGTCATAGGCTTCATTGCCGTAGATCTCCACCCACCGTGAGTTCTCGGCTTCAATGCCGGCCACATTCCAATAGGCCACATTGTTGCGAATGATCACAGAGTCTGATTGCCCGACATAAATGCCAGCGTCAGAAGCTCCCATGGCGATGCATTCTTCCATCAGCACCCACTTGCAAAGCACCGGGTAGATCGCGTAGGCTCCGTTTTCTGGTCGAGGCCCGGACGTCCACACGGATCGAACGCGGCGAATGGTGATGCCTTGGGTATCGTTCACTTTCAGGTTGTCGCCTTTCGCGTCTTCTACGGAGAAGTTCTCAAGCACCATGTTCCGGCTATTACTCACCTGGAAGCCCTGGGCGCCTTCCGATTGGTTCTGCCACGAGAGTATGGTCTTCTCCATACCCTGCCCGCGGATGACTATGTTGGACTTTCCATCCAGCGTCAGGCTTCTCGTAAACATAAAATTGCCTTCCGGGATATCCACTGTATCACCATCATGCGCAGTGATGAGTTGTGTCTGCAGTGACTTTTCGATGCTCTTCCATGCGCGCTCAGGCGGAGGCGAAGAGCACGAAAACAAAGAAGGCAACGAGAGGAGGAGAATCAGGTTACGAAGCACAACCTAAAGGTAGGGATTTCGGGGATCGGTCGAATCGGTGGGTCGGTGGGTCGGTAGATCAGTAAATCGGTGAGTCGGTGCGCAGGATAACTTAGACACGTCGACACTTAGACACCTAGACACCTATTTGAAAGTAACCTCGAACGCCTGCTCGCCCGCAAGGAGATGACCACTCGTCGACGTGCCCATTACGCGAATCCAATATTTGCCCGGTACGTCGGAGGTCCGGAAATTCACCTTAACCGTGCCCGTTGTGTCGCTGTCTATCAGTGGAGTCCAGTAGAGCAACGTTCTCAGGTCGGGTACCCTCGGCTTGTCAGGATATCTCGAATGATAAATCAGCGTTGGACTAAGTCCTTCAACAGTTTGCTGCTCCTTTGCCAGGTCCTTGCGGGTCCGCTCCGGGTTGCGCGTCTGCACGAAGACAACCCCGTTGGGCGCCAGGTTTTCCAGCCTGTTCAATTTTTCAATTTCGTTGATAATCTTTATGGAAACCACGTCCTGCGGCGAAAGGCTCATCAGGTAGCGCATGTTCGTAGTGATGTTGCCGTCGATGACAAAGAGCGCGTTACCCTCGGCATATCGCTGAGCCACAAAGGGCGAATGGGTATCAAGGCTCACCTCGACAACGCTGTCTTTGCTGCGCGCCCTGAACTTAAGCATGGGCACAACCTCGAGGATCAATTCCTGCATGGTCTGAAACGGGGTGTATTCACTGGGGTTGACGACAACATCAGCACCCTGGAATTCATCTTCCAGCTTCTCGTTGTAGTTGACCACTCCCTTGATCGGGGTCTCGGGGGCAAGGAAGAACCCATAGGATCGGTCAACAGCACGTTTGCGTGTGCGTAACTGTCCGTAGGTATCGCGTTTGGTACCCTCCTTGTAGATCGATGAAGGATCGCCCACCAGCTCATGGTTGAGTGTCCAATCCACACGGACGTTGGGAACATCCTTCTGGAGATGAATGGCCTTGTAGAAGGCCCGGTCCTTGCCGAAGAAGTCGTAGATCTTCGAGAACTCAAAATTTCCCGCACCGTCAATGGCCGTTTCATATTGGATAAGGTCATTGTGGAGATAGATGACCAATCGGCTCAAGTAAGGCAGCGGCGAACCTGGGTCCGTTGAATACGCCTTCCCGGTAAGAGTAAGATTGGTATTGTGGATCAAGACTGGGTACTCGGGCACCAGCGTTGCCGGCGGAGCATTGGCAAGCAACTCCATGTCCAGCTGATCGGCGGGCAGCGATTGATCAATACTTATTCGCGTGGATCGGAGTTCCAGGGTTGGTTCCGGCACGCTAATACTCCTAAGCCTGGTTTCATCGGGAATCACGGAGATGCTCAACCCGCCGGTGACTGCATGGCCCGTGTCATCGGTGAGTGAAAGGATCGCTTCCACATTTTTCCTCAGTGATACATTTCCTGGAATTCCAGAAATGGAAACTGAAACCACGGGCTTCACCGGAACAAAGACAGGACGCCAGGCAAGTACATGGCGTTCGTTGTTGACCAGGAAGAGTTCCGAATAACCTCCGGGAAAAAAATCAGCAGTGGCCAGCACGTTGGCGCGACCCTCCGCGTTGAATTGCACTTCCCGGGAATGCAACACCTGGCGCGCAGAGATCAAAATCAGGGTTGCCGTTTTAGCGGCATATTGTCCCGCTGCCATGTCAAGCACCCACGCCATACGCGGTCCCCGATACACGCGAAGAGTCATACCGCCGGGGTCGGTAAGTGGCAGTGGTTCCGATTTTGTACTGCTGCCATAAGAGTACTCCAGCGTATAATAGTGTCCAGCCTGAGGTACGAAGTGAATGCTTGCCATTCCATTGGATGAAAACGAAACCGGCATCACTCGACCTGCCTCGCTGTGAAGCGCTGCCCCTGCGGGAATTTCGCCAGTCACTTTTACAATGACCTTGCCCAGCACTCCAGGCACCAGGTGACCTCCTTCCGGAAAGAAGCGGATGGTGGTATTTGGGTTGGCAACTTTTAGTAGCTCCCTTTCGCGCACAATCAACAGGGGCGCCGATAAGCCATAGGCCTGGGTCATGTGGTTAGCATAAAGCCTCACCTCGTACTTACCCGCAGTCAAGGTGTCTGACAATATCAGTTGGTTTGCGGCACCAAAACGTTGACACGACACCACTTGTCGCGCCACAACAGCGCCGTTTGGGTGAATGAGGTCCAGGGTAAGGAGCGACCTTTCGGCAAGTATTCGTTCAGTTTCGGTAAGAATAAACAACCGGAAGAAGGCGGTGTCTCCCGCTGCATACTTGTCCTGCGAGAAGAACACCAGGGGGCGCATGGCTGGAAACTGGGTCCGATTCTCTTCCAGGCGCCTGGCCACCTCCTGGGTGAGATCATCCTGGGCCAGCACGCTGGCTGGGAACAGAAACAGCAGTATGCAGATCGCGGTTCTCAATTCCAAAATGGAGGTTCTATGTTCGTGGAGTGATCGATAATTGCGCGGCAATCCCCCGCCAATACCGTGGGTATGACACTGAACGGCAAGTCGAGGCGGTGAATGTATTTTGCCCTGGTCACTTCTGCTGCTGCTGAGAAAACGCCAATGATCCTGGTCTCGCCGGTCAGCACCTTGACATTCCCATCCAATTCGAAGAAAGGTGGCTGGAACAGGCTGGTGGCGTTCTCCATCTGCTTTCGAATGCCGGAATAAAAATCGAATACAGGCTTCGACAGTTCCATCTGGATAACTTCAACTCGGTACTTTTCACTGAAGGTAAAGCCATTGATGGGAATATATTTTACGAACACGCGGTTGACTGATGTACCGCCGATGAACGAGGGATAGGTTACCAGTGGCAATGCCTCCCGCTCTGAGGCCCAGCAAAAGCAGCACGAGCAGTCCAAGGAGCACGGAAGGGGCATCGTCGGGCAAACCGGTTCCAGGCAAGGGATGGGGATTTGGATTAACGATGGGTCCGATTGATAGGAATAGGTGCCGTTGAACTTCCACCGCAGGCGGCGACTGCTGGACGCGTCTACCGTTGCATCGATGAAGACATTGAGCCCATCCTCAGCAATACCGGTCTCCTCGTTCGGCTTTGTGGTCAATTCATAGTAAATACTGTCGATGGTTCCTGCGGGCAACATCAGCTCTGGCGTTGATGTAAAAGTTATCTCAGGATTCTGGTTCGGATACCTGCCTTGAAGCGTGTATGTCCGTCCCACCACGCCTTGAAGCAAATTAGTCACATAGGTGCCTTTACCAATATCAATAAGAGTATCTATTGTACCCGTGTTGTCTGTGATCCACATCTTGGCCCCAGTTATGCCCACGCGGGGATAAGTGTTGCCGTCGGCTGGATATGCACGCGTGAGGCGGATAGTGTCTGATCCCGGGTTGTCCGTGACACTGCCTTCAAGGATAATCGGTAGTTCTGCTGCTGGCAGTGAGAGGTCGACAGGATCCACACAACTGAGCGTCATGGAAGCGACAACAATAATGAATTGCAGGCGTCGCATCAGAACTCGAAATTATAGGTAATGGATGGCCCAACAATTCCCAAGACGGACAATTGACAGGTGGGCAGTATGTAGATCGCGGTTCTCAATTCCAAAATGGAGGTTCTATGCTAGTGGAATGATCGATGATTGCGCGGCAATCGCCCGCTAACACTGTCCGCTCGACATTGAACGGTAAGTCGTCGCGGTGAATGTACTTTACCAAGTTCACCTCTGCTGCTGCTGAAAAAATACCAATGATCCTGATGGTGCCGCTCACCACACTGACGTTACCATCCAATTCAAAGAAGGGTGGCTGGAACAAGCTGGTGGCGTTCTCCATCTGCTTTCGAATGCCCGAATAAAAATCGAAAACAGGCTTCGACAGCTCCATCTGAGCAACCTCGACGCGGTATTTTTCATTGAACGTAAAGCCGTTGACCGGAATGTATTTCACGAACACGCGTTTCACGGTTGTGCCACCGAGGAAGGCCGGGCTTGTGACCAGCGGCAATGCCTCCCGCTCCGAGGCCCAGCAAAAGCAGCATGAGCAATCCAGGGAGCACGGAAGTGGTGTAGTCGGGCAGCCCGGGCCCAGGCAACCTGCGACTGGGATCTGAATCAACGACGGGTCTGATTGATAGGAATAGGTGCCGTTGAACTTCCACCGCAGGCGGCGATTGCTGGATGCGTCTACCGTTGCATTGACAAAAACATTAAGCCCATCTTCGGGAAGACCTGTTTCAGCATTTGTACTTGAGGTCAATTCATAGTAAACGCTGTCAATGGTTCCTGCGGGCAACATCTGCTCTGGCGTCGACGAAAAGGTGATCTCAGGATTCTTGTTAGGATACCGGCCGTGAAGAGTGTAGGTCCGTCCCACCACGCCTTGAAGCATATTTGTCACATAAACGCCCTTAGTAACATCAACAAGGGTGTCTACTGCTCCAGTGTTGTCCGTGATCCACATTTTGGCCCCCGATATACCAACGCGGGGATAAGTCTTGCCGTCGGCAGGATAGGCCCGTGTGAGTCGTATGGTGTCTGGTGCCGGATTGTCTTTGACACTTCCTTCAAGAATCAGGGGTAGTTCCGGAACGGGCAGCGACAGGTTAACAGGGTCAACACAACTAAGTGCCAGGGAAGCGACAACAATGATGAACAGCAGGCGTCTCATCAGAACTTGAAATTGTAGGTAATAGATGGCACAATCGTTCCTAGTATTGACAACTGGTAGGTGTTGATCCTTCCCGGCCTGTCACTCGCAAAGAAATAGGAGTAAGCGTTGCGTCGGGCGTAGACGTTCAGGAACGAAATCGTCCACGAACCGCTCCAGGGCTTCTTTAGTTTGTGGCTACCCTCGATCACGATCGCAATGTCCAGCCGGTGATAGTCCGGGATACGGTATTCATTGCGATTTGAAAAAGAGGCTACCCCAAAGTGATCGATCGAGAGTCCAAAGACGGGGACCGTAACCGGGCGACCGGTGCGGTAGGCGAAATTTCCTGTAAACGACCACCGTTTCGACAGCCGGTAGTTCCAGGCAAAATTGACCATGTGTGGCTGATCGAAGTTCGATGGATACTTCTCACCACCATTAATGGATTCACTATCATCCTGGCCGCGTATGGTGCGGAACGATCGGGAGTAGGTGTAGCTCAATGCCCAGGTAAGCCGTCCCAAACTTTTGGCGATGTAGGTCTCAAGACCATAGGCCTCACCCTTGCCCTGCAGGAGGTCCGCTTCCAATTGGTTGTTCAGTATCAGCTGGGCACCATCCTTGAAATCAAGGACATTGTCCATCTGCTTGTAGAAGACCTCCGCAAAGGCTTCATAGGTTTTCTGCTTGAAGTCGCGGAAATAGCCCAGTGAAATTTGGTCAGCGATTTGTGGCTTGAAAAAAGTGTTGGTCGGCTGCCACACATCGATGGGTGTCACGGCCGTCGTGTTGCTGATCAGGTGTAAATACTGATACACGCGATGGTAGCTGAGCTTGAGAGATGATTTTTCATTGAGTGAATATCGTAAGGCGGCGCGCGGTTCCACCCCGTAATTCGTGCTAACTGCTTCGCCCGATGGGATCTGCACACTGTCGACAAGGTTCTCTTCACGGATCGGCGAAGCAGGTGAGTATATGTGTTTCGAGGCGGGGCCGAAGGTGATAAATGAGGACAATCGAAGACCCGCATCCAACATAAGCCGCTCGGTGAGCGAAAACGAATCGCTGATGTAAGCACCGCTTTCCAACGCTTGTTGCTGCTCCATGGAAATGGCTGCGATCCCGGACTCCGAAGAAGTCGGCTTCAGGGTTCCCGGGTTAAAACTGTAGTAGGTGCCCTGCACCCCAAAACCGAGGTGATGAATCCCGGCCGTGTACTGAAAGTCCATCTTCAGCGTGGGATAGGTCACTTTGTAATTCAGTTCGAACGCCTGTGCTGGAACATCATTCGTAACACTGTAGTGATAATCACCCACACCAAGAAGGAATGTTCCGTTGAGACGGCTTGAAAACGTGTGGTTCAATTGTGCAGAGATCAATTGGTTTACCCACGAGAAAGTGGTGTCTCCCCGAACCCGAAATTTGTCGTAACTGCGGTAGTATGAAAAGGACAGCCGTGATTTGTCGCTGAGCGAATGATCAACCCGAAGACCGCCGTCATAAAACCCGACAGAAGCCTGGCTGAGATCTCTGTAGGTGTCTTTTAGCAAGTCGAGGTACCAGTTTGCGTAGGTCCCCCGGACACTGGCTGCGATGGTTGTCTTGTTTTTCTGAATCGGTCCGCGAACCATCAGGTTGGCAGAAATAATACCGATGCCGCCGTTTACACGCCATTTCTCCAGATCACCCGATTTGCTGCGAATGTCCAGCACCGAAGACCCTCGTCCCCCGAATTCGGCTGGGATGCCGCCCCGATAAAAAGTCATCTCACGGATTGCCTCCGAGTTGAAGGACGAAAAGAACCCAAGTGAGTGCGACGTGTTGAACAAGGGGAGCCCGTCATAAAGCACCAGGTTCTGGTCGATGCTGCCTCCCCGTACATTGAATCCTGCTGCCGCTTCCCCTACCGTGTTGACGCCAGGGAGCGATTGCAATTGCCTCACCAGGTCTGCTTCGCCCATCAGCGAGGGCTGTTTCTTCATCGCGCCGATGGAAAGCTGTAGTTGGCCCGGACGACTGCTGGTGAGTTCGTTGATCGGTTGGGAACTGACGACAACTTCTTCAAGCAAGGTAGGCGCTTCCTCGAGGGCCAGGTTCAAGGCACCCCCTTCATACAGCGTGAGATCGATCACGCGCTCGCGAAAACCTACAAAGTCAATGGTGAGTACATAGCGCCCACTGGGCAACTTCAGTTCGTAGTGCCCCTCACGGTCTGTCGTCGTTCCGGGATGCGTGTTCGGCACCACCGTAGCGCCTACCACGGGAGTCTGGTCTTCACTGTTGAAGACGCGGCCGCGAAGGGTTACAACTCTTCCAGGGCGGAAGAGATCCGGGTTGCCTACCGAAAGCCGTTCGATGGCCTGTTCTTTCCGTGCCGCAAGATCCAGCGCCTCGCGCCGGTCCATTTCCACAGCCGGATCCTTCAGGAATACAAGTGCGCGGTCGTGAACAAGGACAAAGTTTACGCCGGATTCCTTGAGCAATTCCTCCAGCATATCGCCGAGGGTCTGATCCTTGTAGCTGCTTCCGATGGTGTAAGGAGTCAGCCACTCATCGAGGAAAAAAAATTGTGCTGACTGGCTGCGTTCCACTTCCTGGAGAACCTGTATCAGTTTCTTGTCCAGTTCCGAGCCATCCAATTTGTATTCCAGGATTGATTGACCCTGAACACCTGTGGCAATTAAAATAAGCAGAATGAAAAGCAGCCTGTTCAAACCGGGCAGTTTTTTGAAAGATAGGAATTTTGATTAGGGGGCCGCCAGAGGAAATGAGATCAGCGCTTAAAATTGACCAAAATTCTACCGCAAGGGAGGTGAAGACCACGGATTTCCGCCGCTCATTGAAGGCCGCTGGCACGAACTTCAAAAGCCCCTACCTTTGACCCTATGAGTTCTCCAATCAAAGCGTGCTTGTTGGCGCTTGCCCTACTTCTCCCCGAAGGTGGTGCCGCCCAATCTCCGGACCTTCCCTCTGATTTCCTTTCCAAGGAATTTCACAAGCAGCGCCGGCAATTGGTGCGCGAAAAACTTCCGCCGAATTCCGTTGCCGTGTATTTCGCCGCGCCGGTTCGCAATCGGTCCAATGATGTCAATTACGAATACCACCAGGACGCCGATTTCTACTACCTCACCGGGTACAAGGAGCCGCATTCAGTTTTGCTAATTTTTAAAGACAAGCAAAAAGCTCAGAATGGGAATCTGTATGACGAAATCATCTTTGTCCAAATGCGCAACGAGATAGCCGAGATGTGGGACGGTCGACGACTCGGGGAAGAGGGTGTGAAGAATAAATTGGGTTTGGAGTTTGCTTACCAGAACAAGGAGTTCAAGCGATATGGCGTTGACTTTTCAAAGTTTGACAAGATCCTATTCACCGATTTCAAGAATGATGTGCGCGACAGCCCCCGCGACTCATCCGACCTGGCCGACCTGATTCTTCAATTCAAACAAAAGGTAAATTACCCGGACCCGGCACGTCTCACCGTCAAGACGGAGCCCCCCAAGAACAACCTTGACACGCAAGGGCTTTCGACCATCATGGCGCAGTTGAGAGGCATCAAGACACCGGAAGAAATCGAACTGGTGCGCAAAGCGGTGCTCGTATCCTGCCAGGCTCAAATTGAAGTGATGAAGGCCATGCACCCAGGAATGAGTGAACTGGAGGTGCAGGGCATCCACGAATTTGTCTACAAGAAATACCACGCTGAAGACGTTGGTTATCCGTCGATCGTCGGATCCGGCCACAACGGCTGCATCCTCCACTACGAAGAAAACTACAAACCATCCATTGAATCCAAGGATCTCATCTTGATGGACGTTGGTGCTGAATACCGGGGCTACACCGCCGATATAACACGGACCATTCCGATCAATGGAAAGTTTTCGCCAGAGCAGAAACAGATCTATGAGCTTGTGCTGAAAGCGCAGGAGGCGGCGATGAAGATCTGCAAGCCCGGCACCCCGTTCCCCGACCTCAGAGAGGCTACCCGTGTGGTCATCGACCGGGGGCTCAAAGACCTTGGCATTATCAAGGAAGGAGAACCGCACCGATACTATCCTCACGGCTGCTGCCACCACATCGGCCTCGACGTGCACGACAAGGGCGAGTATAACACGCTGCAAGAAGGAATGGCGATCACCATCGAGCCGGGCATCTACATCCCGGAGAACAGCAAGTGCGATCCGAAATGGTGGGGCATCGCCGTGCGGATTGAAGATGATTACCTGTTGACCCGCGATGGGTACGAACATTTGTCGGCGCACGCACCGAGAAAAGTCGAGGATATTGAAGCCACGATGAAGTTGCCCAGCCCGCTGGACAGTTTTGTGCTCCCTGAATTGCCAAAGAAGAAATGAAAAGCAAGATATTGGTTGGCCTGGCCGTCTTTTTCTTCACGTGCTCGAACCCCGAGCCTAAAGAGAAATTCAGCCAGGAGTTGGATGCCTTCCTGAAAGGACACCTAAAGGGTGATCAACCCGGCGGCTCAGTGCTTGTAATGAAAGACACCTCGATGATATTCTCGCAGAGCTACGGACTTGCCGACCTGAACACACGCGAGCCCGTCACATCCAGGACACTGTTCAACCTCGGTTCCATTTCTAAGACCTTTGTCGCAAACGGCATCCTGATTTTGCAAGCACAAGGAAAACTCTCCGTTGAGGACAGTCTCTTCAAGTATTTTCCGGGATTTAAGAATAAAGCCATCGCACAGAGAGTAAAGATCAAACACCTGCTTACCCATACATCCGGGCTTCCTGACAACCGCCCTGTGAGCCGCGACTCCGTCTTTTACCTCACGGCCGACGATGCACAAAACTGGTATCCCGTTACGCAGACCGACACGCTGGAGTTTGAACCTGGGACGAAGTACAATTATTCGAATCCCGCTTTCAACGGGCTTGCGTTGATTCTTGAACAAGTGAGCGGTCAGAAGTGGCAGGGTTTTATTGGCGAGGTCATTTTCAAACCAGCAGGGATGAAGACGAGTACGATCACCGACGGCTCCCATCCATCATCTGGTGTTTCGCATGGCTACACCCGGATCGCTGGCGAGTGGCGCGAAGACGACTACGGTGAAGAGCCAACATTCTGTGCTGCCGGGAACGGCGGCGTGTGGAGCTCGACAGAGGAGTTGGCGAAATATGAATTGGCCCTGCGGCGCGCGACGTTTCTTGACTTGCCCAGCATCGATTCGTCAGCAACAATCAAGACTTTTCCAGGATGGAAGGGTGCTGAACCTCCCTTCATCGGCTGGTCCTGGTTCATCAGCCGAACACCCGATGGGCAGAAAGTGATTGCGCACACGGGGCACCAGGGCGGGTTTGCGGCTTACTACATTTCCATTCCGTCCAAGAAAGTACTTGTCGTGGTGCTTTACAACGCTCCGTACGATGTGTATGCGTTCAGGGAAAAGGTGATTTCCCTCCTCTCCGCGGCGCAATGGTTAGACTAGCTATAACCTGAAAGGCCACAGAATTTGGGGCTTTTTACTCCGGGATATTTTCTACTTTTAGGCATTACCTAAACCGCAACCGCTGCCGATGAGCCTCTTTATCAAAAAATCACTCGACCAACTGATGGCCCAGGGGGCCGACTCCACCACGGGATTGAAAAGGACCCTCGGAGCCGCCAACCTCATCGCGCTGGGTATCGGCGCCATCATCGGAGCCGGCTTGTTTGTCCGCACCGCGTGGGCAGCCAGTGAAGCCGCAGGACCCGCCGTGACACTGTCGTTCGTGGTCGCCGCCGTTGGCTGCGCATTCGCCGGTCTTTGCTATGCGGAGTTTGCATCCATGATCCCCATTGCCGGAAGCGCCTACACTTATGCTTATGCTACGCTGGGTGAATTCCTCGCCTGGGTTATCGGATGGGCGCTCATCCTCGAGTATGCACTTGCCTCAGCTACCGTTTCCATCGCATGGAGCGAATACTTAAACAACTTGCTCGGAGGTGCAATCCCCTATGAGTTATGTCACTCTCCCATGGAAACCTCCGTCGATGGGGTGCAGGGCCTGATCAACCTGCCTGCCGTCGGAATCCTGGTCATCCTCACACTTCTGCTGATCAAAGGAACACAGGAATCGGCGATCGTCAACGCCATCATCGTTTTCCTGAAAGTGACTATCGTCCTGATTTTCATCGCCGTCGGCTGGCAGTTCATCGACCCTGCCAACCACGAGCCTTACTTTATTCCTGAAGGTACCCCCGGTCATGAGGCTTTCAGGCAGCATGGCTTCGGAGGCGTGCTCGGTGGAGCCGCGATTGTTTTCTTTGCCTTCATTGGATTTGACGCCGTATCTACGGCCGCCCAGGAAGCGAAAAATCCCAAACGCGACATGCCCATCGGGATTCTTGGTTCGCTGGTATTCTGCACTATTCTCTACGTGCTCTTCAGTTTTGTACTTACGGGCGTCGCTCCCTGGACTGACTTCGCCGTGGCAGGGAAGGAAGCATCTGTAGCCTACGCCATTCAGCACTACATGCCGGGCTATGGCTGGCTGGCCAATTTGATTTCACTGGCCATCCTGGCAGGGTTCTCCTCTGTGATCCTCGTCATGCTCATGGGACAATCCCGCGTGTTTTACTCCATGTCCCTGGACGGGCTCATGCCGAAAGTCTTTTCTGAGTTGCACCCGAAGTTCCGCACACCGTACAAATCCAACATGATCCTGTTCGTCTTCGTCGCCCTCTTTGCTGCGTTTGTACCCGGGAGCGTGGCCGGAGACCTTACCAGCTTTGGGACACTCTTCGCTTTCGTACTGGTTTGTGCCGGCGTGTGGGTGATGCGGGTGAAAAACCCAGAGGCCAAGCGACCCTTCGCTACACCACTGGTGCCCCTGGTGCCCATCCTGGGTATGCTCGTATGCACCACACTGATACTGTCCCTCGATCCGAACACACAACTCGTGGCGCTCGGATGGATGGTCTTCGGATTAGTGATCTACTTTGCCTACGGGAAGTCGCACAGCTACCTCCGCAAGCAAAATCCTAGTTAAGGATCTCCTGGGTAATGGTCAGCTGCGCCCCGACCAAATCGGTGGAGTATTGACGGAGTGGTCGTGTGGCAGGGCCACCTGAAGGCATGCCATCGGGAAAACTGAAGCTGGAGCTACAGCAGGGATCCACCAGGTACAAATTCGACGAGTGGACGTTCACTGTCGCACAGGCTTCGTTCGGCCGAAAGGAGCAATTGCGCTCGAACGCCTTGAAAGTAGATGCGTCCAGCCGGTACACAATCACACCGCGCACACCTATCGAACCGATTTCCTTGTAACCCCCGTTCACCAGCAGCGGCTGGTATTCCGGCGCCGACAGGTTTATCACAAAATCAGGAAACGGGACGAAAGGGATCGGGTCGTCGCTGTGATCTGGCGTGCAACTAAGTGCCAGCATGCACCAGGCTACAGCCCGCAATACTTCAGGAAGGATTCTTCGCATAGTTGTAAAACCCCTTGCCGGATTTGCGGCCCAGGCACCCTTGGCGAGCCAACTCTTGCTGGGTGGCGCTCGGCTTGAACTTGCCGGGGCGGCCCAGCCCCTCCCACACGGAGGTGGTGACGGAAAGATTAACATCCAGGCCGATGAGGTCCATCAATTCAAAGGGACCCATCTTGAATCCTGTCGATCGCATGAGTGCGTCGATAGACTCCACATCGGCTTTCTTTTCATCTACAAGTTTCAAGGCTTCGGCGTAATAGGGTCTTGCTACCCGGTTAACGATGAATCCGGGCGAATCTTTTGTCTCGACACAAGTTTTGCCGATTGCTTTACCAAATTCCAGGACCTCACTCCTCACAGCAGCACTTGTCGAGGATGTATGAACCACCTCCACCAGTTTCATCCGGTCGGCTGGATTGAAGAAGTGCAGGCCGATACACCTTGAAGGGTCGCGCATCGATTGGGAAATCGCCAGTACGGAAATCGAAGAGGTATTCGTGGCCATTATCGCCCGTCCGCCATTGATAGCCTCCAGTTCCTTGAAAAGCGTGGCCTTGATTTCCAGTTTCTCAACCGCTGCCTCAATCACCATATCGACTTTCAGGTCATCAGGCTTGTGAACCCGCTGAAGGCGCGATAAGGTTTCTGCTCTTTGGATTGAGGTTACCCGGCCCTTCTCCACCGAGGCATCCAGGTTTCCGGAAATTATTGTCATTGCCCGCTCAGCGGAAGCACCATCCTTATCAAACAAGAGTGTGCGGAAGCCACTTGCTGCACACTGAAGCGCAATCCCGGTTCCCATAGTCCCCGCCCCTACAACACCGACGGTACGGATGGAACCCATCAAAAGACCGGCTTAAACTGTTTCAGGAACCGGACATCGTTCTCTGAAAACAGCCTGAGATCGTCGATGCCGTAGCGCAACATCGTTACTCGCTCAATGCCCATCCCGAATGCAAACCCGGTAAATTCTTCCGGGTCGATGTTGACGTGTCGAAGCACATTGGGATGCACCATGCCAGAACCGGCAATTTCCACCCACCCGGTCTGCTTGCAGATGTTGCAGCCTTTGCCATGGCAGATGAAGCAGGAGATATCGATCTCCGCGCTGGGTTCGGTAAACGGAAAGAAAGATGGCCTCAGCCGGATGCGGGTATCTTTCCCGAACATTTCCTTTGCAAAGTGATAGAGTGTCTGCTTCAGGTCGGCAAATCCCACATTGCGATCAATGTACAACCCCTCGACCTGGTGGAAGAAGCAGTGAGCACGGGCAGAGATGGCCTCGTTGCGGTACACGCGCCCCGGCATGATGGCCCGGATGGGTGGCCGCTGTTTCTCCATGAGTCGGATCTGGACGTTGGAGGTGTGGGTTCGAAGGAGCATGTCCGGGTTACGATCCAGGAAGAACGTGTCCTGCATTTCCCGGGCCGGGTGATTTTCAGGGAAGTTGAGTGCGGTGAAGTTATGCCAGTCGTCTTCAATCTCGGGTCCATCGGCTACGCAAAAACCCAATCGCTCAAAAATCTCGATGATCCGGTAGCGCGTGAGCGTGAGCGGGTGAAGACTGCCCAGCGTATCAGGAATCGGTGGCAGCGTAAGGTCCAATCCCTGGTCACCTGCCGGGGAAGCATCGCTCAAACCCGCAGACCATTGTTTGAAGCTGGATTCCGCCAACTGCTTTAATTCATTGAGGGGTTTGCCCACTGCTTTCTTCTGGTCAGCGGGGAGCTTCTTTAGATCTTCGAACAGGGAGGGTATCAGGCCCTTCCGGCTGAGATATTTCAACCTAAATGCTTCGAGCTCCTCAGGTGAAGCAGGCTTTGTGGCCAGGATTTCCTTTTGAAGTGAGGCAACGGTCTCAAGCATGGGTATCGGCGGGTTTTCTCCGACGGAGGCCAAAATTAAGCAAGAGGCCGAGGACTACAACAATGGGGAGGAGAATGGTGTCGGGCTGATCTCGCAAGAGCAGTGCAAGGCCAATAAAGAGGACGTTGATGGCCGCTATCCAACGCACTGCCCCCGCGTGAGTCTTGCCGGTCTGTAGGAATCGATGATGAATGTGATTGTGATCGGCATGGAACGGCGACTGCCAGCGGCTGAGCCGAAAGAGAATCACTTGCAGCGTGTCAAACAGCGGAATGATCAGGATGCACAATGCAGTGGAAATGGAGGCATGGAATTTTGCCTCATGCTCTTCTGGAAGCGCTGCGTTGTCGTTAATGAAGCGTATGGCAAAATAGGACAGGACCAGCCCGATAGTCAATGCGCCTGTGTCGCCCATAAAGATTGATGAAGGTTGCCAGTTGAATAAGAGAAACGCGACCAACGACCCTGCGAAGCAGAAGGCGATGAGGCTGAGGTAGGGATTCCCCGCTACATAGAACCAAGTCCCAAAGAAGGTCAGCACAAGTGCGCCTACCGTTCCGGCCAATCCGTCGATGCCGTCGATCAGGTTGTAAGCGTTGCTGACAATGATGACCGTAAATAGGCTGATGATATACACGAGGAAGGGAGGCCAGGGTGCGGCACCGGTGATTTCATAGAACGAAAGCAAACGTGCGTCGCCGAGAAAGACCAGCACAAAGACCGGAAGAAACTGGCTTACGAGTTTCTGCCGGGGTGAGAGCGCCAGCACATCATCGCGAACGCCAATAAGGAACATGAGAACCACGGAAATGAAGAAGTACTTCATGCCGAGCCACTGCTGGAGGGGAAGGGACATTAATAGCGCTAGCAGCGTTCCCACCAGCACTGGGATTCCTCCCATCGAAGGAGTTGTCGCTTTATGGATCTTATGTGTTCCGGGCTGGTCGTACCAGTCGAGCCGCTTGAATACCTTGATCACCACCGGAAATAGCAGGAAGGAAACCAGGAATGCGATAAACGAAAAAATGAGCTCCCGAGCGATGGTCATGACCTAGTAGGCTTTTTCGTCACTCCGGACTACGGACCACACCGTCATCAGGATGATTTTGATGTCAAAGTAGAAAGTCCAGTTCTCAATGTAAAACCGGTCGAGGGTAATCCGGTTTCGCATGTCTCGCACGAGACGGGTCTCACCCCGGTATCCCATCACCTGTGCGAGACCGGTAACACCCGGCTTCACATAGTGGCGGATCATATACTTGTTGATCAGCGGCCTGAATTTCTCGTTGAGCCGGATGGGATGTGGCCGTGGGCCCACTATCGACATCTCGCCTGACAACACATTGAGAAACTGTGGAAATTCGTCGAGACTCGACTTTCGCAGGAAGGCACCAAGGCGGGTTACCCTCGGGTCATTCAATGTCGCCTGGCGGTCCTCTGCCTCCTGGTTCACTACCATGGTTCGAAACTTGATACAGTCAAATGGCCGGTTGTTCCGGCCGCTTCGACGCTGGCGAAAAAAGATTGGTCCTGATGAATCCAACTTAATTGCCAGCCCGACGATGGGAACCAGCCAGGTAAGTACGAAAACAATCACTCCGATGGAAAAGGCCAGGTCAAACGATCGCTTCAAGCGCTGGTTCCAAACGTTGTCGAGGGGAATCGTGGAGATATCGAAAACAGGAACCTGGTCGTACCGCTCAAGAACGAGCGAGCGCTGTTCAAACGAGTTGCGGTCAGAAACCAATCTAACCTTCAGGAGTTCGTTCATACCTACATCCACCACGCGACGCAACTCACGGTGTGTGACTCCTGGCAAGCAGCAGAACAATTCCGACACCATGTGTTCCTCGCAGAATGCCCTCACTTTGTCCAGCGGCATGCGCTCTTCCTCGAGGGGAAACAAACCACAAAAGCGATAACCCAACTCTTCGTGGACGAGGAAATAGCGGCGCACTTCGCGGGCCAGGTCTGGATCGCCAACCAGCACGTAACGCCGCGAGGTCAGTCGCGGATCGGACCAGGCAGAGGCACCGAACCACGCAGCCAGCTTCCAAAGGAAAAAAGACAAGGTGAACAAGAGATAAGTTAACCCCAGCTGCTCGGGACGGTAACTTTTCCTGAACAAGACGATGAGGGCAGTCACCACCAGGAGGTGTATCAGCAGAAAACTGAATTGGCTCTTCAGGATTTTGCTGAAGCTCCAACGCCGGGAGAACTGGTAAGGATTGGCCACCACGACGAGGAACATCCATGACAAGTTGCTTAGTATAAACAGGTAGACGCTGTTGGCACGGTCTGCCCCCCATGGGTCACTGCCAAGCAGCACATAAGAAAGCCAAAGGCAGAGGTTCAGCAGGATCACATCAGCGGCGAAAAAGAGAAAGCGAATGATCGATGACATACTACGCGCGCCTAAGGACGAATGATGGTTTGAGTACCTGGAAGAAGGCCACGAAACACTGCGACAGTATTGCAAAAAAGACCACACCCTGGTATCGCCCGAGGAACACCTCGGTCATGCCGTAGATGAGAAATGGAAAAAAGATCAACGTACCCAGGACATTCCCGCTCTTCACCGACAGGCGTATCGGGCGGACGAGCATGATGAGGAGGCAAGCAAGGCCGAGGATGCCATGTGCCACATAACTTTCTATAAACTGGTTGTGGGCATTCAGGTTGGAAGCTGCATACGCCGGCATCCCGTGAGTCTCATAGTACTCGTTCAGCACTGCCTGGTAATCTCCGCTACCTACCCCGAAAAAGCTGAAGGGGCGTGCGCGCAGTGCGGATTCCCACAGACCCAGCCGCTCCCAGGAATCATCGGCAACAAATCCCGAGGGATCGACGTATCGCAATTCATTAAATGTGAACAAGCCTGCAACCATAGCGAGCACGACCACAAGTCCTTTTATGCGCACCTTGGTCTTTACTTCGAGGAGGAAGCGAAGAAGGAAGTAGGCCAGTACAAACAACATGCTGACAAATGCCGTGATCCCGGCCGTCAGCAACATCATGCCAAAGAGGACCATGATAGCCAACATAATCCAAAGTCGTGACACCGGCACCGTCTCTTCATGAAGCACGTACAATCCGAAAGTGATGGCTGCAATCAGGTAGTACGCAAGGTAGGTTGGATGCGAGCCGATGATATCCGTGAGGTTGTAAAAGAAAAAAACCTCCAGCGACCCTTTACGCTGGTAGGACACTACCGCGAAGGCAAGGCAAATGACGCTGGCTACAAGCAAGCCTGCTGTCAGCGATAGAAACAGTTTCTGCAGGCGTTCACTTGAGAATTTTCCCATCCGGTGAACGACAATGGGCATGGCCAGGAGACTCAAGCTGGTCTCCAGGGTGCGAAGCCCAGGCTCCTGATCATCGGAGTTGAACACACCGAAGACAATCACCAGGAGGTAGAGCAACAAATCCCATGAGCGCCTCACGACGTTGATCGCCAGGCGCAGGCGACCAGGCACGGCAAGGGCGGCCAGTGCAAGCACCACAAGCAATGCGGAACTCAAATACTGATTGAGCGGAACAAGAAAGACAAACAGCAAGAAGGGCCAAAACAGCCAGTCTGAATAGTCAACACCCCGTTGCATTCCGAAAGGTACGACTCTTCTTTGCAGCAATCCGTCCGTCAAAGGGCGGACTAGAACGAATAAGCCGTGATTGATTTCTTCAACCCCAAAAATATTTCCCGGTAAATGCCGGCGCCGGGGAATAATGCTTTCATTTCCTTTTCAGTGAGCAGGCGTACCTCTTTAACGCGCTCTTCGGCAACGCGTCGCCGCTCTTCGGGGGCAATCGTATCCAGGTAGTAGCGTTCCGTAATGCTGATGCGCAAACCAAGCGGCAGGAACTGAAAGAGCGGGAACACCCAATGCGGCTCGATGGGGAAGAAGCGATTCGGTGTCTGCACATAATACCGCTTCCCCACGCGCATCACTTCCCTGGCCATGCGCACCTGGGCGTCCCAGGTGAAGAGGTGCTCGATCACGGAATTGGAGTGAACCAGGTCAAAAGCTCCGTCCTGAAACTGCGCCAAGTTTGTTGCATCGCCATGAAGGCTGGTGAAATTCGGTAAGGACACTTCCTGCTCCATCAGGTTGAAGAGCGTGAAGTGAACATTCGCAGGAGTGAAATCCATGTTCTCCCAGTATGATTGCGTGCCTCCGACATCGAGAACGCGTATCGGACGATCCAGTTTGACGCCTTCGATCAATTCGCGGAAAAAACGAAACCGCTGCTGCCTGAAGCGTTGATTTACTGAATCTCGATGCACGGCGTTGAAAAGGCGGATCACAAGGGTTGCGTTTGTCCTACAAGTTCATGAAATAATCGCTCATGCTGATCGACGATGGTATCCCAATTGTACTCCGTTTGAATCCGCCTAAGGTGTTGTGCCCCAAACGCCTTCGCCTGCTGTTGGCGCAAATCCGTCAATTGCGTGAGCAACGCTTTAATCTCTTCTGAATTCTGGAAATAATACGCGGCGTCGAATAGAACTTTTCGATTGAAGGGATTGTCGTGGGCAAGGATGAAGGATCCACAAGCCATGGCCTCGAGGAGAGAGGGGTTCGTCCCCCCTACGCTGTGACCATGAATGTAAGCAGCGGCGTGGTGACGGAGTGAGTCTAGCACAGGTTTGGAGTAGATACCACCCGTAAACCGAATCCGATCATCGCTAAACTTTGAGCGCAGGTAGCGGCCATACCGCGTTTCGTGGTTCCCCACTACCAGGAAAGTCATCTTTGATCCTGATGCCAGAAAGCCATCCAAAGCTGTTTCAAGATTGTTTTCGGGCTCAAAGCGCGCCACGAGGATGATGAAGTTGTATGGCGCAACGCCATAGGGATCCAGGTGGACAGGATCGACGTTGGTGACGGGATCGGCTCCATAGGGAAGAAAAAAAGATTCCTTACCAAAGTTATCACGGTAGTATTCCTGGATGCCAATGTTGTCGGAGATCATGTGGGGTGAATCACGTACTGCGATGCGCTCAAGTCGTCGGATCAATTGCTGCGTGAAATGACTCCACTTCGACCGGTTGTATTCCAGTCCGTCCATGTTAGTTACGATCACGGGCTTGCGAATCTTTCTGACGCCCAACATTCGGTAAGCGGGGGCCACACTGTGGTAGCCAGCCTCATAGATCAAATCGAAGTCGCGGGTGAGCGCGTCCCTGAGACAAAGGAAATCATAGATGAAATTTGCCGACCCGCCGATAAGGGGTTCCGGACTGTACTTGCGGATGATCCTCACACCTTTGTAGGAATCCTCGCGATAGGCATGGAAAGACGGATTGTACACCGTGACCGCATGCCCACGAGCGATTAACCGCTGCGAGATAAACTCCGCGAATTGCTCATAGCCCCCATAGTTGTTGGGAATTCCTTTTGTCCCAAGGATGGCGATCTTCATCTGCTGCGCTGGTCGGGCGGTTTCGGCGCCAAATATATACATTGCGTGGCGAGGTTTGCCGATGAATTCCCTCCTCTCCAATCAGTCCCGTATTCTAACTTCACTTTTCGCCCTGGCGTACGCAGGGTTGTTCCTCTCCATACCAGCAAGCAATGCGACGATCGCGCTCCTGCTGCTCTACTGCCTGGTCACCACGCCACTTCGCGAGGTGGTCGATTCTTTCAGGAACAATCCGCTACCAAAACTGATTAGCGCATTCCTACTTCTGATGGTCATCGGTCTGGCGTACACCACCAACATGGAAGCAGGATACTTCGCGTTCGAAAAGAAAGCCTCGTTGTTTCTTTTGCCTGTGTTGGCACTGCCCGCATTCCGGCGAACCGATGTCAGAAAAAATGTCCTGTTGGTGATCGGCGTGATCTCAGTGGTATCGAGCGCCTTTCTTCTGCTCGCAGGTGCCTACAAGCTGCTGGTCTTGGAAAACCAAAACGCTTTTTATTTCGAAGTCTTCACGGAGCCCCTTATTCCGTATGTGTACTACGCCCTCTACTTCGCCATCGGAATGCTCTGTTTGATCGACAGCGTGCTTGACCGGTGGCTGGAACGCCGCTGGGGCCTGCCTGCCCTCCTTGGCATGTTCGCATACTCTCTAGGTTTCCTGATTCTGGTGGCTTCGAAAACCGGCATCCTTGCGTTCACGGTTGTGTCGATCTATTTCCTCTATCGACGTGTGAATCGAAAACTGTTCGCTCTTTCGCTAGGTGCCCTGTTCATCGTCGGATCGTCGGTCCTGTATTTCAATGATACGACACGAGGCCGCTTCACGGAGCTTACAGAAAACCTATCTATTCTAACCCGCGACAACCTCGGCAACTGGCAGGAAGAGCGCATCACCGGGCTAAACATGAGATTGCTTTTCTGGAGGTTGTCGGTCACACACCTGGTCGGTGATGGCCAGGTGTTTTGGGGAACGGGCACGGGCGACACGCAAGACTACCTGAACGCCCTATGGACTGATCCTCGCTACCAACGTGAAGGATACGTCGGTTGGGACACTCACAATCAATGGATCTTTACCCTCGTCCAACTAGGCCTGCTTGGCGTGAGCGTGTGGGCGCTCCTTTATTTTCTTTACCTGAAGATGGCGCTCATACGTGGTGACGTTCCATTCCTGGTATTCCTCCTTGTCACTTTTGCATTCAGTTGCTCCGAATCTATCCTGGAATCCAATAAAGGAATTGTCTATTTCGCGCTGCTGTTCACTCTATTTGCCTCCGGCTACACAAAGGATAAGCCGGTCATTACAAACTAGCGCCTGGACTTCACAACACGGGCCGGAACACCCATGGCCACACTGAAATCAGGAATGGATTCGGTCACCACCGCGCCTGCCGCCACCACACATCCCTCTCCTACTGACACACCGTCCAGAATCGTTACGGCCGCGCCGATCCAGCAATTGTTGCCAATGCTCACCCCTTTCCGCGACTGCCCTTGCTTGCGAATCAGTTCGGAGGCGTTGGCAGAATTGTGATTTTCCGAAAAGATGCGCACCTGGGGACCCATGATCACATCGTTGCCGATGCGAATGCCGCCCTGGCCGCCTAAGAATGATTGGGCACCGATGGCGGTATTGTTCCCGATGATGATGCCGAACCCTTTCTCCGCGATCACCCCGGTGCACGACAACACGGCCTGGGTGGCCACGGTAACGTGATCACCGAAGACTACACCCTGGCCGGATAGTGCACGAATGCAAACGCCGTCTTCAAGGATCAGACTACGGCCGGCTCGCACCTGGTAGCCGTGCTCAATCACCACTCGTCGGCCGGCAAAGACCGCTCCGGAAGAGTGTATCCAGATCCTAATCCATAGGCCTCGGCAAAATTGAAGGCCGCGATGGTAAACGATGCTCAGCAATTGTCGTGTGGAATATGAAGGGTCAAGACGATAGGCGGAATCTCCTTTCAGGCCGCCAATTGTGCGTTCAAGGAGTCGCCTCACGGTTTCAGTTGGGTTGCTTCTTCCATCGCTTTCAGGATTGTTGTAGCAGCCCGCTCCCAGGTAAATTGCGCTGCTTGCGCCAGCCCCTGCGACCGCTTCAGGTTATAAAGTTGAGGATTGGACAGCAGACTATCAATGGCAGCAGCAATGGAGGAGGGATCGTCCGGTTTCACATAGGTGCCGGCCTCTCCGCATACTTCCGGCAAGGAGGTGGTGTTGGATACAACCACTGGCACCCCGCACGCCATCGCTTCCAGTGGCGGCAATCCAAAACTTTCCGCAAAAGAGGGAAAACAGAAAAGAGTTGCCAGTGAATAAACGACCCCGAGATCCTCCGTAATCGACCCCTTGAACACGACCCGGTCCTGGAGGTTCAACTCATGGATAATCCGCTCGTGGTTCGACTCCTTCCAGTTGGTGGATCCCACCAAGACCAACGGAATGCTTTTGTCGGACAACAGAGGGATTGCGCGAAGCAAGTTGTCGAGATTCTTTCTCAGGTTCAGTCTGCCGACGAAAAGAATAAATCGATCCGGGAGGTCGTACCTCCTGCGTATCTCTTCGACGAGGTCCGTCTCATACTTATCCTTCGGTTTGAAATTCGAGTCTACGCCGTGATGAGCTACAGCTATTCGATCAGGGGCGGCGTACTGATATTGAATTAACCGCTTCTTCTCCTCTTCCGAAACGGTGATCACGCCGTCTGCGTGGCGCGTGAGAAAACGAAGCGGCGCGAAGTAAAGTCGTTCCGCCAGGGTGTAGTAAGCGGGGTGGGACAGGAAGAGTACGTCGTGGATGTAGGCGATTTTTAGGGTGCTCCCAAACAGGGGGGCAAAGTTCTGATAGAGTACAACATCAAGGCCATGGGTGGATGCAAGACGGGGCAGAACAAACAAGTTGGATAGCTGGTTGTTCCCTGCCCACACAAACAATTTGTGGAATGTTTCGGGGAGTTCCTTCGACTTGTGCTTATGGCGTCGATTGAGAAAAAGGTAAAATTCATGATGGTTGTACATGCAGGCCAGCGCATCCACCAGTGCCCTCACTACCCGGCGGCCGCTGGGCGGACCCTCGAAATACCATTTAGCGTCGATGCCAATCCTCATGCGCGACTTGGATGTTTTCGCGCGGATGCACTCTCGGAATTACATTTCAAAACATGCAGGAACTCCATATTCACTGCCCAAAAAACATAGGGGAAGGCAGTCAGCAGTGGCGACGACAGTTGGGACGTAATGATCAGCACGAGGTTGCCACCGATGAATCCAAGAATGAGTCCCTTGTTAGGATCACCAATTGGCAGGCGTCGAAAGGCCCGGTAATTTTTCAAGAGCAGCATCAAAAACAAACCGAGTAAAACCGCGAGCCCTACAAGGCCTGTGTCGTGAAGGGCTTGAATAACTGAACCGGTCAACCAGCCCGCTGCACCCATTCGCTCCTGGTAAGCACCTGTGTATGGATTATAGGCGCGGGTATCCGCTGAAAAGGTGCCGTTGCCAACGATGGGGTGCGTCAGGTAACTCTTCCATGCGGCCTGGTATCCGAGCAAGCGGCCCTCACCTGTTCCCGATTGAAAATCCATCAGGGTGCTCACACGCTCAACCGCCGCCTTCTTCGCCGGATGGTTTTCCGGCAGGACGAGCCCCAGCGCGAAACCAATTCCGACGACAACAACACCAGCCGAAACCATTCGCACCAGCGCGCGCGTCTGCCGGGCCAGGATCATCAGCACAAAGACAGTCATGGCCAGGGCCACGTACACCGACCGCGTGTAGGCAAAGAGAATTGCTATAGCCGGTACCATCATCCAAACAAGAATACCCGCTGCTCGGTCCCCCATGAGGTATCGTCCGATCGACAAACTCAGAACAGTGCCAGTGCCGATGGCAAACAGGTTCGGCTCCAGGCTAAAAGACCTGATGGAAGGAGGAATAAATTCGCCGAGGGTTTCCATGCCTATTGCAAGGTGGCCAAACGAAACTCCCAGATTGGGCGATCCAGTCATCGTCGCGACGACGAGACACGCCAAGCCAAACGCGGCCGACACCCAATTAAACAACTTAAGTCGATTAACCGCCTTAAGTCCGCCAGTCAATCGGATTCCTGATCTCACAACAGTGTAGAGCAGCAACATGGACATAAGGACAACACAACCCCGCAATGAGTACTGACGGTTGGGAGAATTCAGGAGGGTCGAGAACAGGTTGGTGAAGAAAATCAAGTACAAGAACATCGACACGTCGTCGCGGTAAATGATCCGCACTTTCTGTTGACTGAACGCCGCATAAGCAACCAGATATCCCGCCAGCACCAGGGTAACCCCGTGAGCCGCGGTCAATGTAAGTCCGCCCAGTTCAACCGACAGCCCAGATGTGAAGGCGCAGATCAATGAGCCATAGACCACGCCATGCAGGATACGGTCGGAAGATGTTCCTGAATCCAACGTCATTCCGGCGGTTGTGCTTGGCCCCATCGCGATACAATGTTAGAAGGAAGCCGGGCCACCTCCAAGTTGTGGCCTTCTGCGAATCGCGGATGGAAAAAATACGGTAACCTAGTCTTTCCTCACAAATCGAATCCGGAACGTTGGCCGGGGCACACGGAAAACCTTCCGGGCTTGCGGTGAGTCACCAGTGAAGAGTTCGTACTCCAAAACTCCCTGGCTATAGTTACCATGAATCAATTTCTCCAGATAAAACAGGAGAAAGAAAACCGGTTTGAGTATTCGAAACCAAAGTGGCAGGGATCCACCATGGCGTTTCTTCTCTATTTCAGATACCGGGCTAAGGCTAAGGTTGGCCCCTGAGTAGGTGAAGGCGGCCGAGTATCCTGGCACATGTGCTCCCTTGAATCCTGATTGAATCACATCATACAAGAATATGACATCCGCAATGGAGCGAAACGATTCATCAAATTTCAGCTGCTCAAAAATCTTTCTTCTGTAAAACAGCGTGCACGTGTTGGTGTAGAGGTAGTTGCTGAAAAAGTAAGGCCATCTTGGATGGAACGACTTCCGGTAAGCCAGGAACCCTCCATCCTTGTCGACTATGAGAAAATCACCGGCGATAAAGTCCACGTCCGGGTTGCTCTTGAAAAAGTTGAGCACGCGTTGAAGCGTACCCGGGAGGTACTGTTCGTCGCAGTTCAAGTGGCCAACAATCTCCGCCGTCGAACGGCCAATCGCTTTGTTGAGCGCATGATACATGCCGTTGTCTTTCTCTGAAAAGCCCTTGACATGAGGGTTGCCAACCAGCCAGCCTGGAGTTCCATCGGATGAACCTCCATCCATGATTACGTGCTCCACGTTCACACCCTGATCGCCGACCGATGCTGCACAGCGCTTCAGGTAGGGAAGCATGTTGAAGCTGGGGGTTACGATGGATATTTCCGGATGACCTTGACTCATAGAGGTTGACTCGCGAAGAAAGTCGTCGCAAAGATAGCGACGGGCTTCGCCGAATACCGATCATTCATCCGTGCGGGCGAGTGGTTTATTTCAAATGCGTTATTTTTGCACCTTATCGGCAAGCCGGCCGTTCAAAAATCCATCGGATGAACCAGAAAGCAAAGATTCGTTTTGCACTTATCGGGTGCGGCAGGATTGGTGAACGTCATGCGGAACACATCAACAACCTCGCCGAACTGGCCGCCGTTTGCGACAATGACACCACGCGGGCCGATCTCATCGCAAAAAAGTACAACATCCCGGCATTTCCCTCCCTCGAGGCACTTCTGAAGAGTGACACCTCATTTGATGTTGGCGCAATTTGTACACCCAATGGGCTTCATGCTGAACATTCCATAAAACTTTCAAAGGCCGGCTTCCACGTGCTCTGTGAAAAGCCCATGGCCCTCAGTGTGCACGATTGCGGGGAGATGATCAAGGCTGCCGAAAGCGCCAACCGCCGGCTCTTTATCGTGAAACAGAATCGATTCAATCCTCCGGTGGCGGCAGTCAAAAGAGCCGTGGATGAAGGCAGGCTGGGCAAGATCTACAGTGTCCAACTAAACTGCTTCTGGAACCGCAACCCCGAATACTACCAGAATTCCTGGAAGGGAACGAAAAAGCTCGATGGCGGAACCCTCTTTACCCAGTTCAGCCATTTCATCGACTTGCTGTACTGGATTATCGGCGATGTGCGTGCCGTGAGCGCGCGGATGGGAAATTTTGCCCACGAGGGAATCATTGAGTTTGAAGATTCCGGTGTGGTGAATCTTGAGTTTCATTCCGGCACGCTGGGCACCATTCACTTCACCATCAATAGCTTTGAGAAAAACATGGAGGGCTCGATTACCCTCTTCGGTGAACACGGAACCGTCAAGATCGGCGGACAATACCTGAACGAACTGGAGTACCAGCGTATTCGTGGGTTTGAGATCAAAGACTTGCCACCCGGGAATCCGCCCAACCAGTACGGCAAGTACCAGGGTTCGATGTCCAACCACGACAAGGTGTATCAGAATGTCATCGAAGTTCTTTCCCACAGCGGCGTCATCGCTACCAATGGCTTTGAAGGATTGAAGACGGTTGAGATCATTGACCGGATTTACGTAGCCGCCAAACGGGGTTAGCCATGGAACCCAGGATCCATGCTGCCGGAATCAAAGAGGTATCCTTTGGAGCCAATGTCAAGGTGGTTGAACCAGTGAACCTCTACGGCTGTGTCATTGGCGACGATTGCTTTGTGGGGCCGTTTGTTGAAATCCAAAAGGATGTAACGATTGGCCCGGGTACGAAAATCCAATCACACACGTTCATCTGTGAGTGGGTAACGATCGGGGCTGCATGTTTCATAGGGCACGGTGTCATGTTTATCAACGACCTGTTTGTCGAAGGCAAACCCGCAGGCGGTAACAAATCGCTTTGGAAGAGAACATCGATTGGGAATAAGGTGTCCATTGGTTCGAATGCCACCATCCTCCCCGTCACCATTTGCGACTGCACCGTGATCGGGGCCGGCGCAGTGGTTACCAAAGATATTGTCAAGCCAGGGGTGTATGCGGGCAATCCCGCAAAAATGATAAAGCCATTGTAGCCGTGGAACAGATACCATTCGTCGATCTCAAAGCCCAGTACTTGTCCATCAAGAGTGAAATTGATGAGGCCATCTCCGGGGTGATACGGGATACTTCATTTGTCGGTGGTGCATACGTAAAGAAATTCGAGGAGAGCTTCGCCCGCCATATGGGAGCAAAACATGTGATGAGTTGCGGAAACGGCACAGACTCACTCGAGATTTTGTTGTCGGTTACCGGCATTGGACCCGGCGATGAGGTAATTGTGCCTGCCATTTCCTGGATCTCAACATCCGAAGCAGTTACAGCTGTTGGGGCTCGTCCCGTATTCGCCGATATCGATCCGGAGTTCTACACCATTCGTCCGGATGCCATCCGCGAAAAAATCAATGCGAAAACCAAAGCCATCATTCCCGTCCACTTGTATGGACAACCCGCCGACATGCCGGCGATAATGGACCTGGCGAAAAAGCACAACCTGACGGTAATCGAAGATTGCGCACAATCACATGACGCATCTATCGCGGGAGTGACTACCGGGTTGTGGGGTCATGCGGCGAGTTTCAGTTTTTATCCAGGGAAAAACCTTGGTGCTTACGGCGACGCCGGATGCATGCTGACCAATGACGATGCCATTGCCGCAACAGCCCGGATGATCGCCAACCATGGACAAGTGAAGAAGCATGATCACCAGGTCGAGGGACGCAACAGCCGGCTTGACAGCATGCAGGCCTCGATTCTTTCGGCCAAACTTCCGCACCTGAATGCCTGGACCGAATCCCGAATCCGGAACGCCGCTCGTTTCACCGAACTTCTTTCCGCTTCGCTCCCAACTCCCAGGATCCGGCCCGATGCGCGTCATGTCTTTCACTTGTATGTCGTTCGGGTTGAAAACAGGGCCAGGGTGATGGACGCACTTAAAAAACTCGGTATTGAGACAGCGATTCATTATCCCACGGCACTTCCTTTCTTGCCAGCCTATAAACGATTCGGGCATTTACCAAAAGAATTCCCTGTCGCCGCTGCTTGCCAGGATTCGGTACTTTCGTTACCGTTCTACCCGGAACTCGACGAGTCCAAAATCGAGTACATTGCATCACACCTGTTAAAAGTGACGGGTCATTCCTGATGCCAACAAGTAAGTCGCTACAGCTTGTTTTTAACAGTCTTACGAATTTATCGGGTTATGCGATCGCGGTGGTACTCGGCCTCGTCAGCTACCCGATCATCATTCATACGATCGGGATTGACGCCGTAGGTATTTACGCGTTAATCATGGCATTGCTTGCACCCCTGGATCTTACCAACCTCGGTTTTGCTGAAGCGAACGTCCGGTTTGTTGCGGAGTACGCCTCCAAAGACGACCTCGAAAAGGTAAAGCAGTACATCGGAACCACACTGGTGATGAGTGTCTTCGTCGGGCTTGTGGGCATGGTCGTTATTTGTCTCGTAGGTCCACCTTTAGCGTATGCGTTCTTTGATTTCAAAAGCGAAACGCTGGAGACCATTCGGCTCTGCTTCATCATGGCGGGCGTCGGATGGCTCGTGCGGCAGCTGACGGCCGTGTACTTGTCGGTGCCTTCCGCGTTGCAGCGATTCAAACTGGTTGCCCTTGGCAATTCGATGGCCAGCATCATCAGCACGATTTGCATTCTCACTCTTATCTATTTCTATGACAACCTCATCGGGTACACCCTGGGTACCTTGATCGGGGCATTCTTGTCTCTCCTCTTCTGGTTCGGGCTCAACCTGTATCACTTCCGTCCACTGGTTTCTTCGGTTGGGTTCAACAAGGAGGTGTGGAAGTCTTCCTTTCGTTACGGCGGATGGCAAACGTTGAGTAACCTGGGTGGATTGATCACCAACCAAACCGACAAGTATTTTATCGGGGCATACCTTCCCGCCGTTGCCTCGGGCGTCTACAACGTAATTCTGCAAATTCAACAGCGAATGCTGTCGGCGATATGGAAAATGGCCGAAGTGTTGTTTCCGATGTTCAGCGCATCCACCGGCAGTGAGCCGTCATCCAAGTTCACCGGGCTCATTCGGTCTAACTACTTGTTGTCGGCCATCGGCGTCACCTGCTTCATGCCGTTTATTGTCCTTGCTCGCCCGACCCTGGAAATCTGGATTGACAAGGATTTCGCCAGCCAGGGAGAGATGGTGATGCGCTGCCTCCTGATGGTTGGGATCTTCGCCGCCATCACGGTCGTTCAATCCTTCTTCCTGATGGGAAATTCCCAGGTGAGACAGTCGACGCTGATTTCCTATTTCACAGGTATTTGCACCGCTGTCGGTGCATTCGTGCTCATCCCGCTGTATGGCCTCAACGGGGCCGGCTACGGCATCCTGTTTGCTGCCATAGCCCGTTTGTTGTTATTTCATGTGATCATGAAGCGCTTCCTGAAAGAAAGTTTTCAGCATGGTGCCTACCTCATTGCCACCCTCCTTCCTTTTGTGGCTGGACTCGCCGTTCTCGTGCTGTTTACCTATTTTCCGATATTCCAGCCCACTCACCTGGCAATGCTTGCCCTTGACCTGGTCATTCTTGCTTTACTCATGCTGTCGGCAATTTGGCTCTTCAATGCACTGGTTCCCCGGGCACGCCGTCATAACCATGAAGTCATTTCGCTCATCCGGGAAATGCGAGGCGTAGTTGCGAAAAATCCGGACAACGCATGAACCTGTCAAAATCCATTTACTTCTTCCTCGCCGGCATTCTCTTCCGGGTTTCGTGCCTTTTCCGTGGGGGCATTACCTATTCGGGAGGGATCCGGAGATTTGGAAGCCGAATCCGGGTAGAAGACGGAGGCCTCTTGACCTTGGGCAAGGGCATCACACTCATCCGGTCGAGCATCACGGTAAAAAGGGGTGGAAAAATTGAAATCGGAGACAATGCTTCCTTCCATGATGTCGACATTGTTGCGGAAGCGCAATCCGACATTCGCTTGCACGACGGCGTGGTCATGCGCCATAGTCGACAGTCGCGAGGGAGCGTGCATGTGGAATCCGGGACGATGCACATTCAGCACCATGCCAACCTTGCCAGTTCAATTCACTTGCGCTTCAACTCACGCCTGGAGATTGGCGAGTACACGAGTATGGGGCCTAACGGCGAAATCGTATGTGACGAACGCATACATATCGGCGATTACTGCCTCATCTCGAGCGAAGTGGACATTTACGACACCAACAGCCACTCGGTCGATCATTCGAAGCGTCGCGAGCGCATCCGGGCTGGCTACCCGGTGGGCTGCTCCGAAGTTGAAAAGCCGGACACTCAGCCCATCTCGATCGGCGACGATGTGTGGATAGGCAAGGGGAGTGCTATCCTCAAAGGTGCTGCCGTTGGCGACCGGTGCATTGTCGGCATGGCCACCAAAGTGACGTCGGGAGAATACCCGCCTGACAGTGTGATTGTGTCTGACAAGGCCAAGGCGATCGCACGATGATGAGATTCCTTAAGGTCTCTGCCTACTATCTTGAATTCGTTCGGCTGGCTACGAATCGTGATCCACAGATCGCGGATCGTCCGTTCTCAGATCAGATGACGTTTTTCTTTTCCTTCGACTTCGGTTGGTCCGACTATTGGAAACGGCACCTCGAATCAGGAATGAGGATGGAAGTGACTGAAATAGTGTACAACATCGCTTCCGCTCAAAAAAAATGGGCCGCAGAAAATTCCGTTGTGTATGGCAATGAGGACTGGCAGAATCAAATCCTGGATGCGCAGATTGCCCATTACCGCCCCGAAATCATCTTCTTTGAAGATCAGTTGAGGCCCCCTTCTTACTACAAAAAAAGATTCCCATTCATTCGCTTCATCATCTCCTGGGATGGCCTCGCCCTCAAAGATCCCCTTCGCTACGAATCCACCGACATGATCGCTTCGTGTCACGAGGGAACCGTTGAATTCTACAAAGCCAAAAACATCCCCACCTATCATTTTCGTTTTGGTTTTGAAACCTCGGTGCTCGATAAACTTGACAAGCGACCTCCACGGTATGACGTGTCGTTCGTCGGATCGCTCAACATCCACAAGAACGGTCACCTCAAACGCCTTGAGCTTCTTTCGGCGTTGAATAAATCCGTTGATACTCAATACTGGATTAGTGGTGCAACACACATTCCGCTGCTCTCGAAACAAATGGCCAAGAACCTGGTACGTGGGGTGGCAAGGGAATCCCTGCAGTTGAACAGGCTCCTGGCGTCAAGCCGGGGTCAGGCCTGTGGACGCGAAATGTATCAGATCCTGGCCGACTCCAGGGTGACGATCAACAACCACATCGACGCCGCTGGTGCATTCGCTGCCAACATCCGTCTCTATGAGGCTACCGGCGTCGGTGCTTGCCTTGTTACCGACTGGAAAGAAAATCTTTCGGAAATCTTCGATCTCGACAAGGAAGTTGTTGCCTACCGTTCAGCCGGTGAATGTGTGGAGAAAGTTAAAGGCCTGCTAAACAATGAAGGAATGCGAAAAAGCATTGCTGCTGCGGGTCAAAAACGCGTACTCGAGCATTATTCCCTGCGCGATCGAATCATCACCTTCATGAAGACGATTTCTTTCTGAAACTTTAGAGATCCCTCACGAAGATTCCATCTGCCTGCAGCATCCTTCCGGAATGTTCGTCCCGAAAGCCGGGAATGAGGGTAAAGAGTTCGTATCCTGCCCTGCGCAGATGATCGATTACTTCGTCATACAAAGGGCCGCCTTCATAAAGCTTTGTAAACGATAATTCAACTTGTATCATTTTGATAGACGGCAGTGATGAAACTGCACCCTTTAGGGCGTTCAGTTCATACCCCTGGATGTCGAGCTTCAAAAGGATTTCCTTTTTTAGCCCTGCGTGATTGGAGAAGAAGACGTCCACTGTCGACACCTTGATTTTTTCCTGATGGGTCGTTCGTGACGCCGGCGCAGCGTCAGTGGATGCGGCAGTGACTTCCAGGATAGAACTGCTCACGAAATTCTCAGAGACATGAATTTCCACTTCCTCAACTGATGCGCCCATGGCCGTATTGTGCACGTGCCAGCGTGGGTACTTTGCGGCAACCATCTCTAACTGATTGAAAACTCCAGGTATGGGCTCGAAGGAATATATCGCCCCATTGAAACCATGTTGCATCGCCTGCAGGGCGTACTGACCTGCATTGGCACCCACGTCGAGAATGGTATGAATGCCCAGGTGCTCCCGGATTCTTTTCAGCAAGAGCTCTTCCGAATGATGAAGATTGTAGCGCGACAATTCAAGTCCGAATGAGCGTGACAAGCTTCTTAATCCGCGACCCATTTTCACCAAGAACGAATCTTCCATCGATGCGTTGATTATTGCAAGCCGGTTGCTTTGTGCCTCGTTACAAATTCAAAACCCTTGGAATTGGCAATATATGCCAATGTTAACGATCTTGCGCGAACCTGTAGCCCGTAGGAAGTTTAGTCAATGTTGCAGCAGGTCCCGCATGGTTGAAGTGGTAAAACATTCTGGGTTGGAGTTGGCCATTATCATCCGGGCCGGCTATCGCAAGGAGGGCATCGAGTTCTTCACACCCGGCGACTATTCACAGCAGCTCGGCTACATGAACAGGAAAAAGGGCTACACCATCGCTCCTCATCGTCACAACCTGGTCGAACGCAAAGTCACGCTAACCCAGGAGGTTCTTTACATCAAGTCCGGAAAGGTTCGTGTTGATTTTTACACCGATGACCAGGAATACCTTGAAAGCCGTGTACTCCTTCAAGGCGATGTAGTCCTACTGGCCGCCGGTGGTCACGGTTTTGAGATGCTTGAAGATGCCGAGATGATCGAAGTCAAGCAAGGGCCGTACGTTGGAGAAGAGGACAAGGTCCGTTTCGACGCTGTCCACCAGCACAAGGTAATTACCAAATAGTCTCCGGGTGGTTCACTGATCCGCGGTAGAATAATGGAATCAGAAGTTTTCAAAGCCTACAGCCAATACTATAACCTGCTTTACGCGGAAAAACAGTACGAGGCTGAGGCCGCATACATACGGAACACCATTCTGCGGTATCAACCAGGCGCCAAGACCATTCTGGAATATGGGTCAGGTACAGGTCGTCATGGCCTGCTCCTGCAACAGATGGGGTTTTCCATGTCCGGAGTCGAGCGCAGCAGCGACATGGCAGCAATAGCCAGGTCCAACGGATACAACTGCGATGTGGCGGATATCCTTGAGTATGAACCCGGCAAGACGTTTGATGTGTGCATCGCGCTATTCCATGTAATCAGTTACGTGAATGCGGACGCAGATCTCACCCGCCTCTTCACAAAGACGCGCCATGCGCTTAAGCCCGGAGGTATCTTTGTGTTTGACGTCTGGTATACCCCGGCCGTGCAACATCAGAAGCCGGAATCGCGGGTTAAGAAAGTTGAAGATGATGAGATCGAAGTCACACGCTATGCAGAACCTGTTGTCGACAATGTTCGTCATATCGTCACCGTCAACTACGAAATTGAAGTAAAACAGAAGAGTGATGGAGAGGTGACTCACCTGAAGGAATCCCACCCGATGAGACACTTTGATATCCCGGAGATTAGCGCACTGGCAGGGAAAACGGGATTCTCACTGCTGAAAGCAGAAGAGTTCCTTACCGCCGCAGACCCTTCCGTAAATACATGGGGAGTGAATTTCATCCTTCAAGCCCGATGAGCAAGATCGTTTCCGTCCCGGTCAATACTCCCTTGCTCTCAGGCAATGAGAAGAAGTATCTCGATGCCTGCATAGAAACGGGCTGGATTTCAAGTGAGGGTGAGTTCATCAAACAATTTGAGGCGAATTTCAGCGCGTATATCGGGCAGTCTTTTGGAGTCGCGGTGTCCAATGGATCAGCTGCGCTGGATGTAGCCATCCAGGCACTTAACTTGGAGAAAGGTGACGAGGTAATTGTTCCCACTTTTACCATCATCTCTCCCCTCCTTTCCCTGGTGCGTGCAGGCGTCACACCCGTCCTGGTAGATTCTGACCCGGTAACCTGGAACATGGACGTGGACCAGGTGAAATCAAAAATCACAGCAAAGACAAGGGCAATCCTCGTAGTACACATCTACGGGTTGCCTGTTGACATGGATCCAATATTGGAGTTGTGCCGCAAACACAATCTCTTGCTCATCGAAGATGCAGCCGAGATGCACGGCCAAACATACAAGGGGAAAAAATGCGGGAGCTTCGGTGATATCAGCACATTCAGTTTCTATCCCAATAAACTCATCACCACCGGCGAGGGCGGTATGATCCTTACGAGCAAATCCGATCTCAAAGACCGGTGCCAGAAACTGCGGAACCTGGCTTTCGAACCGGGACGGAGATTCGTTCATCGTGAATTGGGTTGGAATTACCGGATGACCAACATGCAGGCTGCCCTGGGGTTGGCCCAGCTGGAGAACATCGACGCCCACCTTGCCAAAAAGCGACTGATGGGTGCGCGCTATCAGGAAAGGCTCAAGGGCCTTCCGGGATTTCAATTGCCCCTGGCACGAACACCTTATGCCGAGAGTATCTATTGGGTATTTGGACTGATCGCCGACTCCGAGGCCTCTTGCCAGGAGACCATTAAACAATTGAGCGACGCTCAAATTGGAACGCGCCCCTTCTTTTGGTGCATGCACGAGCAGCCGGTCTTTCAACAAATGGGACTCTTCAAGGGTGAGCATTACCCCCATGCCGAACGAATGGCCCGGCAGGGATTCTACGTCCCTAGCGGGCTGGGCCTGTCTACG
>CAZJWV010000002.1:132522-142090 GCA_964549855.1 uncultured Ohtaekwangia sp. | reverse complement strand
ACCAACCTTCGGAAGCGCGAACCTCGGAATCATCTATACCCCGTCGTCCTGGAAGTTCTCGTTTATGGCCTCTGCTGGTTATCGGGTGCCCAACATCGACGACATGGCCAAAGTATTTGAAAGTGTAGCCGGCGACCCCACAACAACGGGAACGCTGGTTGTACCAAACCCTGACCTCAAGCCGGAGAAAACGCTGAACGGTGATTTTAGCGTCACCAAATTCTTTGGAGACAAGGTTCGCCTGGAAGCAACATTCTATGCAACAGATTTCTACGACGCTATCGCGACAAGACCGACCACGTTCAATGGTTCCTCGACCGTGATGTACGATGGATATCCGGCCAATGTGGTTTCCAGTCAGAATGTGCAGAAGGCCTACATCCTTGGTTACAGCCTCGCACTTCGCGCTGATCTGACCGATCATATTGCCTTTACGGCAACGTACAACGACCAGAAAGGACGCGTCCGTACAGAGCCCTATGAATCGCCACTCGACCACGTCGCTCCATCGTTCGGTCGAATCGGTATCCAGTACTTTACCAAGAAGTTTCGCACCGAACTATTTTCCAATTTCAATGGATGGAAACGGATTGAGGACTACAGCACGAGCGGTGAAGACAATGCGCAGTATGCTCCAGCAGAAGGAATGCCATCATGGTATACCATTAACTTGCGCCTCGGCTACGAACTCAACCCGATGTTCACCGTCCAGGCCGGGATTGATAACATGATGGACCTTCAGTATCGTATGTTTGCTTCCGGCATCAACGCATCGGGGCGTAACCTCTTCGCCACGGTTCGAATAAAATTCTGAGCATGAGTAATGTCCTGGTCATTTGGTTGAGAAAGTTCCGGTCGCTTCATCATTGGATCGGAATCAGCGTTGTGCTGTTCATGTTCATCAGCGCGGTGACCGGGCTACTCCTGGGCTGGAAGAAGGATGTCGATCTTCTTCAGCCCCCTACGAATACCGGCGGCTCTGCGGATGTCTCCGAATGGGTTTCCTATGATCAGGTCGTGCGCTCCGCCAATCGGGCGCTGGATTCGGTGCGTCATGAGACGTCCGGCATCGAGCGCATCGACGCACGACCTGACAAGGGAATCATCAAGGTGGTTTATCTCAACTACTATGAAGTGCAAATTGACGGTAAGACAGGCAAAGCTCTGTCTGTGGCACCTCGTCACGCCGACTGGATTGAACACATACACGACGGTTCGATCATCGGCGACGCTTTCAAACTAATCTATACCAACTATATCGGTTGGGGCTTGTTGGTCATGACGATCACGGGCTTTTGGCTGTGGTATGGACCACGTCGAATCAGGAATTTGAAAGAAGAACAACGGTGAAGAAGCTGGAATGGAGAGGGGGGTTTTTGGATACCCTCGTCCTCCATTCCGCGTCTTCATTTAATGGGCTTCAAGCCAATTTTTCCCAACGCCCACTTCTACTTCCATTGGGACACCCATAAGAACTGCCGTTTTCATCAACTCCACGACGCGCGGCTTCACCACTTCCTCCTCGTCCTTGTGGAGGTCAAATACGAGTTCGTCGTGCACTTGCAGGATCATCCGTGTTTTAAGTTTCTCCCGCTCCAGCCAGCGGTGAATGTTTATCATCGCGATCTTGATGATGTCCGCTGCACTTCCCTGGATGGGGGCGTTAATGGCATTTCGCTCTGCAAACCCCCGGGTCGTGATGTTGCGTGAGTTGATGTCGCGCAGGTAGCGCCGCCGCCCCAGGATGGTCTCTACGAATTCCTTTTCGCGTGCATGGTTGATTGTGTCGTCCATGTATCGCTTGATGCCGGGGAATTCACGGAAATAGGATTCAATGATTTCTGCGCCCTCCGTTTTCGTGATGCCTAAATTTTGCGAAAGCCCGAAGGCCGTGCTGCCGTACAGGATGCCGAAGTTGACTTCCTTGGCCTTGCGCCGCATGTCGGGAGTGACTTTGTCGAGGGGGACACGAAACACCTTGGCTGCCGTGGTGGCATGAATGTCGCGCTTGGTACGAAAGGCCTCCATCATGGTCGTGTCTTTCGCAAACGAGGCAGCGATGCGAAGCTCGATCTGCGAATAGTCGGCCGACATAAATCGGAATTGCTTGTCTCGCGGAACGAAAGCGCCTCGAATCAACCTTCCTTTCTCCGTGCGGATCGGAATATTCTGGAGATTGGGATTGTTCGAACTCAATCGTCCTGTAGCAGCAACAGCCTGGCGGAAGTCGGAGTGAATCCGACCGTCATGCTGACTCACCATCCTGGGCAACGCATCGACGTAGGTGGAGCGCAGTTTTTCAAACTCACGGAAGTCAAGAATTTTCTTTGCGATGTCGTGCTCGGGCGCCAGTTTTTGAAGCACATCCTCGCCCGTTGCGTATTGACCGGTCTTTGTCTTCTTCGCCTTGTCAAGAAGTTTCAGCCGATCGAACAGTATCTCGCCGAGTTGTTTTGGGCTCCCGATGTTAAACTCTGTACCAGCAAGTTTGAAAATCTCCCTTTGTGTTTTTTCGCTGTCCTTGCGCAGCGACTCCGACATCGTCTTCAATGATTCCTCGTCGATCTTGACTCCCTCAGACTCCATGGTAGCCAGTACGCCGGCGAGGGGCATCTCGATGTCTCTTGCCAACAAGGAATGACGACGCACCTCCAGCTCACGCTGCAGGGGCGCTTTCAGTTGCAAGGCTACATCGACTTGCTCCATCGCCTTTTCCTGTCCCACTTTTTCCGCTGAAAGTTGAACCCCGAGAACCTGGTTGGCGATGATGGCCAGGTCATGCGAAGCCTCCGGCTCGATGAGGTAATGAGCCAGCATGGTGTCGAAAACAGGGCCATTCATGGCAATTCCGGCCTTTTTCAGTGCAAGAATGGATGCCTTGATGTTGTGCCCAACCTTAACAATCCTCTCGTTGGCCAACAGTGGGATAAAGTCCTTCAACTGATTGGCCTCCGCAAAATGCGCTTCACCCGCCGTGGCGCAGAGGGCGATGCCGGTGATCTTAAAATCAAAATGCTCCGCTTCGTCCGTCAACACTTCCACGGCCACCTCACGGATATCCTTCCACTTTTCAAGAAGGCTGCTTTTCTCCTCTTTGCTCAGCACGGACCGTTTGCCTGACACTGCGCGCTTTTCAGTCACCTCACCGGAGGCTGGGGAGCCAAACATGGAAAGCTGGGCGCCTTGGGGAGGGCCTTCGATGATTTCTGAAGAAGTTGTTGCGGCCGCAGCACCGACTCCCTGCTGGAACACACGTGCCATCATTGTCTTGAACTCCATCTCTTCGAATATCGGCGCAAGTGCCTCCTTGTTCGGGCCCTTGTAGACCAGCTCTTTCACATCGTATGGAACTGGTACATCTGTTTTGATTGTCGCAAGTTGCTTTGAGAGAATCGCCTGCTGGCCGAACTCAAGTACTCGCTCTTTTAGCTTTCCTTTCAGTTCCTCTGCATGGGCGACCACACCTTCCACGGTACCAAACTGCTTGAGCAAATCAGCTGCCGTCTTTGGTCCGACGCCCGGAATGCCTGGTATGTTGTCAGAGGTGTCGCCCTGCAATCCGAGCATGTCGATTACCTGGCTGACTTCCTTGATGTCCCACTTCTCGCAAACCTCTTTCGGCCCGAGGACATCAACCGAGTTACCCATGTACGCGGGCTTGTACAACTTGATGTTGTCAGTCACCACCTGCCCAAAATCCTTGTCCGGGGTCATCATGAAGACATCAAACCCATCCTTTTCTGCCTTAATCGCAATGGTCCCGATGATGTCGTCGGCCTCGAAACCCGGCATCTCAAGGATGGGAATGTTGAATGCTTTGATGATCGTCTTTACGATCGGGATGCCGGTGCGAATGTCCTCCGGCGTCTCCTGCCGTGTGGCCTTATATTCTTTATAGATCTCGTCGCGAAAAGTCGGGCCCGCCGTATCAAAAGCAACAGCGATGTGAGTCGGCTTTTGTTTGGAAAGAACTTCCAGCAGGGTATTCGTGAATCCAAACGCGACGGAAGTATTCAGCCCCCGCGAACTGATACGGGGATTTTTGCTGAATGCAAAATGAGCGCGGTAGATGAGCGCGTAGGCGTCTAATAAGAATAGTTTGGGACGATCCTGTTTAACCTGTCCCATCTTCAAATTTTCAAATTCTCAAATTATTTCAACTTGGCCTTCAAGAACTCCGTGGTCGCTTTGAACGCGTCTTTGTAAGCAGCTTCATTGTAGTTCCCCATCGGGTTGCTGGGATTGGCGAAGCCATGGTTGGCATCGTACGGCTTGATGGTCAGTTTCTTTCCAGCCGCCTTCATGTTGGCTTCGAACTTGTCCATCATTGCCTTGTTGATCCACTGGTCTTGCGTTCCCCAGATATTCAGCACATCGCAGTTCAGCGTCTTAAGCACGTTCACATCTTCCACGGGCATGCCGTAATACATGACGCAGGCGGCAGCTTGCTTCCCGGCCTGGAGTGATGCAAGCAGGGATTGACCGCCGCCAAAGCACCAGCCTACAGTTCCGATTTTGGCACCAGGGCCTGCAAGGGCGATGGCTCCGCGAACGATTTGATCACCACGTTCCTGTTTGAATTCAGACATGTATTTGCCGGCCGTTTCCCGGTCTGTGGCCACCTTGCCGTCGTACATGTCTATGGCTACGATGTTCACATCGCCGAGGGCGTTATAAAAGTCTTCGCTCTCACGCTTCACGTTTTCATTCAATCCCCACCACTCCTGGAAAACGAACAGCCAGCGATTGGATGACTTGGCAGGCTTGATGATCCAGGCATTCGCTTCGGTGCCGTCGGGGCACTTGAGTTTTATCATTTCGCCACCGGCCAGGCTCTCGTGCTCATACTCGCGTGGACTCGGGTGCTCGGCGTTGAAATCCTCATCCAGCACAAAATTTGCAAACTTGGTGGTGCTGGCGGTATGACATACGGCCGGCTGTGCAAAGGCACTTGCTGCCACCAGGCAGCCAAGCGCCATCATGAACAAGCGTTTCATAGTATTCGGATTGGTTTGAGGAAAAATGTTCATCTCGATTCAGCCGATTGGCTAAGTTTCGTACCTAATTCAAATGTATGAAAAACCCTTCGACCCTTCGAGAAACCTCAGGGCAGGCTAGCTCAGGGCAAGTGACCTTCGCCCTTTCCACCCTCCTGGTGATAGTCGGATTTATCGCATCGGGTCAATCACAACCCACCCGCGATATTGAACCGTTCATCGATCTTTCTTTTACTGCGGCAGAACGGGACTCGCTGAATCGAAATCTTGAAAACACAAAAGAATCGATCAAGGCCCTGCACAAGTTTGCGCTGGGAAATGGGACAGTCATGTCCTTGCCCTTCGAACCGACTCCTGCCGGGTATAAAGCTGACGCACGGCAGAACACCATTGACTGGGGATTGCCCAAAACCCTAGCTGTTCCGGCCTCCCCTTCAGAGATCGCATTTCTTCCAGTACATAAGCTTGCTGTGTTGATCAAATCAAGGAAAATAACGTCAACACAACTCACACAACTCTACATCGACCGGTTGAAAAAATATGGTGACACGTTGAAGTGCGTGATCACGCTCATGGAAACGGAAGCTCTGTCCGCCGCCAAGCGGGCAGATGAGGAAATCGCTTCTGGAAAATACCGTGGCCCCCTGCATGGTATTCCCTATGGAATCAAGGACCTCCTCTCAGTGAAGGGCACGAAGACAACATGGGGCGCTGTTCCTTACAAAGACCAGGTGATAGATGAAACGGCGACCGTTGTTAAGAAACTGAATGACGCCGGTGCCATCCTGGTGGTGAAGCTGACGATGGGCGCCCTCGCCTTGGGCGACATATGGTACGGTGGAGTGACGAAAAACCCGTGGAATCTCAAGCAGGGTTCAAGTGGTTCCTCGGCAGGTTCCGCATCCGCAACATCTGCTGGATTGGTGCCCTTCGCCCTGGGCACGGAAACGCTCGGTTCGATTGTATCACCTTCGACACGGTGCGGAACAACAGGGCTTCGTCCTTCATTCGGTCGGGTGAGCCGCAGCGGCGCGATGACCCTCTGCTGGAGCATGGACAAGATTGGACCCATCTGCCGCAGCGCCCTTGACTGCGCAATCGTGTTCAACGTGATTCGTGGCACTGACCCTGCCGACCCCTCCACTCGGGAAACGCCTTTCAATTTCACCCGCAAGGCAGATGTCAAACAATTACGCGTCGGGTACATGCAAAAGGCCTTTGGAGAAGACTATCCCACCAAAGCCAATGACGAAAAAGCGCTCGAAGTGCTTCGCTCGATTGGGATTCAACTGGTGCCCGTCGATCTCACCACCCAACTCCCTTTGAACGCCATGCGGCTCATGCTTAGCGCAGAAGCTGCAGCTGCCTTCGACGACCTCACCCGCTCAAACCGCGATAGCCTGCTCACCGACCAGCGGCGTAACGCGTGGCCTAATTCGTTTCGAGCAGCGCGCTTCATCCCGGCCGTGGACTACATCAATGCCTCGCGGGTTCGCACGCTCCTCGTGAATGAGTTTCATCAAAAGACGAAAGACTTTGATGTGATCGTAGCGCCAACTTTTGGTGGATCACAACTACTAATGACCAATCTCACCGGCACTCCGTGTGTGGTAGTACCTAACGGCTTCAATGCGCAGGGCAGCCCCACTAGTATTTCGTTTATCAGCAAATTGAATGGTGAGGCGGCCTTGTTGTTGCTTGCGCAAGCCTTTCAAGATGCATCAAATTGGGACGAGCAGGTGCCCCCCATGTTCAAGTAAAGTCCCTGGTTGGTTTCTTGCGCGTTGTGACCCTGGCTCCTGAAGGGGAACCAAGGATGTCAACATTGGGAACACTAAGTTCCCTTTTAGGGGTTAGGGGCGGGTTTCGAGACCCGCGACAATCCGTCCTTCGCCTCCTGGAGATTGCCGTCCAGCTTAAGAGCTGTCTCAAACTTCTGTTTGGCCTCTGCTTTTCGCCCCTTCTTTTCGAGCACTTGTGCGAGTCGCATGTTGGCGCCGGCATGTGAAGGTTCATTTTGCTTAGGCGTGTAGCCCAGGTACTTCAAGAGGTATTGCTCTCCTTCATCGAGCCGCTGGCCAGAAAGTGCGGATGCCTTGCCAAACTGGTACACCGAGAGCATGTCTTGTGGGTTCTTCTTCAAGGCATCTTCAAAAAAAACGAACGCTTTGTCGTAAAGTTTTTGGTTCACATAGAAGTTGCCCAGGGCGGACACAAGCGTGGGATCGAGCCGGGCCATCTCCTGGTACTCTTTTTCGGCAGCGACTAGATTCTTCTCCCTCACATAGAGGTTCCCCATCGACCGATGCCCCTGTGCGGGGTTGATCGCCATTATTTGCTTCGCCATTTCCTTGGCCTTGTCCATGCTCCCGCCCATCAGTGAGGGAGCCTGCGTGTAGAACTGAATGAGCGAGAAGCGTGCATTGATGTTCTTGGCATCAAGCGCAATCGCTTTCTCCCAGGCGTTCTTCATTTTGGGTGCAAGGAACCCCTGCCGGATCACGTTCGCTTCCCCTGCAATGGACCCATAAGTGTCGCCCAGCCACGTGTAGTAGTCGGAAACCTGGCCATCTTTGGCTTCCGTCGCTTCTTCAAAAAAATCAACGGCATCGTCGAACTCCTTTTTATCGAATGCGATTCGCCCGAGGTAGTATTGAGCGGCTGCATACCCCGGCTGTTCCTCTTTCACACCTTCCAGTAAAACCACAGCTTCATCGACTTTCTTTTGGTCGTACAACTGTTTGGCGCGCTCTACGGTGGTTTGCCCCCAACCGGGGGAGGAGATCAACAGCAAGAGGATGAGGGTGCGGAGCATATTTTTTTCCAATGACTAATATTTCTACAGAATAGTTGCATCCGTGTTCAGGAAACCCAATTCATCGCGTATAAACTGTTTGGTGCCTTCCGGACCGGATAGTTCCAGCCAAATTGGTTCGCCTTCGCGACCCACCCGGACATTGAATTCAAAGAAGGGACAGCAGGCTCTTTCTGTTTTTACAAACTCTATCAACTCACCCAAAATCGCATCGGTTGAAGCAAATTCAAATTGGTAGCCGTTTGGTGTTTCCTTACGGGACTGAATCTTGTCGCGGAGTGAGGCCAGGACAGTAGTTTTACGGCGCTGCAGTTCCGGAGTCGTTAACCGGCAACCCAAAGGCTCGGTTTCACTTTCAGTCATAGAACCGTCTAACGTAAATCCGGAGCAAAGGCTGCACAAAACTTGACAATCACGACCCTAATGTTTTTTGTACATTATTGCTGATTTACACACTTCAAATGAAACAGATTGCCAGTTTGCTGTTTGTGTTGGCTTACTTTCCGCTGCTGGGACAGGTCACGGGAAAAGTCTTCCCCGAGATGGTAGCTGAAACAGTTGATGACAAGAAGGTAACATTGCCCAAAGACGTAAGTGGCAAGTTTACGCTGATCGGTCTCGCTTATTCAAAGAAGTCAGAGGGTGATCTTCAAACCTGGTTCGAACCGATCTTCGGAAAGTTTGTGCAGAAAGCGGAGGGGTTGTTGGCCGGGATGGGGTACGAAGTAAATGTCTACTTCGTGCCCATGTTCACCGGCATTAACGCTGCGGCGGAGGGAACGGCGAAGCGGAAGGCGATGAAAAACCTGGACCCGCAACTGTTTCCGTACATCCTGTTTTATAAGGGCGAACTCAAGAAATACAAAGAGGAACTCGATTTTGAAAAGCGCGACATCCCCTATTTCTTTGTCCTCAACAAAGAAGGCAAAATTGTCTACGCGACGTCCGGCGCTTTCAGCAATGATAAGATGGATGCCATCGAGGAGGTGATTGAATAACCTGAATGGATTTATTAACCTTGCTGGCGATTTCCACGGCTCCCGCAGCCTGCATCGTCCTTTACATCTACCTTAAAGACAGGCATGAGCCCGAGCCCCTGAGCTTGCTGGCGAAGGGTTTTGTTTTTGGGATGATCGCTGTGGTGGTGACGCTGATGATCAGTTTTCCCCTCGAGATTTTTGTACCCACCAAGGAAGAAGATCTTACCGGGCAGGCCGTTCACGCTTTTCTCCTGGTTGCATTGGTAGAGGAATCCAGCAAGTTCATGTTCGTCCGCGGCGTGCTTTACAATGATCCGCACTTTAACGAACCCTTTGATGGCATTGTCTACTCCGTGATGGTCGGAATGGGTTTTGCCACCCTGGAAAACATCTTGTACGTAAGCCAGGGAGGATTTGCTACCGCATTGGCGCGGATGTTCACTGCAGTACCTGCACATGGCACCTTCGCCGTACTCATGGGATACTACCTGGGCCGGGCAAAGTGCGAGCAAGGAAGAGGCTACCTCGCGGTGACCGGTTTGCTGGCTGCGACCGCATTCCACGGGGCGTATGACTATTTCTGGTTCATCTCCTTTGTGCCCGGAATATGGTTGGGGGCTCTCGCCTCTCTCGCTGTTGGCATTTGGCTATCGCTCAAGGCAATTCGCATCCATCAGGATGCTTCCCCATTTCGCAAGGAAGAAACACATTGGTTGAACAAGCCGGCACCAGGTCAGGCGCCACCGAAGGAAACAAAAAGCCCTGATCCAGATAAT
>CAZJWV010000002.1:0-132422 GCA_964549855.1 uncultured Ohtaekwangia sp. | reverse complement strand
ATCCGGACCAGGGCTTTCCTTGATCCCGATAGATTTCGGGATCGGTACTGTGATTACTTTGCTGGAGGCGTTGCCGGCGGCGTCACACCGAGTTTCTTGAGCACCAGCGCTGAAATGTCATACTTCTCATCGCCGTAAAGAAGTATGTCGATGCTTCCCTGGATCTGCGGGTTGATGATGAAGGTATAGCCGTGCTCCTTCGCTACTTCTTCGATGGCGTTGCCAATCTTTACATTGATCGGACCCATCAGGTCCTGCTCCTTCTTTTGGAGTGAGGCGCGCGCATCTTCCTGGAACTTGGTGATGTTCTCCTGGAGTTGCTGCAACTCGGTCTCCTTGTCGCGACGAACCGCATCGAGCATGGTGGCCGCCCCTTGCTGGTAGGCCCTCAATTTCGTTTCGTATTCAGTATACTTGGCTTTGGCCTGGGCCTGCAATTGGTCGCCGTGGGTTTTCATTTGGTTCTCAATCTGCTTGTACTCCGGCAGCTGGCTAAAGACATACCCGGGGTCTGCGAAGCCGATTTTCTGATTGTGCGTCGCCTGCGCCATAGCGCCGTTCGACAACACCACCAGGAGGACGATAACAAGAGTTCTCATGTTCTGGGTTTTAGTTATTTGACTTTATCATTTGGGTCACCAAGTCCTAATTCTTCCAGGACAAAGTCGGTGTAGTCGTGGCGGGGATCGGTATAGATCATGACGAGTTCGCCCGATTTGTCGAATACAATCGCCAGGCGATTCTGCTTGGCTACTTTTTCGACCGCCTCCCAAACTTTATCCTGCAAAGGTTTAATCAATTCCTGTTTTTTCAAAAAAAATAGTCCTCCAAATCCAAATACTTTACGCTGGTATTCCTTCAATTCAGCCTCCTTCTTGTGAATCGTGGCCAGTCGTTCTTCTTTCATCTCGTCGGTCAACAGCACTTCCTCCGCCTTCAGAGAGACATAAGCCACCTCCACACCCCGCTGCAGGTCCTCCACTTCCTTCTGCCAGGCACTCGAAAGCTGCTCGATTTCACTCTGGGCTTTCTGGTACTCCGGCATCTTGCTCAGGATGAAATTGGTGTCGATGTAGCCGAACTTCTGTGCTTCGGCAAAATTCAGGCCGAACACCAGGAAGCATAAGAAAACCAGCCCAGACCTCATTTTTTAGCGGATTTGCTGTCCAATGGTGAAGTGGAATTGAGATCCGCTGATGGTCGGTGCACCTGGAAGTTGGTCAAATCCATAGGCCCAGTTCAGTCCAATCAGCCCGAAAGCGGGCATGAAAATCCGTGCACCGAAGCCGGCCGAGCGGTAGGACTTAAACGGGTTAAAGTCGTAGAAATTGTTCCAGTTGTTGCCCGCCTCCCCAAACACAAAGGTGTAAATCGTGGCGCTCTGACTCGTACTTAGCGGGTAGCGCAATTCCATCACAAACTTGTCGTAGACGATTCCGCCCTCGATCTGCTGTGAAAGGTTTCCTGTTGTGCGGAGGTAATACAGCGGTGGGGTGACAGCGTTGTCGGGATATCCCCGAAGGCCCACAATGTCCTGGCCGAGCACAAAAGAGTTGAATCCACCAGCCAGGCCTGCGCCACCCATGTAGAAGCGTTCAAACGGCCCTGGCGTCAGGTCTTTCTTGTAGGTGCCAATGAATCCCATGTGCGCCCGCGCCTCGAGCACAAGGCTACGACCATTGGGCTTGCTGCTGCCTAGCAACTTTAGATAGAACTTGGTGTCGATCATCCACTTTACCAGCTCAAGCCACTTGTACCTGTTATTAATGTCGTTGTAATAGTCATCACTCTTGAACATGGAGTAGGGGGGCGTAAGTGAAACGCCTACCGAAAGTGAAGATCCGCTCGTCGGGAACATGGGATTGTCGATGCTGTTTCGAGCCAGCGTCGTGTTGAGCATCACACTGTTCGTTTGACCGATGGGGGGTAACGACGAGGTGCCGCTCAGGTAGTTCTTGTAGTCGTACACCTGGAAAGTGAGGGCGTTCGTCAACGTGAAGTAATTGTCGGGCCATTCCAAACGGCGGCCCAACGAAAGTGTTACGCTGCTCGTGTTGAGCGACACCTCCTCGCTCGTGGACCTTGAGTAGGCCGCGGTGGGGTTTGATTTTGAATGTGCAAAGCTGATCGTAAACGAGTTTGGCTTCCTCCCGCCGAGCCAGGGTTCTGTAAATGAAACACTATAACTCTGGTACGCACGTCCGTTGGCCTGTACTTGCAAGGAAAGCCGCTGGCCATCTCCCACCGGAAGCGGGCGCCACTTGTTAAAGTGCGGCACGTTGCGCATGGAAAAATTGTTAAAAGTAAGGCCAACAGTTCCGACAAAACCATAGTAACCTCCCCATCCACCGGACAACTGGATTTGGTCATTCGACTGTTCCTCGAGTTTCCACTCGATGTTCACCGTGCTGTTGGCCGGGTTGGGTCTCACATCGGGTTCAATTTTCTGCGGATTGAAGTAACCCATGGAAGACAGCATTTGCTGCGTACGGATGATGTCTGAGCGCCGGAATTTTTGGCCGGGAATGGTCGACAATTCCCGACGGATCACGTGATCGCTGGTGCGCTCGTTGCCCGAAAATGTGACTTGATCCAGCGTAGCCTGCTCGCCTTCGAAGATTCGCATTTCGAGGTCGATAGAGTCGCCAACAACGGCCACCTCGACATCATCGATTCGGAAAAACAGGTACCCATCGTCCATATACAGACCGCTGATATCTGCTCCTTTCGGGTTATACGATTTTTTCTTGTCGAGCTCGTCCTTGTTGTAGACATCGCCTTTCTTGATGTCAAGTATTTTGTCGAGGGTCGCAGAACTGTGGAGGTAGTTCCCGGTCCAGTAAATGTTGCGGAAGTAGTACTTACGACCCTCATAAATCTGGAACCGAATATCGATCTTGTTGTCACCCCGGCGAATGATGGTATCGGAAAGGATCTCCGCATCACGATACCCTTCTGAGTTGTAGTAGTCTATGATTTTCGCCTTGTCGTCTTCAAACTCAGATCGAATAAACTTCGAAGAGTTAAACACATTCAATTTCAGGTGCTTGTTGATAAACTCCTTTGTCTGCCGGCCCGTCACCTTATGGCTTTCGTCAAGCGCCGGTTTGTAGTCACGAGGCGGAGTCGAAATCGCGGCGCCGAGAATTGCACGGTGGAGTGTGACACGTGCGTACTCGTGTGTTTTCTTCATCTTCCGCTTTAGCAGTGAGCCATTGACCTGGCTATTACCTTCAAAGGTGATTTCGTGAATCTTCACCTTTGCATTCATATTCACCGCAATACGAAGCCTTACTCCTCCCCGGTTCAGTGTGTCAGTTTCCTGTACAACCTTTACATCAGCATTAAGGAACCCTTTCTTTGCACAGTACTTCCTTACCGAAAGTTCCGCGTTCCGGATCATGGCGTCGTTTACAATTTTGCCCTTGATAAGCTTCATATCCTCGCGGAGCGCCGATTGCTTGCCTTTGGGTATTCCTGTGAAATAGAAGTCCGTAAGTCGTGGGCGCTCGGCCAGGGCGATTACCAGGTATACATTCTGTCCTTCGATACGGTCAACGCTGATGGTCACATCACCCACCAGTCCATGCTTCCAGAGTTTGCGAATGGCCGTGGCCATGTGATCACCTGGTATCTTCACCTTGTCGCCGATCTTAAGCCCCGTGAGGGAACTCATGGCGTTTTTGTCAAGCACATTCAGGCCAGTAATCTCAATACCCGCGATGAAGTACTCGTTTGTTTTGCTGGCGTTAACAGGAGCCTCCGCCGATTCAGTGGCTGTAGGAGGAGGCAAGTTGCCTCTCTTGCGGTACTGACCGTAAGAAGAACCCACACACAGGATCATCAAGGCAAGGAGGAGCGTTCTCTTCATCATGCCTCCTCATTCGGTTCCAGCACTTTCCCGAACCGTCGCTCCCGGTGCTGATAGGAATAAATTGCCTCGTATAAATCTTCTTTCCGAAAGTCCGGCCAAAGAGTTTTGGTGATGTACAGTTCGGTGTAAGCAATCTGCCACAAAAGAAAATTACTGATTCGCATTTCGCCGCTCGTCCGTATCAATAGTTCCGGATCAGGAATGCCCGCTGTCTCCAGAGAGTCTGAAATCCGTTGCTCTGTGATTTCTTCCGGCTTCAGTTTTCCTGCTTTCACTTCCTCGGCCAGGTGTCGTGCGGCTTTCGCGATCTCCCACCGTCCACTGTAGTTGAGGGCAAGCACGACCCGTAAGCCGGTGTTGTGACTTGTCGTCTCTATGGCCTCGGCGAGGTTACGCTGGCACTGCGGGGGGAGGTGAGAAAGGTCCCCCACCGTTGTCAGCTTCACCTGGTTCTCCATAAGATTGCCGATCTCTTTTTTCAGTGTATTCACTAGCAATTCCATGAGGCCGTCAACCTCTTCTTTCGGGCGGCCCCAATTCTCGGTACTGAAAGCATACAGGGTGAGGTACTTGATTCCAAGCTCGCCACAGGCTTCCGTAACGTCGGTGACAGCCTGGATCGCATTCCGATGTCCAAAAATCCTCGCCGCCCCCTTTTTCCGGGCCCAACGTCCGTTACCATCCATGATGACAGCCACATGGATGGGCATGTTGTTAAAGTCGATTTGTTCCCTAAAACTGGCCACAGGACCGCAAAAGTAGCCTATTTCATGCATTTAACCACAAGAGAGAAGACCCGGCACATACCTTTTCAGGTGATGCAAAAAACCGTAGAAACGTTGCCCCAAAAAATCCCCTATCGGTAGGGATTCGTCGGGCAGGGAATGTCGTAAAACGTGCGCGTCAGCGTAAACCCAAGAAAAAAGTAGTTGTCATAGTCGTTGGGATTGCCATACTGATAGTTCTTGTACGCTGGATCACCCCCGGACAAGTTGTCGAGGTAATCAAAAAAAGTCTTTCGTATGCCGAATTCGACGGCGATGTAGTACTTCGGGTTCACCACGTATTTCATTCCGCCGCCGAACGGCACCGAAAGCTGCATCGTGCTGTACTGATCCGCCTTGTTGGTTACTCCCGACATGTTGAACAGCGCGAGCCCTGCGAAAAGGTAAGGGGTAAACCGAAGGCGCCGGATGTCGTCGCGCCAATCGAGAAAGTGGTACTCGTAAACGCCCGAGAGTTCACTGAGAAAAATGTCAAAAGAGGCGTTGCGCCTGGCAGCGAATGCGTCGATGGGATCATCAGCGTCACTGGCGCTCAACTTGCCTGCCGTGAAGCTCGCGCGGAAACTTATCACCTTGCTGAGGTTGTTGCGATAAAAAACCGTTGCCGCCGGCGTTGAGTTTGAAATCCGGTACGACCGGATAATATCACCCGTGTAGTTGAAGGTCCCGAGTCCGAAGCCTATTTCCGATCGCTGAATGAGTTGCGCAACGAGAGGGGAAGCAACCAAAAGAAAACCAACCGTGAGACACTGGATGCGTGTCGTCATCATCTGAACTTGGCCCTATGAAAGTTGGCCTTCAAAATGTAGGTAAGGCGCACACTGGTCACCATGTAAATATCATTACTCTTCTTCCCGCCGCGCTTATTGTCGGGATGCTCCGTGCCATAACCAGCCTGCACGGATACACCGGGGATTCCCGAAGCGGTTGGATTGGTCGGATACCCTGGCAATTCATTGGTGCGATACGACATGGCTTGCGCGAGCGGACTGTTGAGTTTGTTGAGGTCGACATAGTTTCCACTTACGTCGTCAAGGTAATCAGTGAACGTGTAGCGGAATCCCAGGTCAGCAGACAAGTCCATCACTTCATTTAGCCTAAATCGCGCACCCAAGCCAAAAGGAATAGCAAACTGGGTGAGTGAGTAAGGCTGGATGCCTGAGTTCACATCGGTAGGGGCAAGCGTTGAGTGCTGCCCTTCCGTTCCAAGTGGCGCCAGGTCAACATAACTTCCTGCTTCGGCAAGCGGATTGCCCTGCAAGTCTGTAGCGGGGGCGATGGCCTGCGGGTTATGCAAGAATACGGCAACACCGATGTAGGCGTAAGGTGTCCATTTTGCGCGGCTCATGTACGTCTGCTGATTTTCAAACAGGTCAAATATGGCAACGACAGAAAGCTCCTTTATCGCATTGCTGAATGAAAGATTTCTTTGGTAACGGTAGATCCCATTGCTTTGATCCCCCTTGTCGGCGGATTCTGCATCTGACCCCTTGATGGTGGCGTACATGAATTCCGCCTTCACCGAATAGCGCGGACCAAACCGGTGCGTGTAGGAAATGCCAAAACCGGGTTTAGTGAATGCCAGGTCGGTGCTGAAGCCGGAGGGAGTGGGCGCCAGGTCGCCATAATAATTGAGTGCATTCACCGAAATGCCGATGGAGTTGTAGATTTTTCCCGGCCCAAACTTCGATTTCGTTCCCTTATATCCGGCAATTCGCTTGTTCCCGTTCTTAACGCCTTTGGTATTGAACTGAGCGAACGCCCCCGTGGTGACGGTTAAGACGAAAACAATCAAGCAGCCAAACCAGACAAACTTCCTCATACTCTTACGATTGAGAAAACAAATGTAGGAAATAACCCCCGTAAATAAAGCGGAGATTGATGCAGGTAACCGCTCGGGGTTGACCTACTGTGCGTTAGTTGCGGAGATCGAGCCCCCAGTTGAGTTTTTGGCGTAAGGTCTTGAAGTAATGCTGGCCGGGCAATTGGATAACCTGCGCTTTGAACCGTTCCTTCAGAATTTTCAGCTTGACAGTTTCATCTACTGTTTCAAACCTGGAATCGAGGGATACCAGGAATTTCTTGCTTCGGCCTTCGATCCGGAAAGTGATTTCCGAACGGTCGGACACAACGATGGGTCGTGCCCCCAGGTTATGCGGACTTACCGGGGTAACAATAAAACTTTCGGATTCAGGGAACACCAGTGGCCCGCCGCAACTCAGCGAGTAGCCGGTGGACCCCGTGGGTGTAGACACTATCACTCCATCTGCCCAATACGAGTTGAGCAACTCCCCGTCGACGGACACATGGACGGTGATCATCGACGACGTATCCTTCTTCATGATGGTAAAGTCGTTCAGCGCAAAACGAACTCCCTGGAAGAGTTTAGGATCGGATACCAGCCGAAGCATGGTTCGTTGCTCGATGGAATAGTTTCCCTTGAAGATGCTGTCGAGTGCATGATCGGTTTCCTCGCGGCTGATCGTTGCCAGAAAACCCAATCTCCCCGTGTTGATACCCAGCACTGGGATTTCATACTTCCCTATGTAGGTGATGGAATCGAGCAAAGTCCCGTCGCCACCCAGGGAGATAAAGAAGTCGAGGTTCTTCAGCGAATCGCCATGCTCAAACACTTTGAGTTTGTAGGCGCTAGACGATTTGAAATGACGCTGGAACTTTGAGGAAACGTAAATCTCCGCCTTGTAGCGATTCAGTGTTGAAAGCACCCGCTCCATAAAGCGGGAAGACTTCTGTTGAAAGTCACGGCCGTGAATTCCGATTCGCATGCTGTCCAGTCTGGACAGTGATGTTACGAAATTAATCCGAATTGTCCTGAGCTACTGATAGTGCTTGAGCCGAATCACTTCCTCGTCTCGCAGAAAACGCCAGTGGCCTCGGGATAGTTGCTTCTTGTCGAGTCCGGCATAAACCGTCCTGTCCAGCTTGATCACGTCGTACCCCAAGGCCTCAAAGATTCGCCGAATCAATCGGTTCCAACCGATGTGAATTTCCATGCCAATGGTCTTTCCGTCTTCCGACACCACAGCCAACTCATCGACGATTGCTTTACCCTCTTCGAGATGCACTCCTTCCTTGATCCTTTCAAAGTCCGCTTTGGTCAAAGGCTTGTCCAACTCAGCCTTGTAGATCTTCTTCACATTGTACGACGGGTGTGTCAGCTTGTCGGTCAGGTCACCGTCGTTGGTGAGCAACAACAAACCAGAAGTGTTCCGATCGAGCCTGCCTACCGGGTAGACCCGCTCTTTGCAAGCGCCCTCGATCAGGTTCATCACCGTGTTTCGTTCCTGCGGATCGTCGGTGGTGGTGATGTACCCCTTAGGCTTGTTCAATAATATATACATCATCTTCTCTGCCTTGAGACGACGACCTTCATATCGAACATCGTCGGTGGCACTTACCTTATGCCCCATCTCCGTGATCGATTTGCCGTTCACTGTAACCAGGCCCATGGCGATCAGTTCGTCGGCCTCACGGCGTGAGCAGACGCCGCTGTTGGCAATGAATCGATTCAGTCGAATTTTGCCGTCACCGGTTGGAGTTTCTTCCTTGCGTTTCCTCTCGTCGCGAGACTTGCCGGAATCACCCCGATCAAACCGTTTCCCTTTGTCTTCGCGGCGATCACTTGTTGGGTCGCCATATCGCTTGGGTTCTGATTTAAAAGGCTGACCAGACCCCTCCTGTCCTCCGGAGCGTTTCGGGTAGGAGGATCGTTTTTCATAAGGCTTCGACTCACGGCGTTCACCATCGGGGCGGCGATCATCAAAACGTTTACCCCTGTCATCACGAGGTGGGCCTGATTGGTCACCAAATCGCTTCGGTCCAGACTTAAAAGGTCGCCCTGGTCCCGAGCGCTTCTCAAAAGGTCTCGACTCACGGCGTTCGCCAGAATCACGGCGATCATCAAAACGCTTTCCCCTGTCTTCACGGCGATCGCCTGATTGGTCACCAAATCTTTTTGGCCCCGACTTAAACGGCCGGCCTGGTCCTGATCTCCTTTCAAAAGGCCTGGACTCACGGCGGTCACCCGAACCACGACGGTCATCAAATCTTTTTCCCGAATCTACTCGGCGCTCCCCACTTGCGGAGTCATCCCGACGCCTGTCGGGGGCTCCACCTCTGAATGGACGTCCTGACCCTCCCTTAAAATCGCCGCCTTTTCTGAATCCGCCACCAGTAGGTCGATCACCGCCTTTTCTGAACCCGCCGCCAGCAGGACGTTCGCCGCCTTTTCTGAAGCCGCCACCGGAAGGACGTTCGCCGCCTCTACCCCTGTTGAAGCCGCCTCGATACGATGATGGTTTCCCGGAATCTCCAGACTCACGGCCTCGGAACGGTCGCGGTGAATCGCCCGGTGTTCCAGATCCCTCGTCTCTTCGCTTGCCTGGCCCCTTGAAGCGGCCACCAGATGAAGGCTTTCCCCTATGGGGACGGTGAGAGGAGGGTTCCGATTTTCCACGGAACCTGTTGTTGCGTGCCATAATTTGTTATTTGGCGCCGGGCGCCGGGTGAAATGAATTTACTGACTTTCGGGCCCTTCACCAATGGAGTTGACCTCCTGTGAAAAGTCTTTGGGTGTCGGGAGCTCGCTGAGTTCGCTGATGCCGAAATACTCCATGAACTTGGGGCTGGTGCCGTAGATCAACGGCCGACCGACCGTGTGGCCCTTCCCCTGGATTTCAATCAGTCCTTTCTCGAGAAGTTTTTGAACCGCGTAATCGCAATTGACGCCACGGATAGCTTCCACCTCCGTTTTTGAAACCGGTTGTTTGTAGGCGATGATGGAAAGCGTTTCAAGGGCTGAGGTCGACAACCGCTTCTTCGATTGCTGCTTCAGCATGATGCCGATGCTTGCCTGGTAGGAGGGCTTGGTAAGAAACTGGTAGCCGCCGGCGGACTTATTCAATTGGAATGCAAACTCATCGTGCTGGTACTTGTCGGTAAGCCGCTTAATGGCCCCCGCAATGTCCTCCTCGGGAACATCTGCGTTGAACATTTCTGTCAGGCACGACTTCAGGTCCGCCAGCTTGATGGGCGACGGAGAACAGAAAATGAGGGCCTCGATATGGTTCTGAAGAAAGTCCAACGCTTCAGTCCTGTTGCATCATTTTCGCTTCAATCGATTGGGTGGTGTGAGGCACCGCAATCAGGCGTTCTTTTGGAATCAATTTGCCCGTAACCGTGCAGACACCATACGTGCCATTCTTGATCCGAACCAGCGCGTTTTCCAGGTTCGTAATGTATTTCAACTGACGCGACGCCAGTTGACTGAGATTCTCTTTTTCCGCGGTCTCAGCGCCGTCTTCCAGTACTTTCGTATTTCCGCCTGATGTGCTGTCGGTCCCGGCGTCGTTGTTCCGGTTCAGGGTTTCCTTGAGGATGCGGAATTCCTCCCGCGACTTCTCCAGTTTCCCCAGGATGAGCGTTTCGAACTCTTTCAGTTCCTCGTCGCTGTAGCGCGTCTTGTCGTCGGGCATGCTCGACTTGGCAGGTTTGTGAGCAATCGGCCGCTGCGTGAGGGCAGGGAAAATGTTCAGGTTGAGTTGCGGCTTTGGCGGAGGAACCATTGCTTTCTTGCCTCCTTTGATAGTCGCAGCCACTTTCCCGGTGGCAACAGGTTTCGCCGTAGCCTTCTTCGCTGCCTTCACCGCAGGCTTCTTTGCTGCTGATTTCGCCTTAGCTGACTTCTTTGCCTTGGGAGCTGCTTTCGCCTTCTTAACCTTCTTGGCTGCTTTTTTCGCTGATTTCGCCATAATCTGAGTCCTCCCGGACACGTTTTGAAAAAGATGCGCAAAAATACGGGGATGGGGGTAAAACAAAAAATGAAGCCCACAATCAGGCCCGGACTACTTTCTTGCTACCACTACTCTTCTTCGGAAATTAGCCACCCCGCCCTCCGGATCGAAGGTTTCCATCCAGACCACATAATATCCAAGCGAGGCTTTCCGCCCGTCATCCCGATCTCCATCCCACTGAAATGATCCCTCCGTACCGAGCAGTTCATTGTTGGCAATATTTTTTACCTGAGCACCCTGGCTGTCAAGTATCCGTATGGTCCCCACCTTGCCGGGCTGATCGAAATGGTAGATTATCTGAACGAAGTCAAACGTATCGTCACCCGGCGAAAATATTTCAGGCTCCACCCGAACCTGTCCCAGCACATTTTGATCATCCCTTCGCTGCGAGTTTGGTAACCCGGGCGTTGCATAGCCACTGACTGCGCTTGCTGATTGCCAGTTTGCAGGCTCACGTGTTGGTCCCTTCAGATCAACACGTTCCAAGGATACCCCCTCTTTATCCCTTAGCAACGCGGAGTGCCAGGATTCGTCATAACTGAGTTGATCGATAATCCGGCCATCCACGCTTGCCAGTACAAGTTCACCGGCGTCATCAGGTAATGATGGCAGCGTAACCTTTAGCTTGGTTCCAGAAGAAGAAAGGGGATACTGGCTGTCCAGCGCATCCGGTTCTTCCGTAACACTGATCTGAGAATGGGGAACCATCACCCAGGGTCTGAGGTGAGTCTTGTCCTGCCCGTTGCCGAGTGTTAGCGCCGACAAGTCAACGAATTTCTCCGAGGCATTGAAAATCTCTATAAAGTCTGCACCGCCGCTGCGCGGATTAAACAAGACCTCGGATAGCCGGAGGTCGAGACTGTCCGGCTCCTCTGTCAGGCCAATCACCCGGGCAGTGGGTGGCATTAAGTTGCCGTTGCAATCACGAAGGCCTTCTATATAAAGATCGTATGCGGTCCTCGTTTGGAGTGTGTTGTCCAGGGTGATGACGAGATTTCTCCGGGAAGGATCGGCAAGACTGACACCCTTCACTTCAACATTCGGGGTAAGGGTAATCCGCAAATCGCGTGGAGCGTTTGCATGCAACGCCTCGTTCGCGACAATCGAAAGTGTGACCGAGTCAAAGGCATATGCTTGCTCAAGGATCGGGGGCGTAAGGTCCGGCTTCTCTGCGAACACTGAGTTGGTTTGTCCCGGAGTTCCTCCGCGTACATCTTCGGATGCGGCCCAATTGTCACCTTCCCCGCATGGATTTCGCGGATCGATCAGTTCCAGCGACCAACCTCCCTCCTGTTTGTCTTCATCATGGTACCAGCCAAGGTCATAGGCAATCGAATCGATGAGGATCTCTCCAGGGGCGAACAATTTCAGATGATCGCCAGAGTTATTTAAAGACGGAAAATTGACAAGCCCCAGCGCATTGTTGAACTGCACAGCCGATGAGGATGCTGCGACTACTTTGAATTCCCCCGGCAATAAAACAGAAGATGGAAAAGTGCCGGTGCTGCTGCCATCTGTTAGTCTCCACCCGGTAAGATCAAATGGCTCTGTGCCGGGATTGAAAATCTCAATAAACTCAGCAGGTGGAAGGCCTACTTGCGGTGTAGGATCGGCAAGTATCTCAGAAATCAAGACGGACTTCCACGAAGGCATTGCTCCTACAGGCGGTGGATCCGGAACCACCGAACCGGTTACGACAAAGTCATCAAACCAAAACTTGTCTGACCGCGTCGAGGTATACACACACTGAACTCCAAACCACGAGCTCGTTAGTTGTGTCAAATCGGTTGCTGTGCCCTCCTGCACAAAAACTCCCGTTGCACCTGGGTCAGAATACAAGGCCCAGTTGCCCGCGTTGTCCCGGGTTACACGCACTGAGATGTTGACAGCGGGCTGGTTAACCCGGTCGTCCAGCCCATCGATCAGTTTTTGCTCTGTGCTCCCGGCCAGTAAACAAAGACTTACCTCCCGCGTCGACCCTCCGATTTTCACGAAGTAGCCATCCTGGAGCGAAGGCTGGGTGCTTGTGAGAAACACCTTCGCATAGTTGGCGCTGCTTGGTGTAAAGTCCAACTGGATTGAAAACTCCCAGCTCCCTTGGTGAATGGCTGCACTCTGCGTGACCAAGGTGGCTGTGCCTGCTGCAGGTGGGGCCTGGAGCCTCAGCTTTCCAGAGGCCGCAATAAATACCGACGCGTCTCCCTGCCAGGCGGGGTTGTTTGCCAGTTCATTGTCGGCGAAGTCCTCAATGAATTGCGAACTAGCTGGGTGACCCAGGAGCATTGCGATAAACCAGATGTATTTCCAGCGCCACATCTGGCCAAACTACATTTCATATTACTTTTGCGATCGGTTAACCGAACGATAGTCATGAAAACAGTTGTGGTGGGCGCTACGGGTCTGGTAGGTCAGGAAATCCTGAAGGTGATGGAGGAGCGCAATTTCCCTTACGATGACCTCTACCTCGTGGCCTCGGCACGTAACGTGGGCAAGGAACTTGAATTCAAAGGAAGGAAGCATACGATCCTCGGCATCGAGGAGGCGTGCAATCTTTCCGCTGACGTAGCCATTTTTTCTGCTGGAGGCAGTACGTCTCTTGAGTGGGCGCCACGGTTTGCTGACAAGGGGACGATTGTTATCGATAACTCATCGGCCTGGAGAATGGACCCAGCCAAAAAGCTCATCGTTCCGGAAATCAACGGGCACGTTCTCCGCATCGACGACCGCATCATTGCCAATCCCAATTGCTCAACCATTCAAATGGTGATGGTACTGGCTCCGCTTCATGTCCGTTACAAGCTTAGCCGCATCGTGGTAGCTACCTACCAATCCGTGACCGGAACCGGCAAGGACGCGGTTCAACAACTCATGGACGAACGCCAGGGTATTAGTGGAAACAAGGTGTATCCACATCCCATCGATATGAATGCTCTCCCGCACATCGATGTGTTTTTGGACAATGGCTACACAAAGGAAGAGATGAAGATGGTGAATGAAACCCGAAAGATCCTCGGCGATTCATCCATCGGCGTCACCGCTACCACTGTGCGCGTACCAACGATCGGCGGTCACTCGGAGGCGGTGAATGTGGAATTTGAAAAGGAGTTCGAGCTCGACGAAGTGCGCGAGTTGCTCGAAGGCACACCGGGTGTGATCGTGATGGACGACGTGAAAAACAACATCTACCCCATGCCCATCCTCACGCAGGGGCGCGACGAAGTTTTCGTAGGCCGCATTCGTCGGGATGAATCACAACCACGCACCCTCAACCTCTGGGTTGTGGCCGACAACCTCCGCAAAGGAGCGGCTACGAATGCCGTTCAGATTGCGGAGTACATGATGGAGCACAGCTTGGTCGTTCCCTAGGGAGAAATTTTCACCGTAGCTGCCGGCGCTTCCGGGTGCTTCACGTACCGCTCGAAGAACTCAATCACCCTCAGCAGGTGGTCCATCATCCGGCCGGGGTTGCCGCTACGCGTCAGCTCATGGCCTTCCTTCGGATAGCGGACATATTCCACAGGCTTGTTAAGAATTTTTAGACTCTTATACAGCATCTCCGACTGCGTCACGCCCGTGCGAAGGTCCTGGTCACCGTGAATGATGAGAAACGGTGTGTTGATGTTCTTCACATAGTTATACGGAGATTCCGAGTCCAGGAGTTTCTTGGTCTCTGGATCCCACGGATAGCCTCCAAAATCGTTTGGTACGAGGAAAAAGGCATTGCCTTCTCCCATGAATGTTGTGAGTTCATACACGCCGCGCTGCGCATTGGCGGCTTTGAACCGGTTGTCGTGACCGATGATCCACGCAACCATATAGCCGGCGTAGCTGCCTCCTTCCACCACCAACTGGTCCTTGTCGATCCAAGAATAATTCTTGATTGCATCGTCCAGCGAAGCAAGGATGTCGGCGGACGGATCGGGACCCCAGTCCTTGAAGTTGGCTTTCTTGAATTTGTCGCCGTAGCCGCCGCTCCCGCGCGGGTTGCAATACACCACGCCATACCCCCAGCTATTTTCCAATTGGAATTCATGCCACATGGAGAATTCACCCGGACCCCACATGGCGGTCGGGCCTCCGTGAATGTTGAGAATGGTCGGATACTTGGTGCCCTCCTTACGCCCAACGGGCTCCATCACCCAGTACTGTACTTTGGTCCCATCTGGTCGCGTAATCGAATGTTCCTTGGGAATAGAAACCAGGCGTTCCTTCATCCAGCCATCGTTGAATTGGGTCAGCATCTTGTTAGACTTGTCCTTCGCGTTGTAGACGTAAACTTCCCAGGGGTTCTTTGTCTCCGTAAGCGCATAGACGACCTTATCCCCGCTGACATCAAAATCTCGCACGCCCGTATCCGAACCGGTAATCTTCGTAATGGTCCCTCCTTTGGCAGCAACGCTATACAATGGGAAGTCGCCATCTGCTGGCGCAACGAAGTAAACCGTTTTGCTGTCAGTCGACCATACTTCGCCGCCTGCATCGCGATCCAACGAAGCCGTGATCAGCAGCGGCTGACCACCGGCTGAAGAAATGACGGCCAATTGGTTTTGTGTCGCGTGGCGATTGGCAACGCTTGTAGCACTGAAGACAATCTGTGTTCCGTCTGGAGAGAAACTTCCTCCGCCAATACTATAGCCCTTCCAGGTTAGAAATTCTTTTGCCGACTTGGTCTCAACATCAATCATCCAAAGATCACTGTCGAGCTCGCGATCGGGATGGATCTTATAAACACGCGATGTGCAGATGATCTTCTTGCCATCGGGCGACCACTCGGCGCCGTCAAAGTCTTGATAACCGCTCGTGAGTTGGGTAGCGGCACCCTCGCCATTGGAGGCAATGACGAAGAGGTGTGAAAAGTTTTCATCTGGCTGGAGATTCAGTTCGCCTTGCAGATTCTGGCGGTTAAGCACGCGCGGGTTCGACTCGCTGGCATTCTTGGCGAGCCAGGCCCGGATTTCATCGAGGCTGCCGTCGGGTGCGGTGGCGGTCTTTTTCCTCTCATCAGCTTTCATTTTCTTAAAGTTGGGCTCGTCGCCCTGCTTGCGCCCCGGCCTTTCGTACGCCCAGGGTGTTGACCCGTCGATGGCATAGAAAGGAATGCCTGACGTGTAAAGAATCTTTTTTCCATCAGGCGACCAGCGCGGACTACCAGCTCCATGCTCGGCTTTGGTGATTGCGTGTGCCTCTCCGCCCGTAAGGGGAAGGATCCAGATTTGGCCTCGCTCTCCGTCAACACGGGTGAACGCGATTTGTTTTCCGTCCGGAGACCATTGCGGCTGACCATCGCTGCGGTCGCCAAAAGTCAGCTGAAGCGGCGAGGTAGTCCCCGACAGGTCTACCAGGTACAGGTGACGCGTGTAATAGTATTCATTGTCATTCTTCACTGCCTTCCTGTTCACCACCATGACAGCCTTGCTGCCGTCAGGTGAAATCTGGATTTGGTTCGTTGTAACGATCTTCATCAGGTCGGAGGCAACGATCGGTTTTTTCGATTGGGCCCAGCAGAGCGCCGGAACAAGGAAAAGGAGAAATAGTATTCTTTTCATACCTGTGGATTTTGGGCTGAGATAGGTAACGAAGTTTGAACGAATCGGTAAATTGTACACCACCGCTCGCGGAAATTCCCCGGAAAATGAACTGCACAGTCAAATCACGGTTGTACGGGCTGGTCCTGGGGTTCGGCTCCTTTCTCGTGCAGCCGGTATTTGCGCAGAAATGCGTAGCAGCGCACGATCTTTTCCTGGAAGTCAATAAAATCCACCTCGAGCCCCAAACCCTCAACGATGAATTTTCACTCCGCGTGTTCCGGGAGTTCCTCTTCCAGCTTGACCCGGAACAGCAATACCTCAGCCGCGAAGACTCAACCGTTCTGGCCGTTTACTCGCTCGAAATTGACGACCAACTCCGTTCGGGTACGTGTCGGATAATTGCGACTTCCACAGAAATGTTGCGTGCACGGATTCAGTCAACCCAACGCTATGTGGACTCCACGCTTAACCGTCCCCTTAACTACAAGGTGGCAGAATCCATCGCCGTGATGGGCAAGGAAGAGCCGTTGACAAATCGCTCCGCGCAACGGCAGTTGATGCTGAAAGAACTGAAGTTTGAAATACTCAGCAAGGCTTCCAGGCTTGCGCGGGCAGAGGAGGGGAACGTCGATGCCAATCGCTTGCTGTCTTTCGAAGTCCCTGCACGTCAAAGTGTGAGGAAGCGATACTGGAGTGCAGCTGATCGGCTGCTGAATTCTGAAAAAGGCCTGGAAACATTTGTGAACCTTGCCTTTCAACGGGCGATATGCCAGTCGTTCGATCCACACACAGAGTATTTCACTGACGGCGAAATGGAGGCCTTTGAAAGAGAAATTCGGCCTGTGGAGCTTGCTTTTGGTATTGACCTCGGCGTAAACCGGATGGGCGAGCCCATTGTCCAGCGCATGCTGCCGGGCGGCCCAGCCTGGCGCTCCAAGGAATTGACAGAGGGGGATGTACTGGTGAGCATGAAGGCCGGCACCTCATCTACCGTCGATTTTGCTGATCTTGAAATCCAAGAAATCCTTTCCCGAATCGACAACCCGGACATCCAGCAAGCCGAGTTCAAAATCCGGAAGGCAGATGGCCGATGGAAGACGATATCCCTGACAAAGGAGAAAATTGAAAACGTCGAGAACCTGATCTCCAGTTTCGTTCTCGAGGGGGAAGTGAAATTCGGTTATGTTGCCCTGCCCGGATTCTACACCAGCCCTGATGAAGGACGGGGCCACGGATGCGCCGGAGATATCGCGAAGGAAATCATCAAGCTCAAGCGGGAAAAAATCCAGGGGTTGATCCTGGACCTGCGCTTTAACGGGGGCGGATCGGTGATGGAGGCGCTTGAATTGGCCGGTATCTTTCTGGACGCAGGCCCCGTGGCGTCGATGGAGAGACGTGGTGAACCACCATTAACACTGCGTGATGATCGCAGGGGCAGCGCTTACGATGGGCCACTGCTTATCATGGTCAACGCGTTTAGTGCCTCGGCATCGGAGCTGGTGTCGGCTGCCTTACAGGATTATCATCGTGCCGTCGTCATGGGTTGTAGCACGTATGGGAAGGCAACGGGACAGACGATTATTCCCGTGGGTGCCGGCGTGAACAGAAACGGGTTCGCCAAAGTCACCATCGATCGCATTAACCGCGTCACGGGGAAGAGCCTTCAGTTGACGGGCGTTCAACCAGACATCCGGTTGCCGGAGATTACCGAGGTGATGGGCGAGCGCGAGGCGCTGTTGCGAAATCCCATTCAGCCCCGCGACCTAACACGAAAAATTTACTACACACCCTTGCCGGATCTGCCCGTTGACGACCTTCGGAAGCGGAGTATGGATCGAGTAAGCGCAGCGAATGGATTCAAATCCATTGAACAGTTTCAAGTGTTGCTCAAAGGGTCCGTGCCGCTCGAAGTTCAGGCATTCGTCAGGTACATTGACAGTGTCGAAAAACAGGGCAACATGGTGGCCGAGAGGGTGGCGACAACGACCTACGCGGTCAGGCACATTTCATCCACGGAGGGGCTCCATCAGGTTGACACGTATCATCGTGACGTGAGCAACGAAGCATTGAAAGAGATACAACAAAGCCACTACATTCGTGAAGCCTTTTTTATTCTGAATGACCTGTTGCCTATGAAGAAATGAACATGCGTTTCCTTCGTGCCACCTCCTTCTTTGCCTTACTCCTGGCCGCCGGGCCCTTACTCGCGCAGGAATCCACAAGTGCGGGTGACTACCTCAGCTTCCTTGGCGATCAGCACCGCGCCATTTCAAAAGCAATGTTGAGTTACATCAGCGCTGTGAATCATGGAAAGAGCGCACGGAAAGTTGACAAGCGACGCGTGGAGCTCATCCAGCAGATGAAGCAATCTGAACTAAACGTTAGGCGCATGAAGCCCTACCAGAAGGACAGCAAGCTTCGAGACTCAACGACGGCATTCCTGCGTCTCGCCCAGCATGTCGTCACCGAGGATTATGGAAAAATCCTCAACATGGAAGACATCGCCGAGCAATCCTACGACCTGATGGAGGCCTACCTCCTCGCGAAGGAAAAAGCCAATGACAAACTGGATCTCGCTGAAGTGCGCCTGGAGAGGGAAGTGCAGGCATTTGCAAGCGCCAACAACATTCGCCTGGTAGAATCCGAGAGCAAACTCTCACAAAAGATGGAGCAAGCGACAAAGGTCAACCTGTATTACAACAAGGTCTATCTTGTTTTCTTTAAGAGTTTCAAGGACGAGGTTTATTTCCTGGATGCTTTGAACAAGGGCGACGTGGGGGCCATGGAACAATCAAACAACGCCCTCATCGCCAGCGTCAATGAGGGTCTTACCAAGGTCGGACCCCAGCCGGCATACAACGGTGACGGATCCTTGAAAGCGGCCTGTCAACAAGTGCTTACTTTTTACAAGAAAGCGACAACGGCCTACTTTCCTGTGTTTGTAGAGTTTCAGCTCAAGAAGGAAAATTTCGAAAAGATGAAGAAGGCCATGGATGCGAAGCGGAACCCGACCCAGGAAGATAACGACGCCTTTAACAAAGCCGTGAAGGATTACAACCTGTGGGTTAACAAAGTCAACAACGCCAACAACGAATACAACAAAGGCCGGCAGTCCGTCATGGACTCCTGGACGAATCGCTCGAACGGATTCCTGGACAAGCACACACCCAACTGATCCTTCCAACTCGCATCGACCACCAACCCATGAAAAATCTCCTTCCACTTGCGCTGGCAGTCTTATTGTCAGCGTCGCTCTCCGGGCAATCACTTCAAGATACGGTGGCCCTGGCTTCCTGGATGGATGGGGTTATCGACGCACACCTCCGCGACAAGCACATGGTCGGCGCCACCGTGTCTATCATCAAAGACGGGAAAATTCTCCTGGCGAAGGGGTACGGCTTCTCTGACAACACCCGGCAAAAACGGGTAAGCGCGGACTCCACGCTGTTCCGAATTGGTTCGATCTCGAAGATGTTCACCTGGATCAGCGTCATGCAGCTCGTTGCGCAAGGCAAACTCGATCTCAATGCAGATGTCAACACTTACCTCAAGGATTTTCAGATTCCACCAACATATCCGGAGCCAATCACCCTGAAACACCTGATGACACACACCCCCGGTTTTGAAGACCGGGTGATCGCTCTCTTTGCGCGTGATTCTACCCGGCTTCAGCCATTGGGTACTCTTCTTGCCGGTGATTTGCCGGAACGTGTACGCCCACCGGGGACGTATGCTTCCTATTCTAACCATGGAACCGGCATGGCCGGCTACATCGTCGAACAGGTTTCGGGCATGTCTTTCGACGACTACGTGGAGAAGAATATTCTCCAGCCGCTGGGTATGACGCGCACCACGTTTCGCCAACCGTTGCCCGCCAACCTGAAGAAGATAATGTCAAAGGGGTATCGCTACAGCGGAGGGTTTTATGTGGAGAAGCCTTTTGAATTTGTTCCGCTCTACCCCGCAGGCTCCGTCGCCTCGAGTGCAACCGACATGGTCCCATTCATGCGGGCGCTCCTGGAGAACGGGCGACCGATTCTCGACAGTGCCACGATGATCCTGATGAAAACTCCCGCGCATCGCCATCATCCCGCCGTAAATCCCATGCGCCACGGTTTTATCGACATGAGCCGTGGTGGTGTTGAAGTGATCGGTCATGGCGGCGATACGTTCTGGTTTCATTCGATGATGGCCTTGTTCCCGTCGCAGAATGCCGGGCTGTTTATTTCATTTAACACTGACACCGGCGGCGGAGTAAGCGGCACGGTCATGGAAGAATTCATCGACCGCTATTTCAAGGCCGCAACTTTACCGGAAGCAAGGAAGTTTGGAAAAGAGTACCTGAAAAAGTTCACCGGCAAGTACCGGGCGAACCGCCACTCCTACTCGGATTTTACAGAGATCATTTCTCTATTTGGTGATGCCGATGTTTCACTGCTTGATTCCACCGGTATTAGAGTTCGTGCCGGTGAAGTAGTGCGCGACCTGGTTCCCATCGACAGCCTCACCTTCCGGGAAAAAAACAAGACACGCATAGCGGCCTTCGGAAAAAACGAGAAAGGGGAGATCGCCTGGATGTTCCAGGGTTCAACGCCCATAGTCGCCTTATATAAAGTCTCGGGTCTGCGAAGCACTTCGCTGCATTTGACCCTGCTCATTTTTGCAGGTCTCACGATGGTGCTTGCCCTGGTTTTTTGGCCCTTTGTGGCCTGGTCGAGAATCGGCTATCAGTCGCACAGGATGACGAAACCCATGCCCTTTGGGGCGCGCTTTGTCGCGTGGATAAATTATTTGGTGCTGCTCATCTTCCTCCTCGGACTCGCAGCGAACCTGGATGAAGATGCCGTCGTCTTCGGATTACCCACTGGTTTAAAGGCGCTCTTCTACCTTCCGTACGTCAACATGCTGCTCACACTGTTCATGTTCGTGTGGGTGTTTCGCATGGCAGGAGTTCGTTATCACCGGGCAGCCAGCAGGATATACTATATCTGGTTAACCCTGGTGGCCGTCGCGATACTCTGGGAATTGTACTACTGGCACATGATTGGGCCAGTTTAGAGGGTTTTGCGTAGATAAGCTCGCCTATTCGACGCAATAAATGCGTTAAATGCTTTGCAAGTGCGTAGAATAAGGGCTACATTCGACGCATAATATGCGTACAATATATATACATCAACGCCCAGATTGGCCGAAATTCAATTGGCAACAAGAAAGGCTTTCCAGGATGCTGGCTACCGTGCGACACAAGCAAGGAAAGCTCACGGGCCGCATGGAGGCGTTGGGATTTAACCTGCGAAATGAAGCCACGCTGGAAACCCTAACACTGGACGTACTAAAGTCAAGTGAGATTGAAGGCGAACTGCTGAACCCGGACCAGGTGCGCTCTTCTATTGCCAGGCGGCTGGGCATGGATATCGCCGGACTGATCCCCGCCGACCGAAGTGTGGAGGGCATTGTCGAAATGATGCTGGACGCTACACAGAGTTATCAAAAAGAACTAAACGCTGAGAGATTGTTTTCCTGGCACGCGGCAATGTTCCCAACAGGCCGGAGTGGCCTGCAAAAGATCAAGGTCGGGGCATGGCGTGACAATCCGAAAGAAGATCCAATGCAAGTGGTCTCCGGACCCATGGGAAAAGAACGTGTCCACTTCGAAGCACCCGGGGCGGAAGTTCTTGATAAGGAGATGACCGCATTTCTGGGTTGGTTCAATCACACTGCAGACATTGATCCCGTTCTGAAGGCGGGACTTGCGCACCTGTGGTTTGTTACGATTCACCCGTTTGACGATGGCAACGGCAGGATTGCGCGAGCGATCGCTGATATGCAGCTTACCCGTTCCGATGAGAGCCCGCAACGGTTTTACAGCATGTCCGCCCAGATCAGGAAAGAGCGAAGTGATTACTACGACATCCTGGAGAGCACACAAAAAAGAACACTCGACATCACAGAATGGCTTGAATGGTTCCTTGCGTGCCTTGACCGTGCGCTGACCGCTTCGGGTGAGACCCTGGAAGGCGTGATGAAAAAAGCAAAATTCTGGGATTCACATGCCGCCACTCGGTTCAACCCGCGACAACAACTAATGCTGAACAAATTGCTTGACCATTTCGAAGGAAAGCTGACTTCATCCAAGTGGGCAAAAATCGCCAAATGCTCTCACGACACGGCGTTAAGGGATATTCAGGACCTGGTGGAGAAAAAGGTCTTAATAAAGGACCCGGCCGGCGGCAGGAGCACAAATTACCTCTTGACTGAATGGTAGATCTCACTCACCTAATGGTCGATGGTCCATGTTACATAGCAGATTCAGTACTATCAACTCATCGGCTATGGGCTATCGACTATGGACCATGGACCTATTTGCCAATAGGAATCTCTACCTTCTCGTTCCAGACGTACTTGGCAAACCACTGCCAGTTATGCCAGTTCGCGGCAAGCCTTTCTTTCGGCTTGTTGATCCCGTGACCGAAGCCCTTGTACACCACAAGCTCGCACGGAACATTCCTGTCGCGGAGTCCCTGCAATAGTTCGTATGCATTCGCGATGGGAACACGACGATCGAACTCACCGTGTTGAATGAGCGTTGGTGTTTTAGCGTTGTTGATGTTCGTCATTGGTGATGTCTTCTTGTAGATAGCCTCATCACTCCACGGGGTTGCCTTCAAATATTGGCGCGTAAAGGGGTGGATGTCGGTGTTTACATAGTAGGTCATCCAGTTTGAAATGCCGGCGCCCACTGAGATGGCTTTGAAATCCGTGGTATTGGTGGTGAGAAACGCGGAAATGTATCCTCCCTGGCTCCATCCCATGCATCCCATCTTCGAACGGTCGATCATCTTTTTCGAATCGAGATAGTCAACACCGGACATCACGTCCCACATGTCGCCAACGCCAAGGTTCCTCACATTGAGTGACCGGAAAGCCTCGCCGTAGCCTGCAGAGCCGCGGTAGTTGACGCGAAGCACGAGCGCTCCTTTGTCAAGCCACTGTACAATCGGGTAAACACTGCCGGGCACCGGAGTTGGTGTGTCCACTCCCGTCGGGCCACCGTGGATCACGACAAGAAGGGGGTACTTTTTCGCGGCGTCATAGTTTGCCGGTTTGCTTAGGACGCCTTCAATTGTTGCGCCGTCTTTGCTCTTCCAGGAAATCACCTCGCTGCTCCCAACTTTCCAATTGCTGAGTTGACTGGTCATGTCGGTGATCTTTTTCAGCGCGGGCGCGGCCGTCGGTGAAATGAAAACCTCCGTCAGCTGGTTGCCGTTGCGCCCTGTCATGGCAAACTGGTCGCCTGACCGGGAGAAAGAAAGTTGTCCCACCAGTTCAGGCATGCCCATCACCGGAGTAGCGCTGCCGGTTCCCGGGTCGATGCGATACATGATGCGCTTGGTTTTGGCTTGCATCGCTGTAAAGATTCCCGTGGAGCGCCAAATAAAACCACCAACATCCTCATCAATGTTCTTGGCAATGGGCCGCGTGGCTTTAGTAGCCAGGTTCATTACGAAAGCCTGGCCATTTTTGTAAAAATTTGACAAAGTATCCGAACCACTGGTGGTAAAGATGATTTCTTTCGAGTCGGGTGACCAATCCTGGAAAGAATCGCCACTGGCGTTGGACACGATTTTGGATACGGCTTTAGTCTTCAATTCAAGTATCGATATATCGGACTTCACTCCTGTGTTGATCAGCGGATTCGGCTGATGGGAAAAGGCAATCTTCGTCCCGTCCGGTGAAGTGGAGTAATTGGTAACCGTAAACTTCCCTTCCGTCAGTCGCATGGCTTTCGGCCACTCAAGACAGCCCGCCTTGGCTTTAAGCGAATCGGACTTTTCATAGCAGGGCATTTCTGATGGATCACGAAAATTGAGATCGAAGGGAATTTGCCAGAGGTGCTGAACCGTGAACTCGGCATCATCCGCTTCAAACCCACCATAGCGCTTCTCCCGTTCTTTCTTGTTAGGGTCTTCCTTCTCCTGGCGTTGTACAATAAAAGATGTCCCGGATGGATGCCACTCAAAAGAGGAGATCCCTTCAGTCTCATTCGTTACCACCTTCGCCTCACCGCCGTCCAACCTGATGACGTGGATTTGATCCTTGTTCCCGCGGTTGGCCAAAAAAGCGAGCCAGCGGCCGTCAGGTGAAAAGGCGCGGTTGCCGCTGTTGCCTTTCGGCGTGTTGGTGAGTTGATATGGCGTGCCGCCGTTGCGTGAGAGCCATATTTCTGTGTCGTATCGGTTGTCGTTCCAGTCGGTGCTAGCCACACCAAACGCAACGTCTTTACCATCGGGAGAAATTGTGACACCGACAACACCCCGTAGGGAGATTACTTCTTCGAATGTGGGCACGTGTTGGGCCTGGGCCAGCGTGGCCGCAAGGACCATTACAAGAGAAAACAGCCTTTTCATAGCGGGGGAATTTTCTTGTATAGAAACACAAACGAATCGGGGATTCTTCACAGAATTATATGAGAGGCTTTTGATTGTGTAAATTTCCTTATGCGAATCTCTTTGGCACCGCATTTTTTCTTGTTGGTTTTGGTGGGCTGCAACCTGTTGAGCAAATCTCCGGTCCCACTATTGCCGCCAGCCACCCAAGAGGGAAAGAACACCTTTGGATTTCGGCTAAATGGAGAGATCTGGATTCCTACGGGATTTGATGGAACTGCAAACCTTGATGCAAGTTATGACCCAACCTATCAGGGGGGCACCTTGGACATTTATGCCTATGTAAGAACTGACAAGATTGATCAGTTCATTTCGTTCGGCGCGATTAATTTATCCTCCCTAGGAACCTATCACGTAACAGGCCCGCCTGGCTCTGGTTCCCCCGGAGCATACTATTCGGACAACTCAGTCGGATGCACTTATAATGAGCCGCAGGACAGCGTCTCGGGCTCCTTCACGATTACAAAGCTGGATCTTGGTAATGGCATCGTATCAGGAACGTTTGAACTTGCATTTTCAAAAACAGGATGCAGTACCATTTCAGTCACAGAGGGAAGGTTTGATATAAGAATATAGATCAACTGCATAATCTTTACTTGCCGCCCGCTCCCAGCGCGGCGTCAGTGCCTGATGAGCAAGTAAGCAGCCGACTTCTCCAGTAATTCCTCGTGCAGCTTTGTACGGAACTCGGTCGCTATTTCTTTGACCCTAGGGTCGGCATATACATATAATCCGTCGTCACGTTGAGCATCGCCTTGATACCCGTGATGAATCCCTTCTCATCGATGATGAAATAAAATCATGGGAGTAACTCCCATGCAGGGAAGATTTGAAGATTTAATCCCCTGTTCTTCGTCATTTAAGAGAGGCATAATCAAGAAGCTGTTTTGAATTTGTAAATTTCCTTATGCGAATCTCATGGGGGCTATTTATTCTCTTGTTGGCTTTGATGGGCTGCAAGCAAGATGTTGGTCCAAAGAGCTTACCGCCAGCCACGCAGGAAGGCAAGAACACGTTTGGCTTTAAATTGAACGAAGCGATATGGCTCCCAGACGGCAACAGTGGATTGGACAACCCATATGCTAGCTATGACGCAACCTTTCACGGTGGATCTTTAGGTATAAGCGCTTACGTGAATAACAATACAACAAATCAGTTTATTTCATTTGGAGGAAATAACATTAGTTCTACCGGAGACTACATCCTAGCAAGCGGACCCGATCTGCCCGGCGCTGTTTTCCTTGATCACAAAGCTGGATGCGAATACCATCAGGATGCCGACAGTGTCACCGGACACTTCGTTTTGGAAAAGCTTGACTTGATTAGCGGAATTGTTGCGGGGAAATTTGATTTTATTTTCCACTCGACTGGAGGCTGTACAGAGATCTCGGTAACAGAGGGAAGGTTTGACATTAGATTGCATTAGACTTTCAAGACAACAATTATGAAACTCTTTACACTTTTGCTGCTGTTATGCGTCGTTACTGTCCATGCGCAGACTGACCCGTTGCGTGATAAGCTCAACAACGTGTTCGCCAATGTCAACAAAACAGAAATCACGACCGGATTTCTTGCTGAGTTTGGCGCACCGCTCATCTCCCTGCATCCGTTCAATGGTCTGCTTACTGACAGCAATAAGGTGACAGCGCCTGTATGGCGACATGTGTATGGAACTATTCAGTCCTCCCGAATTCAGGGAACCAATCCTTTGGCCTCATTGGCCACAGTGAATTCCACAATCGCCAGCGCTGAATCGGCAGCCAATGGGGCAATACCGGTCGCAGTTCTTTTCAGCGAATACAATAGAATTCGGCCAGATGCTCTCAATCTTAACCTGTTTACAATTCAAAATAATCAGCTTTTCGATGTTCTGGACGACAATTATCTCCGTACATCGCCAAGACAGCATTTGTGGCTACCCCGACTATTGGGTACGTTGATCATGGCGGTCCATCCTTAGTCTTCAGCCAAAACCTGTTCTTCAATTCTAGCACCAAGACCTTGTCTTCAATTAGTGTAGACTTTGGTACTGGGGGCGGCTATGTTACCGCATCATGGAATGTGCCCATTTCAGGAACCTACACAACGAAGGGAGTAAAACAAATAAAAATCAAGCTGGTATTCACCGACAATTCGACCTATCAATGCTACTCCTCTATCGAGGTTACCAATGTCTCGGGTGGCCAACAGAGATATATAGGAACTCCAGCGGCGCAGGTGTTTCCGGCTGAGCCCACTCACGATGGTGGGACCGCTTATATTAAGTATAGCACTACAAATACCACTAGTAATCCCAAAAAGTTGAAAAAGCCCCTAGTTGTTGTAGAGGGCTATGATGTTAGCTATATCGCCCCTCAGTTGAGATCCGCCTTCAACTACACTGACTTTATCAACCTCATGGCAGCAATTGAAACTCAATATGACCTGAATCAAAAGCTTGACGAAGTTGGCGGATACGATCTGGTGTTAGAATTTTAACATTGGTACAGCTGACATTCGCCGAAATGCTGCCCTTCTCAAAAAGGTAATTAAGTGGGTAAATGACAACAAAGCCACGGTGAGTGGCAATGAACCCAATGTCATCCTCGGAATCAGCATGGGTGGATTGGTTGCCCGATATGCATTGGCCGATATGACGAAGAACGGCCCAGATCCAACGGGGACGCGGCTGCTTTTCACGCTGGACAGCCCTCACCGCGGCGCTAACATCCCGCTTGGTATTCAGGCCATGACACGATCCCTCTACACAGCCAAGCTTATCTCGGACATTAATGTGCGAGATCTTGTTCCACAGATTGCCGTTGCCAATGCCTTGTTGGACGCCACAGCGACCCAGCAAATGCTTATAACCCGTGCGACCAACGGCACCGGATCATATACTCCAAATGCATTCCTGGACAACGAATATCGCAACATGATTACCTTCTCTCCTTCAGGCCCTCAGCCGACGTACAAGGTTGAGGCAACTTCGCTTGGATCACAATGTGGAAATCAGGTGTTGGCTCCATATCAAGAATTGCTTCGGTTGCAGGCGGGCGCTAGCATCGGTTTCATACCATTTGTTGTTACGGGTGTGGGCTTGCACTCAGAAATAATAGCCAATTCATTGCCATCTATGGGCACCAGCCAGAGAATCTCCAAAGTCAGGTTCTGGTTTAGTTATACCATTTTGTTCTTTATCGAGGTCGAAGAGAACTTGACAAATGACACCTTCAATTCACCAACCAACCTCCTGCCTTGGGACGGAATTCCGGGTGGCACATTTAATATCTCTAAATACCTCGGTGCGAGCGCCGTCACTTCTAGTGGTGGATTATCGCCATTTTTCTACTACAATGCAGGAGCCTATGTAAACCCAGGTGGTTTTACATTTGTACCCTTGGTTAGTGCCCTTGACATGACGCTAATAAACGCAGGGGCTACCACCGCTACCTATGTTGGCGGTGTTAGTAATACCTATCAGGCGCGTGTTTCTAATTTCATTGCTCAAGAGGCTTTTGGCAATCCGGTTGAATACAATGCGTCCCATTCAGCAGTCTTTACAGCACGAAATGCAGAATGGATGTTCAGGGAAATTCAGAACACTCCAAATAATAACTATTGCTCTTCCGCGTGTCAACCTGACTATGGTGCTGTAATCACACCGCCTTTTTTTCTATGCCATGCCATTCCACAGAACGCTGTGCTGAACGGTACATTCCCCGCCTCGGCTACGATCACTTGGTCCGCTTCCCCGGCCTCTTACTTCAGCTCAAGCTCGGGAACGGGCCGGACGGCTTCACTAAACATTATCAATTCATCCTACACTGGGCCGGTCTCAATCGGTTATCAGGTGTTGGGGCTGTGTCAGCCCGTTCTAAATATTAGTACAAATATCTGGGTGGGCCCACCCCCCGGTGTGATCAACGGTCCGACTCAGGTCTATCCTGACCAGATTTACACTTACCAGGCAGGGGATAACGGTAATCCTTATGCCTTCCAGTGGTCTATTGGGGGCAGTGGATGGAACTTCGGCTGGAGTGACACACAGCCTACCGTTCAGGTCTACTGGAGCGGACAAGGGACGGAAGGTACTGTAAACCTTCTGTCAACCAACGGCTGCGGTACTACCTCCTCCTCCCTGCCTGTCACCATCACCACAGAGGGCGGCTGCAATCCTTGCCAGATCGTTACACCCTATCCCAATCCTTCGAGTGACGAACTGTTCGTTTCAATCGAAGATCTGTCGGAGAAAAAAGAATTTCATGGTCCCTATGAGGTGGCCCTTTATGACATTTCCGGGATGACTGTTTTCAAGGGCTCGACTGAGAAGCAAAAGATCAAGATTAACACCGAATCATTGAAATCGGGCCTCTATGTCCTGAGAGTTACCAGTGCCGAGGGAATGAGTGTCTCAAAGCATGTTCAGGTGGTACATTAATTTACTTCTTGATTCCAGTCTTGGTCGGCATATATATATAATCCGTCGTCACATTCAGCATCGCCTTGATCCCGGTGATGAATCCCTTTTCGTCGATCATAAAATCAGGTGTGTGGTGGGACGGAACTTTGCCTGCATCCAAACCCTGTGTCATGCCCCCGACAAAAAAGAACAAGCCCGGCACCTGCTGCTGAAAGAATGAGAAATCCTCCGCCCCCGTGGACGCATTGATGCGCTGCGCTTTGTCCTTGCCGGCCGCACGCTCCAGGCTTGGTGCCATCTTCTCCGTCAAGGCAGGATTGTTATACGTGATGGGGTAACCCCTGCGAATGTCTACCACAGCCGTGGCTCCAGCGCTTTCAGCAATCTTCGTCGCTGTTAGTTTGATCTTCTCATGAATCTTGTCCTGCATTCCTGCATCCAGTGTCCGGATCGTTCCGGCCATGAAAGCCTCTTCCGGGATAATGTTCTCGCGAATGCCCGACTGGAACCTGCCCACCGTGATCACTGCTGCTTCTTTAGTCAATTCACTCTGCCGGCTGATAATGGTTTGAAGTCCATTGATAATCTGGGCCGACACGACGATCGGGTCCACGCCCATCCACGGCGCCGAACCATGTGCTTGCCGTCCCTTCACAGTAATCGACCATGTGTCGGACGCGGCGAGCAATCCCCCGGGGCGATAGGTAATCATGCCTACCGGGGTCATCGAACTGATGTGCAGCCCGAACGCCACCTCCACTTTCGGGTTGTCCAACACGCCTTCCTTGATCATCAACGCAGCTCCGCCTTCTTCCCCGGCCGGCGCTCCCTCTTCTGCGGGTTGGAAGAAAAACTTGATGGTTCCTTTCAGGTCACTCTTGTTTTTCGAAAGAATGGTCGCCACGCCCATGAGGATCGCGATGTGCGAATCGTGTCCACAGGCGTGCATCACCCCTGTTTCCTGACCGTTGAACATCGCTTTCTCCTTCGAGGCGAAAGGAAGGCTGTTTCGCTCCGTCACCGGCAATGCGTCAATGTCGGCACGCAGGGCAATCACGGGACCAGGCTTGCCGGTTTGCAGGGTGGCCACCACGCCGGTCTTTGCAACAGGGTATTTGACTTCAAGCCCGAGCGTTTTCAAATACTCGGCGATGTAGGCACCCGTCTTCGTCTCCCGGTTGGATAGTTCAGGGTATTGATGAAAATGCCGCCGCCACTCGATCACTTTCGCTTCCATTTCCGCAGCCTGTGCGTCAAGTTTAGCCTGTAGTTTCGGATTTGTCTGTGCAGCCGCCGTCGCGACTGCAACAATGAAGAGGAGAACGATAAGGGATCTCATGTTATTTGGGTTTCGAAGTTGAAGCATAGTCGGTCGCAAGAGAAAGGAGAGACTTCACACCGATCACTAGACATCGCTCATCAATCATGAAGTCGGCCGTGTGGTGCGTTGGTTGTGCGGTGGGTTTCAAGTCTGCCGGGTATGCCCCGACAAAGAAAAAGAAGCCCGGCACCTTCTGCTGATAGAATGAAAAGTCTTCCGCCATAGTTACCGGGGGAATGACCCTTGCTTTCTCTTTCCCCACCACCCGTTCCAGTGTCGGCGCCATTTGGCGGGTGAGCGCAACGTCGTTGTAGGTGACGGGGTAGAGTATATCTATTCCCACCTCTGCCGTTGCCCCTGCACTCTCGGCGATTCGTGTGGCCGTCGTCCGGATTTTTTCATGAACGATCTTCTGCATGTCTGCATCGAAGGTGCGGATCGTGCCCTCCAGGGTAGCCTCTTCAGGGATGATGTTGCGGCGAATGCCTCCGTGAAAACTTCCCACGGTGATTACTGCTGCAGCCTTGGTCAATTCCGTTTGGCGGCTTACGATGGTCTGTAGCCCCAAAACAATCTGGCTTGCTACGACGATGGGATCCACACTGTCCCAGGGAGTCGCGCCATGTGCACCGCGCCCTTTCACTTTAATATTAAGATTGTCCACGGAAGCCATCAGGCCTTCGGCCCGGTAGGCCACCGAGCCGAGTGGCACAAGCGATTGAATATGGAGGCCGAATACAACGTCCACTTTCGGATTGTCCATCACTCCCTCCTTGATCATCAGGAACGCGCCGCCTTCCTCACCCGGAGGCGCTCCTTCCTCGGCAGGCTGGAAAATGAATTTGATTGTTCCTCTCAGCTCACTCTTGTTCCTGCTCAGGATGTCGGCAACGCCAAGGAGGATGGCCATGTGCCCGTCATGTCCGCACGCATGCATGACGCCTGTCTCAATTCCGTTGAACGTGCTCTTCTCGCGTGAGACAAACGGCAAGCTGCTGCGCTCCGTCACGGGCAGAGCGTCAATGTCGGCACGAATACCAATAACCGGACCTGGCTTCCCGCCACGCAAAATTCCGATTACGCCTGTCTTTGCCACAGGGTGTTGCACCTCGATGCCCATGCCGCGCAACATCTCGGCAATGCGTGCACCGGTTTTCGTTTCGCGATTAGAGAGTTCCGGAAACTGGTGAAAGTGCCTGCGCCATTCGATGAGTTTCGGTTCAAGTGCATCAGCTTGTTGAAGCATCTTGAACGAGACCTGCGCACTTAGGCTCAATGATGCAAAAAGGCAAAGTAGGCTCAGTTGAATTTTTTTCATCTTTGTCGGGCGGAAGAAAGTAAGGTAGAAAAAAGTACTCCTTCCCAAAACAAAGCCGTGAACTGGGTGCAGATCTTTTCCTCCACAGGTCAAATGGAATCATCACTGGTGATTAACCGGCCCCGGTTGTTGCTCGTGAGCGGAAAACGCATCTGCCTGGTGCGCACGGCTGACCGGCTTCTTGCTGTTGCCGATCGCTGTCCGCACAACGGTGAATCGCTGAGCCGGGGAGAAGTGAATTACCTTGGCGAAGTAGTCTGCCCCTGGCATGGGCACCGGTTCAACCTTGTGACAGGTCGCGCCAGTGAACAGGACGATGATCTTGAAACGTTTCCCACGCGGGTCGATGAGGCCGGCGTGTTCATTGCCGTGTGACGGCATCCAAAATAGATGACCGGATTCAGCGTTATTAGGCATCCCATGACCCGCACTTGCCTTTGCGCCCTGCTTTTTGCACTGTCCGCTTCCTTTTGTGGTGCGCAGTCCTTAACGCCGCCATTTCCACCTTCTTCGTATCCACCACCGAATTTGCTGAGCAGCCGTGCCGTCGCGCTTTATGATTACCGCCTTTCCACGGCTGAAATAAACGAATATCAAAAGGGCTTTCAGCGCATCGGGTTGGATGCCATCGCCTGGTTCCCCATCGATGTAGTGATGGCCGGCGAGGATGCAATCAAGGCGTACTCTGCCTATTTCACAGAAAGACAGGTTGCATTTATCCTATTTGCAGACAAAGGCGGCGACGGATTCCGGCTAACTGCCACGCCTTTCACCGTGAAGCCCGCCTTATTCGATGTGTCGAAGCCAGCCTGGCAGGTCTCCAGGGTAAAGTTGAACGACCTGATGACAACACTCCTGCAGGATTCGTGGCGCGCACAGAAAAAAGCGAACTACCTCGTGAATGAAAAACCCGAACTGGATCTTTCGGTCGACATCGTCAAGGGCCGCCGCCAGGAATTCTATGCCATCGATCTTAAAGTAGACAACCTCGCCGTGCCAAAGTTCGGCAACGTGGCGATGGATACCGTGCTGGAAAGATTCTTTGAAAAGAATTATCCTCTCAAATACAAGTTATTCGATGCCGGCACTTCTGAACAAGATATGCGCAGCAAGGGATTCACCTATGTACTTTGCTACGTTCACACACGGGCAGAGGCCGCCAAGGAAGTGCTTGACTACGACCTCAGCAAGAATGAGAAGAGCTTTGCGTCTATTGCCTATCCGGACGGACAGCTTCAGCTAAAGGTGCTGCCAAAGGAAGAGGTTGTTTACAAATTCTACTTCCGCCACATCGATAACGGAAATATTTTCCTTGGGACCAAGTGGGACGCTGACATCCAATGGCTGGATGCACTTCGGAATCACGTTCTCGGGTTCAAGCAAGAAGCCAAGATTAATTGATGACCTTGATGAAAGGATTGAAGGATTTCTTGATTTTTAATATCACTAGTTCCTGCTGCTTTTCAAATTCTCGTCCGTACCAAGCTCAATTGATCGCCATCGGGTCTTTGAGCGTTTCATCCGCATCTGCAAACGCTTTGTCAAAGCGTTTCCTCACTTCAGCAGCCTCTTTTTCCTTGCCTTGCGCTTTCAACGACCGGTAGAGTCCCGCCAGCGACCAGCCATTTTCCGGGTAACTCTTCAAGTCCTCCCGGAATCGGGCCTCTGACTGTTTGAACCTTCTTGCCTTAAGGAGAATCATCCCATACGTTTCGCGCACCGGGAAGAACCAATCTGGTGGCTCCTGGTAAAGCAATTTGTCCTCGTCTGCCATTGTGATGTCGATCGACTGAAGTGCATAATCATACTTTCCTTCTGCCGCCCGGCATTCACTCTCCAGTACCCCCGCAGCAATGTCAATAACATCCTTAAAGCTATTAATCCCCCAGATGCGCTGGTCCGCCAAGGCGGGTGCTGCCAACACAGTCCGTACCTTATCAAGGTGCGACCGGGCTTGCTTTACTTTTCCTGTTTTCGCCGCCGCCATGCCTTGTGCGTAAGACCAAATGGCGCTGGCGTAAAGCAGAGAATCCGGTGGAGCCGGCTCGCGCGAAAGTTCGTCCCACTGATGAAACCGAACCATCGAATACCAAGGCGTCACATAATAGTGTTGCAGGGTGACCCAGTCAGGCTCCGCCATTTTCGTCACCGACAATTTCGACACTAACTTTCTTGCAACCTCCAATGCGAGTTTGCCGCGACCGGACATTTGGGCGCACGCCCAATAGAAGTGATAGTTGTGAGGGTAATAGGCGAGCGGGTAGATTCCCTGCGCGCGGCAAGTGCTGATATAGTCTTCATCGGCAAGCACAGCCTTTTCATTCGCCGTGATCCCTTCTGCATAGCGCCCGGTCCGGATGTAGATGTGCGAAGGCATGTGCACGAGGTGTCCGGCGCCTGGTACGAGATCACGCAGCAAATCTGCGCTTGCCGATGCCTTGCCCGGATTGGAAGATGCTTCGTTGATGTGGATGTAGAGATGGTTCGCGCCCGGATGGCGTGGGGACCGTGTCATCACCTTCTCCATGAGTGCGAGGATTTCCGGCGTCCAGGGTTGCGGTTTGCCATCCCGGAGCCAGTAATCCCAGGGGTGGAGATCCATCAGCGACTCTGAGGTGAGTGTTGTTACTTCGTCAACATCCGGAAATTTCGATTGCACCTCTCGCATAGCCTCCGCATAAGCCCTGTCCAGTGGTGAACGATCCATTGGTGCTTCGGCGACGTACCGCTTCGCAATCGCCTCAATCAAACCTTGCTCCAACGGAGTCGTGTTCGGTGCATTCACCTGTGCGCGCCGAACGGCTTTGTACACAAGACCTGCGTCGGAAGGATCCATCGGCGCGTTGATGTTCGGCCCCAACGAAAGAGCCTGGCCCCACCAGCACATTGCACACGAGGGATCCAGTCGGGCGGCCTCGCGGAAGGAGCGGTAGGCTTCCAGGTGGTTGAATCCATAATACAGATTCAATCCCTGGTTGAAAAATGACTGGGCTTCAGGACTAGCCGTGGTGACAACAAATCCGTATGAACCAAGGTTGGTTAGCAGCGGAGCAATCTGCCGTGTCGTATCGAGCTGTTTCAAAACGGCGGCTGATTCCGGTGTGCCGCATACAGATATCGGCGCAGTAGAGCCTGTGGTTTCTCTCTTGCTTGTGTTACATGCGATCGCGATCAGTCCGGATGCAAGAATCAGGGGTAATGCTCTCATGGTTACGTATGTTCAAATGCCAGTGAGGCGATCGTGCGATCGTCTCCGTAACCAAGTTAAGAACTAAGGCGAAAACTTCAGGCGCGCTGACGACGCGTTACCGCAATCAACAACGCAATAAAGAAAACGATCATGATCCCTCTTCCAGGGAAATGAAAGCCCCAATGCCAGTCCGGCCAATCGAATAGGATGCGGAAGGGGAGAGTGATCAACTCCATGAGGCCTCCGAAAATGGCTCCAAAGACTCCGAAGATCGCACCGAAAATTCCGCCGAGAATCCCAAGAAATACTCCGCACACGGTAAGCCATATCGGGGCCGTTAGGACCAGGATCAGGATCATCAGGATGGTTGTTGACGTGCTGCGCGCTTGCATTGGCTAATTTTCTGTCTTTTGCCGCAAAAACCATTCTTCTTCTGGTCAACCTCCTTTTTCGCATCGATTTCAATGATTCAGCTAGTTGCCTGGTGCCCGAGTGTTGAAAAATGAACAGTGGTGGGTGCGACGTCGGACAGTCTGATTTTATCTATGAAATGTCCTACCTGGGAAATCAAGGTGCACGACCTTCTATGAAATGCGAACCACGCTTGAGTGTGAACGATAGTAGGGTGCGCGCGTAATCCAAAGGGTACCGGTATCGCGAGACGCGCACCGGTACGACGTTTCATAGAAAAAGAACTACGACCGCTTCCGGTAGTTAAGAACGGCAAGTGAGTTAAGAACCACGGCCATCAGGAACACGATGCCAAGATGATTCCTTATGTCGCCCAGCGAGCTGCCTTTCAATATCACCATCCGCATGACTTCGATGAAATAAGCGACCGGGTTGAACCAGGTGAACACCTGCGCCCAGCGAGGCATGCTCTCGACGGAAGAAAACAATCCACCTAGCAAAATAAACACCATCATCATGAAGAAGGACAACAACATGGCTTGCTGTTGATTGTTTGCCAAAGTCGATATAAGCAGACCCAGGCCGAGCACAGCCAGCAGGTAGATGGCGGCAAATGTGTAGATGGTAAGGAAACTTCCCACCGGGTAGATCCCGTAAATCACCCGCGCGATCGTTAGCCCAATCGTGAGCACCACGAGGCCGAGTATCCAGAACGGGATCAACTTGCCGAGTATGAATTGATACTTCCGGATCGGAGTGACGTTGATCTGCTCGATGGTCCCCGTCTCTTTCTCATTGACGATGTTCAGCGCTGAGAGAAATCCGCCGACCATGGTCACGAGGATCACAAGAATTCCCGGAACCATAAAGACTTTATAGTTCATTAAAGGGTTGTACCAGTTGATCGCCTCCGCGCGGATCACCGGCGAAGGATTCATTCGGGTTGGTGTAATCCAATCCGTACGGATTTCACCATTGAAGTCCTGGATAATTGTACCCAGGTAGGCGCCACCCAGGCCGGCCTTCACACCGTTGATCGCGTTGATGGCCATGTACAACTGCCCCCTGTTTTCCCTGACGAGCGAGCGCTCAAATCCTGACGGGATCTGAAGCAACAAGTCGGCTTCGTCATTCTCCACCGCCCTCAGCCCTTCGCGGTACGAGCCAGCGTAGTCAACCAGGCTGAAATGATGTGTGGCGGTGACTTTGCTGATTAGCCGTTGCGAATAAGTTGAATGATCCAGGTCGACGATTGAAAGCTTGATCTCTTTTACTTCGTAATCCGCAGCCAGCGGCATAATGATCAACTGGATGGCCGGCATCATAAAGATGATTCGCAGGATGATCGTATTGCGGAAGATCTGCCTGAACTCTTTTTCCAGTAAAATGCGAAGCACCCTCATTCCAGGCGGGTTTTGAATTTCTTCAAACTGACCACCATGAAGAACAGGGTCATCCCGCCAAGAATCAGGGTCTCCTTCCACACATAGTCAAAACTCAGGCCCTTGATCATCACATCCCTCATGATGTAGTAAAACCATTTGGCTGGTACCAGGTTGGAAATGACTTGAAGGGGGACCGGCATGTTCTCGACGGGGAACATGAAGCCGCTCAACATCATCGTCGGGAGAAAGAGGCCCATGAGCGAGATGAGCATGGCTACTTGCTGAGAATTCGCCGCCGAGGAAATGAGCAATCCCAGCGAGAGCACCGTTACCGTGAATAAGAGACATTCAGTGACGAGCAGTCCGAGGTTTCCCTGGATGGGTACATCAAGGACAAACACGCTTAATAACAATATGCTTCCGATGTTGACCGCGGACAGCAGAAAGTAGGGCACCATCTTGGCGATAATCACACGGATCGGCACAATGGGTGATACCAGGATGACCTCCATTGTTCCAAGTTCTTTTTCCCTAACAATTGAAATCGAGGTCATCATGGCACAAACCAACATAAGAACCATGGCCATCACTCCAGGCACAAAGTTGTAGGAACCTTTCAACTGCGGGTTGTACAACATTCTCATTTCCGTTTCGATAGACAGCGGCGGCGGAGTATTGCCATAACGATTCATCGCATAGGTCATGAGGATATTCGTTGCATAGTTTGAAACCGTAGTGGCCACGTTCGGATCAGAGGCGTCTGCGATTAACTGAACGGTGGCGGCGTGGCCATGCTCCAGCTCGTTAGCAAAGCCGGCAGGAAAAACGACAGCCAACTTGATCCTTCCCTGCTGAAACGCCGGCTCCAATTGATTCGCGTGATCCAGCACCGCATCAAGGTCGAAGTACCTGCTCGCATTCAACTCCTGGATGATGGCGCGGCTCGCATCGTCGCGGGCCATGTCGACCACCACGATGCGCGAGTTTTTCACTTCGTTGGTTAGGGCAAACCCGAAAATCAGGATTTGCATTACCGGCATACCAAAGAGTATGAAAAGGGTACGCTTGTCCCTCCATACGTGGAAGAACTCCTTCTGAACGAAAAAAAGAAACTGTCTCATACGTCCGAGCGGGTTGCTTTTCGTGCCAGTTTGAGAAAAACACCTTCCATGCTTTCAGACTCGAACTGCCTCTTTAATTCCGTCGGCGTGTCGAGGGCCTCGACCTTGCCATCAACCATGATCGACACACGATCGCAGTACTCGGCTTCGTCCATGTAATGGGTAGTCACGAATACCGTGGTACCGGCGTGGGCGGCTTCATAGATGAGTGTCCAGAATTCGCGCCTGGTAATCGGATCGACTCCACCCGTTGGTTCGTCGAGAAAGACAATTTTTGGTTCGTGCAGCATCGCCACGGAGAAAGCGATCTTCTGCTTCCACCCCAGCGGGAGCGACCGGGTAAGGGCCTTGGCATGATCCTCCAAGTGCAGGTGGCGCAGCATAATGGCAGTCTTCTCCCGAATCCGCTCATCCGAAAGACCGTAAATGCCGCCGTAGAAGCGGATATTTTCCGTGATGGTGAGATCCTCGTAAAGCGAGAACTTCTGACTCATGTACCCGATGCGCTGCTTGATTCGCTCCGACTCGCTGGAGAGATCAAGGCCGGCAACTTTTGCTACGCCACTGGTAGGAAATGAAAGGCCGCAGAGCATACGCATGGCCGTTGTCTTGCCCGCCCCGTTCGCACCCAGGAAGCCGAATATCTCCCCTTGGTGCACATCGAAACTAACGCCATCCACCGCGGTAAAATCACCGAAGCGTTTCGTAAGGTCGCGTACGGATATGGCGAGTTCCTGGGTCATTGATGCATCAAGTCCATGAAACAATCTTCAATCCCTGCGGTGATCGAACGAACTTCCAAATCCCCTTCAGCAAGAGGTGCAATCAGATTCCGCGCCCCTTCGAGCCCAAGACGGGTGTCTTTGAAGACTACATGATGGTGTTGGCCAAAAGGATAACAAGAAGCGACGGCGTCCACTTCCCGAATGCGCTGCATGAGGGCGTACATGTTTTTTGCGCGCACGGCAAAGAGTGGCTTGCCAAAATTGGCGGTGATTCCCGATGGTGTGTTTATCTCAAGAACCTTGCCTTCCTGCATGAGGGCCACGCGGTCGCACAGGCTTGCTTCGTCCATGTATGGCGTCGATACAACAATCGAAATCCCTGTTTTCTGCAGATCACGCAGCAATTCCCAGAACTCCTTCCTTGAAACAGCGTCAACCCCGGTGGTGGGCTCATCAAGAAAGAGCACACTGGGCCGATGGATGAGCGCACAACAAAGCGCCAACTTCTGTTTCATTCCGCCAGACAAGGCTCCTGCCCTGCGCTTCGCAAACGGCTCGATTTGTTGGTAGATCACTTTCACCAAATCGTAATTCTTTTTAAGCGTGGTGTCGAAGAGTGTAGCGAAGAATGAAAGGTTTTCGGCCACCGTGAGATCCTGGTAAAGTGAGAATCGCCCAGGCATGTACCCAACCCTTTTGCGGATCTCGGCAAAATCTTTCACAACGTCGAAGCCATCAACCGATGCCGTGCCTTCATTGGCCAGCATGAGGGTAGTGAGAATCCGGAACAAGGTGGTCTTGCCTGCACCGTCCGGACCCACGAGTCCAAAACGCTCGCCGGGTTCGACGGAAAGCGTGACTCCCTTCAGCGCCTCCACCTTCCCCTTGCCAACGGTGAAGGCTTTGGAAACATTTCGAACATCAACAGCCTTTGCCACAAAGAGCAGTTAAAAGCCTACTTCTCCGTACATCCCGATCTTGAGATACCCGTCATTCTTCACCGCTACCTTGATGGCGTACACGAGGTTGACACGCTCATCCTTTGTCTGGATGGTCTTTGGCGTAAACTCAGCTTTGCTGTTGATCCACTGCACCACACCCGGGTAGGTTTTCATCGCGCCATCGCCACTGTCTACCATCACATTTACGGCTTGCCCTACTTTCACTTTGGCTTGTTGATCGTTGCTGATGTAAGCACGGAGGTTCAGCACCGAAAGGTCCGCTACTTTATAGAGTGGCTTGCCCACGGCCGTCATCTCGAAGGCCTCGCAGTATTTCGTCATCACGGTACCTTCTACCGGGTTGCTGACGCGGCAACGGCGAAGTTGATCGTTCACAAGGTTTAGTTGGGCTGATATGGTGCGTCCCTGTTCATTCAGCGATGAGTTTTGCGTTTGAAGCACACTTTCCTGCGCCTTGATCCGTGCCCGCAAGGTTTCCACGCGGAGGGTGGCATCATCGAGTTGCTTTTGCGAGGCTACTTGTCCTTTCACGAGGTTCTCGATTCTCTTTTGGTCAGCCAACGCATTGTTAAGCTCCTTCCGCAAACCGTCGACCTGCGCGCCGATATCTTGTCGACCCGCCAGAACCGCCTTCTGGTTTTGCAATAATTGAAGCTTGTTTAGGTAAAGCGTGGCGCTATCAATCATCCCCACCACTTGTCCCCGGGTGAGCGTTTGTCCCTCAACAATATCCAGGGCGAGGACTTTTCCGTTCACCTCCGACGACACGATGACCTCAGTGGCCTCGAACGTTCCAGACGCTTCGCCTTCTGTGCTTTCGGTCCGACAGCTGTGAAGGGCTAACAAGACAATTGCCGCAATAGTGATCCGCTTCATAGAGGTAAGTGTTTTCATTTCAGTTTCCGAGTGAGGTTTTGTAAGCATAAAGACTCTTAAGCAATTGGATCTGGTGCAATTGCTGGTTGCTCCGTGCATCCTGCTCATTGTTGATGGAGAGAATAAGGTCCGATGCCGAACAGAGTCCGTTGTCAAACTTGAGCTGTTGCGATTGGTGGATGCGTGCTTTCAGTTCCACAATTTTTCCATCCGCTTCCAGGATGGCTTTTTGCCTGGCGACGTCTGCCGAGTATTGCTTGAGTTCCAGGGATTGATTGAACTCGAACGCAGCCCGTTCTACGCCGACCCGATCCAACTGTATCCGGTCCAGTTCACGCAGGTTCTTATTGCGATAGAGGCCGCCCGTATTCCATGACACACTGATGCCAGCCAGTGAGAGGTTGCTAATGGACGATGTCCCGAATTGCATGCCCGGGCTTGCCAACAGGCCTACCGCAAGCAAGCCCACCTTGGGCATAAGGGAAACCTTGTTCATCGCCGATTGTGTTTCAACCAGCCGGGTGCGGTTTGTAAACCAGATCAATTCGGGTCGATTGCTTGATGAGGTTAGCACAGATTCTGTCACCGCTGGTTTTGCGAGTGTCGCTCCCGCCACCGGTTTACCGATCAGCAACGAGAGCATGTCGGAGAAGGCCATTCGTGTGTATTGAAACTCCGTCCGGCGCTGACCCACTTTCAGTAGTTCCGCTTCCACTTCATCAACCTCCACCCGGTAGCCAAGGCCGCTCTCTGTTGAAAGTTTCAGGCGATCATAGTTGACCTTCAGGTTTTTCTCAGCTACATCCAACAGGTTAAGTTGCTCGTCGACCAACAAGAGACCAAAGTATACCTCGTTCACGCGCTGCTGAATGCCAAACAACTGAACGTCTATGGCGGCTTTTTCGGCATCTGAGGCTGCCCGCGTTATTTCCTTACTTGCCTTCGTGGCCCCCCCGTCCCAAATTGTCTGATTCAACTGAAGGATCGCGATGGCCTGTGTTTTTTGATCTTCCTTTGGTGCAGCTCCTGGAAGGGTCATGCTCGGAAATCCATTCAGGATGTAGGCCCCGATTCCTGTAACACTGATGTTCGGGAGATAGGCTTTGCCCGCATTGGAGATCGTGTATTCCGACGATTTGGTGATCAGGTCATGCTGACGGATCATCGGGTGATTGGTACGCGCCAAAGAAGAACATTCCTCCAGGGTCAGTGTTGCCTGCTGGGCAACCGTTGACAAAGGGATCGCTGCCAAAACAAGACTAAAGAATTTCGCTCGGTATGAATTCATAGGCTAAGGCTTTAGTGCATCAAGAATAAAATCGGCCACTTCCTTCTTACGCTTCTTCACCATCCTGTCAAACTGATCCTCGTCCAACTCCAGCACAGCTTTCACCATGGGCCGGGCTACAAAAGGATAGACACTCATGGAGATGATGTTGATCAGTAGTTGACCCCCATCTATGGGCTTTATCTCTCCTCTCGCCACTGCGGATTTCACTTGAGCCTGAAGCAACTTGAGCATCATTCTAGGCCCGCCGGACTGAGTGGCCAGGGAAACCAGACGATCAGGATTGTGGTGAAGCTCCTGGAGAATAAAGAGTGGTAGGTCCGGGTTGGCGCGAACCATGTCGATGTCATGCTCCACCATGGCGCGGATAGTTTCACGAACAGGCATGCCCTTCGCCACGATGCCCGCCATTCCTTGCAGGAGTTGTCGAATACGGTGTTCGAAAACAAGGTCAAACAATTTGTCCTTGCTGCGGAAGTAGTAATGCAAAAGAGCGCGGTTGATTCCTGCCTCGCGGGCGATGTCATCCATGCGCGCAGCCGCGAAACCTTTGCGGGTAAAAACAAGGTGAGCTGCCTCCAAAATGGCCTTTTCCGCACCAGAATCGCGCTTTTCCTTAACCATCTGATTTAACTATTCAGTTAAACTGAAACGCTAAATAATGAACAGGGTTTCAGAAGTTCAAGAGGAAATCAATAAAAAACGACGGTGTTTCCTGGTTAGAAAGGGTACTCGCCCTTATCCAGCACGTGTGCAGCGACCCGACGTCGTGCCTCCTTCAGATTGAATGGCTCGATCTTCGTGAATCGCTTCAGGCCAAGCAGCATCAGGCGCAGTTCATCTCCTTCCGCAAACGAGCAGATCGCCTGTCGACCCGCGCTCGCGGCTTTCTCAGCAGCTTCATGCAGGTAAATCATAGCTATGTCCTTTTGTATCCCACACGCTTTCTCGCCGCGAATGCCAATCAGCTTTTCAACCCGCAACAAAACGGATTCCGCGACATAACCTTCAATCAGCATGTCCGCGAGGTTCATGAGGATTTCCTGTTCTTCGGAAAGCTTCATCATGAATTTCTGCACCGCCGCCCCCGATACCATGAGGCCGGCCTTCTTCAGGTTCTGCAGTACTTTCTTCTCCTTCGCGAAAACCGCAGAGTCATCTGATGCACCGAAGTCCGGGATTGAGGTCAGTTCTTTCAGTACCGCCATGGTCGGCGTCATCAAGTCCAGGGAGCCCTTCATCGCACGCTTCATCAGCATGTCGATCGTTAACAGGCGGTTGATTTCGTTCGTCCCTTCGAAAATTCGGTTGATGCGGGCATCGCGGTAAGCTCTATCCATTGGCCCTTCAGCCGAGAAGCCCATGCCACCATAGATCTGCACCCCCTCGTCGACGGCCAGGTCAAGCACTTCCGAGCCATGTACTTTGAGAATGGCGCACTCGATGGCAAATTCTTCCAGTGACTTCAACCGGGCTTTCGCGGATTCCATTCCGCCTGCCACCAGGGCGTTGTAAGCATCGTCAATATTCTGCGAGGCACGATAGTGCGCCGACTCGCTGGCGAAGATCTTCGTGACCACATCGGCAATCTTGTGCTTGATCGCGCCAAACGAAGCGATCGGAACACCGAATTGCTTACGCTCCTTTGCATAAACGATCGCCTTGCCGATAGCCATCTTGCTGCCGCCGAGCGCCGCAATTCCTAGTTTGATTCGCCCAACGTTAAGGATATTCACTGCGATCTTGAAGCCGTTCTCTCGTTCACTCAACAGGTTCTCCGCCGGCACTTTGCAGTCGTTGAAAAAAATTTGCCGGGTGGAGGATCCCTTAATCCCCATCTTCTTTTCCTCTTCATTCATCGTGATCCCGCCGAATGAACGCTCAACAATAAATGCACTAAGATTCTTGTCGCTCTCTATCTTCGCGAACACTATGTAGATATCCGCAAAGCCCCCGTTCGTGATCCACATCTTTTGCCCCGTGATCACGTAGTGCTTTCCGTCTTTAGTCGGCACCGCTTTCGTTTTCCCTGAGTTCGCGTCGGATCCGGAGTCTGGTTCCGTGAGGCAATAAGCCGCCTTCCATTCTCCCGTGGCCAACTTTGGGATGTATTTCTTCTTCTGATCCTCATTGCCGTAGTAGAGGATGGGAAGCGTTCCAATGCCCGTATGGGCCGAAATGGCGACAGCGACGCTGTGACCAGCGCCGATCGCCTCCGCCACAAGCATCGTTGTGTTAAAGTCCATTCCGAATCCGCCCAAGTCTTGCGGAACTGAGGTTCCCAACAAACCCAGCTCTCCTGCTTTGTCCAACAGGGAAGGCATGAGCTTCGGATCCTTCATGGAATCAATCTCATCGAGCCGGGAAAAAACCTCCTTAGCCAGGAAATCTTTGCACTGCTGCTTTATCATCTTCTGTTCTTCATTGAAATCTTCAGGAATGAAGACCTCGCTTGCCTGAGTCTCGCGAATCAAAAACTCTCCGCCTTTAATCGCCTTCTTCTCCATCGCCATCGTTGCCATACTCAAGATCAGATTTTATCAGTTTAACAATTCATAAATGCCAGCGACGCCCTGGCCTCCGCCAACGCACGCAGTTACCATACCATATTTCTTTTTCTGTCTCCTCATTTCATTGAAAAGTTGAACGCTAAGTCTCGCACCAGAAGAGCCGAGGGGGTGCCCTACGGCAATTGCGCCACCATTGGGATTTAGCTTCGACCGGTCAATGCCTAGTTCTTTGACAACGGCAAGCGATTGCGCTGCGAATGCTTCATTCAATTCAATCACATCAATATCGTCAAGCTTCTTGCCAGCAATTTTTAATGCTTTGGGAATCGCCTTTACCGGGCCAATGCCCATAATCCGAGGATCCACGCCTGCAGTTGCATAACTTAGCATGCGTGCTATTGGTTTAAGATTGAGTTGCTTAACCATCTGTTCGCTCATTACGGTAACGAACGCCGCGCCGTCAGAAGTTTGAGATGAGTTCCCTGCAGTTACCGTGCCCCCAGCGGCGAAAACAGGTTTAAGCTTGGATAAACCTTCAACTGTGGTATCAGCCCGGATGCCTTCATCCTTGTCGACGATGAACTCACGTGTTTTTTTCTTCATGTTTTCATCCACGTACACCTCTTTCACAGAAATGGGTACGACTTCATCCTTAAACTTTCCGTCCTTCCACGCCTTGGCCGCTTTCACGTGCGACTCATAAGCAAACTGATCTTGCTCTTCGCGCGAAATCTTGAATTGCTTCGACACTTCCTCGGCAGTCAAGCCCATGCTTGTGTAGTACGTCGGGTTGTCCTTGGCAATGGCATAGTTCAACGCAGTCTTGAATCCCATCACTGGAACGAGTGACATAGACTCAGTGCCGCCGGCAATAATCACATCGGCCTGGCCGGCATGAATACGGGTACTAGCCATGGCGATGGCTTCCACGCCCGAACCACAGTACCGGTTGATCACCAGCCCGGGCACATCGGTACCCAGCGCCATGAGCGCGATCATCCGGCCGATCTGCATCCCTTGCTCCGCCTCAGGAACCGCGTTACCGACAATCAAGTCGTCAACCATTTTGTTATCAAGGCCGGGAATGTTCTTCACCATGTACTTGATCACATCCGAAGCCAGGTCGTCCGGCCGCGTAAACCGGAATCCTCCTTTTTTTGCTTTTCCCACCGCCGTGCGGTATCCAGCTACGATGTATGCATCCATATTCTACATTTTTAGTTCATCCATAATTGCGAGCGCAGCGAAGCAATCCCGCTGAGCAAGCACTCCCTAGTTTCTAAGCGGTTTCCCGCCAGTTAGTATCGCTTGTATCCGTTCCAACGTCTTCTTCTCTCCCGTGAGGGACAAGAAAGCTTCGCGTTCTAAATCCAACAGGTATTGTTCACTCACCTCTTGCGGTGAAGTGAGGTCCCCTCCGCACATCACGTTGGCAATCCACCGCGACACCTTTGCGTCATGTTCGGAGATGTATCGTCCCATGAGCATGCCCTGAAGTCCTGCGAGGAAAAGTGCCTGGCCAGTGCGGCCCTGGACGCGAATGTTGCGCGCCTGCTGGGGCATGGTGTATCCCGCGTCGGCCAATTCCAACACCGCTGCCTTTGCATCGGCGATTTGGCGATCGCGGTTCATGGAGACCCGGTCTACTTTCTTGAGTACTCCAATTTCGCGGGCTTCCTCCGCAGAGGTAGCCACTTTGGCGGTGGCAATTGTCATAAACGCGTTTTGCAGGGCGTTCAACTCTACGTCGCCCTCCTCCGTTGCATCACTAACACGTTTCGTGAACTCCTTGGTTCCTCCACCGCCGGGTATAAGTCCTACCCCTACCTCCACAAGGCCGATGTAAGTCTCTGCGGCTGCTTGCGCGATGTCGGCGTGCATGGTCATTTCACATCCTCCGCCCAGTGTTCTTCCCTGCGGGCACACGGCCACGGGCACACCCGAATAGCGGATTCGCATCACTGAATTCTGGAACGCCTTGATCATGAAATCGATCTCGTCGTAGTCTTGCTCTATGGCATACATGAAAACCAACCCGAGGTTCGCGCCCAGCGAAAAGTCAGGTCCTTGGTGGCCGATGACCAATCCTCGGTAATCTTTTTCTGCCATGTCGATGGCCTTGTTCATCCCTTCGATCACAGCACTACCCAGTGTGTAGCTCTTGCTGTGCCATGCGAAGTTCAGTACGCCGTCTCCCAGGTCGTAGATTTTCGAATCGGCATTGCTCCACACGACACTCTCCTTTTTGTTCTCCAGGATGATGAAGCTCTCGCGGCCAGGGATTGATTGATAACTCTTCGACCTGATGTCGTAGTACTTTTTCTGGCCGTCTTCGCTTTTGTAAAAAGACTTGTTACCAGAACTGAGCATGTCGTACACCCACGCTGCCGGTTTGTAACCGGCTGCTTCCATCTGCGGGATGGTCTGCTCGAGTCCCACGGCGTCCCAGGTCTCAAACGGACCCAGGTCCCAACCGAAGCCGCCGCATACGGCATCGTCGATGCGGAACAACTCGTCGCTGATTTCCGGGATACGATTCGTGACGTATTGGAACAATCCAAAAAATGCGTCGCGATAAAAATCGCCGGCTTTGTCGGTTCCGCTGAGCAATACCTTGAAGCGGTCGCGAAGGCTATCAACCTGCTTCGCTGCGTCAAGTGTAGCGAACTTTGCTTTCACCTTCGACTTGTATTCCAGCGTCTTCAGGTCGAGAGTCAGAATTTCAGTCTCACCCTTCGCGTTCTTGGTCTTCTTGTAGAATCCTTGTTTCGTTTTGTCGCCCAGCCACTTGTTCTTTTCAAGTTGGTTAACTACGTCCGGGAGCTTGAACATTTCGCGAGCTTCGTCATTCACCAGGCCCTCGTACAGGTTGTTAGCCACTTTCACGAGGGTATCCAGGCCAACCACGTCGGATGTGCGGAATGTCGCCGACTTGGGCCGGCCTATCACCGATCCGGTGAGCCGATCGATTTCATCTACGTTGAGGTCAAACTTCCGCATGGAGTCAATCGCCTTCAGCAAGCCGTAGATGCCTACCCGGTTTCCGATAAAGGCCGGCGTGTCTTTGCAAAGAACGGTAGTCTTCCCAAGGAACAGGTCGCCGTACAGCATGAGGAACTTGGTGACTTCCGGATCCGTGCTTGAAGTCGGAATGATTTCCAGGAGGCGCAGGTAACGTGGCGGGTTGAAGAAGTGCGTTCCGGCAAAATGCTTTTGAAAATCCGACGAGCGTCCTTCAGCCATCAGGTGAATGGGAATACCGGATGTATTAGAAGTGATCAGGGTTCCTGGGGTGCGGTGTTTTTCGACCTCTTCGTATACTTTCTTTTTGATATCGAGATTCTCGACAACGACTTCGATCGTCCAATCGCAATCCTTGATCTTCGCCATGTCGTCGGTGAAGTTGCCGAGGCGCACACGCGAGCCAAATTTTTTGCTGAACAGTGGCGCCGGGTTGGACTTCAGCGCCGAATCAAACGCTGACTTCACAATGCGGTTCTTCACCGCCGGATGATCGAGTGCAAGTCCTTTGGTTTTTTCCTCATCATTGAGTTCACGAGGTGCGATGTCCAGCAGCAACACGTCGCATCCGATGTTGGCGAAGTGGCAGGCGATGCGGGATCCCATGACTCCGGATCCGAGGATGGCTACTTTTCGAATAGTTCGATTCATGGATGGTAGATATTGAGGTTCGGGTTAAGGCTGTCTTACCCCTTCAGGGGCAAGGGGTGCTTTTTCGTAAATGCTATTTCTCTCGATCAAACGGTGAATGTCCTGCACAACTTCAAAAAAGACATCCAGTTTTTGATTCGATATCTCTTCCCTGACGGCTTCGTTGAAGCGCAGCACCGTATCCCTGGCCTTATCCCTTCTTTTCTTGCCCTCCTTTGTCAGCAGGATCCGTACCGACCGTTTGTCTGCTTCATCGGCCTTCCTGAAAATTAACCCTTTCTCTTCCATCGATTTCAAAAGGCGCGTAAGACTTCTCGCCTCCAGCCCCATCATCGGCCCGATCTTCGTCGCCGGCGTACCCTCGTCGCTGTGGATGTTGAGTAAAGCGAACCCGATGGACATCGTACCCCCGTATTTCAGCGCTTGCTGGTTGTACATGCGGGAAATGGCGTGCCAGGCTGTCTTGATGTTGTGATCTATGGTTTCCTCGCGTTTCAAGGAGAACAAGGTAACAACAAAGTAGTATGCATGCCGAGTATATGGCGGTTTTTTGTGAGGCCGGAAAGAACTGGTGACATAGGCTTGTCACAGCCCCGGACTAATTTCACCCTTGGAACCCCAAAAACTGCCAATGAGCTCCAATAGGAAAGGAAAGTCAGTCGAAGACGCGTTGCAAGGCATCCCAAAGGAAGAGCGGGTGGTGGTCGAGAGGCTGAGGGCGATTGTCCGCGAATGTCTTCCAAGGGCGGAAGAGCATGGGTACTATGGCATGGGAGTGCCCTTCTATCGTCACAACCGCCTGATCTGTTTCATTTGGCCACCCTCCATTTCCTGGGGACCCAAGGACAACCGGGGTCACCTGGAGAAGGGCGTCACACTAGGCTTCAACCAAGGCAACCTGATGTCGAATGACGAGGGTGCGCTTCTCAAAGAGGGCCGTAAGCAGGTCTATTGCATGTACTTCAAGACTCTCTCAGACATTGACGAGCCGCTTATCCGCGCATTTCTCTACGAAGCAGAGATGCTCGACGACTCCTTCCGGAAAAAGAAGAAGAATACCCGGTCCGCAGCGAAGTAGGAGAAGACTATTTGCTGATCGTCGCCTGACCAGAACCTGTGCTGACCATCACCCTTGGTGTGGCCGTTCCTTTCACCACCGTTTTTTTCAAGACCACCTGGTCGCCATACTCCTTGATCTCTTCCACTTTTTCGAAATCAAAGGGAGCGACAATGCTTCCCCTGGATTTGCTCGCTGTCATTACAATCTCCCCATTGATCGCGTTGCCATTGAAGTCCAGCGTTGCATTTCCAGAACCGCTCCCGACGGAAATATCAAACTTCGGAGCGCCGCCAAGAATGACTTCGGCATCACCGGAACCCGAACTGAAACGACTCGAACCTTGCAATAGAAGATTCCGTGCCATCACGCTGCCACTCCCCGAGCTTGCCTTGAATTCAGCCTGGCTGTCAGCAAGACGGATGTTCCCCGAACCACAGCTTAGTCTTATTTCTCCTTTGCTGTTGGCCACACGAGCTGTTCCCGACCCGGTGCTGGCTTCTATCATGCCATCAAAGTCCGTCAACTCAACATCTCCTGATCCCGTAGTGGCTGTGATCTCTCCAGTCACTTTGCTGAGTGTGATGCTTCCAGATCCAGTGTTGATGTCAAGGTTCAGTTTCATGTTCGCGGCATCAAGGTCTCCGGAGCCCGACTTAAACTTAAGCTCAACACTCTCCGGAATGGTCAGCGTCCAAAGCGGACCGCTACCGCTGTAGCTTGATCTGCCGGAGTTGAAGTCTTCCCGAAGTTCAAGCCGATCACCGTCCTGCGTAAGTTCCGGGCGGTAGAAATCCTTCTCAAAGTTATGTCGGATAGCCACCGTCACTTTGTCATCCGAACCCTTGACAATTTTGCAAGAGCCAGACGACGTTGACAGACGGATCTTCTTTATACCCGTAAACGTTTTGGTTGATTCACTCTGTGCGAAGAGGGTTTGCGCGGCAATGATCCCCACCATGATGAGAATCCCTGTAATGCGGTTTTTCATTTTTCTTATTGTTAGTTGTATCCAATCCATTTATTCATTTCGCAAGGAGTCAGCCGGGTTTGCCCGCGCGGCGCGAAACGCTTGCGTGCTCACAATCAATGTCGCGTAAAGAAGTGCCACCAACCCTGTCAGTGGAAACACCCACCATGGAATCGACACCCGGATAGGGTAGCGCAGCAGGAACTGGTTGAGCAACCACCAGGCAATCGGTGAGGAGATCAGGAAGGCGATAAATACCAGGCGCGAAAAATCTTTTGACATTAACGCGATAAGGCTCGATACCGAGGCGCCCATCACTTTGCGAATACCAATTTCCTTCGTCCGTTGTTCGGCCATGAAGGCGGCTAGCCCGAACAATCCCAGGCCGGTGATCACAATCGCCAGGGATGCAAACAAGCTCGCAAGCCGGCTGATCATGTTGATGGTGGTAAATTTCTTCCCAAACTCCACATCGGCGAACGAATACTCGAACGGGTAAGCCGGGTTGTATTTCTTAAAGACCTCCTCCACCTTTTTGACGGAAGCCTGTAGATCATCGGTCTTCTCAAGCCGGATGGTCACCGAGCTGGCCCATTCGGGGATCAGCACCATGAACATCGGTTTCACGGGCTGGTAGGGCGAACCCATCAACACGTTGCCAACGACCCCGATTAACTCTCGCTTCGAACCCCACAGATCCAATTGCTGACCAATCGGATCCTTCAGCCCCATGATGTCGAGCGCTGCTTTGTTGACGATGATGGCAGATGTGTCGCTCTTGAAGTCCTCTGAGAAGTCCCTGCCTTCCAGAATTTGTATCCCCATCGTCTTCGTGTAATCGTACTCGGTGGAGATTGTTGTGAAGATTACTTTCAGCTCTTCCGGTTTTCCTGGCCATCCCATGAAATTGTTAGACCAAATTTCAGTGATGGGGCTATTTGATTTGCAGACCGAATTGACAACGCCGGTGGCGAGCAACTCCTGCTTAATGGTCCTGTAGTTCCTGCTGACTTCGGCAGTATAGTCGACGGTGATGAGGTTCTCCTGGTTGTACCCAAGGTCTCTCCCTTTGACAAAATTTATCTGCCAGTAGATGACGATCGTACCGATGATCAGTAAAATGGAAAAACCGAATTGGAGCGTCACAAGTACTTTCCGTGGCGTGCTTGCATTCTTTCCAATGGAAACTTTTCCCTTCAGCACCTGGACGGGGCGGAAGGAAGAAAGGTAAAGCGCTGGGTAACTACCCGAAACAACGCCGGTAAATGTCACAAGTCCCACGGCAAAGGCCCAGAATACCGGAGAACTGTAGTCGATGAACAGTTGCTTGTCCACGAGTTGATTGTATGCAGGAAGCAACAACTGTGTGAATAGAATGGCAATGGCAAAAGCCAACAGCGCGAGAAACACAGATTCGCCCATGAATTGTGCGATCAACTCGTAGCGGCGTGAGCCGACACTTTTTCTGATGCCCACCTCACGCGCTCTGCGCTCCGAGCGGGCAGTAGCAAGGTTCATGAAATTGATGCAGGCGATCACCAGCACAAAAGCGGCGATGATGGTGAACATGTTCACATAATCGACCATCCCGCCCGATTCCTTTCCGCCTTCAAACGTCGAGTGGAGTCTCCACCGGAGCATCGGGTGTAAGAAGAATTCGCGCTTGATGTCAACCTCGCCCTTCCTGGTCAGGAGATCCTTGATGGCAGACTCTACCCGTTCTTCGTTAGCCGGGTCGTTCAATTCCACATAAACCTGGAAGGAGTAGTTTCCCCACTGCGTCATCGATCGCTTTACCCAATCCTCCATCTCGATCTTCATTTTCCAGGTCATGAGGCAGTCGAACTGGAACGTGGAGTTTTTTGGAACGTCCTTGAGGACGCCGGTCACCTTCAAATCGCGGGAGTTGTTCACCCGAATCGTCTGGTTGATCGGGTCTTCGTCACCGAAGAGAATTTTTGCAAACGATTCGCTGATCACAATTGAACTAGGGTCGTCAAGGGCCGTGGCCGGGTCTCCCTTGATCATGGGAAACCGGAACATCTCCAGGAATTCTTCGCTTACGTAATAAGCCTTCTTGTTCATTCGGGTCTCCCCGACGGTGTAGAGGTGATCACCGCCCCAATCGGAGATACACGTGTTGGCGATGTTGCTGTCTTCTGTCTTGAGCGCCTCATGGGTGGGCTGGGGAACCGAATTCCAGGTATTTATTTTGCCGTCGAAGTCGGCATTTACGTAGACCTGGTAAAGTCGATCAGCCTTGGGTTGGAACTTGTCGAATGAAAGCTCATCAAACACCCAAAGCATGATGAGCAGGGTGCACACAATGCCGATCGACAAGCCGGCAATGTTGATGAATGAGTAGGTGACGTTTTTCCGAAGGTTTCGAAGGGCAACGAGCAGGTAGTTTTTCAGCATAGCGGATGGAATGGGTACCGGGGGTTGCCTGGATGGTTACAGGCTTGTCAGTTGGAACGTCTGTTTATGGACTGGCTCAACCCCGAAATAGTTGCAACCTGCTGGGTGGATTGTGATATTTCGATTCAAATTCGCCCATTTCAGACCTTAACCCCCGCCACATGAGGTACATTCTTTCCTTTGGGCTACTCCTTAGCGCGCTGGTTCTTAGCGCCCAGGATGGCACACTCGTTGTTGAGTTTCCGGTCGTGTTGAAAAATGGAGGCTGGACTTTCATGGCCCCGGCACCACGAAATGAATTTAAGGATCCCTCAGGGGGCGTAGGTTATGGGCCTTTGGGATCAGCAAATGACGTGGATGTTGTTCCCTCCGTGGACGAGCAGTCATTCCTGAACCTGCTGCTTCTTGACAAGGGATCGGTGAGCGCAGTCACATTCAATACAAATTTTGAACAGGTCAACGCGGCCACTATCCCCCGGAGCAAGGAGGAGGGAAATGTATTTGATGACTTCAACGAAATCACAGGGTCGATTTCATCTAATGGAATAACAACCCTTTTTTTAAGCAACGGAAGCAACAAGAAATATGGCGCCCTTCAGTATGACTGGAAAACCCAAACGTTCACACACCATACAAAAATCCTTCTAGAGCTTGACAAAGAAGATATCCTTGACGCGCAGGCCATCGGCAACAAGTTCTACCTGGCCACCATTGTCAAAGGAACTTCGACAGTAAAGGTTCACATTTTTGACGATGCCCCGAAAGTCAAGTCACTTTCGTTCGACATGAGGTCGCACGTGTTCTCCTCCGTGAATCGTGAGCTCTACTATTCACTGCTCACCAACCGAGCTGAAGCGGCCATCGCCATTTCTCCAATCTACTACGGTAGCATGCAAAGCCTGCCCGCGGCGGCCGATCGAAGAAAGATTTACTTCACACCCGACAAGATTTACATCACCATTGATGACCGCGATGTTTATACGAATCTCCACACACGCCTCATCACACTTGATCTTGTAGTGGGTGATGCGTTGGTCGAGCTCATCAAGATTCCAACCGTCAACTGCTCAGAATTCGGATCGAACTCTTTCATCTTCGAAGACAAATTGTTCCAGGTGGTCGCGTGCGACAAGGAACTTGTCATCATCGCAAAGAAGTTCGGATCCAATGAGGTGATCCGCGAGTTCAGGGCAACCAGCGAAGACACCATCTCTTTCAAGAATACACCGATCATCCAGGAAGGAGGGCGATTCGATGGGTCGAAGAAGAAAGCACATGAGAATACCCGCAAATTCCTCAACGCGATCGGCGATACCAAGGCAGGAACGGGTATTTGCCTGAATCGGCTCCCCTCCGGTAACATCGAGTTTACTTTGGGCTCGTTCAAAGAACTGACAACCCGGTTTGGAATGATCAACAGTCCGGGGGGCTCGCGGTCCTTTTATTACAACCCCAACGCAACGACAGCTTCGTTCTCGATTACCAGTGAAAGGGCGATCTACTTAAAGGGACTGCTGAACCCCACAACATTGGAATCTGTTTCGGCGATGGCAGAGTTAAATGCCATGGAGAAAATTGCAGCGCGAAAACTGAACAAGAATTGGGGCGCAACGATAATCTGGATTAAAGGCGCCTGCTACTTCGGATACTACGACAAGACCAGGAAGCTCTATCGGATAGAACGCTATTGAGTTTCACCGATGGCTTAGTGCCGCAGCCTGTCCGATCCAGTTGTCGCGGCCGATCCGACCTTTGAAGACTTTCAACGTCTTGGTGACTACTTCAATGTCATCCGGTGTAAACGCGGCAATCTGTGAAAAAGAATAAATGCCGAGTTGATGGAGCTTCTTCTGAATCACGGGGCCAATACCGCTGATGAGTGTGAGGTCGTCCTTGGCCTCCCAGCTGGAAGGAGTAAACCGTGATCTTCCTTTCTCCAGCTTTGTGCTTTCCTGTTCGCGTTTCTGCTCGACGGCTTCGCGCAACACGCCTTCACTTGCCCTTTCAGCAGCCAATTCTGTTCGCAGTTGTTCGGCCGTCCTGCGCATCGTCTCTGTCTCCTCCATGAGTCCATCATACCGTTGCTGATATTGGTGCAATTCACGCTGGAGGTTTTCAACTTGCAGTTTGGCCTGCTCAAGGATCGGTTCGGTCACCTTCTTTACTTCTGTGAGCAAGGATCCCTGTTGCTGCCACTCAGCCACATGCTTCCTGGCCGATTGATTCTCGCGCTCGAGGAGACGGAGTTGATCGTGAAGGACCGTCTTTTCCTTTTGCAAACCACCCAGTTGTTGGCGCAGGAGGCGAAACGCGCCTTCGCCGATCAGCCACGCTGCAACAAAACCAACAATGACTGCGGTGAGTATCATCACACCGATTTCCACCATGGCCCATCCCTGGCAGAGATGCCGCACGGTGCAGAGGTACCACCGGGAAAAAAATAGTCCGAGTAGAAGAAAAAGCCCCAGAAGTGCGTAAGCGGCTCGCATGAAGTTTCTTGAAGTTAGTGATTTTGGCCCCCTCAGGCCCAAAATCAGCGAAAGGTGCAACCCCGGGGCCTACATCAGCGTCTTAAGCATAACTGACTTAGGTAACCATGCATTCTCCCGAATTGCTCAAAGGCACCCTCCAGACCATCATCCTGAAACTGCTCAGAGACCAGGGCAGGATGTACGGTTATGAAATCACGCAACGCGTCAAGGGGCTTTCTGAGGGACGGTTGCTCCTCACCGAAGGTGCGCTCTACCCCACGCTTCACAAACTTGAAGCTGACGGCCTTGTGAAAACTGAACTGGTCACGCTCGGCAAGCGAATGAGAAAGTACTACACGCTTACCCCCGTTGGACAACGCTCTGCACAGGAACGCGTGGTAGAGTTCATGGACTTCATCCGGACCATGTCGAACGTATTGCAAGTGCAATTGGCTTAGGGGCCATGACGCTCACCCAGGAACATATCAGCCATATCTTAAAGGACCTGCACTCCCGCGGGCTCGTTGTCGAAGGGGTGAAAGATGAATTGATCGACCACGTGTGTACCGCTGTTGAGGAACGAATGACGGCAGGTATGCGATTCGCGGAAGCCTACGCCGACGTTATCCAGGCCTTCGGTAACGACAGTGGCCTTCAACTTACTCAGCGCCAAATTATTCAATCAGATAACAAATCGACTTCACTCATGTTACGCAACTACTTCACCATCGCATTTCGAAACCTTCGAAAACACAGTTTCTACACGCTGATCAATGTTCTTGGTCTCGCCGTGGGGATCTCCGCGTGTTTGCTCATCGTTGGTTATATCCTTCATGAAACGAGTTATGATGCGCACTACAAGGACGCTGACCGCATTTACCGCGTGGAGTCGGAAATTAAGTTTGGCCCCAACCACCTTATGCTTGCGGTTTCACCTGGGCCGCTTGCTGAAGCGTTTCGAAACGACTTAGCAGAAGTGGAAGCCATAGGCCGTTTCTGGAGTGATGGCTCTCTGCTGATCAAGCGCACGGATCAAAATTTTAAGGAAACGCGAGCCATCTACGCCGACAGTTCAATCTTCAGCGTCTTCGACATTCCTTTCCTTGAAGGGAATCCCGCGACGGCATTGCGCGATCCGAATACGATGGTGATCAGTCGCACAACCGCGGAAAAGTATTTTCCGGGTGAAAGCGCAATAGGTCAATCGTTGATCGTGGAGAATCGCGACAACTTTAAGATCGTCGGCATTTACGCAGACATGCCTACGGCGGGGCACTTTCGGTTCGATTTCATGCTTGCCCTGGTCACAGTCCCCTACAACAGGGATCCGCAATGGTTGAGCAACAACTTCTCGACGTATGTGAAACTCCGCAAAGGGGTGTCGGTAGAGCAACTGGTAGCCAAATTCCCTGCCATGGTGGATAAGTACGCCGGTCCCCAGGCCCGGGCGGCTCTTGGCGATGAATTTACGATGGATAAGTTCCGTGCCTCGGGCAACAAGCTGGAATGGACGTTGCGCCCCCTCAAAGACATTCATCTTCACTCGGACCGAATCGGGGAGATCGGGATTAACAGTGACATCACGTACATCTATCTTTTCGGCGCAATTGCCTTGTTCATTCTCATTATCGCTTGCATCAACTTCATGAACCTCAGCACGGCACGCTCTGCGAACCGGGCGAAAGAGGTGGGTGTTCGGAAGGTGATGGGGTCACTCCGGCCACACTTGATTCGCCAATTCCTCACAGAGTCTATTTTACTAAGTGCTTTCTCCTTCGTGCTCGCGCTGGGACTCGTATGGCTTGCACTTCCCTATTTCAATGATCTTGCCGGTATCACACTCACGCTTCCGTGGAGCAATGGGCTCGCGTGGCTGGAGTTGGGAGCAGCGGCAGTAGTGGTGGGTGTCCTCGCGGGGCTCTACCCCTCCTTCTTCCTCTCCGCTTTCAACCCCGCCAATGTGTTGAAGGGGAACCTGTCGTTAGGAATGAAAAGCGGGCTTGTGCGAAGCACCCTGGTCGTCTTCCAATTTCTGGTTTCCATCGCCCTAATCATCGGGACCATCGCCGTCAATCAGCAGCTGACTTTTATCCAACAAAAGAAAATCGGTTTCAACAAGGACCAGGTGATTGTAATCAAAGACGCTTACGGCATGGGGGACCAACTCAAAGCTTTCAAGACGGAAGTGCTGAAAGATTCCCGGATCATCAGCGGGACTATGAGTAGTTTCCTTCCCGTAGCGGGCACCAGTCGGAACGACAATACCTTCTGGCCCGACGGCGTTCAGCCTAACCAGGAGAATCTCGTCAGTATCCAATGCTGGCGAATTGACGAGGACTATGTGAAGACTTTGGGAATGAAAATCAAAGATGGTCGCGATTTTTCACTGGACTTCCCTTCAGATTCTTCTGGAGTCATTCTCAATGAGGCAGCGTTAAGTCTCTTTGGCATTACTGAGAACCCGGTTGGCAAGCGGATTAGCACCTGGAACGGGGATAACAACAATCCCGATTCTAAAAGCCCGCGGCGTTACACGATAGTCGGCGTTGTGGAAAACTTCCACTTCGAATCAATGCGTCAATCAATATCCCCGCTGGCCTTTTTCCTCGACAAGAGCATTGGCCTGATTTCCTTCCGGTTCGAGGCTCAGCATACGAAGGAGGTCATAGAGAACATCCAATCCACCTGGGCAAAGATGGCACCTGGACTGCCATTCGCTTACTCTTTCCTTGACGAAGATTTTCAACGGATGTACACCGCGGAACAGCGTCTTGGCAAGATCTTCTTGCTGTTCGCCGGGCTTGCCATCGTCATCGCCAGCCTGGGGCTCTTCGCCCTAACGGCTTTCACAGCCGAACAACGCACCAAGGAAATTGGCATTCGCAAGGTGATGGGTGCCTCTGTCACCAGCATCGTCTTCCTGTTGTCACGCGAATTTGGCAAACTGATCATCATCGCGTTTGTGCTTGCTGTGCCGCTTGCCTGGTTTGGAATATCGCAGTGGCTCGACACGTACACATACCGCGTCACGATCAGTGTGTTGATTTATGTGCTCGCCGGCGTACTCGCCTTTGTCATCGCGTGGCTCACCATGGGGTACCAATCATTCAGGGCCGCAACGGCGGACCCGGTGCGATCGCTGCGAAGTGAGTAAATGACAGTGCCGCTCAAGTGTTATCTTCAACTATAACATTTCAACGCCATGAAGAACATCTACGCCTTTCTTGCTGTTGTTGGTTTCATTACTCCCAACATCCTTGTTGGCATCGAGTCTTTTGAAACGGGAAACATTCTGTTGTGGCTCGATCCGGCTGCAACAATGAATGGAATGTTCGGAAACCGGATTGCCGCCGCTTTTGTGCTGGACTTGCTGTGCGTCGTGCTGGCTGCGCTAATCTGGATGTATTTCGAATGCAGGCGGCTGGGAATGAAGAGCTACTGGATGTACGTCGTCCTTACTTTGCTTTTTGGACTGGCCGGGCCGCTTCCGCTTTTTCTCTACAAGCGCGAAGCGTACCTGAAGGCTTGACTACTTGTAGCGCTTCCCTTTCTTCACCACAATATCAACACGTTGCAAAAGGTCAATGTGCCGCAGCACGTCGCCCTTCACGGCAATGATGTCGGCATACTTGCCCTCGGTCACGGTTCCAAAGTCCTTGTCGACTCCCATCGCTACTGAAGGCCAGTAAGTGGCCGCGCGAATGGTGTACATCGGGTCAAAGCCAAAACGGTTGACCCATACGTCCAACTCGTTCCAGGTACTTTGGACATGGAATTTCATCGGGATACCGCTGTCTGTGCCGACGAGGAGCACAACGCCAGCCTCTTTCAGTTGCTTGATCTTTCTTTCTAGCGTCGGTTTCCTGATAGGATTCAGCTGAAAGTAGCTCAGTTGCCCCGGTTTCTGTATCGATTGCTTGATGTCGGCGATGATAGAGTCCGGCAATCCAAGGTGCCAGGAGGTATTGTCAAGCGCCTCCGGGTTGTCGCGGGTGTATTCAAAATTGTAGAGACCTTCCACAGTGGGTGTCCAGAAGAGAGGACCCAAACTCATTTGCGCAGTCCGTTCTTTGATCATCGCAATGATGTCCTCCGGGTACTCAGGCGCGGCTGCCAATCCCGTGTGCTCGAAGCAGTCAACGCCCGCTTTCATCCCGCGGCGGATCTCTTCCGGGCGATGTGAGTGGCCGACCACTTTCAGTTTGTTCTTGTGTGCCTCGTCTACAACAGCCATTACTTCTTCCATCGTCATCTGGTCCTGGTCGATGAGTTTGATGCAGTTAACACCAGCCTTTGCCAGTTGCTGAACCTTGGCCCGCGCATCGGGAACTCCCTTCACTCCCCAGCGGAACGCCTCCGTTCCCGGATATGGTGCGTGTTGGATGAATGGTCCTGACATGTACATCGTCGGGCCGGGAATCTCACCCTTGTTGATGCGATCACGGACGTTGATACTCGCTTCTAGCGGACCGCCGAGGTCACGTGCGCTGGTAACGCCGGCCATGAGCAGCTGGTGCGCCGACGCCGGCATGATGACGCTCTCTGATACTTTCAGGTACTTCTTGTCCCAATGGGTGTAGTCAGAGTGTCCGTTGATGTAGAGATGCACGTGCATGTCCCACAGGCCCGGCAATACACTCATGCCTTCCGTAGAGATGATCTCTGCGCCTTTCGGGATCTCGGTCCTCCCCACCTGCCCAACGGTCTTGATGCGCTCATTCTCAATGATGATCACGCTGTTTTGAAGCGGCTTACCGCCGAATCCATCGATGAGGGTGCCGCCGACAAGGGCTTTGATTTGGCCAACCCCGGGAAGAGATATTGCCAGAAGGCAAAGGAGGGTGATGAGGCGCATGGGGTTAGGTTTAGGCAGGGAAAGTAGAAAAATCCTGCTTGCCTGCCGAATGCTTTTGTGTAGGCGGAAGCCGAGTTGATGGGTCAGTTTACCTTCTCCTGGAAGTCACCGCGTAAGGTGCGGAATCGCTTTCGGGCTTCAGCAGAATAAACACTGCCCGGAAATTTGTCGAGAAAGTCGCGGTAGATCTCCATCGCTTTCTCTTTGTTGTGGAGCTGGTTTTCGTAGATGTCACCCTGAGTGAAGTAAGCATCATCTGCAAGGATGTCGTCTCCGAATTCAGCGACTATTTTTGAAAGTAAGTTGAGGGTAGCTTCAAATTCACCTCGCTTCATTCGGAGGTTTGCCTCCAACCAGTACACATCGTCGAGGATGCTCCTGGTGAGCAGTGATTGATTGTACGATACTACGATCGAGTCGCCGCTCTTATCCGTCTTTTTCCGCATTGTGGCTACCCAGCTCTCAAGTTCTTTCTTTTCCTCCGGTGTCATTTCACTGGAGTTTTTCGATGGCCATAAGTTTTGCAAAAAGGCGTCCCACTTGCTCATCTTCACAGGTTTGCCTTGTTGGAATACGTGAAGCCTTTGTATTGCCTCATCAGTCTTGTTCTGAACCAACAGCAGTTCGATCGCCGCGTACTCTTTTAGTGCCGTTCCCGCAGTATCATATGCTGTGTTTTCCTTGATCCGGATACTCAGATCCATCGCATCGTTGGCAATCTCACGGGTCGTGGCTTGCTTGAGAATGTCGAGGTGTTCCTGGGCCAGGAGGAAATCTCCTTTGTAGTAAGAGAGCTTTGCGTTTCGGAGTTTCGCTTCGTAACCGAGGGGTGCATCGCGCTGGTTCTTTTCGACTTGCGAATACAACAGCGTTGCTTCCCATGGCTCCTGCTTCAGAATGTGAATGTCTCCCAGCTCGAGTTTGGATTTCGCCTTGAGGTGAGCGGGAACTCTCGGGCTTAGGGCAAGGGCCTCCAGCTTCGCGATCGCACTGTCCTTTTCATCCAGGTAGTAGGCGTGGAGGAGCGCTTCGTTCAGCGTGGCCTCGTAGCTGTTTGCATTGTCGGGATACTTGGCGATGAATGACTGGTATTCGCGCGTGAGGTACCGCACCGAATCCAGGTTAACCGGGAATTTTCTTTTCACCTTGGCCTCGCGTGCGCGAATAAGTCCCAGGCGTGCCGGGAGGTAGTTGTCGGTATTGACAAATTCCTTAATTACATGGGAGTATGCGCGATCGGCATTCTCGTAGTCTTTGTTGTTCAGTGCGATTTGTGCGATCTCCAGGGTTTTCGATGACTCCTTCTTGAAGCGCTTGTCGTATGCGCGTGCCTGGATGTAAGCACCGTAGAAATTCTTCTGTTGGAGGTTTACCCAAATGAGCAGGTCAGCATAGACTTCAGAATCCGGCGATTGCTGCACCTTGTCCGTGAGCATGCGTTCCAGGCTTTCCAGCTCATCCGGCTTGTTGAGAAAGAGCTGCAGCAGGTTCTTGACATAATTCAGGTTACCCGGCGACTGGGTGATGTAGTGCAAATACTCCTCGACCATTTCATCCCGCTTCCCCTGTTGACGGTAGAGGTTGGCCATTTCAAGAGTGAAAACGGTCGGATTCCCCATCGATTTGCGAACTTCTTGCAAAGCGTAAACCGCATAATCGGGAAGGTTCTGTGCTGCCAGGTAATCAGCAACAGACTTTGTCCGGTACACATCGGGAAGTGTACTCTTGATGAGTCCTTTGAAATACTTGTCGGCTTTCGATAAGTCACCACTGCGGAGGTAGACAATGCCAAGGTCAACCCGGTAGGCCGGCCGGTCTTCCACTTTGCGAATCACTCGCTCGACATAATCTTCCGCCTCCTTGTATTTCCCAAGCTCCAACAGAAGGCTGAGATAATTGCTGTGCAAGGTGGGAATGTTCTCCGGGCTCTTGCTGAGCGTCTGATACATCGCCAGCGCCTTTTCTTTTTCGCCTTTTAAAAAGTACTCATTGGCAATGCGCAGGTCCTGGTCCTGGGCGAACGCGGGCAACGAGGTGATTACCCACAACACACACGATAGTATTATTCTATTGTCTTTTATAAAGGAATAATAGTAATCGTAAGAGGTGTGCATAGGTGGATAACGCCTGCAAGTTACTGATTGTGGAACCTTTGTGCCTCCCGCAGGTTACGATAAGCCGAAATGCGCGGTTGAGTGGAGGTAAATGGTGCTTGATCCACAAAGTGGCTTGTTATGTGGAAGAACGTATCCACAGGGCACAAGTTGTGCATAGCATGTGGCCAAGGGCCATGAAATTGGGTGAAAGGAATGCCAGAGATCACTAACGTGGGTATTTGAAAAGCTGTCCACAAACTATCAGAAGCTAAATGCCAGCGGGCCGATTTCCCAATTTGCGCGGATTGGGAAGGAGGGCTTCCCGTTGGATGCGGTATAATACACGATTCGCTCCGGCTCGATGCCGCGGAGAATGTTTCCCGGATCCCATTTGCCGTTTCCATTGCTGTCGATGATGGCCCGTAACTGGTATTCGGATGGTGGAATATTGCGAGCCGTGAGACGAGGTGTGTTGACGGCTTCTGCAACAATTTTTCGCGACGATTTATCAAGAAGTTGAATGACGTACTTCTTTTTCAGCGTGGTGGCCTGGACGAGCACTGTCCCGTTTTCTTCAGGCCAGTAGATGTCGATGGCAACGGCGACTGCCTTTGTGGTGTCGTCGTCCATGGAAATAGCAAATCCCGCAGGAGTCTTAAGGATGAGGATTGGGTCTTGATCTTCAGCAAACATCTTCTTTGGCAAATCTTTGGAAACTGTGATTTCCTTGTGCTGAGGAATTAATACAAAGTTTTCCCTGGTTAGTGGAATGCGCGACGATGTGTCCACCTGGATGTAAAGACTGTCAAGACGCAGCGTTTTCCATGGTTTGGAAAATTTGATGGTAGTAACCAGGCGTGCATTCTCTGGATTGATGGATGGAGATCCAGGCGACCACGTAAACTTTTCGACAACAGGCTTCACGTCGGTGAACTTGATGAAGAAGGTTGAGTCGGCGGTGTTCTGAAGACTATCTTTTGCAATGATGCGGACCTTAAGGCTGTCGGGCTGCTTTGGGTTCCACACGAGCACCTCCCCCGAGTTGGTGCCATAGGAGTGCACAAGTTCCTGTGAGGATTCCAGCTTGTAGTCGATCGTTTGCTTGGAGAAACGCAAGCGCGTAATGTTTCCAACATTCCGAATGGCCGATACTTTCAGCGGCCGGGAGTCAAGCTGGACGAGACCAAGGGCGACAGTGTCTACATTTTTTGTGAGAGGGATAACGTTTGAGAGAAAGGCGAACATCTCTGAGCGGCTCTCCACTTTCAGGTTTTTGTTCTTGTCGTCGAATGCATAGATGTGATAGGTGTCGGCCCGAAGGTTCTCCAGCGAAAACGATCCACGCTTGTCGCTCTTTGTGAAATAGGAGGGAGTATGTTTGAAGATATCGAAGGTATCCGCGCTGTAGAGGGCGATGGTGATTTTATCCATAGGGAGCCCCGTAAGCAGGTCACTGACATGGCCACTCAGGACCAATGAGTCTATGAAGGGCGCTGTACTGAAGGCCAGTTTCAGATTTGGAGGACTGTTGCTTTCGGTGATGTCCTGGATGCCTTCCCGGAAGAGAATGCTGTAGGTCGTGCTGTCGCGCCATTTTTCCTTAGGCGTGATGAATACCCGGTTGTTCTTGACGGTGAACTCAACATCAGATCCCAACGAAGGGCTGATAATGATCTCCTCCTTCGCGTTGTTCAACTTTACTGATTCATCGAATTCAAGGTAGACCTGCAGGCCGTGGAAGTTGACCTGGTTGGGTGGCGGAATGGAGGAAACCAGTTTGGGAGGAGTCTTGTCTTTGGGCCCGCCGGTGGGAGATTGAATGTTCGCACAACCGAACAAGGCAAGCAGGAGAACTGCAGGCGCCAGCCTGAAAGGGGACAAGAGCTTCATTTCTGAACGATGAAAATCAGGCTTGAGTAATTGGTTTCCTTGCGTGCGCGCAGATTTGATCCCAACCCGTTGATCAAGGCGGCCACCAGGCCGGCGAGATTCTGTTTGCCTCGCCTGTTACTCTCACTGAGGAGACTTACATAGTAGGCGTCAAGCTTCATGGGCACGATCTTTTGTATTCGCAATCCCTCCTGTTGCAAAAACATTGCCATGCTGGAAGGAGTGAAATGCCAAAGGTGGCGCGGAACATCATAGGCGGCCCATTGATCCCGATACCTGAGCGCATCTGGCGAAAGGTGATTAGGCACTGCAATAAGCATTGCTCCGCGGTCAGTCAGGTGGGCGGTGAGCGTGCGGAGTGTTGCGCGAAGGTCGTAGACATGTTCGAGTACATGCCACAGGGTTATCACATCGAAGCGGTCCGGGGGAAGTTCCGATAGCTTCGAATAGGTGGTCACACCTGGTGCTGCTTGAGCCCTCGCAATTTCCGAAGGCTCCACTCCTACCGCTTTCAGATTGTGTCGATGGACTTCCTTGAGGAATGCGCCGGTTCCGCATCCGTAGTCAAGCACTCCTGCGCCATTTTGGAATGGTTTAACGAGGGAATACTTCCAGCGCACCGTGAAAGACCTGATAATCAAGTAGATACGATCAATTATACCCTTTGATGACGCCGCATGCGAGATGTACGCATCGGAGGCATAGTAGCGAGATGAGTCTGATTCAACTGGTCGGGGAGAAGTGATTCCAAGTCCACAGGTGTTGCAGTGTTTCACATGAAACGTTTCGCCACTTGATGTGGAGTCCTTGCATGTCACTTGAGGAGAAAAGTCTGTCCCGTTGCAGACAGGGCAATGAGCTACCTCTTCCTGGGCCATCACTTGCCGAGGTAGATGGTCATGATGGAAACATCGGAAGGAGAGACTCCACTGATGCGCGACATCTGTCCAATTGTCGATGGGCGGATGCGCTTCAGTTTCTCCCGCGCCTCAGAACTGAGTGCCTTGACGCGGTCGTAATCAAAGTTGTCCTGGATCCGGTACTCGTCCAGGCTTTCGATCTTCTCTGCCATTTTTTGCTCGCGATCGATGTATGGCTCATACTTCAGCAAGATTTCGGCCTGTTCGGCTACTTGCGGCCGATAGCGGTTCAGCAGTTCTGATGCTGTCGAATGGAGGGTGCGCAATTCAGAGATAGAGATTTCAGGTCGCCGAAGCAGACTTGCCATGCTTGTCTTTTCCCGAATAGGTGAAGATTCCAACGCCAGCAATCCAGTGTTGATGTCATCGGGCTGAACTTTTGTTTCATTCAGATCGGTGACGACGCCTTCGAGTGCTTTCTTCTTTTCCAGCAGCGCGTTGTATCGGTCTTGAGAAGCAAGTCCGAGTTCAAATCCCTTTTCAGTAAGCCGCATGTCTGCATTGTCCTGGCGAAGGAGGATGCGGTACTCCGCGCGTGAAGTGAACATGCGGTAAGGTTCTTGCGTGCCCTTGTTGACGAGATCATCGATAAGCACTCCGATGTAGGCCTCCGAACGTTTGAGGATTAGAGGTTCCTTGCTGGCCACTTTATTGTGCGCATTTATTCCGGCTACGAGCCCTTGGCCAGCCGCTTCTTCGTAGCCGGTGGTTCCGTTTATTTGTCCCGCAAAGTACAGACTATCAACTAGTTGCGTTTCAAGCGTAAGCTTCAGTTGGGTAGGCGGAAAGAAGTCGTACTCAATTGCGTACCCAGGGCGGAACATTCGGGCGTTTTCAAACCCCGCAATTTTTGTGAGGGCTTTGTGCTGCACGTCCTCAGGAAGTGAGGTAGAAAAGCCATTGACATAGATTTCTACCGTGTTCCAACCTTCAGGTTCTACAAAAATCTGGTGCCGATCGCGCTCTGCGAATCGATTGATCTTGTCTTCGATGGAAGGACAGTATCGCGGCCCCAATCCCTCAATACGGCCTTGGAACATTGGAGACTTGTCAAATCCCTTTTCAAGCTCCCTGTGGACAACTTCATTCGTGTAGGTAATCCAACAGGACAGCTGCTTGTTTGGCGGTGAGGTACTGTCCAGGAAGGAAAACTTGCCAGGCATCTCGTCCCCGGGCTGTTCTTCCATCTTGGAATAGTCCAGCGAGCGGCCATCCACCCTGGGAGGCGTTCCGGTTTTCATCCGTCCGGATTCAAATCCGAGGCTCTCCAGGTTTTCAGTAAGGCCCGTTGCTGCCTTTTCTGCAGTTCTTCCGCCACCAAAATTCTTTTCTCCGATATGGATCTTGCCATTCAGAAAGGTGCCATTGGTTAGAATAACTGCCCTGCCTTTGATTTCGAGCCCTAGTGCGGTTTTAACACCAGTGGCCTTCCCTCCTTCTACGATTACTCCGGTCACCATTTCCTGCCAGAAATCGAGGTTTGGAGTCTTTTCGAGCATGGAGCGCCATTCTTGTGAGAAGAGTGCCCTGTCGTTTTGCGTGCGGGGACTCCACATGGCGGGCCCTTTTGACCGATTCAGCATACGAAACTGAATCATGGTTCTGTCCGACACGATTCCGGAGTACCCACCAAGAGCATCAATTTCGCGCACAATTTGCCCCTTTGCCACCCCGCCCATGGCTGGATTGCAAGACATCTGACCAATGGTGGTCATATTCATGGTCACCAGGAGGACCCTGGAGCCCATATTGGCAGCTGCTGCAGCCGCTTCGCAGCCCGCATGGCCAGCACCAACAACTATGACATCGTATTCTGGGAACATCTTGAAGCCCAAAGTTCCACGTGGAACCCCCGGAAACAGCTACTCAGGGGTGTTTCACGTGGAACTAGGACCACAAAGATAGGCAGGCTTCTTCTTTCCGTCGCATGCGTACTGCCTCCCGCGGCGTGGTGTCATCGTATCCGAGGAGGTGAAGAAGTCCGTGGACAATTACGCGCCTCAATTCCCGGGAAAATGGCTCACCAAACTCTTTTGCATTTTCACGCACCCTGGCAATGCTGATGTAGATCTCCGCTGTCAAGGGGCCATTTTCAGAATAGTCGAATGTGAGGATGTCGGTGTACGTGTTGTGGCGAAGAAATTTGCGATTAAGGCTGGCCACAAATGGATCCGAGGCAAACACGTAGGATAGCGACTCGATCTTGCGGCCTTCTGCAGCAGCAACTCGCTGCAGCCATTTTGATGTCCTCCTGGCCTGTGTAAACTTAAACGCGATCCCCTTTTTCAGGAACGCAACCTCAGGCATTCATATAAAAGCTTAGTTCAACCACGCGACCGCCTTCCAGAAAGGCGACATCATCAGCCAGGTGTTTCATCAGAAAAATGCCTCTTCCACCCGGTTTTTCAAGGTTTTCGGGGGCAGTGGGGTCGGGCAAATGCATGTAATCAAATCCGCGGCCCGCATCCTCCACCCGGAATTTGAGAGTACTGCCGTCAACAAGTAGTGAGAGATTCACATTCTTGGAAGAATCGCTGCTGCTTCCGTGCTTGATCGCATTATTGACGGCCTCGGTAACGGCAATCATGATGTTGCCATAGATATCGTCGTCCAGCTTGAACTTCTCCCTGGCGTTGTCAATAAAGCTCTCAATCATCCTGATGTTCTCCGTCAGGGCAGGCACTTCAATCCGGATCGCATTCATACGTTACCTGGGGTTGCCGAGCCGCTTGAAGTACTCATTGACCTCATTCTTGTAGTATGGGTATAGTTTAGGAGGTACGGTCTTGAGCAATTCTACCTCTTTTTCCTTTAAGCGTAAATACTCTTCAAAAACCTTAGGGATTTCCTTTTGGTAATCTTTTGCCGTTTCCCCCTTGCGCTCCTGGTCAAGCTCCTGTTCCCTCATCGACTTCTCGGATTCCAACAAACGTGTCATGATTTCTTTCTGCCGGCGTATGGTTTGCTCGGTCAGTTGCTTATTAACGAGATCCAACTCCGTCTGTTCCATTTTTGAAGGCAAGTCGTTTCCTGCTGGCTGGCCCCCCTCCTTCTTCATCTGCTCCTGCATCTCTTGAAGCGCTCGCCTGATCCGCTCTTGCTCCGCGGCCATTCGCGCCAACTCCTCTGACAACTGTCGGCCGCCCTTTCCACTCTTGCGAATCTCCTCCATCTGCTCGTTCAACTTCATCTGCATTTCACTCAGGCTCTTCTTCCCTTTCGACTTCTTGCCCTTCATGGACGGCATCGCGTTCTGCATCATTTGCATCATCATGTCGAAATGATCGTTAAGCATCAGTGCGAGATTATTTATGCTCGTCATCGACAACTGCATGTCCGCACTGGCGTTGCTTTTTCTTCTTTCCTTGATGTTGAGGCTCGACTTGTCCAGGTGCTCATTCAACTCGCCAACTTCGCGCGTGACGACGGATCCGAGGAAAGGATCCTTCTTGGCAAGAGCTAACAGGCTGTCTTCCAGCACTTTAGCATCATCTTTTATTTTTAGTTGATTCTGGGACAAACGAATGTAGGCGGGGTCGCTCTGCTGAACCGCATTGAATTCCTTGATCAAGCCCTCCTGGTCGAACGATAACTTGATGAGGCCGTGAATGATCTGACGGAGCGATTCAAGATTCTGCTGGTCAATCTCCATCTCCATCGAACTCTCCATCCCCTCCATCTGCTCTTTCATCTCTTTCATTTGTTGGATGGACTTCTTCTGCGGCGCGGTGGATTTTGACGGGCTATTTTGCTGAAGTGATTCCTTGCTCTGCTTTTGGTTTTCCTGGATCTCATTCATCTGTTCTTCCGAAGGAGTGTTCTCTTCCTTGTCCAACTCTTCTCCCAGTTTATTGAGCTCTTCAATGGACTTTTCGAAAGCCTCTGATTGCTTTTCTAACTCTTCCTGCTCTTTGGCGAGTTCTTCTGGGGTGTCCTGTGCCTTGTCTCCGGCCTTTTCATCAGCCTTTTCGCCGGTTTTCTCCTCTCCTTCCTTGTTTTGCCCCTCCTTTGACTTCTTGTCCCCCGTTAGCTCTTCGGTGCGATCCAGCAGTTTCTGTTGGTCCTCAATCTGCTTGGCAAGGTCTTTTATCGCCTGCTCAACCTTGTATTCGTATTGCAGGCTCTTGAAGATTTCGAGCGTGCGCTCGAGTTCCTTCTCCAGGTTTATCTCCTGGCGGTCCATCTTCTCCAGCATTTTTTCGATTTGCGATGGATCCTGGTTTTCGCGAAGCATCTTCTCCAGCTCCTGGAAAAGTTTCTTGGTCTCCTCATCGAGGAGTTCGTTCATCAGTTTCTGCAACTGTTCCGATTTTTCGCGAATGCGTTCGTTCTGTTCCGAGTAGGCACCCTTCTTCTCCTCAAGCATTTTGTTTTGCGACTTGAGGTCCTCAATCATCTTGTCGAGATCCTTTTTCTGTTGGATCAGGTCTTCCAGCATTTTGCGGTCCTGCCAATCCAATGATTGCTTGCCCTTCAATCGCTGTTCTGCCTCTTCAATAGACTCCTTTAAAGACTTTGCCTTTGACAGGCTTCGCTGGAAATCATTTTCCGTGGCTGATTGTGACCGTTTGATCTCTGCCTTGAACGCCTCATCCCCTGGGAGCTCAAACTGAAATGCAGCGGATTTGGTAGACTTGGCGCCATGAACTCCATCGTTGTCCCACACCTCAATGAAATAATGAACCTTGTCGCCGGCATTCAGATGCAGAGAGTCGAGGTCCCAACGATAGAAGAAATTCTGTTGAGGCTGTGTCGAAATTTCCAGCGCGATAATTTCCGACAGTGGTTCGCGATTCTTGCCGGTGAGTTCATAGTGAAGCTCCAGGCGCGACAGCCCGTAGTCGTCACGAATCGCTCCGGCCAGCATGATGGATGTGTATAGAATTGAGTCACGAATGTGTTCCACAACCAACTGTGGATACTGGTCCTTGAATACTTCGACACGATACGTAATCTGGTCCTTGTTGCGACTGTGTTCGTTGTCCAGGGCAATGGAATAGCCGTCGGGGTTGTAGAAGTTCTTACCAAAGTCAAATATCTGATTATCAGATTGTTGCATTGAGATTGGAGCCTTGTCAGAAGAAAAGAAAATAGATGCTTTTTCGGTGTTTGCCGTAGTGATGCGCCACCGCACGCGGGTTCCTTCAGGCACTTCCAGGTTGCCGATGTTCTTCAACAACTGTGACTGACGACCAATATATCGAGGATAGCTAAGGTCAACCGACAGTGCAAGAAGCTCGGGCCGGTTGACAATTCGCAGCAAATAAGTATCGGAGATGAATCCGGCTGCTTCCACCCGGAAGGTCACGTCCTGCTGCGGCTTCTCAAGGATGTAGGTGAAGAATCCGGCCTTTGCGTTCTCCATCTTCACCCGCTGCTGCCCGATGAGTAAATAGGCTGCATCGGGAATGGCTTCACCCACCAGTCGTATACGAAGTTCAAAATCTTCATTGGGAAACGTCACCAACTTTTCATGCTCAACAACAAATTGAAAAGGGGCCTGCGGAGCATACTCACGGTCAAAATTCACGAGGCGTTCGGTGCCTTGAGTGATGATCCGTTGATTGATCATGAAAATGGCGGCGAAAGCGATGAAAGGGATTGCCAGGTATTTCAAGTACCGCCGGTTCTCACTGAGATCAACCATACTGTCGAATGAGAACCCTTCGAACAGAATCGCTTTTTGCTCAAGGCTGGCCTCCAAAAGCGGGCCTTTATGCTGCCGGGTACCTGCCAGTTGCAAAAAATTCAAGAGCCGATCCTGGATGGCCGGGAAGTGATTTCCGATAAGTCGGGCACTGTCCTCGTTTCCCAGGCCGCGCCCGGAAAACCACCAACGAATCGGGTTACGCAGGTACCGGTATACGCAGTACGCTGCGGTTAGGATAAACAGCACGAACAGTGTCAGGCGGGCGCCCCGGCTAAGCCAGAGGTTGTATTCAAGGAGATTGGCGAGCAGATAGTAGGCAAGGAGGAGCGAGGCAGTAAGAATGCTGCCGCGTAAAAACAGATTTAGATAGTACTTCCTCCGGAATGAAGAAATATTATCCGAGACCCGCTCCAGTCTGCTGCCCATCAGAATTACAACGTTGGTTGCCTAACCTAAGTTATGAACCAATAAAGATAGTAACCCGAGCCAGAAATAGGCGCGAGACGAACGCGAGACTAGGAATTCCCCGGTTCTGCGGGAGGTGCCCAGTCGAATTCCCGCTCAAAGTATTCGATCACCTGCATCTTGAGGAGTTTCTCCTGTTCGAGGAGGTCGACATGGGGTACTTTCTTGACCAATTTCCAGTGGGGCCAACCCTCTTCGTCCAGGCCTTCCAACTCATAAAAGCCCGCATAGCTGAGCACTTTGCAGATCGCAATATGCATCAGGTCTTGCTTCTGCTCCTTAGTAAATAGCTGGTGCCCTTTGCCGAGCTCCTGCACGCCGATGAGGAACAAAGTCCCATTGAGGTCTTTGGGTTTTTGCCCAAGCATTCGCTCAATTTCCTGCATTAGCGCCTGCCAGTTTCGTTCGAGCGATAGGTCGCGCTTAAGCATGATGGAGGGCTTCCCAATATTCAAACGCCCTGCGCAGGTGAGGGATGACAATGGTGCCACCCACCAGTGTGGCTACTCCCATGGCTTCGTTTACTTCCTCTGTTGAGAATCCGACCTCCTTGCATTTCCCGAGGTGATACTTGACACAGTCGTCGCACCTCAGCACGAGGGAAGTGGTCAGGCCTATCAATTCCTTTGTTTTCACGTCAAGGGCTCCCGGCGCATAGGCATTCGTGTCAAGATTGAATATTCTTTTCAGGACTAAATTGTCTGCAGCGGCAATCTTGTCATTCATGCGCTGCCGGTACTCGTTAAATTGGCTTACGATTTCCATCGGGTACTAAGTTGATTACGTCAAAGGTACCCGGCGGCAGAACCAATGCAAACCTCGATCACAGACGATTTCCTTTCACTTTTCTTCCCGCGCTTTTGCCTGGGTTGCTCACAGGCCATGATAAAGGGGGAAGACATCCTCTGCACACGCTGCCTGGCGGGCCTTCCCAAAACCTACTACCATCACCGCGAAGGAAATCCGGTGATCAATCGGTTGGCCGGCCGGTTGCCCATCCGGCATGGGTGGGCATTTCTGAAATTTCAAAAAGGCGGTGTCGTACAGCACCTCCTTCATCAACTGAAGTACAACAACTGCCCGGAGATCGGTGAGCGCCTTGGGAAAGCGTATGGTAGGGAGCTGTCTGTTGAAATGTTTCATCGGGAGTTTGACCTCATCGTTCCGGTTCCTCTTCACCGGGCCCGGCTTCGACACCGCGGATACAACCAGAGCGCACATTTTGCCAAGGGATTGAGTGAAGCGCTGAATGTCGACTGGGATGAGACCATCTCTATTCGGACACAAGCATCGGCCACGCAGACGCGGAAATCACGCGCCGACCGATGGGAAAACGTGCGCCAAGTTTTTTCGGTGCGGGGCAACAGCACGGTTGAGCAGAAGCGAATTCTTCTCGTCGATGATGTGATCACTACGGGGGCAACGCTCGAAGCTTGCGGCCAGCACCTGCTCGACTGTGGCTGTACATCAATCAGCGTCGCCTGTATCGCGGATGCGCAGTAAAGAAGAAACCCTTCGGTGAGGAAGGGTTTCTTGATGTATCTAGGAAAGGTGGCTGAGGTTTCTCGAAGCCCCCGAAGGCCGGCTTAGTAATTGGCCCCTGCGCGTATCATCGCGCAACGGAACCCGATGGTGGCGGTTGCAGAATCCTCATCCAGGAAGCGACGTGTACCCGGCGACATCCAATAAGCGACGTCTTTCCAGGAACCACCTTTGTAAACGCGTGCCTTGTCGGTAATCAGCGACGTAAAGGCAGCAGGGTCTTTCTCAATGTTGTTGTAGAGGTTCTCGCGTCCGTTTCCGGTGGCACCATCAAGGAAACCATCGCGGCGAATCGGGTTGAGGTCGTCAAAGTCCTGGTAGGAGAGAGGACGGTAAACGTCCATCACCCACTCGCTCACGTTGCCGGCCATGTTGTACAATCCAAAATCATTGGGCGGGAACTCATAGATGTAAGAAGTGATGAGCGCGCCATCGTTCAGGCGGCCAGCGATACCGGCATAGTCACCACGGCCCCGTTTGAAGTTTGCCAGGAAGAAGCCCATCTGTTTTCCATAGGGGTTACGCAGCGCGTGACCATCCCAGGGATAAATGCGCTGGTGGGTTTGCATTTCTTCGAGCCACTGAGTTCCAATGAGGGCTTGTGCGGCATATTCCCACTCTGCTTCTGTTGGGAGACGATAGGCAGGAATGACAATACCGGACTCGAGGGGAATCCGACCGCCAGCAGGAACTTCAGGCAATTCCTGACCTGAAGCTCTTAAGAGTTGTTGGTTGACTGCGCTGGTGCGCCACTTCGCGTAGTTGGTGGCTTGCTTCCAGCTGACGCCGACGACCGGGAAATAGCGGAAACCAGGATAGCGGAGGTAGTGGTCGACGTAAGGATCGTTGAAGGCAAGTTTGCCAACCCACACCGTTGTATCCGGGAGGGCGGCTGCATACACTTCCTGGGTAGAGTCCTTGGCCAGGTAGAACATGTATTCCAGCCAGTGAATATTGGCGATTTCTGTCTCGTCCATATAAAAAGAGGCTACTGAAACCGTCCGTTCGATGTTGTCGCGATAAGACATCACATCCTCTTCGAAGGATCCCATGACGGCCCGACCACCTTCGATAAAGACCGTATTAGGAGCATCCGGTTGACCTTCGAATGGGTTCACTTTGAAGCCGGCGGTCTCCTCGTCGTTGTATTTCAGGTTAGTAGCCGTACTCATTTGGCCGGGGTTCTCGGACGTCGGCTTTGAGTTCTTATTCCCAAATGGGAGCAGCGAACACGACGCCGCCAGTAGACTTACGCCAGCCAAAACAAATACACTCTTTCTCTGCTTCATTGTATCGGGTGTTTGAGACTAAAGCAACCGCTAATATAAATAGATAATTCGGTGTTTTCCAAGGCGTAGCGTTTTTTTGCCGCATCATTGGTGCAGGTGGTCCCGACCCTGCGCATAACGTCCCTTCCGCTGCCCTATTGTTACCCGCGAGGGGGATAATTCGTACTTAATATTGCCGTCATTTCGACGGGTTGCAGAAACTGCAGCGCCGACTCGACCGACGTGATGTCGTCGACCGTAAAACTTGGACGACCGACCTGGTCTTTCACGCGACACCTTCGGGGATTTGCCTGGATAAACGCAATCAAGCGGCCAAAAATCTCTGAACGGAAGTAATCGTCGGAGTTCACGAAGGTGGCGCGCATCCTTCCGCTCTTCAGAACAACCTTTTCAAAACCTAGACGCTCGCTCAACCACCGCAATCGTACCGTGTCGACCAGCTGCATCACGGATGGAGGACACTCTCCGAAGCGATCCCGCAAGCCGTTGATGAATGTTTGCAGTTCGGATTCGTTCCCGATGTCGTCAAGCGTAGAGTACAGTTGAAGTCGTTCCCGCGTACTTGCAACGTAAGTTTCGGGGATGAGAATCTCCAGGTCAGTTTCGATTACACAATCAGCCGCGATCAACTTTGCTTTTTCGAGGAGCTCTTCGGCAAACAATTCTTTGAACTCACTTTCCTTGAGCTCCTGGATGGCATCATCAAGAATCTTGTGATACGTTTCAAATCCAAGGTCATTGATAAAGCCGCTTTGTTCTGCGCCCAACAAATTGCCGGCTCCGCGAATATCAAGGTCGCGCATCGCGACTTTGAATCCATCGCCGAGTTCCGAGAATTCTTCAACTGCCGTGAGACGTTTACGCGAGTCGGACGTGAGGACCGCAGTCGGCGGAGTAAGCAGGTAACAGAATGCCTTCTTGTTGGAGCGACCGACGCGTCCGCGCATCTGGTGGAGATCACTCAAACCAAACATGTGGGCCTGGTTGATAATGATGGTATTGGCATTGGGAATGTCGAGGCCCGACTCGATGATATTCGTCGATACCAGCACGTCGTACTCACCTTCAATGAAGCGGACCATCACTTTCTCCAGTTTGTCGCCGTCCATCTGGCCGTGCGCAATTCCGATACGGGCGTCGGGAACAAGCTTGAAGATCATGTTTGCAATGCCGTCGATGTCGCTCACCCGGTTGTGCACAAAAAAGACCTGGCCGTTGCGGCGCAGCTCGAAGCGCACCGCATCGCGGATAATTTCTTCGTTGTACGTGTGCAGCTCGGTGGTGACGGGTTGACGATTGGGTGGCGCAGTGGAAATAATGCTGAGGTCACGGGCACCCATGAGCGAGAAGTGGAGTGTGCGTGGGATCGGCGTCGCCGTGAGGGTAAGTACGTCGACACTAACGCGCAGTTCTTTCAGCCGGTCTTTCGCCTTAACGCCGAATTTTTGTTCCTCGTCAATGACGAGCAGCCCGAGATTCTTGAATGAAATGTCTTTGCTGATGAGCCGGTGAGTGCCGATGAGAATGTTCACTTGTCCCTCATTTACCTCTTGAACGATTTGTTTGATCTGCCGCTCGCTCTTGAAGCGTGAGATGTATTCAATCCTGACGGGGAAGTTGGCGAGGCGTTCAGAAAAAGTTCGGAAGTGTTGCATGGCGAGGATCGTAGTAGGAACCAGTACTGCTACCTGCTTACCGTCGGCCGTTGCTTTGAAGGCAGCCCGCACGGCAACTTCCGTTTTGCCGAAGCCCACGTCTCCGCAGACGAGGCGATCCATGGGATGAGGCGACTCCATGTCCTTTTTTACATCCTCAGTGGCCTTGGCCTGGTCAGGGGTGTCTTCGTAGATGAATGACGATTCGAGTTCGGCCTGCAGAAAACTGTCGTGAGAGAAGGCAAAACCGGGTGAACCCTTTCGCTTTGCATACAAGTTGATGAGGTCACGCGCAATATCTTTTACCTGCTTGCGGACTCGCGCTTTCTTGTTTTCCCATTCATCTGATCCCAGCTTGCTGATTACCGGCGGCGCGCCTTCGCGACCGGAGTATTTCGAAATCTTGTGAAGCGAGTGGACGCTTACATATAGGAGATCGTTGTCGCGAAAGACCAGTCGCACCGCTTCTTGTTCGCGGCCATTCACTTCCTTCTTCTCCAAGCCAGCAAATTTTGCGATGCCGTAGTCGATGTGCGTAACAAAATCGCCGGGTTGAAGGCTCTGCAGGTCCCGGAAGGTGAGGGCTTTTGACTTGGTGTATTTTTCCTTGGTCCGGTAGCGATGAAACCGGTCAAAGATCTCGTGATCGGTATAGCTGACCAGCTTAAGCGAATGGTCCACAAACCCGCGGCAGAGGGGAAAATCGAGGTTCTGGAAGGTCAGGGAAGGCTCGATTTCTTCGAAAACACCATGAAGCCGATCGAGCTGCCGACCTTGTTCAGCGGCGACAAAGTTTGAGTATCCCTGCATTTGGTGATCGACAAGGTTCTTTGCCAGGAGCTCGAAGTTCTTGTTAAAGGAGGGCTGTGGTGAAGACCGGAATTCAAATGCCTGGGCCGACGGAAAGGAAGACCGGCTGCCGATTTCGATCACGGTGTGATCCCTGAGCTCCTTAAGGAATTGGGTGTGGGTGAGAACCAAATGTTCCGGTTCCAGTGCGAGAGTTGCTCCCCCGCTGCTGCGAACGATCTTGTCGAATCCAGCACTTGCCTTGTTGAAGCAGGTTTCCAGGATGTCTGCGGTACGCTCCACATCCTTGATCCACACGCGCGTGTTTTCCGGCAGGAATGAAAGGAGGGATTCGCGACCCTCCATCACCAATCGCGTCTGGATGTTGGGCATCAAGTTGACCCGGTCGACGACGGTAACGGACAATTGTGAACCCGGTTCGAAACTGCGAATGCTCTCCACTTCGTCGCCAGACAATTCGATGCGGTAGGGAAGATCATGCGCGAAGGAGAAAACATCAATAATGCCTCCACGGACGGCAAACTGGCCGGCCTCGAAGACAAAGTCCGTTTTTTCAAAGTCACAGGAGAAAAGAAATTCTTCCAGGAACTCCCTGTTTAGTTTCGATTTGACTTCAACCGTAAAAGTATTTTTTGACAAGGAACTCTTCGTGATCACTTTTTCCGAAAGTGCTTCCGGGTAGGCAACGATCAACAGGTGCCCGGGCTTCGACGATACTGCATTGAGGGTTTCAGCGCGCATCAAAACGTTTGCGTTCTCCGTTTCGTCGTATTCATAGGGGCGCTTGTACGACATGGGGAAGAAAAGCGTATCCGCATCCCCGACCAGCGTTTGCAGGTCGCTGAAAAACCCAGCTGCCTCGTCTTTGTCATCGAGAATCACCAGGTGGACAGACCGAAGGGACCGAAAAAGAGCGGAAACGAGAACGGCGTCGAGGCTGCCGCTCAGGCCTTTTACACGAATCGGTTTTGAAGAAGACGTACGAATCCCTTCCGCTAAAGCCTTGACCAGGCTGTCGGACTGGTAAAGAGAGAGAAAATCAGCCGCCCTCACACTCCGTCGAAGGGTGCAAAAGTAAGCCTTGCGTCCATTAGGGTCCAAACACCTTTGTTACCTTTGAGGATGGCCAATGTTAAACTGCTTGTTCTGTTTCTGACGATCACCTGCGTCCTTTTTATGGTGATCGGGTTGTTTCGCCCCTGGGCCATGCTCTGGTGGGAAGACGTGCAGAACAGGAGCAAAGTGCTGAAATCCTATGGTACCCTGGCAATCCTTTTTGGAATAACCTGGTTTGCCCTGCGGTACTACTTTCCCGAATAATCTGATTCAATCGGTGGGTCTTGTAGTTGCGATGCTGTTTATGAAAAAATCATTACTTAGAATTCAATCAGCATTGATGGTGTTGATCCTCGCCCTGAGTGGTTGCGGGGACGAAGACAAATTGGCGGTGGTAGTAACCGCGCCGGTTACTGACATTACATCAACAACAGCAAACTCTGGAGGAACAATCGACAGAAAGGATGGTACCCCACCCAATCATTGGGGCCTTTGCTGGAAAGCTTCACCCGGACCTACCATCGCCGATTCAAGATCCTCGGAGTTTGTCAACGTTAAGTCCACATTCCTGTCTTCCATGGAAGGGCTGAGCCCCGGAACACAGTATTATGTAAGGGCGTATTCGACAAACCAAGCAGGAACAGCCTACGGGAACGAACGTAGTTTCACTACACTCCCTTGAAAGGAGTGGGAACGGTACGGACTACCGAAGTCTCAGGGCACGCAAAACAATAGGTTTGTTGGTCGACGTACAAAGAAGGTATTCATCTCCTCCTTCCACCAAACCTGTCTTTTTCCTGATCTCTTCTACCGCAAGCGGGTGATTGCGTGAAACAATGTTGGCGGCGTGATTTGGAAATCGATCGCGAAGTGTTTTATCCAGCTTTACTTGTTCAACAACACGGAACATTCTGCCAGGGAACTCGTCCTTCTTTTCGTCGGAGGTATACCAATGTGACTGTGGTGCCAGCTTGGCAACACCAAATCGTTGACTCATCAATTTGAATGCGCCCGCCTTCAGGATTGCCGCGTTGGGTTCATATAGATATTGACGAACCGGACCATACTTGGCGACGGCTTCCTTTTCCTGTTCCCAGGTGAACGCGAAGGCGGTCGGCTCGCCTTCCCGGTCGAGGTTCACCGCATGAATGGATGGCTCGCGCACGTGTTCGCGGGACAGAAGTATCAGCAACTCGCGCACTTCATTTTCGACTGCCAATACAATGAATTGACTCACATGGCCGAGTTCGCGGAAGGCTTGACGGAGATCGAGGAGCGGGGAACACTTGATCAACACTGTTCTTGCCCGCTGAAGCAATACGTCTTTCAGGCTGATCACATCAGGCGAACAGTCGGCCAATCGAAACACTTTTCGTGCTGCATGCCGTCTCGAGGGATCGATGTACGCCAAATCGTACACCTCCACGGTCGATTTCAGAAAAGTCTCAGCGTCGGTTTGATGATGTTGAATCGTTGAAGCGCGAAGCAATTGATGGTTATTTCTCGCAAGGAGGAACAGGGTTTCATCGGGCTCCACATAGTCGACTTGGGCGAATGAGTTGCTGAGGCAATAGGAATCCACGCCAAACCCACCGGTGAGGTCAACGGCGTGATGCCCGTGCAACAGGGTCTGTTTATAACGAGCGGTTGCCTCTGATGAACATTGCTCAAGATTGACTGTGGGGGGATAAAGGATGCCGGGGGTTCTATGCCACAATGGCAACTTGTCTTTTGATTTCTGACGACCCTGGATCTGGTAGGCTATCCAGGCCGCGGGTACTCCATCCACGGCGCGATTTTTCAAAAGCAAGTCCCGTACATCCTCACGCTCATGCAAGGCGATGAACGCCTGAACCTTCTGACTGGAAAGCTTTGCAATCAGTTCGTTCGTCATCAATTGATGAAAAAAGAAAGGACGCCTGTCAATACGAGCACGATGCCTGTGATTATTCCGGCGTTGTGTTCGATGCCGTGCCAGTTCAATTTGAGGAGGCTGAAGTAGGTCATCCTTACCCACACTACCATGCCCGTGACCGTTACAACGGCATACATCAGGGCTAAGCCGGCAACGAACGAAAACCCATGGGCGCCCGCTACAAGAAAATATGGCTCGATTTCAAAGCAGGGAGACAAAAACATTGCGACTGCGAGCGACAAGATCACCTTCCCTTCTGTAGCCTGCTCCGGATGACCATGTAGGTGAAAGTGGTAATGCCGACTGTGTTGATAGATATAGAATATCCCCAGGCCAACAAGGAGTGCTGGAGCTAAGTACTCGGTAAAACTCTGCAAGCGTCTGGAAAGCTCAGATCCTGCCAAGGATAGCGCAATCCCGATGGCAACGGTGCTGGCCGCATGGGCTAGTCCGGCCAAAACGGTGACACGGGTGACTTTGGAAGCGGACCAGTTCTCCTTCCGGCCAATGGCAAGAATTGGCAGCCAGTGGCTAGGAATAAGGGCATGCAGGAAACTGAGCAGCAGGCTGCCCATGATCAGGGAAATCATCAGGCCAAAGGTAAGCGCTCAGTCCTCTGATTGACTCCCCTGGAGTTGTGACAATAGTTTATAGGCATTGCGTGTCACCACACGCAGCGAAGAGGGTTCGGTGCGGTCGGGCAGGAATATTTCAACAAAGCCATTCTCATGTACGCCGGTGGTGATCGTTTGCATACGGAATACGCCGTTGCCCTCATCGATGAAAATTACTTCCCGCTCATCCACTCGCAGCACGGCGTCTTCGGGGAGCGAGGGCAAAGAGTGGGTGCCGGTTTGTATCACACCCTTGAGGTACATCCCCGGGATAAGTTCGCGATCTTCCTGGTCAAGATGTCCATGGATGCGAACCGTTCGATCGGCGCTTATTTCCCGACCAATCAGGTACACCGTGGCGGAGCGTTCGCGGGTTTCATGGGCCAACGTGAACCGAATCTTCTGACCGATTCGAATTCTTGGGACGTCGCGCTCAAAACAAACGAGCTCAGCATGAAGATGTTCTGTATCCACCAGGGTAAACATGACTTCGGTGGCACTAACAAAACCACCCAGTGCGCTGTTTACTTTGGTCACGTAGCCGGTAATCGGAGCGCGTAGTTCTATGGTAGAGCGAATGGCGTCGGATTGCAGTTGATCGGGCTCGATGCCCAACATTTTCAGTTTTGCGCGAAGACCACTGTTGCGCGCCCTCATGCTTTCAAGGTCAGCCAGGGATTTTTGCAAGGTTTTTTGGGCGTTCACGTTTTCAGCCGCAAGTTTTTCCTGGCGTTCATGTTCTTTGGTAAGGAATGCAACCTGACTTCGGGTATCCAGAAAATCCTGCTGCAGTTGGATGTACTCCGGGTTTTCAATCACTGCAATCACCTGCCCTTTTGATACGCGCATGCCCTGGAGCAGCGACGTCGACCGAAGAAAGCCACCAAGCGGGGCCGTCACATTGACGAGATTCTGGGGTGGGACGTCGAGCTTTCCGGTGGCTGGTATCCCGCCGCTCAATGGGCGCATCTCAATGGGTCCAGTCTCGATAGACGAGGCGGCCCGTTGTTGTTCGGTAAGCGTAACGGTCTCAGCGGTTGCTGTCGACGTCTCGACTTCCTTCGGCGCCTCCTTTTGACCAGAGCATCCGCAGATCAGGCCAGCGATGGCGATGTACTTAATAGCGAGGGTGTGCTTCATGACAATCAATTTTTGGCATTTGTGCCAGTGAGATATTCCAAAGTCAGTATGCTTAAGTTGTAGGAGTGAAGCGTTTGCAAATAGGCTTCTTCGATTCCCAATGCCTGCTGAACATTCAATCGGTAATCTGCCTGGCCGATGTCGCCGGCACGGAAAGCGATGGTGGATTGACGCAGCAACAACTTGGCGTTTGGAATTGCAGATCGTGTGAAGTAGTCCAGGCTGTTCCGATATTTTTCAAACTGCTGCAAGGCTTTGTCCCACTCACCATAAAGTTGTTTGGCGGCGTAGTCGGTTTGCATACGGGCTGCTTCGCCCCGCGCCTCGGCAGCTTTTACACGTGCACGGGCTGGGACAAACCAAATGGGGAGCGCCACACCGACCATAAATCCACTGAAACGGTCGGAGGAAGAAAAGTATGGCTCTGAGCCGTCCGTCTTGCGTTGGTAGCCGACAAGCGTCTGGTTGAAATAGCCGAGTACCAAATCAGGCAGTGCTTTGTTTTGCTCTACGCGCTTCTCTTGCCAGGCCATCGCGGTGAGTGACTGTTGATACGCGAGTTGAGGATTGCCCGCGATCTGTGTAGAGTCGTTTTGAAGTAAAGTTCTCAAAGGTTCGAAGCGAGAGGGTATGACGGTAACATCGACCGGAGAGTTCATCAATATTCTTAACTGCGCTTCCATCGTCAATCGATCGGCGGTATTTTGCCGGAGCTGATTCTGCACGTCGTTGTACCGTGTCTCGGCAACAGTCTTTTGTAGCAAGGTGCCTTCTCCGGTTGACAACTGGAGCGTAGTAATCCGAACGAGATCAGCAAAAAGACTGTCTTGCCGCTCCAGGAGGCGTTGCCGGGCAAGAAGGTACAGTAAGGTCTGATGGGTTTGTTTTACTTGATAGACCAGGTCATTTCGGCTTGCCGATTCGCGGTACCGGCTGCTCTCGATCCTCAATTCACCCAGCCGAGACTGACTGCTGAAGACTGTTGGGAATGGAAGGTTCTGGGTAATGGTGAGGTTATTGTCCTTGTTTAGGCTGTTGTATTGTCCGTACATCAGCGAGACCTGCGTCTTCGGGATATCCACGGAGGTTCGTTTTTGTCGTTCGGCGGCGACTGTTTCAAATGCGGTTGCTCTCAGGCCCGGGTTTTGAGACACGGCGGCCCCGATGGCCTCCTCCAGCGTCACAGCACGAATTTGTCCCTGCGCCACAGAGCCTGAATGGGCAAAACCCAGAAGAAGGAGCGACAGGGTATACTTGCTAAGGTGTTTCATACCAATCATGATTTGTTCTTGTTACTGAAATGGTTCTCAACGAGGCGGTACAGACAGGGAAGCACAACGAGGGTGAGGAGTGTGGCGCTGACAAGTCCGCCGATTACAACGGTAGCCAGGGGCCGCTGAACTTCGGCGCCCTCGCTCTGCGATATAGCCATTGGCAAAAAGCCCAGAGAGGCGACGGCGGCGGTGATGAGTACGGGGCGGAGCCTCGTAGCCGTTCCTCTTAGCAAAAGTTCTGTGAGGTCGAGGATACCATCCCGCTTCAGGTGATTGAATTCGGCGATGAGCACAATGCCATTTAGAACCGCCACTCCGAACAGGGCGATGAAGCCCACGCCTGCGGAAACGCTGAAAGGCATGTCCCGAACCCACAAAGCCAGAATTCCGCCAATGGCAGACAGGGGAATGGCAGTGAAGATGATTAACCCCTGCCTCAATGAGTGAAAGGTGAAGAAGAGTAAAACGAAAATCAGAAGCAGGGCAGCAGGCACGGCGACATAGAGCCGCGCGCGTGCTTCCTCCAGGTTTTTGAATGCACCGCCGTATGTGGCGTAATAGCCGGGGAGGAACTTGAGTTGCGTGGCTACTTTCCCCTGAACTTCTTCGACAATGCTTTCAATGTCGCGGCCCCTGGCGTTGAAGCCGATGACAATTCTCCGTTTCGCATCGTCGCGCTGAATCTGGTTGGGGCCAACTTCCAATTCAACATCTGCCACCTGGGCCAGGGGCACCTGCGCTCCATTAGGCGCAGTGACGAATAGCGCCCGCAAATCGTCGATACTGCTGCGCCGTGCCTGTTCAAGTCGAACGACAAGATCAAAACGGCGTTCATTCTCATACACCATCCCTGCACTCTGCCCTGCAAAGGCACTGTTTATCGCCTGGTTTACGGTGGCCACGTCAAGACCAAAGCGGGCCAATTGCTCACGCTTGATGCGAACCAGGATTTGCGGCAAACCGGTGACCTTCTCAACATAGAGGTCGTGAGCACCCTCGACGGTGCCCACCAGCTGGCCGATTCGATTCGCATAGGTTGTAAGTTGGTCGAGGTTCTCGCCGTACACCTTGATTACGATATCCTGGCGAGCGCCGGTCATCAGCTCGTTGAACCTCATTTGAATCGGCTGCTGAAAGCCGAAGCTCACGCCGGCGAGGGCGCTGAGTTTCTCACTCATCTTTTCAGCCAGCTCGTCACGTCCGTTCGCTTTCTTCCATTCACTCTTGTCTCTTAAGACAATGATCATGTCAGAGGCTTCGAGTGGCATGGGGTCAATGGGGATTTCGGAGGAACCGATTTTTCCGATCACTTCCTTAACCTCATCGGGGAATTCCCGGAGCAAGATTTCACTGGCCTTCGTCACTGTTTCCACACTTTCTGACAGGCTGCTGCCCGTGAGGATGCGCGTCTCTACGGCGAAGTCCCCTTCATCCAGGGTAGGAATGAATTCGGCTCCAAGCGTGAGAAACAGTCCCAAACTGGCGGCGAACATGATTGCGGCCAGCACAATGGTCTTGAGAGGATGGCGGAGCGAGACTTTGATTATGGGTTCATAAGCTCGCCGAACTAAATCCATCAGGCGAGTAGAAACTTTCAATTGCCTCTGAACGCCCTTCCCCAGGAAGGCAGCACTCATCATAGGCACGTAGGTAAGTGAAAGAAGGAATGCACCTGCTATGGCGAACACAACGGTTTGAGCCATGGGCCTGAACATCTTGCCTTCGATGCCGACAAGGGCAAGTACAGGCAGGTAGACGATGAGGATAATGACCTCGCCAAAGACCGCACTGTGCATGATTCTGCCCGATGCTTGTTTCACTTCGCGATCCATTTCTTCCGAGGAAAGGGCTGACGAAGAGGATCTCAACCCAAGATGGTGAAGCGTGGCCTCGACAATGATCACGGCGCCATCCACGATGAGGCCGAAGTCAATCGCGCCGAGGCTCATCAGATTCCCGGAGACTCCAAACTCATTCATCAGACCAATAGCGAAGAGCATGGCAAGCGGGATTACACTCGACACAATAAGTCCGGCCCTGAGATTGCCTAACAAAATCACCAGGATGAAAATGACAATGAGAGCTCCCTCGGCGAGGTTGCGCGTGACCGTGGTAATCGCCTTGTTGACCAGCTTGGTGCGATCAAGGAAAGGATCAATGGTGACACCCTCTGGTAGTGTGGTTTTGATGTGCTCGATCCGCTCCTTTACATTCTTGATTACTTCTGAAGAATTGGCGCCCTTTAGCATCAACACGACGGCGCCGGTGACTTCACCATTGCCGTTTCGTGTCATGGCTCCGTACCGAATAGCGTTGCCGTACTGAACTATTGCCACATCACGCAGATAAACTGGAATACCGGAGTCGGTAGTCCGGAGCACAATCAGTTCGAGATCATGCAGGTCGCCTACGAGACCTTCTGAGCGGATGAAATAGGCATTCGGTTTCTTGTCGATGTAGGCTCCGCCGGTATTCTGGTTGTTTCGCTCAAGGGCGGTGAAGATATCGGAGACACTCAGGCCAAAACTCTTCAGCTTATCGCTGTTGACCGCGATTTCGTACTGCTTCAGTAAGCCGCCATAGCTGCTTACGTCGGCCACACCCTGAGTACCCAGCAATTGCCGCCGCACAATCCAATCCTGGATGGTACGCAAGTCCATCGGCGAATATTTCGATTCATACCCGGGCAGCGGGTGAATCACATATTGATAGATTTCGCCAAGTCCGGTCGTGATCGGCGCGAGGTGGGGTGTGCCAACCCCAGGCGGGATTTGCGCCTGTATTTCGCTCAAGCGTTCATTAACCTGCTGACGCGCCCAGTATACATCAATGCCCTCCTCGAAGACGATGGTGACCACAGAAAGGCCGAAGCGGGAGAATGATCGCACCTCATGAATCCCCGGAATGGTCGCCACATTCTGCTCAACAGGAAAGGTGACCAGGCGCTCGATATCAAGGGCCGATTGGGAAGGGGCCACGGTGATCACCTGCACCTGGTTGTTCGTGATGTCCGGTACGGCATCAATGGGGAGATGACGCAAGGCGTTGACGCCCCAAAGCACAATACCCAGGGTAAAAAACCCGATCACGAGTTTGTTGCGAATGGAAAACGATATAATGCTATCCAGCATAGTTCATGCGAATGAATAATTGAAAAGGAGGAAGGGTACGCAAGCGAGGCTTACGCACCTACCGGGAATAACCGCAAAGGAAAATTAGCCTCGTGGAGGCTGGAAGATCTCGTCGAGACCCGATGTTGGAATGAAGGAAACGTAAGCTGCAGCGTAGACCGGCCGTTCAACTACGACGACGTGAACAGGCATGCGACCATCCGGGATGGTGAACGTCGGGCACGCGCATGAATCATCGCAGCCCTTGAAGGGCAATTCCATATCCGTCGCATCGTGGGGGACGTCTGTCTTGTAGTGCATGGTCAGGAACTGGAAGAATGACATTTCCGGAACCAACTCCCGATGTTCCAGGTAATGCTCAACAAGAATTGGAAGTCGCACAATTTCCCGCATCTCGGTGAAAAGGCCGAGATGGAGAACCAGCAGGCTAACGGCTATGGTGCGCCTCATGAGATTACAAAGATAATCACAAGGAATTAAAACAAACTAAGGTTGCCTCCTCGCCTGAACCGGGTCAAGTCCATGGCGGGCATCCTCCGCCCTTCAAAGTGCTTGCGCTTCGATTGCCTGAAGAGTTGATGGATGATGTCGGCCAGGTTGCCTTCACCCGCCATACGACGACCAAAAGTTGAATCGCCAACCTGGCCGCCATGCAGGGAAGCGATTTGGTTCCATACTTTTCCGAATCGATCGGGGAAGTTCTTCTTTAACCAGTCTTCAAAGATTTGAGCGACAGCGCCATTGAGTCGCACAACGGTCATTCCTGCGGTAAGGGCACCTTGATCGGCGGCACGCTTCAGTATCTCTGGAATTTCATGGTGATTGAGCCCGGGAATGACCGGCGCATTCATGACCCCAACCGGAATCCCGGCTTTTGAAAGTTCCCCAATGGTTGCAAGCCGCTTTGATGCGGTGGCAGTGCGCGGCTCCATGGCGCGGCGAAGGTCTTCATCAAGGGTAGTGATGCTGATCATGACCTGGACGAGGCGCTCAGACGCGAGGTCCTTGAGAATGTCGATGTCGCGCGTAATCAGGCTGTTCTTTGTGATGACACCCACAGGGTGCCTGAACTTCGCCAAGACGGCGAGCATCTTTCGGGTGATGCCCATCCGGCGCTCGAGGGGTTGGTAACAATCTGTGTTGCCCGACAACATGATCGGGGATACCCTCCACGAAGAATTTGACAACTCCTTTTCCAGAACCGTTGCCGCATTGGGCTTGGCAATGATTCGTGTTTCAAAATCCAGGCCCGCACTAAAGCCGTAATACTCATGTGTGTTCCGCGCGTAGCAGTAGATGCAACCATGCTCACATCCCTGGTAGGGATTCATGGAGTACGCCATGCCCAAGTCGGGACTGTTTACCGGGTTGATAATTTTTCGAGGCGTCTCTTCGAAGACCTGGGTGAGCGGATGCTCAAGTGCTTTTTCGTCAATGCCTTCGATGTGATCAGTGACAAAAGACTGATTGAGAAACTTATTTGCCGGTTTGATCTGTGCCCCACGGCCGTTCAGGTATTCCCCCTGCTCCATGGACCAAAAATACTAAAAAAATTAGTATGAATTTATTGTAGAATTAATCAGAAACGAGGTTTTTGGCGAAATCACCCGAATAGGTCTTCCAGGGCCTCGCTGAGTTTTCCGAAGCTTTTTACCTTGATTTTTCGGCGCGTGTCTCCCTGCATTTTGTTGAAACGGGAAACATAAATTTCCTCAAAGCCAAGTTTTTCTGCTTCGGAGATGCGTTGATCAATCCGGTTCACCGCACGCAACTCTCCCCCCAATCCGATTTCAGCAGCAAAACATTTTTTGTCGGGAATAGCAATCTCCTCCATCGATGAAACGATGGAGATGCAGACCGCCAGGTCGATGGCAGGATCTTCGATGCGCAATCCGCCCGCCATGTTGAGGAAGACATCCTGCGTGCCCATGCGGAAACCACATCGCTTCTCCAGCACCGCCAGCAACATGTTCAACCTTTTCTGATCATACCCCGTCGGCGTGCGTTGAGGAGTTCCGTAGGAAGCGGGACTTACCAATGATTGCACTTCAATCAGCAGCGGCCGGTTTCCCTCGAGTGTCGCCCCGATGGTTGTTCCGCTGCTCGCTTCGTCTTTTTGAGAAATCAGGATCTCTGACGGATTGTTCACCTGTCGAAGGCCATCCCCCGACATTTCATAGATTCCGATTTCTGCGGTGGACCCGAACCTGTTCTTGGTTGTTCGCAAAATGCGGTAGGCCAAATGCTGATCTCCTTCGAATTGAAGCACAGTGTCTACCATGTGCTCCAGCACTTTGGGCCCAGCAAGTGTGCCATCCTTTGTGATGTGACCGACGAGGAAGACCGGCGTATGTGTTTCCTTAGCGAACTTCATCAGCTCGCCCGCACATTGACGGACCTGGCTGATGCTTCCCGGCGTACTATCGATGCCGGTTGAATGGAGCGTTTGAATGGAATCGACAATGAGCAGTTGCGGTGTTGATGCCTCAACGGCGACGAAGAGATTCTGCGTATTCGTTTCCGTCAACGTAAAGAAGGAAGTGGAATCGAGATTGGCGCCAAGCCGTTGTGCTCTCATCTTGATTTGTTGTTCACTCTCTTCGCCGGAGACGTAGAGAACTTTCAGCTGACGCAGTGCCAGACCGACTTGAAGCATGAGCGTAGACTTTCCAATGCCCGGCTCTCCGCCGATGAGCACCATCGAGCCCGGAACGATTCCTCCACCCAGCACGCGATCCAACTCCTGGTCGCCAGTAGGTATTCGCATTTCCTGTCCCGGAGCGATGTCGGAAAGTGTTCTTGGCTGTGCAGCCCGGTTACGGTTTTCCGTACGCCACGCTGTCTTGCTTTCCGGCTTATTGACAACTTCTTCCACGAATGTATTCCACTCGTTGCATGAGGGGCATTTGCCCAACCACTTGGCCGCCTCATGGCCACAGTTCTGACAGAAAAACAAGGTTTTAGCTTTCGCCAAGGGGTGAACGGGTAAGTTTAACTAAAGTAGAAAGTTACGCTGGCCTTTGTGACAAGTAGAGTCACTTCAGGGGGCTATCAGCCTCCTTCGCCATCACGTTGTACACCAGCCGGTCGGCAAGTCCAGGCAGCCATTTGTTCAGGAACACTGCCAGTTTACCCTGCGTAGTGAGGATCAATATGGATTTGCGGCGAACGGTGGCCCTGTAAATTCGTTCAGCACACTCTTCAGCCGACATCATTTTCGCTTCATTGCGTGGCGAGTCGCCCTGCAGCGTGCCGTCCTTCGTGAGTGAACGTTTGCGGATGTTGGAGGTAGTAAACCCGGGGCAAGCCGTCATCACATGGACGCCGCTGTGTAGCAATTCCGTGCGCAGCACTTCTAGGAAGCCATTGAGTGCGAACTTGGATGCCGAGTAGCCGGTCCGGGCAGGAAGTCCCCGGAATCCGGCAACGGAAGAGATCCCTATGACAGAACCCTTGTTGCGAAGGATTTCAGGAAGGCAATGCTTCGTGGCATACAGCACGCCATAAAAATTGATATCCATTACGCGGCGAATCACATCGAGGTCAACGTCCTGAAAGAGGGCCCGCATGGTGATGCCAGCATTGTTGATGAGAATGTCAATGCGCCCATACAATCGCATCGCTTCTGCGGCCATCTTCTGGTTATCGTCTTCACTACTCACATCCGCAGCAAATCCACTCACGTCGATTCCTTTTTGCCGCAGTTCGGACACTGCAGCATCAAGGTCAGCCGCATTGCGCCCCGTGATCAATATCCGCGAACCCTGCTTGCCAAAAACTTCGGCGAGCGCTTTCCCGATTCCTGAGGAGCCTCCAGTGATAATCACAGTTTTGCCTTTCATGTGGGTGTCTTAGTTCAACATCATTTCGATGTCCTGCCGGGTGAGCATCTTCACAATGCTCTCCTCGGTGCTGATCAGGTTCTCCGACAACTTCAACTTGTGCTTCTGGAGATGTAAAATCTTTTCCTCCACGGTATTTCGTGTAATGAACTTATAGGTAAAGACCTTTTTCTTTTGACCGATGCGGTGCGCCCTGTCGATGGCTTGTTGCTCGACCGCCGGATTCCACCAGGGGTCCAGGATAAACACATAGTCGGCCTGCGTCAGGTTGAGCCCGAGACCCCCGGCCTTGATGCTGATGAGGAAGATCTTCAGGTCGGGGTCCTTGTTGAATCGTTCCACCTGCTCCTTTCGGTCAATGCTTGATCCGTCGAGGTAGGCATAGTCGATCTTGCGGGTAGCCAGCAGGTCCCTGATGATGTCCAGGTGTTTAACAAACTGACTGAATATCAGCAGTTTGTGCCCCTCAAGAAGGGCGTTTTCGATCATATGGGATACGTCTTCCAGTTTCCCGGAGTCTCCCTTGTAATGAAGGTCGACCATGCGTGGGTGATTGGAGAGTTGGCGAAGCTTGGTGAGCCCCTCCAGAATCGTCATCCGGGAATTGTTGATGCCTTCTTTTTCGATGTGATCGAGAATCTTGCTCCGGTAGAATGACTTTGCCTCTTCATATTTTTCTTCCTGGGAAGGTGAGAGGTTGGTGTAGTAGATGTTTTCCACTTTCTCCGGCAAGTCGGTGGCCACCTGTGACTTCAGACGCCGAAGAATGAATGGCTTGATGATTGCGTTGAGTTTCTTTGTTTTGATTTCGTCTTTCTGCTTTTCAATAGGGACTTGGTACTCATTCTTGAAGTACGTCTGTCCGCCGAGGAGCCCAGGGTTGATGAAGGTCATCTGCGACCAAAGGTCGAGCGTGGTGTTTTCGAGCGGTGTGCCCGTCAGGGTGAGCTTATGCCGGGACTTTAGCTGCAGCACGGCCTTCGCGATATTTGAGGTAGGGTTCTTTATCACCTGCGACTCATCCAGGATCACATAATTGAACTGAAACTGCTGGAGCAACTCAATATCAAGTCGTGTAATCCCATAGGAAGTAAGCACGACGTCGTAGTTGCCGAACCGCTTTATGTTTTTGTCACGGTTCGTGCCGGTATAAGTGAGAATCTTAAGGTCTGAGGTAAACTTGGCAGCTTCCATTTCCCAGTTGTAGATGAGGGAAGTGGGCATGATGAGTAGCGACGTACCCGCGTCACCTTTTTCCTTTTCCGACTCCAGCAATGCCAGGGTTTGAACCGTTTTTCCAAGACCCATATCGTCGGCAAGGCAACCACCCAGGTGAAATTCATTGAGGAAGCGGAGCCAGTTGTACCCCGCCTTCTGGTAAGGACGCAGCTGGCCCTCAAATCCCTTTGGCAACGGATAGTCGCGAATTCCGCTGAAGCTTTCCAGGTTCCTCAGCCGGTCGCTGATATGGACTTTGGCGAGGTTCCCGTCCTGGAGATCCTTTACCAGGCTCACATGGTGTTTCCTCAGCACCGGCTTCTCATTCTTCCCGTGAGTTTCACTCAAAGCGAACAGGTCTCCATACTTCACCATCCAGGCGTCGGGGATAATGGCGATTTCCCCGTTCGGAAGTTTGAATTCGACCTTTTTCTTCATGATGATCTTCCGGAGTTCCTTGAAGCTGATCTCATACTCCCCAAACCGGATGCGGGCATGAATGTCGAACCAGTCGATGCCTTCTTTTACCTCCAGTTCGATCACCGCCTTACCCACGAAATACTTTTTGTCGCGATTGTCGGGTTGGCTGACCTCAAAGCCGAAGTTGAGGAGATTCACCCGGTTCTCATTGATCCACGAAAAAGCCTGTGCCTTATCGAGTGCAGTACGAAAACCACCGCCGAGGGGCAGTCCGAGTTTTATCAACGTGTTCACAGATTTCTTCTCTGAATCGGTATCGCGTTTCACCCGGTGGAAGACGTACTCGTTGTCCTTCTGCTCGAGCGTAACATTTACTTGTTCTGCATCGCTGCCCCGGATTTTATGCTTGCCGTATTTGAAAGAGAGATCGAATACAATTTTTCCCGCCTCGTCGTTGGCTGCAACCTCCCGTTCTCCTGCTTCGAACAGCGTCGGAACCTCTTTACTGTTTGCAGTAGGTAACTCGGAGATCGTGAGAAGCGGATGGGGTTCGTAACTGTTCTTCAGAATCTGGAATCCTTGTACGTCAACATCTTCGAACGAACCAATCAGGGAGGAAATGAAATTCTTGTAATAGTTCTCTTCAAGATTCTTGGGGATAACGATCTCCTTCTTCGTGAGAAAGGGCTGCATCTTCTTTCCATCGACGGGTTTGTCGAAACCATACAATTTCCCGTTCACGACCATCCAGGCGGGGTAGCGGCAAACCATGTAGGCGTTTTGAGAAGGCAGCTCCAGCGGTTTGTCGGCATAGGTGATCACCGGGTAGTACGTCGTGTTCTCGGCCGTGCGCCGGAAATAGAAGCGAATGCTCGCGCGCTGGTCCGCAACTTCGAGTTTGCGCCAGGTCGGCTCCCCGTCATTTCCCATTTCATACAAGCGCTTGCCACGGAGCTTTTCCAGGATGGCGGCGCGGCGTTTTTCCATGTAAGCTTCGATCTGGTCCTGGAGCAAACGTTCGTCACCCTTTTCCCTGCGGTAAACCCGGTGGAAGAACTCATCGGGCTTCATTATTTTCTTGGAGAAGTGTCGAAGCACAGCATCCTGGTTCATGTTGTCCATCCAGTCGATGAGTTCGAAGTCGCGATCATCAAGTCCGCGGGCGAATTCGCGGGCATTCTTAGATGAAATGTTTTGGTGCTGGTAAGTCAGTTTTCCCTTCTCATCGAGTTTGACGATGAAGGCCTCAAAAATGTAGCCCAGATACTCATGCTGGAAGAGCGAGTAGATGAGTTGAAACGGCTCCGATGCCGAAACCTTCATAACGGGCCTGTTTTGTGGGTTTTTGAGTCACCACATTTGCCCTAAGAGGCGTCCAAAACGGTTTGGGCACACGTTGGGAAAAATGCAGAATGGGCAATATAATCAATTCGCCCTTACGGGGTTAGCATTCCAGGACCGACGGGGGCTCCTACAAGTGGTCGAGCGAGTACGATTTGGCGGCCAGCGCCGCAGGACGGAAGGACACCAGCAGTGAGACGAAAACAAGAACAACCCCAGTTAGGACAAAATCCATTGGCCGGAGTTCTACCGGGTAGTTGGCGACAATGGCATTCTCCATGCCCATGCCAACCAGTCCCACTTTGTTCTGCAAGTAACACAGGACGCCACCCAGCGATAACCCTGCGGCCGCACCGATGAATGAAATCAGAGCGCCCTCGGCAAGGAAAATGTTTCGTATGAGTGAAGTCGGCGCGCCGAGCGAAGTCAACACGCTGATGTCCTTTTTCTTGTCGATGGCGAGCATCATCAGGGAAAAGAAAATGTTGATGGAGGCCACAAGCAGGAGAAGGGTGAGTGATAGAAACGTAAATAGCTTTTCTATATTCAGCAACCGGTAAAGATCCTGGTGCTGCTCTTCGTTGGTCAGCACCCTGAGTTCTTCTCCCAACCGGGCCTTCAATTCATCCTGTACAGCAATCGTTTCTGATTCCGCTGTTTGTACCTCAATGGCGGTTCGGCGGTTCCCGCAATTGGTCAGGGCTTCTGCGAAAGCGAGTGGCACGAAGATGTAGTTTTCATCATAGTTCTTCTCAATCGAAAAAACAGAGCCGGGCCTGATGCTTTTTTGAGAGTAGTAATCCGCTGCGTTTACCGAACCGGGTCGTGCGTCTTTAATATAATACATGCGAAGCGCCCGGCTTTCGTCCTCGATTTCGGCGGAGAGAGTAAACCGCACCCCCCGTCCGAGAATTGCGAACGGAATGCTGTCGCGGGTGAGTTTCAAATCTCCCTCCACTACATGTTCATCCAGGCGATGCTGATCCAGGAAGTTTTCGCTTACTCCCTTAATGGTGACCACCATGGCGGCGTCGCGGTACCGCACATAGGCGTAGTCCTCGATTACCTCGGTGACGATTTTGACGCCTGGCGTGGTGCGAATCTTTGTGAGCAAAGCGTCGTCCACAGGAAAAGTCTTACCCTTAACGGCTTCGATCTTGAGTTCCGGATCAAAGGAAGTGTAAAGGCCTCTTAGCAATACTTCCAGTCCGTTGAACACGGAGAGAACAATGATCAGTGCCGCCGTAGAAAAAGCGACGCCCAGCATTGAAAGGATGGAAATTACGTTGATGAAATTCTTCTTTCGCCGGGAAAGGAAGTACTTCCGCGCCACAAAAAAAGGCAGATTCATTCGATGGTTCCCGTTACGGGGCAGGTTCGGGCGGAGGGATTTGTAGGCCTTTAAGCAGTTCGTCCATGCGCTGGGCTTTTTCTTCCACTTCATCGATGAAAAAGGCAAGTTCGGGCACAATGCGGGCTTGGTTGCGAATGCGAACCCCCAGTGCTTTGCGAATTTCTTTTTTGTGAACCTCGAGTTTGTCGAGAACGACCTTTTTGTCGGGGGCCAGCATCATGCTGATGTACACTTTGGCTACACTCAGGTCTGGACTGATGCGTACATCGACGATAGTAATGAAGGCATTGCCAAGAATGCCGCGTTGATCGCGTTGAAAAATGTCGCTCAACTCCTTTTGAATCAACCGGCTAAATTTCTGCTGGCGTACGCTTCCCGTCATGGAACAAAGATAGGAAAGAAGGGGTGCTGCCCCGATCAACCACTGAGAAGCCCTTGCTCATATGACGACCTGCCTGCCCTGAGCTTGTCGAAGGGCTTTTTTTCGGTTATTTGCAGCACTCAACACCAATTTCAGTGCTCCGCTACTTCCGCATTAACGATCCTTACCGTCTGTTGAGCCTGCTGGTGCTAATGATACTTGCAAGTCTGCCCGTGTGGATCGACTTGCCGGAGTTGACCGCACAAGAGATCAAGGACATGGTGGTTGGAGAGCGGGTAACAAACAAGATCTTGTATGCAGACCTGATCGACCGGACACCGCCGCTCCTGGCGGTGATCAATGGCGTAATGGACGTTTTATTCGGGCGATCGTTGGTGGCGCGGCACGTGCTCGCCCTGGCACTCCTCTTCTTTCAAGCGGCTTACTTCGGCATCCTGCTGATCAACAACCGTGCTTACAATGAGAACACCTATGTTCCCTCGCTGATTGCGGGATTCCTCTTTTTTTTCTCATTTGACATGATCTCGCTTACGCCGGAGCTACTCGCTTCTACCTTGCTCCTGCTCGCGCTAAACAATGTGTTCAAGGAAATTGAATTCCGCGTCGACCGGGATTCGATCCTGCTGAACCTGGGAATCTTTATCGGTTTGGCATCACTCATCGTTTTCTCCTACTCGTTGTTCCTCGGGGGGGTCATCCTCATCCTGGTCATCTTTGCCCGAACCGCGGCACGTAAGATCTTTCTCATGTTGCTTGGGTATGGCCTGGTTCATGCCATACTGTTCACGGGTTACTATTTCCTGGGCCACGCGGGAGATCTCTGGCGAAACTTTTACCTCGCAAACTTAACTGTACAAGAGGCCGTGGTCACGTTCCGAATGATGCTGGTTTTAGGAGCCATCCCGCTGTTCTTTTTTGTGGTCTCCCTATTCATGCTTACGCGCGAGGCGCGCTTTACCCGCTATCAGTCACAGATTTTCCAGGTCCTGTTTATATGGATGATACTTGCTGCGATCCAGCTATGGATCGGGTCAAGCATGGCGCCACATGCATTTATCATATTTCTTCCTCCACTGGCCTATTATATCAGTCATTACCTCGTGCTTATCCGTCGGCGTTGGATCGGGGAAGTGATGCTGTGGATTTTCTTGCTTGGCCTGATGTTCACGCAAATCACTTCGCGCCAGGGAAGGTGGGACCAGGTAGATTATTCTGGGCTCTTTGCGCCCGTGTCGCCGTACGCCGAAATCTCCGGTAAGCGTGTGATGGTGATTGGCAATGACCCGGGGCTTTATCGTCACAACTCGCTCGGTGGCAGTTTCCTCGATTGGGATCTTTCGAAGGAATACCTGGAGCACCCTGACTATTACGAAAACCTGATTCGACTCAACAACGCCTTTGCCGAGGACCCGCCGGAAGTGATCGTCGATGAGTTGAATTATATGGAGGCGGTCTTTGCCCGGCTGCCCAAGGTGAAGCAACTCTATCGCAAGGAGGGCTCAGTGTACTGGAGACGTTAGCAGGCGATCTTGCCTACCCTTCGGGCGTGCCGCCCGCCTTCAAAGCTGGAATTGAGAAAACGGTCGAGAATGCGCACGGCCTCTTCAGGAGAAACAAAGCGTGCCGGGAGACAAAGCACATTAGCATCATTGTGTTCACGAGCGAGGGCGGCCAGTTCCTCGTTCCAACAAATAGCTGCCCTGACCCCTGCGTGCTTGTTGGCCGTCATCGCCACACCATTCCCACTACCGCAGATGAGCAGGCCAAGATCAAATTCCTGGTCCTCTACTGCGCTGGCGACAGGGTGCGCAAAGTCAGGGTAGTCGGCCGATTCGGCATTGTAGGTACCAAAATCCTTTGTGGTATGACCGTTCTGCTCAAGCCACTTTTTCAAGCGTTCTTTCAGGGAAAACCCGGCGTGATCAGCGCCGATGGCTATGGTTTGGATCATGCGGTTTGCTCGTCAGTCTTTGCCTGTTGCTCTTCTTCCAGCTTTCGCTGACGAGCCACGTAGGCGGAGATGAAAATACTGATTTCGTACAGGAGAAACAACGGCATGGAGATGAGTACCTGGCTAAGGATGTCGGGTGGAGTTACGATCGCGCCCACGACGAGAATGACAACGTAGGAGTGCTTCCTGTAGACCCGCATAAACTGTGGTGTGAGTATTCCGATGCGGGTGAGGAAATAAACAACGACAGGCAATTGAAACAGGATGCCACTACCGAGTACGAGCATTACAAACGTGGAAACAAAAGATGTGATGTCGAATTCGTTGACGATCGTGGGGCTGATCGTGTACGTTGCGAAGAACCAGGTCATCAAAGGGACCAACAGGAAGTAGCCGAAAAGCACGCCCGTCATGAAGAGAAAGGTAACGGCGACCACAGCGCCACGGGAGTTTTTAGCCTCATTCAGTTTCAGCCCTGGTTTTACAAAGCGCCAGATTTCCCAAAACACGTAGGGGAAGGCAATGATCAGCCCGATCACAAAGGCAGCCATGAACTGCATGGTGAACTGCCCGGTCAGGTAACGGCTCTGAATCTTGAAATCGAAAGGTTTAACACAAAGTGTTTCTTCAGCGCCCGTGAGTTTGCCGAGGTCACACAGCCAACCGAAAGTAGGGAACGTGACTCGTGTGGGTGCAAAAACAATGTTCTCAAAAATCCACGGCGCGCATATAAAGGCAACGATCATGAAGATCACAATGGCGAAAGCAGACCGTACCAAATGCCACCGGAGTTCCTCCAGGTGGTCCAGAAACGACATTTCCTTTTCTTCACTCATCCGCTTCGCTGCTCAGGTATTCGTTGCCGGGATTATTCAGGCATACAAGGGAAACTTCCTCGTGAATGCGTTCACTGATTTCTTGATCGACTTCAGGTGCTTCTCGTCGGAAGGCTTCCGAAGGGCCTCGTCGATGAACTCAACGACCTTAATTACGTCCTTCTCCTTCATGCCCCGGGTGGTAACGGCGGAGGTGCCGATGCGCATTCCCGAAGTAACCATCGGCGACTGGGTATCGAAAGGAACCATGTTCTTGTTGATGGTGATGTCGGCTTTCGCAAGGGTTTCCTCAGCGAGCTTACCCGTCAGGTTCTTTGAGCGAAGATCAATCAGCATGAGGTGATTGTCAGTTCCCCCGGAGATAATCTTGTAACCCTTCTGTGTGAACGCATCAGCCATCGCCTTTGCATTTCTTGCCACCTGCACGATGTAGGTCATGTAGTCTTCGCTGAGTGCTTCCAGGAATGAGACGGCCTTCGCTGCAATCACATGCTCGAGCGGCCCACCTTGCGTGCCGGGGAACACACCGGAATCCAGGACGGCAGAGATTTTTCTCAATTCGCCCTTTGGAGTTTTCAGGCCCCACGGGTTGTCGAAGTTGTTTCCAATCATGATCAGACCGCCACGTGGACCGCGAAGTGTTTTATGCGTCGTGGTGGTGACGATGTGGCAATGCGGCAGGGGATCAGACAACAACCCCCGCGCAATCAAACCGGCCGGGTGTGAAATATCGGCGACCAGCATGGCGCCCACGGCATCGGCAGCTTCGCGAAGTTTCTTGTAGTCCCAGTCGCGGCTGTACGCGCTGGCGCCGCAAATGATCATCTTCGGTTTCTCCCGTTTGGCGATCTCAATGACCTTGTCGAAATCTATCCGGCCAGTCGACTCTTCCACGCCGTAAAAAACGGGTTGGTATAACTTGCCGGAGAAATTAACCGGAGAACCATGAGTCAAATGCCCACCATGTGAAAGATCGAACCCGAGTATCTTGTCGCCGGGTTTCAGGCAGGCGAGCATGACTGCCGCGTTGGCCTGGGCGCCGGAATGCGGTTGCACATTGGCCCAGGTGGCACCGAAAAGTTCCTTGATGCGGTCAATGGCCAGTTGTTCGATTTCGTCGACGACTTCGCAGCCGCCATAGTATCGTTTGCCGGGAAGGCCTTCTGCGTACTTGTTTGTGAGCACGGTTCCCTGGGCCTTCATCACTTGTGCTGATACAAAGTTTTCTGAAGCGATTAGTTCAATGCCGGTTTGCTGGCGTCGCTTTTCTCTTTCGATAAGGTCGAAGGTGATCTTGTCTTTTTTCATGGCTTCCTTCAGGAACAGGGCTCAAAAATAGGAGGTGGGGATGCATTTCCCTAACCCTTCGACCCTTCGACAGGCTCAGGGCAACGCAGCTCAGGGCAGGCCCCGCGAAGTCAGTGTAGCGCAGATTCCTGCATTTTCAGCGCTCTATCTGCTGGAACAATTCGGGCTCGAGACTTCAAAACCAAGACACCAAGACACCAAGACACTACGGCACCAAGACACTAATTTTACCAGCTGCCGCTGCTGCCGCCTCCACCGAAGCTACCGCCACCACCGGAGAAGCCGCCAAACCCTCCACCCCCACCACCCCTGCCTCCCAAGAGAGCGCCGGCAAGGAACCAACCGCCCCTGGAAGACCAACCACCCCTTCCGCCACCACCACGGCGTCGAAAAATCAGGAAGAGAATAATGAGGAGGACGATAAACCCACCGGGAAGGCCGCGCTTTGATTTACGGGGACCGGTTCCCTTGTATTCGCCCTTGATGGCCTTTCGTATTGCATCGACGGCAGAGAGCACGCCACCATCGTAGTCGCCGCGGCGGAAGGATGGAGCCAGCTCGTTGCGGATGATGCGGTTGCAAACAGCATCGGGGAGAGGTCCTTCCAGGCCTTGCCCCACTTCGATGCGAATCTTTCGATCGTTAACAGCAATGAGGAGGATGACGCCGTTGTCCTTGGTTTGGGTTCCGAGTTTCCAGGCATCGGCTACGCGAATTCCAAACTGGTCTATGGATTCGCCTTCGAGGGAAGCGAACGTAAGGATGGCGATTTGATTCGACGTGGAGTCTTCGAAGGAGCGCAACGATTGTTCGAGGTAAGCCTCCGTAGAGGGTGAGAGTACGTCGGCGTCGTCGTGAACCCGACGGTTGTCGAGCGGCGGAACGTCTCGCTGGGCGTTCGCAGCTACCTGAACGGCAAACAGGAGAAAACCAATTAGCAGGGCGCGCATCAGGAAGAAAGTTGCTCTCAGTCGCGGGTACGCAAATCGTCGCGAAGCTCGTTGGTGTCGTCGGCTTCGCGGAGGAACCCCTTTTCAAGCAGAAGTTCGCCACAACGGAGGATCGCGGCTTCAATTCCTTCCGTGACGCGACCCATCCGGATTTGCTCAATCATGCCGTTAACGATATCGTCCCAGGCCTTTTGCTCCACCACCTTGCTGATTCCCTGGTCGGCAATCACCATTACTTCGTGTTCAAAAAAGGAAATGAAGATTAGAATGCCGGTCCGGTGTCGTGTATTAAAGACCTCGTCCTCCAGGAAAGCAGCTTCTGCCCGGCGGCGCGTGGCCTGGTTCACCTGGTCGGGGCTCACCAGGTTCCGTTTGATGAAAGGAAGGTAGTGGGTTAAGATGCCACCCAACATTCCGGCCGCAGCTACGATGAAGAAAATCATCAGGGGGTCCAGCAGCACGGGATTCGGGGCAGCGTACCGATCAACAATGATGATGAAGACAAAGGTTATCGCTGCCAGGATAATCCCGCCGCGATAGTTCGCGATGGTATAAAAGCCGCTGCGCTCGACAAATACCGGAACGATCTCACCTGAGATCTTCGATTCGGCTTGTGCGACGGCTGCCTTGATCCGATCAAGTTCCTGCTGGGTGAATCGGTTCTGGAGTGACATACGGGTGAAGCCGCTGGGTAAGGCGGGGAGAGACAAATGTAACTATGATTAATGTGATTTTCTTGATGGCAATTATTCATGCAATGCTGTCGAAATCACAACTTGTCCTATGACACACTGATTTCAGTTTTTTCAGTGCTATTGAACGCCTATCTTTTGTACGAAACCTCACCTTTATGAACCCAAGTCTCAGATTCACCCCGTTGTGCCTGGCACTCTTCATTACTTTCTCGGTTGCAGCCCAGAAGAAAAAAAGTGCGCCGCCCCCGGCCCCGGATTTTCCACGGCAACGGCTTGAGCAGGAGGTAGCCAGGTTGTCCGAGCTCTCTGGCGGCGTGCTCGGCGTGACGGCCATTCACATCGAAACCGGTAAACGTTTTTCGCAGAACGGCGGCACAGCTTTTCCCATGGCCAGTGCTTACAAAATCCCCATCGCAATTCAATTGCTGACACGGGTGGATAGCGGAAAGCTGTCGCTCAACCAAATGGTGGAAATTACCGAGAGTGACCGGCACCCGGGGAGCGGGATGATCGCGAATCGGTTCGATTTCCCGGGCGCCGTAACACCGGGTATCTCACTTTCTGTGCGCAGTCTCCTCGAACTCATGATGCTTATCAGCGACAACAGTGCAACTGACATTTGCCTGAGGCTGGCTGGTGGGCCTGGAGCGGTCAATGCTTGCATGAGTCGCTGGGGCGTACAGGGTATCCACGTAGATCGTCCGACCGCTTACCTCATTTCGGATTGGTTGGGCCTCACGCTAGATCCGCGACAAGCCTGGTCCCCTATTCTTTTCGACAGTCTTGCAAAGGGTTTGACACCCGAGAGCGAGAAGGCAAGTTCTTTGCGCTTCGATGGTGATCTCAAAGACACATCCACACCTGACGCCATGGGAGACCTGCTGATGAAATTGTACAGTCATTCAAAGTTAAAACCTGAGTCGACCCAATTATTGCTCGACATCATGCGTCGATGTGAGACGGGCTTGACAAGGCTCAAGGGGGCCCTTCCTCCAAATACCGTGGTAATGCACAAGACTGGAACAATCGGGATGACTGCAAATGACGTTGGCATAGTCACGTTGCCGGGCAATGCCGGTCATGTGGTGATCGCCGTGTTTACGAAGTCATCAGAAAAACCGATCGAAGAGCGTGAGCGAGCCATCGCAGAGGTTACTCGCATCCTCCACGACTATTTCCTGCTAAACTATTGATGGGTTATTGATTTCGAAACACGAGACAGAGGTGGGCCTTCATGGTGATTGCATTCAATCCGTGTAAATCCCCGCCTACGCCAAAGCTTCGGCGGGCAAGCGTGTAATCCGTGGCTTAAATCACTTTGCCGCGCCAACGATTAGAGCGGAGATAAAAGAATGCCATCGAGAACATACTGAGCCAGTACACCCACTCACTCAACCAGCCCCACGAAATAGACAGGTTGAGAAACTCCAGCGTGACATAGACATAAACGCTGTAAAGTATGATGGTCACCGCTTCGATGGTGAGGTTGACCACGGTGTTTCCTGTGCCGGTTACGGCGTTCAACCACACAACTGAAAACGACATCAGGAGAAGGGCTACGGAAACAATTCGCAATACAGGCAGGGCTTCCGCGATGAAAGCCTCATCCTGTCCGTAAAAGGAGAGGAGTAGAGACGGGGCGAGATTTAGAAGTACGACTATTACAAGTGAGAACGCCAGACTGATCCAGGTGATCTTCTTGATGAGGGGAATCACCTCTGCATCCCTGCCCTGTCCGATGAGGTTGCTCACCATGGTATTGGTGGTCGCCGCGAACGACCAGGAAAAAATGCCGGCTACTCCAAAAATGTTTCGCATGATGTTGGAAATCGCCAGCGAGCGGGCGCCATGGTGCTCGACAAGGATGTAGAAATATTCCCACGATATGATGCTGATGGCGAATTGAAGAATTAGCGGGGCAGACTGTACGAGGATCAACCGGAACACAACGGGGGTGAACAAGGGTTTTTCGAAAAACGCAAACTGCCGGTGGATCCCCTTGAAATGGATGACCAGGTAAATGACTCCAAGGCCCGTGCCTTCCGCGATGATGGAGGCTATGGCAGCACCGTTGAAACCGAGTTCCGGCAGGCCGAAGTGGCCATAGATCAGGCCGTAGTCGAGGAAGATGTTGACCACCGCCTCAGCCAAGGTTCCCCAGACCAGGAAGCGGGTCTGGTTGGTCCCTACCAGCAGGGCATTGCGCATGATGTAGAGGTAGAGAAAAGGCAGTCCCCAGATGCGGATCAGCAGAAAGTCAATGGCGAGTTCCGACAGCCTTGCATCGTGAATGGTGGCGCGGAGGATGAGCGGGGCTACTGTGTACGTAATGAGGATGCCGGCAACGGCAATGACGAGGGCAATCCAGATTCCGTGAAAGAAAAGTCGACCAATTTCCTTGGGCAAGTTTTGTCCCGCGCGCCTGGCAATGAGGGCTTGCAGCCCATTGTTCAATCCATTGCCGATAACGGCGAAGATCAAGTAGTAGACTCCGGTGATTCCGGCGCAGGCCAGTTCCAATTCCCCAAGGCCACCGAGAAAAATGTTGTTGGTAATAAAATTGATCTGGGGCACGAGGATCGCCAGGGAAATCGGCATGGCGATGCCCAAAATCTGACGAGTATTTGTCTGAAGGCGGAGGTCAGGGGTTGGCATCGCGGAAAGTTAGCCACGGATTACACGGATTTGCACGGATAATGCGTGCAAGCCACGGATTACACGGATTTGCACGGATAATGCGTGCAAGCCACGGATTACACGGATTTGCACGGATAATGCGTGCAAGCCACGGACTACACGGATTTACACGGATAATGCGTGCAAGTCGTGGCTAGATGATTCCCTGAGCCTGCATGGCTTGGGCCACTTTCACGAAGCCGGCGATGTTGGCACCCGCCATGTAGTTGCCAGGCTTTCCGTACTCTGCGGCGGCAGCAAGGCTGATTTCATGAATGTTCTTCATGATTTTGTGCAACCTTTCGTCCACTTCCTCGCGGCTCCACATGGTGCCCATGAAGTTTTGTGTCATTTCCAATCCGGACGTGGCAACTCCCCCGGCGTTTGAAGCTTTGCCTGGGGCATACATCACGCCGTTGTCGATGAGTATGTTGATGCCTTCCGGTGTTGTGGGCATGTTGGCTCCTTCTGCAAGAAGTTTCACCCCGTTGCGCACGAGGTTCTGACAATCCTTGGCGTTGACTTCGTTTTGAGTTGCGCAAGGGAAAGCGCAGTCGGCCTTGATGTTCCACAAGGGATTGCTTTCGGCATTGGCTGGAATGTCTTTGTAGACCGCTCCCTTGAACTTGTCAGCGTATTCCTTCATGCGCCCGCGGCGGTTGTTCTTCAGGTCCTTGATGAAATCCAGTTTCTCCTGGTTAATGCCGGCTTCGTCGTAGACAAAACCATTGGAGTCAGAAGCAGTCACAGCTTTGCCTCCCATCTGAATAATTTTCTCAATGGCGTACTGCGAAACGTTTCCGGAACCCGACACGAGGCACGTTTTCCCTTTCAGGCTGCTGCCCGAATGCTGCATCATGTATTCGGCGAAGTAGATGAGACCATAGCCTGTAGCTTCAGTGCGGATAAGGCTGCCGCCCCAACCGATGCCCTTGCCGGTAAGCACACCGGTGAATTCGTTTTTGATTTTCTTGTAGGCACCGAAAAGGTAGCCGATCTCGCGGCCGCCTACTCCGATGTCGCCGGCCGGAACGTCGGTACGATGATCGATGTGACGCGAAAGTTCAGCCATGAACGTGTGGCAAAACCGCATGATCTCGGCTTCACTCTTTCCTTTCGGATCGAAATCGCTTCCGCCCTTGCCACCACCCATTGGAACTCCGGTAAGGGCATTCTTGAAAATCTGCTCGAAGGCCAAAAACTTCAGCACGCTTTGCGTCACTGAGGGGTGGAAACGCAACCCACCTTTGTAAGGACCGATCGCGCTGTTCATCTGAACACGATACCCGCGATTTACCTGCACCTCGCCCTTGTCATCCGTCCAGGTTACCCGGAACGAGATGAGTCGTTCGGGCTCTGTCATTCGCTCAAACAGTTTGAGCTTTCGATAACCAGCGTTACGTTCCAGCACAGGGAGGACGGATTGAATGACTTCGTCGACAGCCTGTAGGAACTCTGGCTCGTGCGCGTTGCGTTGCTTGACAAATTGCAAGTAGTCGTGAACGGTCATGGCAGTTGGGGTTTGGTCACACCAAAGAGGTTTTCAAGTTAGGCTTTTTCGTGGATTCCCCGGGTTTCAGCTTGTTTGGCGGTTGTCTGAAGGGGGTTAATTTTGCTCTTTCCCGCCCATGCAGATTATCAATTCCATTCTCACCTGGTTCATGAAAAAGCGCATCCACCAGATGGAGCTCTTTTCCAAATACCCTGAGGACGTCCAGGAGGAGTGGCTGCACAAATTGCTGTTGATGGCCAGGCCAACGGAGTTTGGTCAGCGGTTCGGATTCGATGAGATCGTCAACTACGATGACTTTGCCCGACAAGTCCCCATTCACACCTACGAGCGCATCTTCCCCTACATCGAACGGATGATGAAAGGTGAGCAGAACGTGCTGTGGCCAACGGAGATCAAATGGTTCTCGCGCTCCTCCGGTACCACGAATGCCCGCAGCAAGTTCATTCCCATCTCCGAGGAGTCTCTGGAGGAGTGCCACTTCAAGGCAGGCAAGGATCTTTACTGCATCTACGTAAACAGCAACCCCGACACAAAGATTTTTTCAGGACGGGGGCTTGCACTCGGCGGGAGCCATCAACTCAATGAACTTGATCCTTCAGCAACGTCTCACTATGGCGACGTGTCGGCGGTGCTTATGCAAAACCTGCCCGTGTGGGCGCAGTTGATCCGGACCCCGAGCCTTGAGGTGGCACTGATGAGCAATTGGGAGGAAAAGATCGAACTCCTGGCCCGCGAAACGGTAAAAGTGGATGTTACCCACCTGGCCGGTGTGCCCACGTGGACCGTGCTGCTCCTGCAGCGCGTTATGGAGCTCGAGAAGAAGCCCATCCAGGAGATCTGGCCCAACCTGGAAGTATTCTTCCACGGTGCCGTGGCCTTTCCGCCGTACCGATCGCTTTTCAAATCGCTGATCCCTTCAGCTTCAATGCAGTATTGGGAGACCTACAATGCGAGCGAGGGTTTCTTTGGCATCCAGGATCGGAAGAACAACGAAGAGATGCTGCTGATGCTCGACTATGGAATATTTTACGAGTTCATTCCCGTTGAGGAACTCGACAAGGATCACCCGACGGCGCTGAGACTGGGTGAGGTGGAACTGGGAAAGAACTATGCCATGCTGATCACCACCAATGCGGGGCTGTGGCGCTACAACATCGGCGACACGGTGAAGTTCACGAGCAAGGCGCCCTACCGAATCAAGATTTCGGGCCGGACGAAACACTTCATCAATGCTTTTGGAGAAGAGGTGATCGTCGAAAATGCGGAGGCGGCGGTTACCCGGGCCTGCGATGCCACGGGAGGAGTGATATCAAATTTTACAGCCGCACCCATCTACCTCGAGCAAAACAAACGCGGAGGGCATGAATGGATTATTGAATTTCACACGCCACCGAGAAGCCTGGATGAATTTGGACATGTTCTCGATGAGTCCCTTCGCCAAATCAATTCAGACTACGATGCGAAGCGATCTCACGATCTTGCCCTGGTGGCACCCCGCATTCACTCGGTGCCTGAGGGAACCTTCTACGAATGGATGAAAAAACGCGGGAAGCTCGGCGGGCAAAACAAAGTGCCGCGCCTATGCAATTCCCGCGAATTTGTAGAAGATATTCTTACGTCAATGACCCGCTAAGGGTCAGGCATTCTTGAATTTGATGGTACAGCCTATAGCCTTCGTGCGAGTCGACTGAACGGTCTTACCCTGAAGAAGGGCCTCCACGGCATCCTCGACATACTTGACCTTGATGGCGTTTTGATCCCTGGCGCTGTCGTCGATGGCCCCAATGTACACCAGCTTAAACTGGTTGCCGGAACGCTGCACAATGAAGACGTGGGGAGTATTGGTAGCTCCAAATGCGCTCGTTACCGCCTGGTTCTCATCAGAGAGGTAAGGAAAGGTGTATCCTTTCTCTTTCGCCTGCGCAACATTGCTGTCGAAGGAATCGCCTGCTGACTTGTCCGGATCATTGGGATTGATGGCAATCACCGGGTAGCCTTGAGATGCATACTTCTGGTTCAGGGCGAGGATTCGGCTGTTATATGCTTTTGAATAAGGACAGGTGTTGCAATCAAACACAACAATGGCGCCCTTGCTGCTGGTGAAATCGGAAAGCGACACCATCTTTCCATCGACGTTCTTCAATTTGAAATCAGCGACGGTATCTCCGATCTCGTAACCATTTTTCACGGGTGCGAAAGCGCCCAGTACAAAGAGTGCGAGTACAAATACAAGAATTCTTTTCATAGCGATAGCGTATTGGTTTGTTAAAAAGGTTTCTAAAAATTATTGAACTTCGGTGATCAGTTTGTCGAGTTCTCCTTCCTTGAGCTCACGATTTATAAATCTGCGTTTTCCATTCTTGTTGTTGATAACCAATGTTGCCGGCAACGCACCGGACCAGGATTTGTCAATTTTGTCAATAAAGCTGTTTGGGTCCCTCTCATCCAGCATAACGATCTCAGCCTTTAACTTCTTACGCACGGCAAAATTCCTGACTTTATCAGGGTTGGGGTCCAAGTCGAGGTCGAGGCTTACCAACCTGACACGAATGTCCTTTCGGGCCTCATTCAGTTGCTCGAAAAGCGGGAGCTCCTTGATGCACGGCCCACACCATGTTGCCCAAAAGTTGATGACCTGGACTCTTTCCTTTTCAGCCTTTATGCTGGAGGTAAGTTGATCAATCTTGACGATGTCGCTGGCCTGACCAAATGAGTTGTAGCCTTTTGCGAAAACGAACAGGCCGGCAATGGCCATGATTTGTACGTACCTGCCGGGAAAGGAACTTCTGGACATGTCAGGTATAGTCGGGTTACAAAAGTGTTAAAATTCAGACACTTATGGGCTTACGAAAATTGGGTGAGAAAGTAATCCACAAATCGGGCCTTTTATCCACATGACCGGAATATTATGTCATAAAACACTGAAAATGTGCAAGTTACAGATCGATTTATAAATCAGTTGTTTGTGGATATCTCCAGGAGCCGAGCTTGCCGGAGACTCGACCTAAGGAGCTAATACTCAATGAATTTGACTGGCAAAGCACGAAGTGGGCTGAGCAGGAATGCCAATTGTGGCAGTAGTAGTACTTAGGGTCAACCCTATTTGAAGGCCAACTTGCCGATAGCGGGCGTGTAAGACGGCCGATCTGGTGTGATCGAGGCGGCGGGCTTTTGAGAAGCTGCCTGCCAGGCGGCGAAGTCGGTATAGAGGATGCAATCGTTGAGGAGCGACTGCTCTTTCACAATCTTGATAATCTTTTCACGATCAAACGAATCCCAGACCTGCTCTTGCTGGTCTTTGGACATCGAAGAAATTCTGACAAATTGAATTCCCCGGAACTGCTCAACAATCAACCCCATAGCCTCACGATTTGTACAACTATATGTTAGTTAAATACGCCAAAGTAACCGTTAGACTACGCAAAAAGCGTTAAGTTAAATCCCAGGCAAGGTTATTTTTCTGGTTTTCAAGCCATAGTCTATGAAGCAGCAACGTTCAAAATTCTCTTTGCCAAAGGGCGTTTCATACCTCAACTGCGCCTACATGTCGCCGCTGTTGAAAAGTGTGGAAAAAGCGGGAGTGGCAGGGATGAAACGCAAACAGAATCCGGCGAAGATTTCAGCCCAGGATTTTTTTACGGAGGCGGAGAAACTTCGCGAAGCGTATGCCGCTTTTCTCCAGGTTCGAGATACCAAACGAATAGTTATCATCCCTTCAGCATCATACGGGTTGTCAACCGCGGCCCGAAACATTCCATTGACCAAGGGCGACCGCATCGTGTTGGTCAGCGAACAATTCCCCAGTAACGTCTATCCCTGGCAACGGCTGGCAACAGAGTCGGGCGCTTCGCTGCATATGGTGGAGCCACCAAATACGATTGCCGACCGGGGAAAAAGATGGAATGAGCGAATCCTCGAGGCCATAACTCCCGGAACAAAAATAGTGGCAATGGGGAATGTCCATTGGGCGGATGGAACCCGCTTCGATCTTGAAAAGGTGGGACGAGTAGCGCGGGAAAGGGGCGCGCGCCTGATCATCGATGGCACGCAGTCCATTGGGGCGCTTCCCTTTGATCTCCAAAAAATCAAACCGGACGCCCTGGTTTGTGCGGGGTACAAGTGGTTGATGGGACCGTATTCAATCGGCCTTGCGTATTTCGGAGAAGCATTCGACAACGGTGTTCCGCTGGAAGAAAACTGGATCAACCGCTACGACAGCGAAGACTTCACCGGACTTGTTCAGTACCAATCACGTTATCAGCCGGGCGCCCTCCGGTATGAGGTGGGCGAGCACAGCAACTTTATTCTCGTGCCGATGATGCGGGAAGCGCTAAGACAAGTGAAAGAATGGGGCACGGCCAACATTCAGCAGTATTGCAAGGAAGTGACTCGGGAAGGTGTTCAGAAATTGCGGGAGAAGGGATTCTGGATAGAAGATGAGGGCAGTCGTGGATACCACCTGTTTGGCATCAGGCTGCCGAACGGAATAACCATAGAAAGGGTTAAGGCAAGCATGGCAACGAGGAAGATCGCCGTATCCTTTCGCGGCGATTCGGTTCGTGTGGCGCCCCACGTTTACAACACCGCAGCAGACATCGACAAACTGGTTGACACGCTGCTGGAACTTAGGCCATAACGGCAATCAGGCTCAGCACCGGAAGTCCCAATCGTTCCTCGCCGGTGATTTTCACCTGGCTCCTTGCATTTTCTCCCCTCATTGCATTGGTGAAGAGTTTCCAGGCAAGGTCTTGAGGAATCTCAATGCGCACGGTAGCAGGACCACTTGAGTGAACCAACTCCCAGGCTCCAGGTCCGCGCCGTATGCGCCAGGCGCCGCCAGAGGCCCCGACAATTGCGACCTCCACGTTCGTGCCAACCGGTGCGTCGGTGTCACGGTAGCGGTGAGGCAAAGCGCGAAGAAAAGTTTCCAGCACAGGGCGGTAGAGTTCCGGCGTAAGAATCCCCTGGCGCCCTACCGCTTCCCGGATTTGCTGTTGGTGGTGCCACTTTTCAGTGTATTCGCGCGCGATGTGAAACCAATTTGGCGACTCGGTGTCGCCAGCCCAAGAGACTGCATACATAGCGGGTCCCGTAGGATCTAAGGACTCAAAGCAGCGAATGTATTCTTCGTGTGATTGGCGATGCCATTCAACGAGTTGGCGTGGACTCACCCGGCGCATGGAGACGACCCATTCGGCGTTGATCTGGTTCAGGTATCGAACGATGTCGTTGTACCCGGACAAGGTGGGAGCGCTCAATTGCCAGTGGTCGCGATACAATGAAATGGCCCTGATGCTGCCGTCGAGGAGGTGGGCGGTGATGTCTTTAACCGTCCACTCCCTGGCGAGGGTCGGTCGCTGCCAGTCTTCTCTGGAAAGGGACTCCAGCAATTCCAGGAGCTTGTCATTCAGCGGACGGAACAGTGGGAGCGTTGAGATCATGCGACACAAATCTAAATCTTCTTAGCTTGGGTATCGTTTATACGCCAATGATCCGAGCACTCCTTTGTCTACTATTCGTTTGTACCTCGTTGGAAGCGTCAAGCCAGGACTTCTTCATTGTGTTTCTAAACAAGAAGGATGACAAGGCCGAGTTGCCGGAAGCGGAAGTAAAGAAGCTTATGGATGGTCACATGGCCAACATTAATCGCTTGGCAAAGGATGGTAAACTGGTGGCCGCGGGACCGTTTGAAGGCGGAGGTGGTCTTTTCATTTTCAAGTCCGGAATGCGGGACAGTGTATCGCGATGGATCATGACTGATCCGGCCGTTGTCGCGAACCGATGGAATGTGGAAGTATTCTCATACCTGCCGCGAACTGGCTCAGTATGCGCCGTAGGGGAGAATTATGATATGACAAACTATTTTTTAGTACGATACACCTCAAAGGAGTCGGTATCAATCAAGGAGTTCAGAACGCATTATGCTTACCTACATGGTGCCGGAACCTTAATCGCAGAGGCTGACTTAGGCAAGGGAGAAGGCTCACTTGCGGTTTTCCGTGACGAACCCACCGAGACTTTGTTGAATGCAGATCCATTGGTGAGCACTGGAAAATGGAAAGCTGAGAAGAAGAAGCTCTTTATCGCTCGCGGCTCCTTCTGCGAGCCAAAATAACGCATGTTTTCGCGGCCACGTTTCGTGTGCCGCGATCTTTGCACTTTCAGGTACCAAGGAGCCTTCCATCCGCACAAACATAATTAACCGCTTCCCGAGAGGGAGAACTTCGTGGTTGATTGCGAAGGTCGCGGTATCCGAGTCGCGGCGCCTCTGCCGGGAAACCGCGAAGACATTCTGGTGATCGCTCAATCCTCAGTGACGACCACAGCCAGTTTCTTTCCGTTCGCACTTACAGCCAACCGGGTTACTTCTTTCAACATGCTGCTGTCGGTGAACTCCACTTTCTTCCAAGTCGGCTGGGGACCCGGTTTAAGAACGAACACGGACGTACCATCGCTCATGAGAAGGCGGCCGTCAGGCAACCAGCAAAGATCATCACGCTTGGACAGGGTAGTGGCCACCGTGGTGATCTTCATGGTGTGTGTGTCCAACTTCTTAATGATCCATTCTTGTTCGGACACCTTGTGAACGAAACTGATGGCTGACTCTCCTGGAACACGATGGAGCGACCTCCCTACGTTCTCGGCAATGATGGTATCCTTCTTGGTGGGTAGTCGGAGGTAATGGAGTGTGTTCGGCGTACCCAGTACGAACAGCGCCAGGTGACTGTTGTCAGCCCAAACATGATAGCCGACGATCATGTTGTCAATGATCACCTCTGCAGTGCCCCCCTCAATCGGGTATTTGCCAAGATCTTGCGCATTGTTGTCGCGCTGGATGATGCACGACAGGTGGTCGCGGTCAGGAGTTATTGTTGGAGAGTATTCCCGCTCCTGGGTTTGCGTTATGGATTTGGTGGTGTTCGTCTTATAATCATACATGCGGATGTCTGACCGACCGTCATCATTAAATGACGAATAGTAGACCTGGGTATACTCCGGGTGAAAGGACGGCTGGTTGTCGTATCCTTTGTGCTTGGTGATGTTTACCGGCTTGTCGGCAGACACGCTGTTCTTTTTGATGACCAGGTCGAAGAGATAAATCTCCGTTGCCGGTTGTGCGGAGGCGGTCAGCGACACAAAAAGCAGAATAGGCAGGATGCGGTGGTTGATCATAACCTTTGTTTTTTTGGAATCCGGTTCAGGACTTGAGACGATGGAGCTGCGGGGTATGATGGATGATGTGCTCACGCAGGAAGATGAGGGCATGTCGAACGTTAAGGTAGCCGGCAACCGGGTGCTTATAGATTTTTCTGTCAACTTGTGTGAGCGGTATAGTTTCCAATAAGGACTTGAGATCAGCGCGAACTTGTGACCACGCAGAATCTATACTGGCAAGGTCGTAGTAAGGGGAAGTGTTCTGCACAACGTACCGGGGTGCCGTAAATTTCAATCCAGGCAACCGCTGGCTCAGGATGAGTATAGCCATCTTAACCTCTTCCCACCAGCCGCTTGCAGGTGTTGAGGCAATTCCCTGCACCTTCTTTTTCATGTACGCTACGGTCAACTGCTCGGCAGAAAGCAAATGGCTGAATATTTGGGCCGCCGACCACTTGCCGGGTTTCGGAGGATGATTGAAGCGATCCTTCGGAACAGTGCGGAACTCGGCAACAATACCGTTTCGTTGGGCTTCGAGCTGATCCATCAGTGCCTGAAGTTCCGGGCTCATGGTTATTTACAGTTCTTCTTGATGGCGGCCTTCGCCTCGGGGGCTCCCAGTTCATCCGCTTTACGGAAATCCAGGCAAGCGTCGTACGTGTTTTTCATTCGCAGCTTGACCTGAGCCCGCTCATAGTAGGTTTCAGGATCGGAAGGGTACAAGTCGATGGAAGAAGAATAGTCGGCGACGGCTCCTTCGAGATCTCCTTTTTCCGTCCGGCTCAACCCCCTGTTGTCATAGTACGATGGATTCTGGGCATCAACCTCAATCGCTTTCGTATAGTCGGCGATGGCACCGTCGTAGTCTTGCATTGTGTGTTTCACCACCCCACGGAGGTTAAGCGTCTCCGGATCCTCAGGGTTAAGTTCAATCGCCTTGTCATAGTCGATGAGCGCGCCCTTGAGATCCTCATTGGCGCTACGGGCAAGGGCCCTGTTCTCATATTTCAGCGGATCTTTGGGATCCAATTTGATGGCGATGTCGTAGTCGGCGATGGCCTTGTCGAAATTGGTGGTTTGGTAGTAAGCAACACCCCGGTAGTTGTACAGTCCTGCATCGGTCTTGTCCAGCTCAATGGCTTTTGAATAGTCGTCGATGGCGCTCACAAACTCGCCAAGCTCCGCCTTGATCACACCACGGTTGAAATACTTGTCGGCATCCGCAGGCCCGAGCTCCAGGGCTTTTGAAAAATCGAAATAGGCACCCTGGAGGTCTTCGAGGTTATACTTTGCGAACCCGCGGTTGGTAAACGCGTCAGCGTATTTTGGATTGTGACGAACGGCGCGGTTCAAATCATCGAGCGCGCTCTCATCGTCGCCGAGTTTGAGTTTAGCGTCGCCGCGGAAATTGTACGCTTCAGCAAACGAAGTGTCGATCTCCAGCGCCTGGGTGAGGTCGGTGATTGCGCCGTATAAATCATCGAGGTTCATACGGCACTGACCGCGGAGGTTGAGCGCTACTTTGTTGCGAGGCGTAGCGTCGATCACTTTGGTCAGTTCGGCCTTGGCACCGGCAAAGTCGCGAGCGGTCATTTTCTTTCTTGCCCCATCAAGCGGGTCGGCCGTTTGAGCCACGGCCGTAACGACAAGGAAGAGACAGGCTGCCAGAAAAAACAATCGCGGCATGAATTTGGATTATCAAGCAATTTAGAAAAGAATCCTGCAGGAACGAAAAGGGCTGGTGTGCCACGTCCGCACGTGCGCACAGTCTGTCACTGAGACATTACGGATAACCATTGGGCATAATTGCCAAACCTTGCTTGCAACTATTTTCGTTTCTTTAAGGCAAATTAATCCAGACATGAAACGCTTTCTTCCACTGGCCTTCATGGCAACTTCAACCTTCTGCTTTGGGCAGGAAGGCGTGCCGCCGAAGATGAGCTTCGAGGCCTATAATCCACCGTCGACATTGGTGACGGAAGAACACCATGTCACGAGAGCCAAGTTTCCTTTCATTGACATCCACAATCACCAGGGTGGTATGAATACCGCTGACCTGAGCGGGCTGATCAAGGAAATGGACAAGCTCAACATGGGAATTATGGTGAACCTCAGCGGACGTGGGTTCCGCAGTTCAGGCGACCACCTTGAGAAATCAATAGAGAACATAAAGAAGCAGTATCCCAACCGCTTTCTACTCTTCACGAACGTTGATTTTACGGATATCGACAACCCCGAGTGGGCAGCGCGCCAGGCCAGGCAGGTGGAGGATGACGTGAAGCGGGGAGCGAAAGGACTTAAGATTTACAAGAGCCTCGGACTTTTTTCGCGTGACAAGTCAGGCAAGGTCATTCCCATAGACGATCCCCGCATCGACCCGATTTGGAAGAAGTGCGGCGAATTGGGAATCCCGGTGCTCATCCATTCGGCCGACCCGAGGCAATTCTGGCAACCGATCGACAGCCTCAATGAGCGCTGGCTTGAGCTGAAGCTCTTTCCGGGGCGAAGGCACACCAAGGATTCTATTTCCTGGGAGCAAGTGATGACTCAGCAACAAAACCTTTTCCGCAAGCATCCGAAGACGAAGTTCATTAGCGCACACTTGAGCTGGTACGGCGGTGACTTGAAAAAATTGGGTCAGCTCCTGGACGAGTTTCCCAACATGTACACTGAAATCGGCGCGGTGATCGCAGAGTTGGGCCGACAACCCCGGGCTTCAAAAGCTTTCCTGACCAAGTACCAGGACCGTGTACTGTTCGGCAAAGACAGCTGGGCGCCCAATGAATATGAAACCTACTTCCGAGTGTTGGAGACGGAGGACGAGTATTTCCCGTATCACAAGAGGTACCACGCCTTCTGGCGCATGTACGGCATCGGGTTGCCGGATAAAATTCTTAAGAAAATCTACTACAAGAACGCGTTGAAGTTGATGCCGGGGGTTGACAAATCTGCGTTTCCCAGGTAGCTATTTTCGAGGCCGATGTAGTCGGCCGAAGCAATCATTTTTTTGCTTCGCTGACCGTCATCAATTCAGCCAGGTAGTCCTGCCAGATGGAAGCAACTGTGTGCGTCCCATGTCCACGCGTTTCGTCTGTGATTGGAAGCATAATAAAGCGACCGTGCTTAACACGCTTGATTTCGTTTTCAACGATCTTCAATTCGGGCGGATTGACCTCATCATCGGCTGAATTGATGGCCAGTAGATGAGTTTGTATTTTTTCCAGGTCAGGCTGCGGGTTGTAATCGCGTGAGGCATCAACCTGGTAGAGCAAATCGTTGGCGTCAGTACTAGCCAGTCTCGACTTGACCTGCTCGTCGAATAATTTATCGGCTGCCTCCTTGCTCGGCGCCAGCTTTTGGGTCTGGAGCGGTGCACTTCCCATCACCATCAACGTATAAATCGCGGTCGTCAAGCCTCTTACGGGTTGTGTTTTGTATTCACCACCCTGCCAATCGGGATCGTTGCGAATCGGATCAATGATCATGCGCCTGAAAAAGCGATTGCGTCCTGAGATCTCAATCGGCAGACTCGCCAGGGGCATCGCCGCGTCCATGAATTGAGGATATATCTCGCTCCAGACCCAGCTGTGCATTCCTCCCATGGAGGTTCCCATCACCAGCCGCAGGTGATTGACGCCAAGCTTTTCGGTGAGGAGCCGGTATTGCGCCGTCACCATGTCCCGATAGTTATAGTGCGGAAATTTGGCGTGCAGACCATCGCTAGGTTTGCTCGATTCGCCGTGGCCGATGTTGTCAGGTATCACGATAAAATATTTGTCCGCATCCAGCACGCCACCCTTCTTGAAGAGCACATCGGCAAATCGCGGGCTCAAGAGACTTTTGTGACTGCCGCCCGTGCCATGCAGGGCCAGAACCGCATTGGTCACGATGCCCTGGCCATTCTTAACTGGTTTCCCGATTGTCACGTAATGAATTTTAAGTTCCAGCAAGCGCTCGCCACTTTGGAATTCAAAATTCTTCATTACAAAATCACCCGCTGCCGGGGCCGGATAAATCTGTCCGACACCAATGGTTGAATGAAACAAAACTGCCAGGCAAACCAGGAGTTTTACGCGCGTGCTTTTCATGATGTCGTAATTGTGATCGCTAATATAGGCCGCTATTGCAATCTTTGATCAGTAATCCACCCCGTGAGACTGTAACGTTCTCTTTTGGAGAGAAGCACTTCATGCTCCAGTTGATCACTCCGAAAGCATACAAGGGTTCCCGATTCAGGCAACACATCAATCGGGCCCGGTGGGAGGTAGAGCCTCAGTTGCCCACCCTCCTCCATCTTCCAATCTTTGTTCAGGTAGCAGATGATTGACAGTTTGCGATGATCATCGTGCCTGAACTGGTCCTTGTGTCTCTGGTACAGCGCACCTATTGGGTAGACCGTGCGATGCAATTCAACATCTTTCAGACTGAGGAACAGATCAGTGTTAAGAAAGGAGATGAGCCCCTGCAGTCGATGGAGGTAAGTTACTTCACCAGGAGATGCGGTGACAGGATCAATCCATTGGATGTAATCGCCACGAACGGTTTCGTTGACTAAACGAGTCCCCTGCCCGACTCCAGCCTTGCGGAAGTGTAACTTATGCTTGGTGAATTCGTCTGCTTCAAGAATGGATTGTGCTTCCGCAGCCGTTAGAAAATGGGGAACAATGGCGTACCCGGCTTCAGCCAATCCATCAGCAATGCGTTTGTATGTATCGACTTCCATCTGTGCAGTGACAAAAGTAGAATATTGTATCATTGTGCAGATGACTGGATAATGAAGCGCACCTTGATGTTCTTGTTGGCGGTGGTGGGGATCACTTCGTGCGCACCGAAGGAGCCAGTTGTGCTTCGGGAGGTTCACATCAAGGAGGTAACTCCCGGTACGGATGGAGCTGTGTTAAAAGCGGATGCCGTACTCTACAACCCGAACAAGGGATCGCTGCGATTGAAGGGGATCAACCTGGATATCTTGCTGGACGGAAAAACTGCCGCGCGGATTGATCAGAAGCTGAATGCTCCCATAAAGAGTCAATCGACGTTCACTGTTCCGCTGGAGGTGAAACTAAAACTATCAGATGCTGGTCTTCTTGACACCATCCTGGGCCTTTTTGGCGGCAAAGAGCACACCGTTCGTTTTACGGGGACGCTTAAAGTGAGCGTAAGGGGATTCCCCGTGCGAATTCCTGTACAGCACGACGACAAGTTCAAGTTTTAGCTTCAAGGACCTCCCGTTCGAGAAACCTCGCGAACCGCTACTGGGGTTCGACCGGCGGCTTTTGACGCAGCCGAAAGTTTTGGCCCAGGTACACCTTGCGCACCATGGGATCATTTGCCAGTTCTTCGGATGACCCCTGCTTGAACAACTTGCCTTCCACCATGAGGTAAGCACGGTCGGTAATGGTGAGGGTCTCGTCAACGTTGTGATCGGTAATGAGAATGCCAATATTCTTCTTTTTCAATCTCGCCACGATGGACTGAATTTCTTCCACCGCGATAGGGTCCACACCCGCAAAGGGTTCATCGAGTAGGACGAAGTGCGGGTCTACTGCCAGTGCACGGGCGATCTCCGTGCGACGTCGTTCGCCCCCCGAGAGGACCATACCCAGATTCTTCCGGACATGGGTGAGACTGAATTCCTCCAGCAGGGTTTCCATCTTTTCCTTTCGCTCAGTGGAAGTAAAATTGCGCATCTCCAGTGGCGCGAGTATGTTTTCTTCTACGGTAAGGCCGCGAAAGACGGAGGCCTCCTGCGCCAGGTAGCCAATGCCGAGCTTGGCGCGCTTGTACATGGGCAGCTGTGTGATGTCGTTGTCGTCAAGAAATATCTGGCCGCCATTCGGCTTGATGAGCCCGACAATCATGTAAAAACTGGTTGTCTTCCCCGCGCCGTTGGGGCCGAGGAGCCCAACAATTTCTCCTTGCCCGACATGGACGGAGACGTTGTTCACCACCGTCCGCTTCTTGTACATTTTGAGAAGATTCTCTGCGCGTAAAATCATGCGGCGGCAAAGTTAATGTCTTTCACGCGGAGCTGGAGGCTGGTTTCGCCGTTGTAGGTGTTTTCTTCTATCGTGAAGGCCATGCGGAAGCGCTCCTTGTTTTTTAGCCGCTCGTAGTGCTCGATCTGCTCAAATCCGACAACCGGGAAGAAAGCATCATTGCCCTCCTGGGCTGCGAGGAAACGAACGTGGCGTTCTTTGAATGAATTGAGTGAATTCAACACAGAGACTTCGCGCGCCTCGAAAACAGGCCGCTGGTTTTCAGGTCCGAATGGCGCCATTTGTTTGAGGATACCGATGAACTTCGGTGTGAGCATATCGAAGGAAACCAACAGATCAATCTCAACCACCGGGGTAAGCATCTCGTCCGTAATAGTAGCAGCCACCACCTCTTCAAATCGTTGTTCAAAGGCCGGAAGGTTCACCGGGTCGAGGGTGAGTCCTGCCGCGTACTTGTGTCCTCCGAATTTCTCGAGGAGGTCGCTGCATTGTGAGATGGCCTGGTAGAGGTCAAACCCACTCACGCTGCGAGCGGAGCCAGTTATTTTTTGGTTGCTTTCGGTCAGAATCACGGTGGGGCGGTAGTATCGCTCGACACACCTAGCAGCAACTATGCCAATAACCCCTTTGTGCCAGGTATTCTTGAAGAGAACGGTGGTTTTGGCCTTTTGACGACGTTCATCGGAAGAGATCATGGACAACGCTTCCTCCGTGATGCTGAGGTCAAACTCGCGGCGCAAGTCGTTCTTGAGGTTGATCTTCTCCGCATAAGTATTTGCTTCGTCAAGGCTACCGGAGATGAGGAGGTTGACGGCTCCGTTGGCATGATCGACACGGCCAGCGGCATTGATGCGTGGACCGAGGGTAAAAACAACACCTGAAATATCCAGGTCGCCGCGAATCCCGGCAATGTCTTTTAGTGCTTGCAGGCCCGGCCGCGGATTCTCATTAAGCTTCTTCAGACCGAAGTGTGCAAGAATCCGGTTCTCCCCGTTGATGGGAACTATGTCGGATGCGATACTTACCGCCACGAGGTCGAGGAAACCATATACATCGAGCGAGGGACGATGCCGGATGGCGTAAGCATGCATAAGCTTGAAGCCAATACCGCAGCCACTCAGTTCTTCGAAAGGGTAGGTGCAATCATGCTGCTTGGGATCCAGCACGGCGATAGCGTGTGGCACTTTCTCACCGGGAAGGTGATGGTCGCAGATGATGAAATCAATTCCCTGGTGGTTGGCCAGCGTGACCATATCAGCGGCTTTGATTCCAAGGTCGAGGGCAATGATCAATGTGAATCCGTTGTCGGCCGCCCACATGACTCCGGTGCGGGAGACGCCATAACCTTCGGAGCCGCGGTCAGGAACATAAAAAGCAACATTCGGGTAGAAGGTCTTGAGCGCGCAATAGACGAGTGACACTGCCGTCGTGCCGTCTACATCATAGTCCCCGTATACTAAAATCTTCTCGCCAGCCTCAATTGCCCGGTGAATTCGCTCCACGGCGAGCTCCATGTCTTTCATGAGGAATGGCGAGTGGAGGTCGTTCAGCGAAGGGCGAAAGAACCGGTGCGCCTCTTCGTAGGTGCGAACACCGCGCTGCATTAACAACACGGCCAATGTCGGGTTCACGTTGATACTCTTGCTGAGTGAATCCACCTCGGCTTGCGGAGGCACTTCCTTATATACCCACCGTCGGTTCACTTGCCCTGAAAGTTTATTGCGCCGGGCTTGCCGGCAATTCCATCTTTGCCTGACGCTCCTCTTTTGCCGGGCTTCCCGTCGAGGGAATTCTTGCCCGTTGGGCTGAGGCCGGCGTATCCGCCACCCCCGCCTTCACCGCCATTGCCAGCGTGGCCTCCAAAATTGTGGACGAGAAGACGATCCCCCAATAGTGAGCGAATTTCGGATATGTTGTTGGCGTGAAACGTGACGTTGCCGGCATTGCCACCGTTGCCGCCGTTGGAGCCAGGTCCGCCAGCTCCTCCATTTCCTCCTGCGCAAAGTCGCGTCCCGGTTCCCCCGCCGCCGCCCGACCCGCCTTTTCCTCCATCGCCGGCATCGCCGCCGGAAACATCAATCGTCGGCACTCCCTCCAGCACTACCTCATTGAAGGAAAGAAAAAGAGTGATGCCAGTCCCTCCATTGGTACCATCAGTTCCTTTCAATCCAGGGCTTCCGTTTGAGCATGGAGCCGTGGATGTCGGACCGGTTCGTCCGTTGCGACCGATAAGCCCTCGCACGCCTTTACCGTCGATGAGGGAGCCACGTTGGAAAACAATCCGTCGCGCGTGAATAAAGTTCTCACGCTTGAGCTTGTTTAGCAATAGCACTGAAGAGTCCATCATCACCAGTGTATCGACGATGAGGATGTCTGAGTTCTTCAGTTCATAAACCTCGTGCGATTTGATCACAAGCTTGGACAGCCGAACCTGTGCGGCCAGGTCAATCGGCAAGAGTATAAAAAGCAAGACGCTAGCCCGGATCATTCATCAAAAGTATAAAAACAAAAAAGCAGTGCGTGGGCAGCACTGCTTTTGACTTGTCCTTTTTCTGTGATTAACTCTTCGGCTTGACGGGATTACCCTTCTTGTCCCACGACGCGTCTGTCAATACATCCTTCAATTCAACGCGCACATTGTCGCGGTAAGGAACAATCCAGGCGTCTTTCACACCCATTTCACGCATGTACTTCTGGAAGGTATCAGCTTCCCAGTAGTCGCGGAACACGCCAATGGTGATGCGTTGAGGATCGTTGGGATCTTTTTCTGCTGCCTCACCTCCGAGGTTCGGATTGTTGTCGAAGTACTTCTTAAGGTCCTTCTTCTTGAAAGCGCCTATTTGTACCCTGTAGACGATCCCTTGCGAGAAATCCAGCGGGTGGATCACGGGTGCTGCCTGGAGCTCGGCGAGCTTGGCCTGGCTGGCGGAGAGTTCACTGCGCATCCTGGCGAGTTGGTCTTCCAACTCTGCGATGCGGGCGTTTTTGTCACTGACTGATGACTGAAGTTGCTTGTTGTCGGCGGTAAGCTTGGTGACGTTGTTGTCGGCGGTCTGTTTGGCCTCCGTCATTGACTTCAGATCGGCGGGATTCTTGGCGTATTGCTTAGCCTTCTTCTTCCACTCCTTCTTTTCCGCTTTGGAGAGTTGGGCGAAAACCTGTGAGCCGGAAAAAATCAAAGCCAGGCATAGAACCATCACGGTAGTTTTCATGCGCATATGGGTTTATTCATACCTAAAAGTAGGCAAAAATCTTCAAAATCAGCGCGTTGTGGCCTGATTAGACCATCTTCTCGGGCCGTACCCATTCGTCGAACTGGGCGGAGGTGACCAGCCCGAGTTCGATGGCGGCCTCGCGGAGAGTCTTGTTTTCCTTGTGTGCCTTCTTCGCAATCTTCGCTGCGTTCTCGTATCCGATGTGGGTATTGAGGGAGGTGACCAGCATCAGCGAGTTTTCCATGTGTTGCTTGATGATGGGGAGGTTGGGCTCAATGCCTGCGGCGCACTTGTCGTTGAATGAGACGCAGGCGTCGCCAATCAAACGCGCCGATTGCAACACGTTGGCGGCGATGACGGGCTTGAAGACGTTGAGTTCGAAATGACCGGTAGCGCCACCAATCGACACCGCGACATCATTGCCCATTACCTGAGCGCACACCATTGACAGCGCCTCCGGCTGTGTGGGATTCACCTTGCCGGGCATGATGGAAGAGCCGGGCTCGTTGTCGGGAATAACCAGCTCACCGATGCCCGACCGCGGACCTGAACTGAGCATTCGGATGTCGTTGGCGATCTTCATCAGCGACACGGCGGCACGTTTCAACGCGCCGGAGAGTTCTACCATCGCATCATGTGCAGCAAGCGCTTCAAACTTGTTAGGTGCGGTGATGAATGGATATTTTGTAAGCTCGGCGATCTTTTTTGCCACAAGCACGTCGTAGCCTTTTGGAGCGTTGAGCCCTGTGCCCACCGCTGTACCGCCCAGTGCCAGTTCACGCACTGCTTCAAGGGCATTGCGCAAGGCGCGCAGGCTGTTGTCGATCTGCTGCACATATCCCGAAAACTCCTGGCCGAGCGTGAGCGGTGTCGCATCCATAAAGTGCGTGCGACCTGTCTTTACAATAGATTTGAAGTCTGCCGATTTCTTCGCCAACGTGTCGCGCAACTTCTGCATACCTGGAATGGTGATTGCTGTCACCTGGTGGTAAGCAGCAATGTGCATGGCTGTCGGGTACGTATCATTCGACGATTGCGATTTATTTACGTCATCGTTGGGATGGAGTACTTTCTTTTCATCCGTGAGCTTTCCGCCGCTCATCACGTGCGCCCGGTAGGCAATGACTTCGTTCAGGTTCATGTTGCTTTGCGTACCTGAGCCAGTTTGCCAGATGACGAGGGGGAACTGATCATCCAGTTTGTGTTCGAGGATTTCTTCGCAAACGCGTGCGATGAGTTCCATTTTCTCCTTGGGCAAAACTCCCAATTCCTGGTTGGCCATGGCTGCCGCCTTTTTCAAGTAGGCGAAGGCATAGATGATCTCTTTGGGCATGCTCGCCTCGGGGCCAATCTTGAAATTGTTCCGCGAGCGTTCTGTTTGCGCCCCCCAGTATTTGTCGGCGGGCACCTGGACTTCACCCATCGTATCCTTTTCAATGCGGTAGCTCATAAATAGGGTTGGCCTTTTGTGGCAGGTAAAAATAGCAAAGGAGTTGGAATGGGCCTTTGATGGGCAACCCGGGCTTACGTACCTTCATCGCAACGTAAAAGAATCACCATGCTGAAGAAAATCCTTATTGGCGTCGCTGCATTGGCCGTATTGCTCGTTGTAGGCCTGTATTTTGCGAACAACCGCAATCGCACCCTCAGCCCTCCCGGCAAGGCCGAGATAACTTCAGGCGACCTGACGGTCACCATACCATACAGCCGGCCTTCAGTTCGTGGCAGGGTGATCTTCGGAACGAAAGAAGAGGGTGCTCTCCAGCCCTATGGGGTGTATTGGAGGTTGGGAGCAAATGAGTCCACCGAGATCACACTAAACCGCGACGTTCTCTTCAACGGAATGCCCGTGAAAGCCGGCACATACAAAATCTATGCGATACCAGGGGCGGAGGAATTCGAAGTGCGCCTCAATTCCGAACTTGGAAAATGGGGTGCTTGGGAGCCTGACTATTCGATGGACATTCTCACCACGAAGGTGCCCGTTCAACAGTCGGCAAACGTTGAGCAACACACCATTAGCCTCGAGCCCTCAGAAAACGGGGTGAATATCATTGTAGAGTTCTCCACTGTCCGCTTTATCATTCCGCTTACCCGGCCCTGAAAGTCCATGTTGAAATTTGTTGAACGTGCTGAAGCCCACGGTCAACGTGTCGCGGTTCGTGCCGCCGGCAAGACTTTTACCTACGAACAACTACTTAGTGCATCGTCGCTCGTAGCTGCCGAGTTGCTTGCGGGCCGTGAAAATCTTCAGGAGGCCCGGGTGGCCATCTTTGTAAACCCCGGATTTGATTTTGTTGCATCCCTGTGGGGGATATGGCGGGCCGGAGGCATTGCCGTTCCTCTTTGCCTCACTCATCCGGCTCCCGCATTGGAGTATGTGTTGCAAGACACGCGATGCGAATTATTGATCTGTTCACCGGATCAGCGGGACTTCATGGCGCCCCTGTGCCAACGAAATGGATGCGAGATACGAGCTTGCCCGACGGAGGTGTCTCACCGCAGTCGGGATGCGGGAGGTAGAGCTACCCCACCCACGAAGCTTCCGGTGATCGATCGCAACCAGCGCGCACTCATTCTGTACACCAGTGGAACGACGAGCAAACCGAAGGGTGTGGTAACAACTCATGGCAACGTGGAAGCCCAAATGGAAACCCTTGTTGATGCGTGGAGGTGGTCAGCTGCCGATCATACCCTTTGCGTTCTTCCGCTTCATCATGTGCACGGGCTGATCAATGTCGTCGGCTGCAGTCTCTTGGTGGGTGCATGCTGTGAATTCCTTCCGGAATTTGTGCCGGAAGAGGTGTTTCAGGTTTTTTCGGAAGGAAGAGTGAATGTGTTCATGGCGGTTCCGACTGTGTATGTGAAATTGATCTCGTACTGGGAATCCCTGGCGCCACCAAACAAGGCACGAATGTCGCAAGCGCTTCGCCGGATGCGATTGATGGTGTCAGGCTCTGCCGCACTCCCGGTGTCGGTGATGGAGAACTGGCAGCGCATCAGCGGACATCGGTTGCTTGAGCGCTATGGCATGACTGAGTTGGGCATGGCCATCAGCAATCCGTACGACGGTGAACGCCGAGCAGGTTTTGTGGGAACTCCACTTGCCGGCGTTCAAGTACGCCTCACAGATGAACAAAACAATTTGGTATCAAGCGAGCCAGGCGAGATCCAGGTCAAAGGCGAAAATGTTTTCATCGAATATTGGCAACAGCCAGAGGCAACCCATGCGGCATTTACGGAAGATGGCTGGTTTAGAACCGGTGATGTAGCCGTTGTGGAGAATGGTTACTACCGGATTTTAGGCCGCAGCTCAATCGATATCATCAAGTCCGGCGGCTACAAGATCTCGGCGCTCGAGATTGAAGAGCTGCTTCGCACACACCCCAGGGTGGCAGACTGTGCCGTGGTTGGGCTTGCAGATGAAGAATGGGGCGAAATAGTGGCAGCCGCTGTTGTCCCAAAGGAGAGCATCGACACTGAAGGATTGAAGCAATGGGCTAAAGAGTACCTGCCTTCCTACCGCGTGCCACGAAAATTCTTGACCTTGTCTTCGCTCCCCCGCAATGCGATGGGCAAAGTGACGAAGAATGAAGTGAAAAAACTTTTTGAATCATGACGCTCTACGGTGTAGCTATCCTGGCTGCTTGTTTTCTCGTGGGACGAGCCCTGGGCGAACAGCTCGGCGTTCTCGTGGGTATCGATGCCAATGTCGGGGGAGTGGGCTTTGCCATGCTGCTGTTGATTTTCGCACTGCAGGCGTTGCGCAAGTACGATTCAAGGTACATGCAGTCAGAAACGGGCGTCACGTTTTGGAGCGAACTCTACATTCCGGTGATCGTCGCGATGTCGTCAGTTCAAAATGTGCAAGGAGCGATTTCGGGCGGCATCGCTGCGCTGGTCGTCGGGATTCTTCCTACGGCTTGTTGCTTTTTCCTTGTGCCCCTGATCGCCGGAAAAAATCGCGATGATACTGCCCCGTGATCATGGACGTGCTTAACAGAATCTTGGAGGAGGGAAACCTACTCGTTGCCATCATCGTTGTGGCCGCGATGGTGTTGGCGTCAGGCTGGGCCTCTACGCACCTCACGGGAAAGAAAATTCCCGCTGCCGCCATTGCCATTTTCTGCGGGCTTGTACTCGCCTATGTCGCCGGTCGCATCACAAACGGTACACATGGAGTAGCGGACATCGGACTGCTTTCCGGATTCACCATTCTTGGCGGCAGCCTGTTACGCGACTTCACGATTGTGGCGACGGCCATGGGCGCTCGTGTTTCAGAAATGAAGAAGGCGGGAATGGCAGGTTTGATCGCGCTCGGGCTGGGGATTGCAGTTTCGTTTGTGACGGGCGTCCTCCTGGCGCTCGTCTTCGGTTATCGCGATGCGGTGAGCCTCACCACGCTGGGTGCCGGGGCGTGTACCTTCATCGTCGGACCGGTGACGGGCTCGGCAATTGGAGCCACTTCAGAAGTGATTGCCCTGAGCATTGCCGCCGGTGTGATCAAATCTATCGGCGTTACGATCGCGACTCCCATGGTGGCGCGATTCATTCGACTCAACAATCCGCGATCGGCAATGGTCTTCGGAGGACTCATCGGAACAACCAGTGGTGTTGCAGCAGGCTTGGCGGCAACGGACCCAAAACTTGTTCCCTATGGAGCGCTGACTGCTACGTTTTATACCGGACTCGGATGCCTGGTTTGTCCTTCCTTGTTTTTTCTACTGGTGAGGGCAATCGTCGGCTGACTCAGTGGTGAGGTACCGCCTCCAAAAGAATTGCCAACGCGTTTTTCAATGATTCGGCTCCTTTGGCTGATCCTTTGAAGTGGCCCATCCGCACAACGACTAAATCGTGGGAAGGGATAATGAATGTGTACTGGCCACCGGCGCCGGACATGTAGTAGGCATCTGTGGGTATTGGAAATTCGCCGGCGCCGTTGATCCAGAAGAACCCGCCGTAGATAGGGCGACCATCTTCTTTCCATGCCGGCGCCACTGTGCTCACAAACTTCACAAAGTCCTCGGGAATGATTTGCTCGCCATTCCATTTGCCACCCTGCAGGTACAGGTTGCCCAAACGAGCCCAGTCACGGGCTGAAGCATACTCATATCCCTGGGTCAGGAAATTGCCGTACGGATCTGTTTCCATCACCATGGTGCGAATGCCCAGCTTGTCGAAGAGTGCGCGCTGGGGGAAGGAGAGGTAATCCTCTTTGGACTTCTCAACTCCCAGCCGAATGAGATAATTGATGAGTACTGGATCGCAGTTCCGGTACCGGCCCACGCTGTTGGGAGGCCATTGCTGTGGACGTGTGGCGGCGTAGTTGAATGAATTTACCCCACCCGTATAAAAGTAGACATGATCCGGGTATCCGGCGAGGGAATCATAGTCTGGATCCTGCGGAGCGCGGATACGCAGGCCGCTTGACATGTTGAGAATGTTTGCGATGGTGATGCTTTGACGTGGGTCGCCTGCACCCTGCCACTCAGGTATGGGGGCCGGTTGTTGAAGCGTGTAAATACCTCGCTGCATGAGGATACCCATCATCGTCGCGGTGAGGCTCTTTCCCATCGACCAGCTTTCCAGCGGAGTGTCTTCGGAGACGTTGGAGGCGTGGCGCTCGTCAAGGAATTTTCCTTTCCATGTCACTACAAAAGCAGCCGTCATTGCTTCGGGAGGGTCAAAGGCAGCATTTATTGCCTCCAGTACTTTGACTTTGTCCACTTCCTTGGGAAAATCATCGTCCGGAACCTCGTCGCCCATCGGCCAGGCTAAATCCTCGTCCTCCGGACGGAGTGGATGAACTGCTTTGGGGGTGAAGTGAAGTTTCCCATCCTGGGGAAGCGTAACGCACCCTTGCCCTACGGTATAAACCGCAGTACGGGTCGCGCCATTTGGAACCATCACGCTGACGGTCTTTTTTTCCATGTCGATGTTAGGCTTGCCAAACAGGGCGCGTTTGCTATAGGGTGCTGTGAAATAACCGACATTCTCGGCGGCAAACCCCGGCTCGAGTCCTGTAATAAACACCGCCGAGCAAATCACTTTGGCAAATCCGGCTGCGTGATGTTCAAGCTCATTACCCGGAGGGGCGACGTAAGGTGTGTTCAGTTCAAGCGGAAGGGCACGGGCGATGAGTCGCTCTTTGGTTTCGCTGGCGGTGGTTTTTCGTTCCGTAGTTGTACAACAGAGCACAATGGAGGAAAGTAAAGCCGGGTAAATGAATCGTGACAAGGAGTGTTGCATTCGCAAAGAAATAGTTTGGGGTAAGGTATTGAAAACTTCGGATGGACGCTACGCTCCGTCGACGAGCAGCATACGCGTGATGGATGCAGCCTGCCGAATGGCCTTGGCAGGGGCATACGTATCAGACGACCACCAGGCTTTTGCCTTTTCCAGAGTCGGAAATTCAACGACAACGATTCTTCCCGGCTTCCAATCGCCCTCCAGTGTCTCAGTCTTCCCACCGCGAACGATGAATTTTCCATCGAAAGGGACCAGGGAGGCGGGAGTGAGCTTTTTGTAGTCTTCGTAACGATGTGGGTCCTTGATCGCCACATCGACAATTATATATGCAGGCATGGTAATGAATGATGGGTAACAAGATCGCGAAGCGCACAATCGGTGCGCTCCACGATCTTGAATGTCGGAAGTTACTTGGTGGTGGCCAGTTTGGCTACACTGCTTTTTTCCCAGACGTAGACGAATTTCCCATCCTGGGAAAGCTTGGAGACTGAGTTCTTCCGCGCGTTGTAGGTGAGGAACTTGCAGGTCTCTACATCGTATGCGGCGATGTCGTCATTTTCCCGCTGAAAGAGCAGGGTCTTGCCATACAGCCCGGCGAAGTCCCCTGACTTCCAACGGCCGCTGTTGATCAACTTGCCGTCTGTCTTGTTGTGGGTGGACAGGCCCTTTTCACCAACCACCAGAACGCGATCGTTGTAATCGATGATCTTCTGTACGAGGCCGATATCGTCATCCCCGAGGGCGATTTCCACATTTTCCTTGCCCGTCTTCAGGTCAAGTGAGTACAAAGCCTTGCCGCTGCTGACGATGAACTTGTCATTAGCCGGGAAGCCATTCGTTATCCCCTTCTTGAAGCGCTCAGACTCCCAAAGTTTTTCCCCGTTGGTGGCATTAAACGCCTGTACTCCGTTCGGCTTCACATTGCGATAGTAAACCGTCCATCGTTCTGTTATGGAATAGCTTCCGTCGGGATTACGGGTGCGCTGGTAGATGTACGCCTGGCACTCGATTACTCCGCCGACTTGCAGCACGAGTGTGCCATCGACGTAGTACAGCCCGGGCAGTGCCTTGGCGCTCTCAATCTCCGGGGATGTCCACATCAGTTTTCCTGTATTGAGGTCGTATTTCTTGATGTACTGATGTTTTTTGTCTTTCATATCAATCACGTACACATCATTTTCCATGATCAAAGGATCAGCCACTACGCCGTAGCAGCCGAAGCGCTTGGCCCCGGCGGGTGAGCTTACCACGTTGAGGTCGGCATCAAAGGCGGCGGACCACTGCTGGGCGCCTGTGTTGAAGTCATAGACCTGGAGGCCCATCAGGTAGAGAAACACTTTTCCCGCCACAAGTCGCAGCCGTGCGGTAGGTTCGCGGGTAACCACTTTCTTCTCTGCTAACCCGATATAGGTTTGATCCCACGCCACATCGCCGTTGGCCATATTGATTTTGACGATCTGGTTCTTGAACCCGGCAAAGAGCGAGGCGAGAGCACTCGGCTTGTAGTTGAGCATCACAATGTGATTGTCCGTGCTCACGGTGTAGGCACCGACAACACCTTTGAACTTGGTGGTTGTCCAGATCTCTTCGCCGGTACGCGCCTTGATCATGGTGAGGGCTGTCTTGGTGGATACGGCGAAGGCATCCATCTCGGAGATGTACACAACATTGTCTTCAGTGATATCCTGGTATTTGTCAGTCATCCACAGGAAGTTTCCGGACTGTAAATCAACGCAGGCGATCTTGTCTTTGCCCATCTTGCGGTCAAAAAGGAAGACCACGTTTGATTCCCACATGGGGATCTGCTCGTCGATCTTCCCAAGCCCGGGCGCAACGTCCTTGAAGCGTTTGGTCCATACAGTGCCTCCATCCCCGGTCTTGACCACCGAGATTTCTTTGTCGTTGCTTGCCAGCAGGAGTCCTTTCGGATCGCTCAAGCCGGTGTTCTCAATCTTGTGTTCGAGCTTGGTTTCCCAAACTACATTCATTTCCTCCTGGGCAACCAGCGTGCCGGTGACAAGCAGCAGGAGGGCGAGGGTGTTCAGTAATCGATTCATGGGGATAGGGGTTAGGATAGTAATGGTGATTCAGAATTGAAAGGTGTAGCGAACTTTGCAATTTGTGCTCTTGGGGATTTTGAAGCCGAACTCCACCGTGCGAACAAAGTCTTTTACCCTGTTTTGCATTTCTGTGTTAATCGCATTGCTGGAAACAACGAAAATGCTCTGCACCTTTCCTTTGTCGAAGACGGTAATGTCCATGACGTACTCACCGGCGAGCCCGCGTTTCGCGGCTTCAATTTGCATTGGGCCCCCAGTCTTGAAAAGACTGTCGAGCTCAGAAGTGGCGCGCGCGATGATATCCTCCTGGTGGGAGATCAGCGGCTTTTGACCTTTGAGAGGTAAGGCGGCGAGTATCAAGAAGACAACCAGGAGGCGCATAAAGGTCATTGTTCAAAAATCCAGAGAGCCATTCGATTGCCATAGCCGATGGCCAATGTCTTTTGATCGGGCATGAACTCAAAGCAGGCCCTGCCCATCACATTGTTCTCCAAAAGGCGGAAGTCATTTTTAAACCTTTTTAGCGTCGCCCCCGTGCGCCGATCAAAAACAAGCACGGAGTTCGCTACTGTTCGCTGATGCTCAACCGAAGCCAGGGCAACATAGGCACCGTTCGAACTCTCTTTATAGATAGGTTCAGTTGCATTGGTTGCAAAAGCAGCCCGACTTACCTCACCCGTAGCCGCATTGACTACCTGTACATAGGCGTTGCGTGCCGAGCCGGCGGTTTGACGAAACTTGGTATTCGGGGCATTGAACAGAAATAGAGACAGGCTGTCCTTGGAGAACCGCATGCTGAAGATGATGTCCATGATATCATTGGCCATGAAAGCCCGGCGAAAATCCTGAAGGTGATAGAAGACGGATACCTCGCGGTACTTGATCGCTTCTTTGATTGCCTTCTTGTCGCTGCGAATGGATGGAATATCTTTCAGGTCTTCCTCCGTGGGTTGTTGTGCGACCGCAATGAACTTTCCGTCGGGACTTAGTGCGAATGAGTTGGAAACCCCCAGTGGCTGAAATCTTCGCTCACTCTTGCCACTCGACAGGTTCCAGAAGATAATCTCAGACCCCTCCAGTGTTACCAGCGACTCGCTGTCGTAAGAGAGCATCGCCGTGTGCACCCCCTCGCGCGAAAGAACAACCTTCCCCGTGGAGGCGTCGATGACGGAAGCATTTGAGGGCCTGTCTTTGTTCAGCCTCCAGTCGGTGAAATACTGTTCCAGCAACAATAAGTATTTGCCATCAGCCGAGTAGCTCATGTAGGGTCCGTGCGTGAACCCTTCGATAACAAACTTGTTGGTGATGGATTCCGTGGCGATGTCCCAAAGAAAGATGTTGCCTTCGGCCGTTGCGATCGCCAACGTCTTTCCGTTTGGCGCACATTCGATGGAACAGAGATAATAACTATTGTCGCCCAGGAGCACCTCGCGGAATTGAGGCGTTTGCGCGAACGAATTGAAAGTCCAGAGCGCTGAGAGCGTAAGGAATAGACGTTTCAAGGGGTTTAGGTGGTCCTAATCTAAGGCCAGATGCGGTGAAGCACAAGGAGCAAGCCCATTACTCGCTCAAATTTAGAGTGCTTCTAAAATACCCGGTCAGGTGTTCAGCCAGCGTTTGAACCGGCCCCACAAGGTCTTCGGGCGCTCCGGCTCAAGGGCCGGCATTTCTTCTACCTCTTCATCGACAAGCCTGACTGCCTTGGTGGGCACCTGGGGTTTCAGGCGCTTCTGGTAGTATTGGGCCCTGCGTTCCTTATCCCTTTCTCGCGCCTCTTCGAGTTTCCGCTTTCGTTCGCGTTCTTCCTGTTCACGTTGCAGGGTTATTGGGTTTTTGCGATCACGGGGTGGCTGATTTCTGCGTGTGTATCCCTGCGAAGGCGTTGAAGGTCTCCTCTCTTTTCGCTCAGCGCGTTGTTCAGGCGGAGCCGAGCCGGGTCCTTCAGCCGTTCCATCGGCAGCCTCAAGGCGCGTTGAATCGTCCGGCTTTGGTTCCGGCTTTTTCTTTTCAGGCAATTCAATTTTGCCGACTACGCGAAGTCCGGGGAGTTCAACCTTGGGGGCCTTAATCAGCTCGGGAGGCGCCGCATCCTCGGTGGGTGCCGCTTCAAGTGGTTCGGCTGAGTCGGGTAACTGCTCTTGAACCTGCTGACGCAACTCGTCATTGCCGGGAGCGAAATGCTGGAGGATCAACTCCACGTGTTTGTCTTCCAGTCTTGTATTTGGATGACTTTCGAGCGCGATTTCCCGGTTGGCGAGGTAGTTTACCAACTCGTCAGGGTTAATCGCCAGTTGCCTTGCCAATTGTCCTAGTCGCATAAAAATTAGGGCATAAATATAGCCACAGATCCCGATAACTATCGGGACACACTTGCCCGCCGTAGTCCCGATGGCAATCGGGACGTAGGCGGGGATTACACAGATTGGGGGTGCTGCGGGACAGCGATCAGGAGTCGCCGGGTTTCTGCCGCCACTTCTTTTTGAGGGCGTGGACCTTCTTGGAGGTTACTCGTTTGCGTCGTGAGGCAGCGGAGGCTTTAGTGGCTTTGCGAGTCTTTGCTTTACGCTGAGCCATGGCTAGAAGCTCGGAAAACTTTTGTACTGCCGTTTCCCGGTTGGTTGATTGTGAGCGGCTGTCTTGCGCGGTGAGTATTAGGATCCCTTCGCGGGTAAGGCGATGAGACCACTTTTGCAGTAGCAGTGCTTTCTCATCCGCCGACAATAGATTGGAGTTTGGCACATCGAAGCGAAGCGTCACACGTGTTTCTACCTTGTTCACATTCTGTCCGCCTGGACCGCTGGAACGTGACGTGGAGAACACCAGTTCCGAACGGAGGAAATCGACGGTGAGTGTTCTTGACATCCCTCAAATATACGGTGAACAGTAAACAGTGAACGGTAAACAGTGAACGGTGAACAGTAGACTCGTGCAAATTGTAAAACCGGACTTCGTGGGATAGAAATTCCAACGGACTAAGTTTACTGTTTACCCGTTCCGGCTTAGGGAAACCGACGCCACAACTAGCCGCGAACAGGGATCGGTGAACTAGGTCCACTTATACCCGTCGTGGGGAAGTTTCAATTCACTCACCAGGTCTTCCAGTTGCGAAAAGCAGTGATTGCCATTGTAAGTCTTTTGTATGGCCAGCAGAAGTTGATCACGGTCACCCCGGGGGACGCCGAAGTGATCACTCAATCCGTCGACTCCGGGTGGAAGGATGCGGAGGACATATTCATAATCACTATCGCCCCAATATTCTCTTACAGTTTTCCCAATGTCGTACCCGTCGATGATGAGTATATCTCCTTCGAATCGGGCGACCACGTCGATCTTGATGTCCTCGCGCTCCATGTGAAACAACGTCACCTCCAACATGACTTAAATATACAGTAGCGCCTCCATTTGAAGGTGCGAACATGAGAGCCAGAGTCAAATGCATTTCCCGCAGATTTGCGCAGATTGAATACACGCAGATGACGCAGATTCATGCATTTTTCTGCGGGAATCTGCGGCCCCGATCTGCGGTAATCTGCGGGAAAGGAATTCTGAGTCCTTGATTGGAACGGAGACACAGCTATAGATGATTAAATTGCAATCCATGTCGCTGTTCGTTTCGTCGTTGAACTCAGGAAGTAACGGGAACTGTTACTACCTGGGGAACACAAACGAGGCCGTGCTTATCGATGCCGGCATCTCTGTGAGGGAGATTGATCGCCGGCTGAAGCGTCAGGAACTCTCCCTTCGCAAGGTGCGGGCCGTGTTCATCACCCACGAGCACTCGGATCACATCAACGGACTTCGCAAACTGGCGAAGCGACACCAGTTGCCGGTGTACATGACCCCGGAGACCCGCAAGGAGACTCGGCTCGACTGGCGCGATATCCTCGTTCGGCCGTTCGTGCCCCATGAAGAAATCAGGATCGGCAATCTTTCCATCCGTGCATTTCCCACCCTGCACGATGCGCGGGATCCACACGGCTTCGCGGTGACTCATGGCGAAACAACGGTCGGTGTGTTTACCGACCTGGGATCCATCACACCGGCCGTTCATACTTATTTCGAACGCTGCCAGGCAGCTTTCCTTGAATCAAACTATGATGAAGAGATGCTCCGCACGGGCGGGTACCCTGAACTTTTGCAAGAACGAATACGCGGGAACCGGGGGCACCTTTCAAACCTGCAGGCCCTGGAATGTTTCATGACCCATAGACCGGAGGGCATGACTCACCTCTTCTTGTCGCACCTTTCAGAGAACAACAACACGCCGGAGATTGTGCGCAAACTTTTTTCGGCGGTGGCGGGTGAGACGGAAATTGTCATCGCGTCGCGATACAAAGAGACCGGGGTGTATCATATTGGGGGAGCTGGACTCGTGACGGCAGCAAGGGAAAAGTCACAGCTCAGTTTGTTTT
>CAZJWV010000001.1:233569-237325 GCA_964549855.1 uncultured Ohtaekwangia sp. | reverse complement strand
CCGCGTTTCCTGTTGAATTATCGGTACTTAAGAGATCATTTTCCGGCCGGAAGGATTTCTAAAAGTAGCCAAATGGACAGGATGCCCAATGTTACGCCAATGTTAAGCCCTTGTTTCTAATATTATGGAATCATTACCTTTATTATGCATTTGTTATGTCAAAACGCCGGATTCTTGTACTGTGCTTCTTTCTCGCGGCCATCCCGTCGATGGGTCAGGCGTCTTTGGACCAGTGGCTAATTGAGACTGGCACTGCTGCGACTGCCCAAAAGCAAATTGAGAAGTTGATTAATCGCTCCAGGCAAGACGGCATCGAGTCGAAACAGAATTTGCAAAAGATGTTTCGCCGCGTTCAGCGATCTGTGTTGAAACACTACACACCGTACAGTGATTTCTCAGCCATTTTCACCGAAGGTAAGTTCGATTGCCTGACGGCAACGACCTTGTATGCGCATCTTCTGGAGTCATTGTCCTACCGCTTTGATGTGATCGAGACCAACTATCACATTTTTATTCTTGTTCATACCCCGGAGGGCCAGGTGCTCCTGGAAACTACAGACCCAATTGGCGGATTTATTTCTGATCCGGAAACCATCGCGGCCCGTACCGGCGATTATCAACGCATTGAGCCCCAGGCGAAGTCTACCGGCCATGCCTATCAGTATCAATGCAATTTGTTTCAACGGGTTTCAACCGAACAGCTTAGTGGCTTGCTTCAGTTCAACCGTGCCGTGAAAGCATACAACCAGGGTGACTGGATTTCCTGTGCGACCTCATTGACCAAAGCACAGGAGAGATACGACAATCCCAGGATCCGTGAACTCTGCGACATCCTGGTCAGGACGCTGGTAGAACGCAAGGAAATAGCTGTAGAAGTGCGAAACCAATGCATGTCGCACCTCCAGCCCCTGCTCGTGACCGGGCAGGTGATCAGTTCCCTCGACTAGTTTTCAATGATGCGAACCTCAACCCGACGGTTGAGTTTGTGCGCCTCCTCAGTGTTCTCTTTGCTGAGCGGCATAGATCCTCCAAAGGCTTTCACCTTGACCCGGTCCTTGGCTACTCCCCGCCGAACCAGGTAGTTTCGTACCGATTCGACACGTTGCTGCGACAGCTTGAGGTTGAGGTCCTTGTCGCCACGGGTATCCGTGTGACCCTCCAACTGGATGACCATGGCTGGGTTTGAATGCAGCATATCCGCAACATTATTGAGTTCAGGATACGACTCGGGACTGATCACCGCGGAGCGTTGTTGAAAAATGAGCGCATCCAGGCGCATCACCTTGCCAACGTGGTGGGTGGTGGTTGTGGCGTGCTCCGCATTTGGAGGTGGCATTCCCAACTCCACATTCTGCACCACTTTTCGGTCAGCGGTTGCACTGGCCGGATCAAGCATGTACTTGGCAGCGGCGAACCCTGGTGCTTCCACGGTGATGGAGTATTTCATGTTCCCGTATAGCGGGATGTAGAATTCAGATCCGTTCACCACGCCCACGATGTTGCGATACGGCTCACTCTGATAGGAAATGCGGGCGCTGATCAGCTCCTTGGTATTATGATTAGTGATTTTGCCGATGGCATAAATCAATGAATCCTCTTGGGCCCTGGCAACCTGCACGAGGGCAAGTACGAGGATCCAAACGATACGCGACTTCATGGTTGTCAAGGCTTAATAATCTTGAATTCTACGCGGCGATTCTTCTTTCGACCTTCCTTTGTGTCGTTGGTCGTTACTGGCTTGTCTTCACCGAAGAATGATGTGTTAATCCGGTCAGCCGCGATACCACCATCAACAAGTCGCTTGACCACTGAGCGTGCACGGCGCTCCGACAGACCCATGTTGTATGCAGCGGGTCCGGTGGCATCCGTATGGCCCGTAACTTCAACGGTCATCGTCGTCCGCTCGTTCATCAGTTTCACGATGCGATCCAATTCCGGGAAAGATTCGGACTTGAGAACAGCTTTATCAAAGTCAAAAAAGATATTGTTCAGTGTGATGGTTACGTCGGGTGCAATAACGGCCACCTCGATCGGAGCCAGCGTGATATCAGGGGTACGAAGATCGGCATCCTTCGTATTGGCAGTCAGGTCAAGGTTTTGGTTGGTGGAGATATGCCCGGGTGCTTCGGCGCGCACGCCATACTTCACGCCGCCGGGAAGTCGTATCTCATATTCCCCGGTTACAGGATTCGACTGTGCGATGCCGATTTCCTTGCCGTCGGGCAGGCGTTCATAAATGATTTTTGCGCCGATGGGTTGCCCGGTCTTCGCGTCGACCAATTTCCCCCTCACCAGGATAACAGGCTCCGGGCTGCGGTAGATGGGTAGTTTGACGCGGAAGATGTCTGCGTTTTGATCGGTTACGTTGCGGGAGTAGTAGGCATACTCGCCGTTGGCCGGAATGTTGAAGAATAAGTCGTCAAGCGATGAGTTGATATCAGGACCCATGTTCTGAGGCTCAGACCAATTTGTCCACGTATCGTCCAGGCGCGTACTCATGTACACGTCCGCACCGCCAAATCCGGCAAAGCCGTTCGAAGAGAAATAAAGAGACTTGTCGTCTGCGGCCAGGAAAGGGGCTGCTTCTTCACCGGCCGTATTCACCACGTCGCCGAGGTTGAGAGGTTCAGTCCAGGTGTTGTCGTCATTCAGGAAACTCACATAGAGATCGCGTGATCCGTGTGAATCTTCTCGCTCCACCGACATTATGAGGGACTTCCGCGTATTGCTCAGGAAGTAGTTCGCCTTCTCATTGTAGTTGTAGTCGTTTTTGATCACAACGGGAGCAGGCGGTGACCACGTGCCGTTAACCTGGTTGCTTAGGGATACCCCGGCGAGCATCTTTCCGTTGGGCAGGTATTTGTTGCCGAGTACGAGCACCGTTCCGCCATCGGGCGTGGAAGTAACTGCGTTGACAAAGTTGGGCCCGGCATTGTTGAACTGCGGTCCCATGTTGCGCGCCAGCGTCCATTTACCGTCAGCCCCGAGCTCCGAATACCAGATGTCTTCCTTGTCTTCGACGCCACCCACATTCTCGGGGTGGTTCTTCCGGGAGAAATACATGGTCTTGCCGTCAGGTGACAACAAGGGGTTCAGTTCAGCATAGTCGCTGTTTACGTTTTTGTCGAGGGACTCGGTCACAAGGCCTTTGCTGAGCAATTGAGGTACCGGGATGTCGGCGATGATGGGGATGCTGGCATCGGCAATGGCCACTGCGTCGATGGAGAAATAGTCAGTGAGCGCCTCGCCGTCAAACACCAGTTTTACAGCTTTGACTTTATAAGCCGTACGCTCAACCATCACGTTGGTCATGCGGCCCTTTTGCGGGATCGGGCCCGGATTAAGACTGTGCAGCAGGTGCTCAGCGCCGGCCTCGTCATAGGCGAATACCTTGAAGAGACCGCTCGGGTTATATGATTCTGCAATAGCTACCTGGCGGATCTGCATCGGGGTGGAGAATCCAACCTTGATAAATTCTTGCCGTTTGGGTTTTTCGGGGGTCCATGCACTGGGATTTTGACCGCCTGCAGGCAAGACATTTGGTTTGCCCAACACCTGTTGAGCGGAGTACTGAACAGGGGTCAACTCGCTGGAAAACTCCATGACGGAGGAGGCCCACTGAACAGTTTGCCCGTATACCGGCGACAGGCAAAGGGGCAAGACAATTGCCAGGGTAATACTACGCTTCATGACAAGGGGGTGTCGTTAAGGGGCTAAACATAGCTAAAAAATTAGCATTTGGAAACCAACAGGTTA
>CAZJWV010000001.1:178873-233469 GCA_964549855.1 uncultured Ohtaekwangia sp. | reverse complement strand
GCTTCGAGTGGTTTGAAGAGATAACCTTCGAGACGAAAATCAAGATTCTTGCGCAACGCAAATACGTTGCGCCACCCGCCGGCCACAAAGTTAAAGGCACGGAAATTCTCGAGTATGAGGGTTCGTGAGTCCTGCATTGGGTAGAACCCTGGTGCGTTGATGATGGTGCCGTAATAATTGGTGAACAACGGTTGATTCGACAAGGTGGCGTGGATGTAGTATCCGGAGCTGTATATTCCTTTCCTGAAGTACTGCTCCAGGATTAGTGTGCCACGAATCCACTGACGTGAGTAGGATACCGGGACTCCAGCAGCGAGTGTAGATGTACTGCCGGGGAGCAATTCTTCCTTGAGGTTGAACCAATCGATGCCCGCGAAAAAGGACCTTCCTTCAGAGGCATACTGCTTGCGGTTGAGGGTATAGGTAGAGAGACTTGCCCCGTACCGAAACCCTGTAAGCGTAAGGACATCGAGGGTGTCGGCGGAAGTAAGCAAGTCACCGTTAATGAACTGATCACTGTTACTTACATAGGCCCCTTCTGCATTAAATCGAAACTGACGGCCGACAGGGAGGCCGACATTCGCGCCGATCTTGCGATCGATCCTCTTGAGAATGGTCGAGCTCGTTCGGTCAACGATGACATCATTTCCCTCCACGAAGTTCCAGCTGTTGAAAGTGCCCTCCGGCTCAATGTAAAATCGTGCCGATCCGGAAAAGTCGAGTCGTGCCTTTGCCTGTGCAGACTGGTAAAAACTCCCGGTCTGAAAGTTTGCGCTGATGTGGGTGAGCAGTCGGTTGAAGTAATAATAGTTTAGCCCCATGTACAGGTTGCTGATGTTCCGGGTGGCGATCACACCACCGAAGTCGACCTGGAAATTATTTTGTGGTCGCGTGGAAAGGGTAAAATTGAAGTGCTCAGTTTTGGGGTTGAATGTGAAACTTGGATAGAGGCTCTTGAAGTAATCTTCAGAAACCAGGCTATAATAGCCGCGCTTCACGTCACTAAAAGTGAGTAACGGCTTATGCGTGCGGAAAAGGCGATTGATGTATGCTTGTTGATGCGGGTTGTGATCCTTCACCTGAATGCTGTCCACCAGCAAGGGCACGGTTCGGTTGTTAAAAATATTCCTGCGTGACGCCACCTCCTCGCAGGTGCGCCGCCCTGCAATCTTCTGCTTGAGCTCTGGCATACGTCGCATCGTCTCCACGTATCCACTGTCGATGATCGCGCGCACTTTTGCAAAATCAAACCCGGTAATTCCTTGCAGGTTGGGCTGAACATAAATTCCGCTCGGGGGAATACGACCGGGGTTCGACTTGTCCATCAACAGGTAGAGCAACGAGCGGGAAAGCATTTTGTCGTCATCCTTGGTAGGATAGGTTTCATACACCTTGGTGGCAACGTTGCAACCGATGAGCACATCGGGGTGAAACTCCTCTTCGGCCACATCGACGGGAAAATTGTTGTAAACGCCGCCATCAAAGAGGTACTTGCCGTCGATGCGAATGGGTGTGTAGAAGAACGGCACCGTCTGGGACGCCCGAAGCGCATCGCCAAGGTTGCCTTTTTTCAACACCACTTCCTGCTGCGTAAAGATCTCTGAGGCCATCACACGAAGGGGAACGAAGAGGCTGTCGAAGTTACCACCTGCAATGGCGGTGGGTTGCGCCATTTTTTCTGCCAACGCGAAATTTAGCGACGCGTCATTGGCAAGGCTCGTGTTTAGATTAAAGTTGAGGGTGGAGTCGACCAGGAGGTTGAGACGCACAAAGGAGGGTCGCACCTCGTCCTTATTATAGTAGACATTAAATCCCTCCTCCATCCGCCCGCTGACCCAACGCAGCAGATCATCGCTGAGCATGATCTCTTCGATTTGGGCAGGACTCATTCCGGCTGCGTAACAACCGGCTACGATGGCACCCATCGAAGTGCCGGCCACGTAATCAATGGGAATTTCATTCTCCTCGAGGGCTTTCAGCATTCCGATGTGCGCGAGCCCCTTGGCGGCCCCACCGCTCATTACTACAGCGACCTTTTGCGAGAAGCCGGTTATGGCACCCGAAAAGAGGAGAGCAAGAAGGAGAATACAGCCGCGCATTTCGGCCCTAAGTTACCTGCCTACCGCTTAAGTTGGAAGTTGCCTATGGAAGGGCGGCCAACGGAGGCTCCGGAAGAACGATCTTGTCGAGCCGATTTAACACTTCGCGTTGTTTTTGGTCAAAAGCATCGCGTAACTCTAGCTTAACCGGTTGAGAGGGAGGGAGCTGCACGCGCAGTGCGTCGACTTGAGCACCGTTTTTCCAAAACCGGTAACAAAGGTGCGGGCCTGTGGCCAGGCCGGTGCTGCCTACATAACCGATGGTTTCTCCTTGTGCCACACGAACACCCGGGCGCAATCCCGATGCGATTCGCGACATGTGTAAATACTGTGTCACGTAGGCGCTGTTGTGACGGATTTTGACATAGTTCCCGTTGTTGCCATTGTACTGTGCTTCGAGCACAACGCCATCACCAACGCTGCGGATGGGAGTTCCCGCTGGCGCCGCAAGGTCAGTGCCGCGGTGGGCACGAAAAACCCGGGCGATGGGATGAAAGCGCCGCGGGTTGAATCGGGAACTGATGCGCGTGAATTCAATGGGGTATTTGAGCAAAGCTTTGCGCAAGCTGTTGCCTTCAGGATCGAAAAACTCAACCCCGCCTCCCTGGTCAAACGGAATCGCATAGTAGGGCGACAGCGCGTGTTCAAAAAAGATGCCCTGGATATCGCCGAAGCCGATGACTTTTCCCTCTACGCTCAATTCTTCAAAGAGCAACTTAAACCGGTCTCCTCGCTGCAATCGCTGGAAGTCGATTTGCCAGGCGAAAATGTCGACAAACCGATTGGTAAGTTCGGGCGACAAACCGATCGTGGTCATCGTTTCGGACAAGGAAGAGCCAATGACGCCAGCTACTTCGCGGCTAAAGACGTCAACGGCACGATGGCCGGCTTCTATGCGGAGGGAATCTTCAAAACGAAATACAAAGTAATCGATCTGGTTAACTTCGTAAACAAGCGCTCGCAGCGAGTGAAGAGAGTCTTGTTCGGAAATCAACGTGTACTTCCTGCCCGTGACCACCTTCCGAAAGTCAAACGCTTCACGTGGGAGCAAATGAAGTTGCTTCAAGGCCAGGTCAGACACATGGTAGCCGAGAAAGAGATCTACAAAACGCTGTCCGCGGCGAACATGGTCTTCGGTAACATGAAGGTGATTGACAGCCATTCCATACAGGACGATGGGTGTTTCAACTTCCTTTTCTTTTCGAAGTGTATCCGGTTCGAAATCCCCGGTGCGGGAATACGCAAGCATCACGCGGTCGAACGCGTAAAAGCCAACGGCAGTCAGTACAGCCACGGCCAGGAGTATTACGAAAGTTTTTGTCGATCGACGCATCGGGATGAGCGCCGCAAATTTACAAAACTATGGATAAAGCGACTTGTACTTGGCCTTTCCACGCTCCAGGAAGGCCAGGAACTTCGAAGGATCCCGATCGTATGCATAAGGCCACGCGAGCACGCGCTCGTCGGCTCCAACCAACACATAGAATGGCTGGGCATTGTTGTTAAGATTGGTGATCTGCAGGTCCGCGTTTTGCTTTCCGATTGTTTTTTTCTCCTTGTTGTCGTGTCGCGACACATACCAATCTGCTTCCGGCAGCTGCGTCTTGTCGTCAACGTATAGCGCAACGACGACGAAATCTTCCTTCAGACTCCGGAGAACGGCAGGATCGCTCCACACTACGGCCTCCATCTCACGGCAATTTGTGCAACCATGGCCTGTAAAGTCAATGAACAAGGGTTTCTGTTGCTGGCGGGCACACGCTAGCGCTTCCTCATAGTCAAAGTAACCGCTGAGCCCATGAGGGAGGTGTAAGAAATCAGCGTATCGTGGCGGAGCGCACTCACCAAGTGCGTCGGCACGTGATGTTTCCTTGGCCAGGTTAAAGTCGTGCGTGTACATGGGGGGCAGGTAGCCAGCTAGTGATTTGAGCGGCGCACCCCACAATCCAGGAATGAGATAAACCACAAACGAAAAGACAAGCATGGATAAAAGCAGTCGCGGAACCGTGATATGTTCGACGGCCGTATCCCCTTTCATGGGCAATCTGCCAAGGAGGTAGACACCCAGTAACCCGAATATTACAATCCAAAGAGCCAGGTTGAGGTCGCGATCCAATAATCCCCAATGATAGGCCTGGTCGGCTATACTGAAGAATTTCAGGCACAGTGCGAGTTCGAGAAATCCCAGCGTCACCTTCACGGAATTCAGCCACCCGCCCGACTTTGGCAGGCTCTTGATCCACTCGGGGAAAATGGCGAAGAGCGTGAAGGGAATCGAAAAAGCCAACGAATAGGAGAACATGGCGAGCACAGGCTTTATAATCTGACCCCCTGCCGCCAACACAACCACATTGCCAACAATAGGCAGTGTGCATGAGAACGACACCAGTACAAGAGTCGCCGCCATGAAGAAGATGCCAATCAATCCGCCTTTCTCGGCCTGTTGATCGGCCTTGTTTACCAGTTGGTAGGGTGCGGTGATTTCAAACAGTCCGAAGAAAGAAAGTGCGAAAACGATAAACGTGACAAACACAAAAAGATTCGGCGCCCAGTGTGTTGCCAGCGCGTTGAGTCCGTCGGCACCGAGAACAACAGCAAAGAGTGTTCCTGCCAGGGTGTAAATGAGAATAATGGAAAGCCCAAAGACAATGGCTTTGCGAATGCCTTCCCGTTTTGTCTGATTGTCGCGTAGGAAAAATGTCACCGTCATCGGCACCATGGGAAAAACACACGGTGTGATGAGTGAAGTGAGTCCGAGGATAAAGGCAAACAGCAGGTAGCCGAGCAAACTATCTTCCTGAATGGTGGCCTCGCCATCAAGGATGGCCGGGTCGAGGGTGGGTCCGTGTGATTCCGCTGCAGGCGAAATCGTGTTCACGGAGCTGCCAAATGGATTCGCCGCCGTGCTTTCATCTTTCCCTCCGCCGGCAACGGCGATGTTGGTGATGGTGAAGTCCTCATCCGAGTTGACGCACAAACCGGTAAGGTCGCTGCACACTTGATAAGCATAGTTTCCGGAGATCTGAACTGGCGAGCCAAGGAGTCGGACCTTTTGAACGAATTCGCCCTTTCCTTTAAAAATGGTGACATCGCAGTCGAAATTGTCATCGTGCTTCTTGGTGGGATTGACAGCCACCACGCCTCCCACCAGTTCATAGCTGGCATGAGGCACGAAGGTGATTTCAGTTTTGTTTGGCCCATCGCCATCCGGGCAGGCAAAGTCGTTGGAGTATAAGTACCAGGTCTTGTCGATCGTAGCACTAAAACGGATCTCGATCACATCTCCGGCCTTGGCAGATGTTGCCGAGGGGGCCACAGACCAATCTGCGTGTGTTGATACCTGGGCTAGGCCCGGAATGCTCAGAAGACACAGAACGAACAGACGGAACAGTTTCTTCACAATTTTGGCTTGGAATGTAGTGCTAACGGACATCGCGATAGATCGGTTCACGCGTGGCTGTTAACGTTTAGCAAAGTGCTTGTAAAAGGCGACGATGGTCTCAATGCCAACGAGAAAGTTGCGGATGCCGTAGTGCTCATTGGGAGAATGCAGCGCATCGGAATCCAGGCCAAACCCCATCAATACGGTATCCAGGCCTAGTTCCTTCTTAAAGAGTGCAACGATGGGAATGCTTCCGCCATCGCGGGTAGGAATAGGCGTCTTGCCCCAAACTTCTTCAAAGGCATTGGCTGCCGCTCGAAAGGCCTTCGAATCGGTAGGAGTAACCGCTGCCTCTCCGCCGTGATGAGCTGTCACCGTCACGGTTACTGACTTAGGGGCTATGCTCTTGATGTGTTTAGTAAACAACTCACTGATTTGATCCGGCCGCTGGTTGGGCACGAGTCGCATGGATATTTTGGCGGATGCGGTGGACGGCAACACCGTCTTGGCACCCTCGCCGGTATACCCGCCCCAAATTCCATTCACTTCAAGGGTTGGCCGAATGCCTGTCCTCTCCAGCGTTGTGTATCCTTTCTCGCCATGTACTTCGGCGATGCCGAGATCTTTCTTGTACTCGTCAAGACTGAACGGTGCGCCATTGAGAGCCTTGCGCTCAGTTGTAGTTAGTTCCGCGACACTGTCGTAAAATCCGGGAATAGTAACATGGCCGTTCTCGTCGTGGAGTGATGCAATCATCTCGCAGAGAACAGTGGCTGGATTTGCCACCGCACCGCCGTAAACCCCAGAATGGAGATCGCGGTTAGGACCGGTGACTTTCACCTCCATGTAGCTCAACCCGCGCAACCCGACCGTGATGGAGGGTTGATCGAGAGAAATCAGCGCGGTATCTGAAATCAGGATAACGTCAGCTTTTAAAAGATCCCTGTTTGTTTTGACAAACGCTCCAAGGTTTGCTGAACCCACTTCTTCCTCGCCCTCAATCATGAACTTGAGGTTGCAGGGACACTCGTTTCGCTGAATCATGATCTCCAGCGCCTTGATATGCATGTACACCTGGCCCTTGTCGTCGCAAGATCCGCGTGCGTAAATTTTTCCTTCGCGTACCGTCGGTTCGAAGGGAGGCGTCTTCCAAAGATCAAGGGGATCCGGTGGTTGCACGTCGTAATGACCGTACACGAGCACTGTCGGCTTGGTGGGATCGACCTTCTTTTCACCGAACACAATCGGGTGACCGCCGGTTTCCATCAGTGTCACCTTGTCGGCACCTGCAGCTTCTAGTTTTTGCTTAGCGAATTCTGCCGCCCGGCGCACATCATCTTTGAGGCGACTGTCGGCGCTCACAGACGGGATCCGGAGCCAGTCGAACAATTCGGCGAGGTAGGTTTCCTTGTTCTTTTCAATATGGTCCCTGACAGCGCTCATGTATTGGTCATAAATAGGCCCAAAAATAGCCATCCTTAAGGGATTCCACCCTTATTGGATTCTGGTCACCGCATTCAAGTAGGAAGGATCAAGTAATGTGGGGTTGAGACACCCAAAAAATGGGAATTTCAATGTTTAGTAATGGCGATTGAAGTCAAGGTTGACGGCAGGTTGTCTTCCTGTTAAATAGTGTCTTAGCCCTTGAACCACAGGGGGTTGAATTTCGTTATTTGTGTAACCACCACTACGAACATGAAAACGTTGAGAAAACTGGCTATTCTGGAGTCACTCGACGCGATGGATCACACTCAGATGGAGAAGGTCATGGACTACATCAGGGAGATCCTTAGCCAGGGGCGCCGCGCTCCTGATCGCAAGAGACGGCAGATGGCCATGGAGCAAATCCGCAAGGCTTTGTCGCCCCACACGGTGCTCCAGCCAAAGTTTTAGAGATTATCCTTCGGCTTCGTTCATAACAGGCCTGCGGCTAGCAGCCCAGGTTTTTGCGAAGGTCCCGTGCCGGAAGTCCCCTATGGCTGCTGACAGCGCTTTCGGGCGCCTCTTCTTCTGTTGATTTTTTCGCGGTCCGTTCCTCTCCCGTTGGCTTGGGCCCGGGTCGTGGATTCTTTTTCTTCGACTGTTTTCCCATGTTCACAGCGGCTAATTAGCAGCAAATGGGCTCATTTTCAGGGAAACTGTATATTCGCTCATTATTTAAACTTAATCTAAATAACGTTGACCACCATCCCCAAATCTGTGGCATCGATGCGGCCCGGAGAGACGGCTGTGATCGCTGGCTTCACGGATGAGCAACTCTCCGTGAAGTTGCTTGAGATGGGATTCCTTCCGGGGACGGTAGTACACTTCAATTTTGCCGCACCGTTGGGTGATCCGGTGTGGGTGAATATTTCGGGCTTTGATTTGTCGCTGAGACTTGATGAAGCAGAGACGATCATCATCCTCGATTGATGGCCAATGAAGACGCGAAGGAAAATAGCGCTGGTGGGGAAACCGAATTCCGGAAAGTCATCGCTCTTCAATCAACTGACCGGGCTTAATCAAAAGATTGGCAACTTTCCTGGAATCACAGTCGATAAGCGCACCGGGCTGACCCAACTCGACGACGCGGAAGCTGAAATCATCGACCTGCCGGGCATCTACAGCCTGTATCCACGGACCCCGGATGAAAAAATTGTCGTTGAAATCCTGACCCATCCGCAAAGCGCGCACTTCCCCGACGCAATCGTGCTCGTCGCTGATGCAACAAACCTCCGGAACTGTCTCCTGTTGTTGACGCAGCTGATCGATCTGAAATTGCCCGTAGTACTGGCATTGAACATGATGGACCTCGCTGCCCGATCCGGGTTAAGTCTTGATATCAAGACCCTTTCAACAGAGTTGGGTGTGCCCGTGATCATGACCAATTCTCGTGAAGGCAGGGGCATCGACGCACTGAAGCGTGTGTTGTCAAAACCAATTCCATTGTCTACTCGGCAGGTATTTGAAACGGCTAACCTCGGCGATGAAGCCGTACGACGCGTCAAGGAGCATTTTCACCTGGAAACTAACTACGAAGCATTTCAGTATTTACAGCAGGTCGACAACCTGGGATTTCTATCCCCCGCTGACCGGACTTTTGTCAAAACGGTCGCCAAGGAGACTGATTTCTTCCCCTACAAGTTCCAGGGTGTAGAAACCATCCAACGCTATGCGTTCATCCAAAAAGTGCTGGATGCCGTCGTTGTCAAATCGCCGCGAAAAGATTGGAAGGGTGTCTCCACCCGCCTGGATAAAATCCTCACGCACCGGATCTGGGGATACACGATCTTCTTCATCATCCTCTTCCTCATTTTTCAATCTGTCTTTGCATTCGCGCAGATTCCGATGGACGCAATCGACCGAGGCTTCGCGGGACTAAGCAGTTTCCTGTCGAAGCTGCTCCCGGAAGGACCGTTGTCTGATTTATTTTCAAGCGGAATCGTGCCGGGAATCGGTGGGATCGTCATTTTCATCCCGCTGATTGCCATTCTCTTTGCATTTATCTCGATCCTTGAAGAGACTGGCTACATGTCGCGCGTCGTCTTTCTCATGGACAAGATCATGAGGAAGTTTGGACTCAGTGGCCGCAGTGTGGTGCCGCTGATCTCTGGCATGGCCTGCGCTATCCCGGCCATCATGGCCACCCGAACTATTGAGAACTGGAAAGATCGCCTCATCACGATTTTTGTCACCCCATTGATGAGTTGCTCGGCACGACTGCCGGTGTTTGCGATACTCGTGGGGCTTATCATTCCTGAAGACAGGGTGTTTGGGTTCATCAGCTTGCAGGGCGTTGCCCTCATGGGACTTTACTTGCTTGGATTCTCCGCTGCCATGCTCAGCGCTTTGCTCATGAAATTCATCGTTCGTGCAGGAGAGCGGAGTTACCTGATCATGGAAATGCCCACCTACCGGATGCCGAAATGGTCGAACGTGGGAATTACCATCGTTGAGAAAACGAAGGCGTTTGTGATGGAGGCAGGCAAGGTTATCATCGCCGTGTCCATCATCCTGTGGGTCCTGGCAAGTTACGGTCCACCCGATGCGATGAATAACGCGCGGAGTACTGTCAAAGAAGAGACCGCTGCACTCAACCTGCCCCCGGAAGAGTTTGAGAATCGGGTTGCTGCCTACAAATTGGAGCATTCTTATGCAGGAACAATCGGCAAGTGGATGGAGCCGGTCATTCGCCCCCTTGGGTACGATTGGAAGATCGGTATCGCCCTCATCACGTCATTCGCAGCACGCGAAGTATTTGTCAGCACCATTGCCACCATCTACAGCCTTGGCAGCACGAACGAGGAGGCCACCATCAAAGACAGGCTGCGCGACGAAGTGAACCCAGAAACAGGCGGACCTCGGTTTACACCGGCCGTCGGATTCTCGTTGCTTGTGTTTTACACGTTCGCGATGCAATGCATGAGCACACTGGCTGTCGTCTACCGCGAAACCAAAGGTTGGCGATGGCCGATGACGCAACTCGTTTACATGACCGGGTTGGCCTATGTCTCTGCCCTGATTGTATATCAAGTCCTTTCCTGAATCATTATCTTCGCGCTCAGTTTTCAAGTTCATGAAGAGCAAGCGCATCGGTGTCCTCGGCGGCGGCCAATTGGGAAGGATGCTCATTCAGAAAGGCCTCGACTGGAACATTCCATTTTCAGTGCTTGATCCGGATCCACAGGCTCCTTGTTCGGGGATTGCTCCTTTCACCACCGGTTCACTTACCGACTACGAGACGGTGATGCGGTTTGGGGAGAACTGCGACATTCTCACCATCGAGATTGAAAACGTAAACACGCGGGCCTTGCGAACCCTGGAGCAGCAAGGCAAACCCGTGTACCCTCAGCCCGGCGTGATTGAATTGATCCAGGATAAGCGTACACAAAAGAAGTTCTTCGTCGATCGCGGTATTCCTACGGCAGATTATCTGCTTACAGCCAACCGGGAAGACGTACTGCGCAATGAAGACTATCTCCCGGCCGTTCACAAGTTGGGCCGTGAAGGGTATGATGGACGTGGAGTACAGGTTATGCGGAGTAAAGAAGACCTGCAAAAAGCCTTTGATGTACCCGGCCTGCTAGAAAAACTGGTTCCCATAGAAAAGGAAATATCGGTGATCGTTGCCCGCAACGGCGCCGGCGCGATCTCGGCATTTCCGCCGGTGGAGATGGTCTTTCACCCGGAGGCCAACCTCGTTGACTACCTTTTCTCACCGGCGGCAGTCTCGTCTGATCTGGCGAAAAGAGCTACAGAAATTGCGACGGAGGTAATCCGGGAGCTCCGCATGGTGGGATTGTTGGCGGTTGAAATGTTTGTGACCCGCGAAGGAGGGATCTTGGTGAATGAGCTCGCTCCGCGGCCACACAACAGCGGACATCAAACGATCGAAGGCAATATCACCTCGCAGTATGAGCAACACCTGAGGGCCATCCTGAACTTACCCCTCGGTGATACATCAGTGACGCGTCCAGCTGCGATGGTGAACCTCCTTGGCGAGGAAGGTCACCAGGGTGAAGCGCGTTATCTTGGACTGGAAGGCGTTCTGGGTATCCCGGGAATTTATGTGCACCTCTACGGGAAGAAAAACACGAAACCGTTTCGAAAGATGGGACACGTCACGGTGGTTGAAGACGACGTGGAAAGTTTGAAGAAGAAAGCCACCTTTGTAAAGAACACACTGAAAGTGGTTGCATGGCAAAACCAGTCGTAGGCATCATCATGGGGAGCCAGTCTGACCTGGCCGTGATGAAGGAGGCAGCAGAGTTCCTCGAAGAGTTGAAAATTCCTTTCGAGGTCACGATCGTTTCTGCCCATCGTACTCCCGCCCGCATGGTTGAGTACGCCAGCGCTGCGCGCGCCAGGGGATTGCGTGTGATCATCGCCGGTGCGGGCGGAGCAGCGCACCTGCCGGGAATGGTTGCTTCGCTCACCTCCTTGCCGGTGATCGGGGTTCCTGTGAGATCTTCCAATTCTATCGACGGGTGGGACTCAGTGCTGTCCATCCTCCAGATGCCTGCCGGTGTTCCGGTTGCCACGGTGGCCCTCAACGGGGCCCGAAACGCTGGCATTTTGGCTGCGCAAATCCTTGGATCTACAGACAAACCGGTGGCCCGGAAATTGGACAGATTCAAGCAGGAACTGCAGAAAAAGGTAGAGCTATCCGCTCAAACCATGGGAAGAAAGGGCTGGAAATCCAGCTAATGCAATAACCTTACATGGGCGTTCCCCCATGCGGAGAAATTCCTACCTTCTCCGCCCGATTTCGCCATGAATCCGCGCAGCAAAGGTTGGCTCTCAGCATACGTTGTATTCCGGAAGAGCCTTTTGATAGATGTGACCGGTGAGGGAAACCGAGCTCCTCACCCTGAGTTCTCGTTGTACAAGGTGCTTCAACCGACCGGTCTAATGTACGGTCAACCAGTACCCCCCTTCGCGTTCAGCGAAGCGGCTAGCTGGAAAACACGTGATCGCGTAAAGATTCTGCTGGCAGAGGGCCTCATCAGCAGCGCCCTGTTGTACCACGAGAAAATCGTTACTGAATCAGCGGAGTTTGACCGCTTATTGGAGAAGACCATTGAGAATGTCAATGCTTTTTACCAACACGTATTCCCCGAGCTGGGGGCGTCTTCACGGACTTTGCTGGGACGGCGCAAGGAGCCGCTAGAATTGGCAGAGCAGATCCTCGAGCGACGCGCGGAACACCTGCAGCAAAATGGCAATTTTTGGACGCGGTTCTTTAACAACAGCCTTGTCTTCCTGGACATATTCATTTTCGGCCAGTGGATCCACATGCACGCCGACCGTGTCGTTTCCGATTTCTTTCACTATGAACGGGAGGAGTTGCGTACGGCGGTCGTTCGTGTGATGGCTGTAGCGGCGCACGCAAACCGGGTCGTGGCTTACGAAGAGCGCAAACTCCTGGAGTTCTTCCTCCAGGGGGCTGGCCTATCGTCAGAGCGCCGCAAAGAATGTCAGGAAATTTTTGAACATGGCCTCGATGTGGAGGACCTGGATTTGCCAACAAACAATTCCTGGATCCTGAAGAAATACTTTCTTGAGATCGCTATTCTCACCTTTTGGTCCGACAAGAAGATGGAGCAGGAGGAGTTGGACGTACTCGAACGATTTGCGGCGACCATGGGCTTCAACCACGACGACATTGAAAATAGCCTGGTTGCCGTGGAGGGGTTTGTTCTCGAACATTGGAAAGAGCTGGACAGCCTTCAGGATAAACGGAGCTTTGAGGAAGTAAGCCAGCAGTTTATCCAGCGGTTGGCGGCGATGGCCTTAAAGGGAAAGGGGAGGTTGCTCGAATCTGCGCGTAAGAACTCAGAGCTGATGAATCTTTTGCGAAGGGCGCGCTCCAGCGAGTTGGACGCTGCCGACAAGGAAGCGCTTCGCGTTCAATTGAGGGACGTCTTGGGAAGCATTCCAACCTTGAGCGTGATCACGCTGCCCCAGCAGTTCCTTGCGCTGCCGGTACTGATGCAGGTTTTCCCGAAGAATTTTGTTGCAGAAGTAATCGACGGCGCCGCCTAACCTTCCAAGTTCGCTTCCGACTTTACTTTCTTAGGTATCATGATCGAAAACACGATAGCGAGCGTCAGCGTGAGAATGATCACCAGGAAAGATAGCATCACCGGAATTTCGAAGTGAATGATGTCGAGTAACATCTTCGCACCGATGAAAAACAGGATGATGGACAAGCCTTTTTGCAGCAGGTAGAATTTGTCGATGATCCCCGCCAGGAGGAAGAACATGGCCCTCAGGCCCAGCACGGCGAAGATGTTCGAGGTGTACACCAGGAATTCATTTTGTGTGATGGCGAAAGCAGCGGGGATCGAATCCACCGCGAAAATCAAGTCTGTGGTCTCGATCAGCACAATTACCAGGAACAGCGGAGTGAAGTAGAGTTTGTCGTTCTCGCGAAATGCGAACTGCCCGCCGTGGTCGTCCGCGCTTATCGGGAGGTAGGCCCTGCAAAAGCGCATGATGGGGTTCTTTTCGGGGTCGATCTTTTCATCGCTGTCTTCGAAGTAGATCTTGATGCCTGAGTAGATCAGGAATACACCGAATACATAAAGGATCCAATGAAACTGGGCGATCAGGTAGGCGCCCACGAAAATGAAAATACCGCGGAAAACGACCGCTCCCAGGATGCCCCAAAACAGCACCTTGTGATAGTATTCTTCCTTAACAGTGAAATACTTAAGGATGAGCAGAATGACGAATATGTTGTCTACCGATAGCGCATACTCTGTCAGATAAGCCGAAAAATATTCTAAAAGTGCATCGGTTCCTCCGTCTGCACTGTCGTCGAAAAGATAAACAGCATAACCGAATGCGGTGCTGACAAGAACCCAGAAAATGGATTGGTAGAGCGCGGACTTCGTAGTGATCTTGTGGGCCGTCTTGTTAAGGATACCCAGGTCGACGAGCAAGAAGAGAACGATGACGAAGGCGAATACCCCGAACAAAACAGTCTCAGCCGTGCTGTCGTTTCTAAACAGAGAGAAGAGGAGCATCTATTGCACGAGTTTGGGGCTACAAAAAGAGGTGATTACCGGTCAAAAGGCCAAATAATCACCCCCGCTCAGGTTCAAATCTAGGAATTAATAGTTAGCTCTGAAAGCTTTTGTTGAGGTTGAATACCCCTCAGCATTGAAAAGGAACCAACTTCCATTGCACCTGATCACCATCGAAGTGCGCCAGTGATAAGATAGCTGGCCGTGTCGCGCAGGGCAAGTTTTTGGTAACCCACTACGCGATAGGAAGTCAGGATCAACTGGCCGCCCACTTCTTCGACTTCGAGGGTAAGCGCGCGGCGCGCCAGGTACATTGGGTTATCTTCTACGACCTCACCTTCCAATCGGCGGAGGTGTCGCAGGTCGTCCTGGTAATAGAGCCGGAGTTCTCGGAGCGGCGCTGTCTTGCTTCGGTATCGCTGGATTTTCAAATTGCTTTGAGGATCGTCAAGGGTGTTATCTCGCTCGTATGTTTCACTGTACAGTCTTGAGCCGATGAGGTTAAGCTGTCGAAAGATGTCAAGCTCCTGCCCCCAACGTGTTGCCGAAGGCACCAGTGTGGAATCTGACCCGATTCCATTCACGTCTGCCCGTTTTTGCAGCGTTACACCGCGCTGACTCAGGAGAGTCACCTGTGAATTGAGAAACGCGTCAACATCAAAGGCCCCCTGAATCGGTGCCGAAGTCCGCGGACCACACGCCAACATGAGCCACGCGAGGGCAAGAAACAAAAACCGAGAAGCCATTGCGCTAGATTCCCTGGGATTCGGCAAGCAATTCGGCAATGTCTTTGACCTGGACCGAAGCCTCCTTGTTCTTGGCTTTTACACCATCGCCCATCATGGTCATACAGAAGGGACAAGCCACGGCGATGGTTTGCGCGCCGGTAGCGATGGCTTCCTCTGCGCGTTCGACATTGATGTCTTTCTTTCCTTTTTCAGGTTCTTTGAACATCTGCGCACCGCCGGCACCGCAACAAAGTCCTGTGCTCCGGCAGCGCTTCATCTCGACAAGGTCGGCGTCAAGCGCTTCGAGCACCGCGCGCGGGGCTTCATACACCCCGTTGGCGCGACCGAGGTAACACGAATCGTGGTAAGTAATCTTCTTTCCCTTAAAGGAACCGCCCTCTTTCAATTTGATTCGACCTTCCTGGATAAGTTGGTGAATGTATGCGGTGTGATGAAGCACTTCATAGTTGCCACCAAGCTCCGGGTATTCGTTGCGTATCGTGTTGAAACAATGCGGACAGGCTGTAACAATTTTCTTAACGCTATATCCATTAAGCACCTGGATCACCTGAGTCGCTTGCATCTGGAACAGGAACTCATTCCCGGCGCGACGTGCTGGATCTCCATTGCAAGTCTCTTCCGGGCCGAGAACCGCGAAACGGATGCCGGCGGACTGCAAAATCCCGGCAAAGGCGCGGGTGACCCGCTTGTACCGGTCGTCGTACGATCCGGCGCAACCGACCCAGAAGAGAATTTCCGGACTCTCTCCGCGTGCCGTCATTTCAGCCAGGGTGGGTACATTCATGTCATCAGGAATTTTGCTTTGACCAATTGAAACGATCGGAAGAAGGAAACTTCCAGGGAGCGAAATTGGTCTCGATATTTTGAAACATAGAATTCCATTGTGCGGGTGAGCCGGACTCTTCCATGGCCACATACCGCCGCAATTCAACAATAATGTCCAGGGGATTGATCATCACCGGGCACGCCTCGACACAGGCATTGCAACTGGTACAGGCGTTGATCTCTTCTTTGGTGATGTAGTTGCCCAACAACGTCTTGCCATCAGCCAACCCCGGCCCGCCGCTGGCGAGACTCTTGCCCACTTCTTCCATCCGGTCGCGAACATCCATCATCACCTTTCGGGGCGAGAGTAGTTTTCCAGTCAGGTTTGCAGGGCATTCCGATGTGCAACGACCGCATTCCGTGCATGAGTAGGCAGACAATAATATTGTCCGCGCTAAGTCATTAATGTCTTTGGCGCCAAACCGTCCTGGCGCTGCTGGGTCTGCTGTCGGGGGAGTCGCTGCGGCCGCATCCAATCCAAGCATTGACCTTACTTCCCGTGTCACAACCGGCATATTGTTCAATTGCCCCTTCGGCGCGAGGCGGGCATAGTATGTGTTGGGAAAAGCGAGGAAAATGTGAAGGTGCTTGGAGTACGTAATGTAGACCGAGAACCCAAGGATGCCTATGATGTGAAACCACCAGCAGGTACGCTCGACAATGACGAGACTTTGGCCGTCAAGACCGGAGAGCAATGGGGTAAGCAGTGAACTGAAAATCAAAGTCCCGGTGGCGGTGTAGTGCTCGTTCTGTCCCTGCAGCAACTGATCGCTGGCGTTCATGAGGAGGATGGCCAGCATCAGGGTAATCTCGGTTATCAATATGAGTGCCGCATCCAGCCGGGGCCATGCCGTCATCTCTGCACTCCAGAACCGGGGAATGCGGGCGACGAAGCGACGCAGTAAGAATACGATGCAAGCGGAGAGGACCAGCACTGCTAGTATCTCAAAGAAATTCATCAGCATCGGATAAAGTCCTCCGAGGTACGGGGCAAAAATCCGGTGTGTGCCTGCAAGCCCGTCAATGACAAACTCGAGCACCTCGAGGTTGATGATGAGAAAGCCTGCGTAGATGAAGAAATGAAAGATCGCCGGAAGGAACCGTTTGAACATCTTCTTCTGGCCGAAGGCGATCAAAAGAACATTGCGCCACCGCTCCGATGAACGATCCGGGGCAGAGCCGGCTTTACCGAGACGGATGGTGTTTCGGATGAAAAGGACACGCCGGCGAATGATAAACATCGCCGCAGCAAGCACCAGCGCAAAGGCCAGTTGTTGAACCATAGTGTCTAAAATTAGCAATTTGCAGCCTTTCTATTTTTATATACTTTTGTGGCCCCGCTTCAAAAGGGCGGGAAATCATCCCGGTGACGTAGCTCAGTTGGTAGAGCAAAGGACTGAAAATCCTTGTGTCGGGGGTTCAATTCCCTCCGTCACCACTTCAGACTTGGATTGATGGGATTTCTTGGATGAACAGGATTTGGGCGATTGCTTCGCAATCGCTGCTGGTAAGAAAGAAAAAGGCGCGGAGTACGCGCCTTTTTTTGTCAGGGCAACTACTTGAAGACATCTACTTGCCCTGAAAGCAAGTGATCCAGGGTGTCGCGATGGCGGATGAGTTTCGCTTCGCCATTGTGCACCATCACCTCAGGAGGCCTGAAACGAGAATTGTAATTCGATGCCATCGTGTATCCGTAGGCTCCGGCATTGAGGATGAGAAGCAAGTCACCTTCCCGGACCTCATTTAGTTCCCGATCAGTCGCGAACGTGTCGGTTTCGCAGACGTTGCCAACTACGGTGTAGGTTTTCTGCGAGCCGTTCGGATTGGAGATGTTGAGAATAGTGTGATAAGCATCGTACATCATGGGCCGGATGAGGTGATTTAGCCCGGAATCAACGCCGGCGAACGTAACATGGGGAGTCTGCTTGACGATGTTGGTACGAACGAGTAACGTGCCAGCGCTGCTGACAAGAAATTTTCCCGGCTCCATCCAAAGGCCAAGTTCGCGGCCTTCTTTTTCTTGAAAGGATTTGAAAGCAGCAGTCAGCCGTCGCCCCAACTCTGCGATGTCAGTCTTCGCATCGCCTGGTTTGTACGCCACTTTTAATCCCCCACCGAAATCGAGGAAGCGCACCGTGGGAAATTCTTTCGCCAGGCCGAACAGAATGTCGGCCATCTTCATGAATACGTCCAGGTCGGTGAGCTCTGAACCCGTGTGAATGTGCAGGCCGTGCAGGTTGATGCTGTATTTGGACACTACCGCGCGAATTTCAGCAGCAGAATGAATGGAGATCCCGAACTTGGAGTGCCTGTGCCCGGTGGATATTTTAAGGTTCCCTCCCGCCAGGATATCAGGATTTATCCGCACCACGCAGGGATAGGAGCCTCCATAACGAGCGCCGAACTTTTCCAGCACCGGGAGGTTGTCCAGGTTGATCATCAGTCCGGCCTCCACACCTTCTACGATTTCCTCAAAAGCGACACAATTCGGCGTGAACATGATCTCCTGAGGCGTGTACCCTGCATGCAGGGCGAGGTGCGCCTCCTGGATGGAGACCACGTCGACATCTACATTCCTGGTTTTCATGAAATGAAGAACAGACACGTTCGTCAGCGCCTTCGCCGCATACTTGATATGAACTCCCTTGAACGCTTCGCGAAGGCGATCGATCTGCTGAATCATCACGCTTGTATCATAGACGTACAAGGGCGTTCCGAACGTTCGCGCAAGCGATTCATAGGTTATTCCCTGTACAGAGGTATGGTCCACAGCCCGCGTATTCATGCGCGGCAAATATACACTTCCCCCTTCGTTCAGTACCTTTGTGCCACATGAAGTTGTTCTCTCGCAAGTCAGGTCAGGGTAAACCGCTGATCATTCTCCACGGGTTATTCGGTTCCTCTGACAATTGGTTCACCCTGGCGAAAACTTTTGCTCAACACTACACAGTCTACCTGGTCGACCAGCGGAATCACGGGCAATCGCCCCACAGTGATGAGATGAACTACGGGGTGCTGGCGGAGGACATCCACGATTTCGTGACACAGGAGAAAATTGAGAAGCCGAGCATTATCGGCCACTCGATGGGAGGGAAGGCGGCCATGAACTATGCTGTGAAGTACCCCCAGGGAGTGGATAAGCTGATCGTGGTAGACATCGTTCCGAAACAGTACCCCGTGCATCATGACGCCATTCTCGACGGGTTGCACGATATACCCCTTGACTCCATCGGTTCGCGAGGTGAAGCCGACAAGCGACTGGCTGCTTTTGTGCCCGAGATGGAAGTGCGACAATTTCTGCTCAAAAACCTCGCAAGGAACGCGGAGGGCAAGTTCGAATGGAGAATCAACCTGCCAGCGATCGACAGCAATATCGAGGCGTTGGGGGCGTCGATGATTTACTCAGGAAAACATGACGGCCCATGTCTTTTTATTCGCGGAGAAAAATCCAATTATTATGCGGCGGGCGACGAAGCCCTCATCCTGAACATTTTCCCGCGGGCTGAGTTCATTACGATGAATACGGGCCACTGGGTGCAGGCTGAGAACCCGGAAGAGTTTGCCCGCGTTGCACTCACTTACTTAGGTTGATGGAAGATTTACGGAACATCCTTTTCCTGGACATCGAAACGGTGGCCTGCGCGGAAACACATGCGGCCTTGGACGAACGGTTTAAGGCGCACTGGGCGAGGAAGGCAAACTATTTTCGCCAGCGTGACCCAACGCTCACCGACGAGGACGTCTACAACGAGCGCGCAGGCATCTATGCGGAATTCGGAAAGATCATCGTAATCGCCATCGGACGGTTGATCACCGATGAGAACGGCGTGCGAACGCTAAAGACCAGGAGCTTTGCCAACCACGATGAGTCCATTTTACTAAACGAATTTAGGTCTGCCATCGCGAAAATGGATCAATCGCAATTGCGTTTCTGTGCACACAACGGCAAGGAGTTTGACTACCCTTACCTGAGCAGGCGAATGCTCATCAACGGCATTGCCTTGCCGGAGTCGCTTTGCCTATCAGGACGAAAACCCTGGGAAATCCCGCACCTCGACACACTTGAGATGTGGAAGTTTGGCGATTACAAGCACTACACTTCTCTCGACCTGCTGGCAACGCTGTTCAATATCCCCACAAGCAAGGGCGACATGGACGGCTCCCGGGTGAACGAAGTGTATTACCGCGAGAAGGACCTGAAAAAAATTGTTGAATATTGTGTTGGCGATGTGATCGCCGTGGCACAATTGTTTCTGCGACTTCGTGGCTACCCGATGGTTGAGGTCCCGAACATTGTCGCAGCCTGACCCACCCAAATAACATGTCGAAAAAGAAATTCAAGGAACGGAAAGAAAAGCAGCACAAAGAGCAATCAACTTCTCTTCGAAGGATGTTGATGGAACTCTTCGCAGACAATCCGGGGGCATCTTTTCATTTCAAGCAGCTGGTTCGGGCATTGGGGGCGAAGAACAAGGATGCGAACAAGCAAATTTTCCGCATACTGGACGAACTCGAAGAGTCGCGAAAAATCCGGCAGTTACCAGACGGGAGCTACGCCTCGACACAGAAAGCGGCAACCCTTGAGGGAGTTGTCGACCATGTGAATCCAAAATTTGCCTTTGCAAGGACCGGCGAGGACTCGGAAGTCTACATTCAGACCCGCGACCTTGGCACGGCACTTCACGGCGACACCGTTCGTCTTTCCATTATCAGTCAACGAAAAGGCCAGAAGCCCGAAGGTCGTGTGGAGGAAGTGGTGACGCGCAAGCGCAACCGGTTTGTCGGGCGCCTGGAAGTGTCCTCCAACAAGTTTGCTTTTGTCGTTCCTGACTTTAGAAAAATTTATCAAGATTTCTTCATCTACCCCGAAAACATGCAGGGGGCAAAGAACAACGATAAAGTGCTTTTTGAAGTCACCCGGTGGGGTGACGGTGACAAGGCGCCTGAGGCGAAGGTGGTGGAAATCCTGGGCAAGACAGGAGAAAACGAAGCGGAGATACATTCCATCATGGCTGAGTTCGACCTCCCATTCCGGTTTCCCGGCCATGTATTAAAAGAGTCAGAGCAAATCAGCGACGTCATTGGCGACAAGGAAATTGCCGCGCGGCGGGACTTTCGGGATGTGCTCACATTCACCATCGACCCGGAAGACGCAAAAGATTTTGACGACGCCATCTCGTTCAGGAAGTTGCCCAATGGACACGTGGAGGTAGGCGTTCACATTGCTGATGTAACACACTACGTACGGGAAGGAACTCCCCTGGACGAGGATGCTTACGACCGTGCTACATCCGTGTACCTGGTTGATCGCACGGTGCCCATGCTGCCAGAGCGCCTTTCCAACGAGCTTTGTTCTCTGCGCCCCAATGAAACGAAGTTGACTTTCGCAGCTGTCTTTGAAATAGACATGCGTGCCAAAGTGCACAAGGAATGGTTCGGCCGGACAGCCATCCACTCCGACCATCGGTTCAGCTATGAACAGGCGCAGGAAGTCCTCGACGCCAAGCAAGGCAAGTTCGCCGAAGAACTGACCATGCTCAATGAGCTGGCGCACAAGCTTCGGAAGGAACGATTCACACGTGGGGCCGTCAACTTTGAAACCACGGAAGTAAAGTTCAAGCTCGACGCAGCCGGCAAGCCCCTGGCTGTGATTCCCAAAATCCGCAAGGACGCCCATAAGCTGATCGAGGAGTTCATGCTGCTGGCTAACAAAGCAGTTGCCACTTTTGTCTATAATAAAGGAAAGGGAGGGGAGCGGAACACGTTTGTGTATCGCACGCACGATCTCCCCAATGCGGACAAGGTGAGCGATTTCGCCGAGTTTGCCCGACAATTCGGCCACAAACTTAACACGGATGAAAAGGCGGTCTCCAGGTCATTGAACGCGCTCATGGAAGAAATCGAAGGCAAGCCCGAACAAAACGTGTTGCAGTCGCTGGCCGTTCGCGCCATGGCGAAGGCCAAATACACCACAGAAGCGATGGGTCACTTTGGGCTCGCATTTGATCACTACACTCATTTTACGTCCCCCATCCGTCGATACCCCGACATGATGGTGCACCGTTTACTGCAACACTACCTCGACGAGGGAAAGCCGGCGAGCAAGACCGATTACGAGTCGAAGTGCGTTCACTCCTCGGAGCGTGAAAAGCGTGCTGCCGACGCGGAGAGAGCCTCAATTCGCTACAAGCAGGTGGAGTTTATGAGTCTGCAGACCGACAAAGTGTACAAGGGAATCATCAGTGGTGTTACGGACTTCGGGATTTTCGTCGAGATCATCGAGACAAAGTGCGAAGGCATGATCCGGTTGGCCGACATGAAGGACGACTTCTACGAATTTGAGGAACGCAGCTATCGGGTGATCGGCCGCCGGCGCAAAAAGATCTACCGCCTTGGAGATGAAGTGGAAGTTCGCGTCAAGAGAACCGACATCGACCGGCGCATGATGGACCTCTCTATTGAAACTGGTGAGGAGTTGTCGGGGTGGGATGACCGCAGGCCGGAACGTCGCAGGAGATGACAAAGGAACTGGTCCAACGCATCGAGGAAGAAGTGAGGCAGTTCCGGTTCGACGGGAAGCCACATTCTTTGTACGATCCTCTGCGCTACATGATGTCACTGGGGGGCAAGCGCATGCGGCCGTTGCTGGTCTTGCTGGCCTACCGGCTCTACAAGGATGATCCAAGCCCGGCGATCAAATACGCGGCAGCGGTGGAGGCGTTTCACAACTTCACACTTGTTCACGATGACATCATGGACCAGGCACCTCTTCGAAGAGGAAAGCCGACGGTGCACAAAAAGTGGAGTGTGAACACTGCCATCCTTTCCGGCGATGTGATGCTCGTCAAGGTGTACGAGAGGATCCAGGATCTTGAGCCCAGGAAACTTTCTGAAGTACTCCGGTTGCTCAACGAATGCGCCACCAGCGTGTGCGAAGGTCAGCAGATGGACATGGAGTTTGAAACCGCGGTGACTGTTTCAGCAGCCTCTTACCTGGAAATGATTCGCCTCAAGACGGCGGTGCTGTTGGGCTTCAGCCTGGAACTTGGTGCTGTGCTCGCCGATGCACCATCCTCAGACCGGGATAGACTTCGACAGATGGGTATTGATCTGGGCATTGCGTTTCAGTTGAAAGACGACCTGCTGGATGTCTACGGGGAGAAGAAGAAATTTGGCAAGCAAACGGGTGGCGACATTATCGCCAACAAGAAAACTTTCCTCCTGATCAGCGCCTTGAAGCGGGCGCGTGGGAAGGAGGCTGTCTCGCTGAAGGGATGGCTGAAGGCACAAAAGTTTAATAAGTCGGCCAAGGTGAAAGCGGTTAAGACCATCTACGACGAATTGGGCGTTCGTGCCATCACCGAAGCAAAGATCAACGAGTACCTGGGCCGTGCGTTCGATTCATTGAATCAACTCGGTCGAAAGGATCGAGCGGCAGAAATCCGTGCTTTAGTTGAAGAATTGGGAGGTCGGCAGAAATAGGAGTCAGGGATTCACCTGACGTCGGGCATAGAAATAGAGCCGACCCCGTACACCTTTGGCGTTTTCACTCAAAGTATAGAAACCAGATCCATCCACTGCCCAGGCGATCGTCTCACCCATGGGCTCCCGCTCGTATGCGAGAGGGGTGCCGGGCTGTAGCAATGCGTCGGGCACGGATTGAGAGGGTTCACGTCTCCAATAATGTATGACATCGTATGTTTTCAGGAGAATTTCTGTACCATTCGCAGAAATGTCACCGCCAGTAACGTGACGAAGTGGAATGTGGAGGACGCGGCGGGCTATGAGGGTGTCCGCTTCAAAAGGATATTTCAATTCATAGAGCCACGCGTCACCTTGCCGCTTTGTCACCAGGTACAAGTTGCGCGAAATGGGATCTGCAAGCAGGGCCTCGGTATCGTGGATTTCATCTTCCAGGCGCACCAACAAGGTATCCAAGACTTGCACGTCGCCTTCTTTTTCTATCGAGGGCTCAGCCAGTTGATAGATGCGTTTCACCTCTCGTTTTCTGAGGTTGTCGCCAATGTCCCCAATAAAAAGCCAGGTGGTGTCGGCGACTGTCATGGCGGCCATATCTTCCCAATCCTTGTTGTGCGCACCGGCCAAATGAAATTTGGCTTGGGTTTGCCCCGTTGAGTCAAGCAAAAAAAGGTCGGTTGGGTGACCGCTGTCGTTGTGCGCCCAGAAGTGTCCTGGGTAGCGGCGGCTGGCGGCAAGACCGGAGGTTTCCTCTAGTTTCTTGTTGTTGTTTACACCCAGGACCTGGCCGGGCAGAAAGGGCCCGTCGGTAGGTGCCGATTGACATGCGGCCATCAACAGCAGGAATAAGAGCACGAGCCGGAGATTCATTTCCGAAAGGTGTTTTTTAAGCCTTCATTTTCCTAACGATTTTTTTTCAGCAACTTTCGCCCTGCGCCAAATCCCCTCTATTTATGAGCAAAGGGTCTGTTGAGCTCGAATCATTGTCGCCCAACTTGATTGTGGCAGACGTCAATCGCTCTGTCGACTTCTACACCAGCAAGCTTGGGTTCGCCAAAATTGCCTCGGTGCCGGATTCGGGTAAAATGAACTGGGCCATGGTGATGCGCGAAGGGGCGACCGTCATGTTTCAAACGCTGGCGAGCATCCAGGAAGATGTGCCACAATTGAGGCTCTCAGCCGGGGCAGCGGCAGCAACTTTTTATATCAAGGTGAAGGGGCTCGATGCGTGGCATGATTCGGTGAAGGGAAACGTTCCGATTGCTTTGCCAATGCGAAAGACATTTTACGGTGCAAATGAGTTTGCCATCAAGGATCCCGATGGAAACGTGTTGATGTTTGCGGAGGACGCGGCATGAGAACGACGAAACTATGCTTTTGTATTTCTCTCATTGCCAGTTTAACCCCGGCAGTGGCCCAAGAGGCGATAAACCTCTATTACAACAAGGACTGGATCTTGACGTCTAAGGATTCAGCCGTTTTTGTCCGGAAGGGCATGATTGACACGGAGGGGTGGCCATGTTTTGATGGTAAGGTCGAGGACTTTACGAAAGAAGGAAAGCTGATCATGACAGGCGGGTATGCGGAGGGTAAAAAGAATGGACCCTTTGCAGGTTATGACACAACGGGAAGGAAGTTGTGGGAGGGAAGCTATAATGACGACAAGCGTGTAGGAGAGTGGAATTATTACTATGCTGACGGTTCCCTAAAGAGCAGTATGCGGTTTGTTGATTCGGAACTGGAAGTCATCACCTACCTTGATTCTACCGGGAAAGTGCTTGTTGAAAATGGGACTGGGTCCTGGACAGCAGAATACAAAGAGTTTCAAGGGGAACACATCGTTGTCCGGGGAAAGTTTAAAAACTACAAGCACGACGATATCTGGACCTGGTCCTTGAAAAATGGAAAGCTCTGGTCCAAGGCAAAGTTTCGGGAGGGTCGGTTTGTTGACGCAGTCATTGAGGTCGAAGGTCAGCTGGTTAAGCTGGCGAATGCCATTAGTGATTTTCCCGAGGACCCCAAACACGAAGCGACGGAAGGCTTTTATTTGAAAGATCCCCAGCTATTGGACAACTACTACTTTGTCGATAAAATAAAGGGAAGAGCAACCTCCAACTTCAGTGTTAGCGAAGTAAACGCCAGCCCTGTCGGAGGGATGATGGAATTCTACCAGGAGGTGAGTCGACTCCTTAACGGCAGGTATCCCCAGAACGCAAGGAGAAGAGGAATCCAAGGAAATGTCTTTGTCGAATTCGTTGTCGGTAAGGATGGTACCTTAACAGACTTTAAGGTAATCAAGGGAATCGGAGGAGGCTGCGATGAAGTGGCTGCGAGCGTAGTCTCTGAATCACAGGAAAGGGTAAAGTGGCGCCCGGGAATTCAACAAAGAAAATTTGTGAAGATGAAATACACCTTGCCGGTCATCTTCAAATTGGGCTAGCCAGCACCGTTGAGTTTTTCACATTTCTTTAACCACAAGCACCCCATCCCTCCCGGGGTCGCCCGCTTCTCCCGTAGGACCACTTGGGCCTCTTGATCCCTGCACACCGTTCCATTCGGTTACAGTCTCTCCCCTGGCCCCAACGTATTGTCTCCGGGTAGGCCGGCCTCCGGGTCCACCAGGGCCGCCGGCACCGCCGCCGCCCCCTTTACCCCCCTTGTTGTTAATGAAGAGGGAATTTCTCTTCGCTTTCTCAAAAACCGGAGAAAATCCTACACATCGATAAAGCAACGTGAGATTTCCGCCATCGCCTCCATCACCTCCAGGACCACCGGGTCCTCCTGCGCCGCCGTCAGCAGTACTCGTTCCGCCAGAAATGCCGGGAGATCCCGGTCTTCCACGGTATCCGTTGCTTCCGGTGCCGCCACTGGTGTTGATCGTCAGTCGTCCAAGCTCGTGAAAAGTGATTGTCAAATTCAACGGCTTGCCATTAGTGCCCCGTCCGGCTACTCCGATACCGGATTTGCCACGACCATCGATGAGGCATTTTTTTCCGATGACAGCGTAACCGACAGTCAAGCGTGTTGATGACTCGATCTTCAACACGCTTTTCCTGTCCATGATCAGCGTGTCGATCCTCACATCCGACGTGTTAAGGACCAAAGTCATGTGGTCAGGTACAACTACTCGCTGGTGATAGGGGCCGTTGAGTTCCAGTTTTCTCCTATCTCGTCCAGTCATTTGGCCGGAAGCGGTGAACGCAAGGAGCAACAGGAGGAGGATCAATGGCACCTTCAAAGATAGCACCACATGGGCCGAGGTTGAAAAAAACCATCCGGTTGTGCACTTTGCATTCATGAAAGGAATTCTTGTGTTGATACTGTTCGTGGCGATAGCACTGAGCGCGGCAGGTCAAGCGGTCAGACAGTTGTATTACAACGATGCCTGGCGCCTGACAAAAAAGGATGCGGCGACCTATTACCGCACTTGTGTTCTTGATACAGTGAGCCGGGTCTTTATTGGAGAAGTGAAGGATTTTACTTCAGCGGGAACCTTGGTGATGACAGGGTTCTACGCCAATGGGAAGAAGAATGGCAGCTTTGTCAACTTCTATGAAAATGGGATCAAGGCCTCGGAGGGCCCCTACGAGGAGGGCGTTAGAAACGGCGCATGGAAATACTATCACCAGGATGGATCGCTTAAGTATGAAATCGAATTTGTCTCCGGAAGACCAGGGATTCGAACAGTGCGAGATGCAACCGGACAAATCCTCACAAAAAATGGAACAGGAACCTGGTTTGAGTTCTATGACGAAACAGCTGATACCCGCATTACGGTCAAAGGTCAAGTCAAGGACTACGAGTACGACGGTACCTGGTCCGAGGCTTTGCCGGATGGTACAGTATTTACGGCATCCCGGTTTGCCAATGGACAATTCCTCGATGGGTATGTCACTGCCGAGGGCCGAACTTTTCCGCTGACGAGCCCATTGATCACCGTGCTGCCTGAAGGCAACAAGCACTGGCGGACAGAGTCGTTTTCCCAAGAACCTGACGTTTCAAATTCGGACTATCCTTTTCTGATCAGAAAAAAACTCAAAGTGGGAGCAACCACCACTCCTGAGCCGAGCAAGGAGGATATCTTCGTAATAGTTGAAGTAGCGGCTCATCCAGACGGCGGAATGACTGCCTTCTACAAAGAGATCAAGACATTGCTCAAGTATCCCAAGGAAGCAAGACGCAAGAAGATAGAAGGAAGAGTATTCGTAGAGTTCATTGTGAACAAGGATGGTTCACTGTCAGACTTTAAGGTTATCAAGGGAATTGGGGGCGGTTGTGATGAGGCAGCCCTTGAGGCGGTTCAGGAATCCCAGAAGAAAATAAGTTGGGTCCCGGGTATCCAACGACGGAAGTTTGTAAGGCAGCGCTTCACGTTGCCGCTCCAGTTTTCGCTCTGATAGTCAAGCAGCAATTCCAAGGTAAACCGGTGGACCCTGAATTGCATAACTTGGAAGCGTGAAACCAGGAGAGGATAATGATGAGGAGCTCGATGACGAGTTATTTGAACACCACCGCATCGTCGTAGACGGGCGCCAGGGACAACTTCGCATCGACAAGTTCCTCATGGACCGCCTGGCTCATGTGACACGCACCAAGGTCCAGGATGGCATTCACGAGGGGTTTGTTCGGGTGAACGAAAAGCCGGTCAAGCCCAATTACAAGATCCGTCCCCACGACGTCATCACCATTTCCTTTCCCCAGCCTCCCCGCGACACGGACGTTGTACCGGAGAATATTCCACTTGACATCGTTTACGAAGACACAGAAGTACTCATCATCAATAAGCCCCCGGGAATGGTGGTGCACCCGGCTTACCAGAATTGGACGGGTACCCTAGTCAACGCACTTGCTTATCACTTTCAGAACCTGCCCCAAATGAAAGGCAACGAGGGAAGGCCTGGGTTGGTGCATCGCATTGATAAAGACACCTCGGGCCTGTTGGTGATCGCAAAGACTGAGTTAGCGTTAACCAAACTGGCCAAGCAATTCTTTGATCACTCTATCGAGCGAACCTACTGGGCGTTGGTCTGGGGTGAGCCTGAGTCGGAGAAGGGGACTATCAATGTGAACATCGGACGTGGCCCAAAAGACAGACGTGTGACCGTCGCCTTCCCCGATGGACAATCAGGGCAGACAGCGATCACGCACTATTCCTTGCTGAAACGGTTCCGGTACGTATCGCTGCTTGAGTGCAAGCTGGAAACGGGCCGCACGCACCAGATTCGCGCCCACATGAAATACATCGGGCACACGATCTTCAACGACGCAACTTATGGTGGAGACCAGGTGCTGAAAGGAACCACATTTTCCAAGTACAAGCAATTTGTAGAAAACTGTTTCAAACTGATGCCCCGTCAAGCGCTGCACGCGAAGACACTCGGATTCGTTCACCCAGGCACGGGGAAGTTCATGCAATTCGATTCTGAACTTCCGGATGACTTTCAACAAGTGTTGGAGAAGTGGGAGGGCTATGTGAAGTACAATTAACCGTTGAGGGCACTAGGTACTGGGCACTAGGCACTGCCATCACTTGTATGCTCTCTGCGTTCTTTGCGTTCAACCTTTGCGATCTCTGCGTTAAAAGGTCTGCAGCTTCATACGTATTCAATTCTCAATCAATCACGTGAGATTTTGATCCGTGCAAAACCGGATTCAAATGGACTCCGCATAGAATACTCGCTTCACCCGCTCACTCGTGCTCGTCAGAATTTCATAAGGAATTGTGTCGATCCATTTGGCTACCTGCTGAATGGGTAACTCGGGGCCGAAGAGGATGGCATCGTCGCCTTCCTTCGCGGGTATCCCCGTCACGTCCACCATCGTCATATCCATGCAGACATTTCCGACAACGGGCACAAGCTTGCCATGGATGAGCACATGCCCGGCTCCATTGCTAAATCTTCGACTGAACCCGTCGGCGTAGCCAATGGCCAGCGTGGCGATACTCGAATCGGCTGAAATTTTTCCACGACGGCCATAACCCACGGTATCCCCGGCTTTCACAGTTTTGATTTGAGAGATGATGGTCTTCAATGTTACTGCCGGCGTAAGGCCGGCACCCCCCTCTTCTGTGGGATCGATTCCGTAAAGCCCAATCCCAAGGCGCACCATGTCGAACTGGAATTCCGGAAACCGAAGGATGCCCGGCGAATTTAATGCGTGACGAAGGGGCTTGTAGCCCAGTACTTTCTCCAGCCGGTCCGACATTGCCGTGAATTGCTTCACTTGTTGTCGTGAGAAGTCGTCATGCGTTCGTTCGTCGGCGCCTGACAGGTGGGTAAAAAGAGAGGCCACCTTTAGGTGAGTGTTCGAACGCAACAGTGACTCAAGCTCCGTCAGATCATCTTGTTCGAAACCGAGCCGGTGCATGCCCGTGTCGAGCTTGATGTGAATCTTGAATTCATGCCCCTTGAGATACAGAATTAGCCCGCGCAGCACCCGAAGGCTGTACACCTCTGGCTCAAGTTGATGTTGCAGCATGGCCGAGAAACTTTCTTCCGTGGGATTCATCACCATGATGGGCAGTGTGATGTTGTTTTTTCGCAATTCTACACCCTCATCGGCAAAGGCCACACCGAGGTAGTCGACACGATGAAATTGTAAAAGATTGGCCACCTCTTCGCTGCCGCTCCCATAGGCAAACGCCTTGACCATGGCCATCGTCTTTGTGCCCGGCCGGAGCCGCGACTTGAAATGATTGAGGTTATGCACCATGGCTGTCAAGTCGACTTCCATCACGGTGCCGTGCACCTTGCGCTGCAGTTGGTGAACGATTCGTTCGAATCGAAAAGGGCGAGCACCTTTGATGAGCGCTACCCGATCGGCGAATTGCGAGGTGTCGAGTTGTTCCAGAAATGCCTCGGTCGAAGGGAAGTATTGTCCGGGTCCCAATTGTTCACGGTGCTTCAGGAGAGTGGGTCCAATCCCGATGAACTCAATTGAATCATTTTTGATCAGCGCGCCTACCTGGGAAATCAGCTTCTCAGGCGTCAGGCCCGACTGGAGGATGTCGGAAAGGATCACGGTCTTCCGTCCCTTTTGCTGGCTTCTCAGGAAATCCAAACTGATGGTGAGCCCGGCCAGGTCGTTGTTGTATGAATCATCGATGAGGAGGCTTCGATGTACGCCTTGCTTCAGTTCGAGCCGCATGGGAACAGCGTGCAGGCTGTTGATCCTCTCCTGGATGGTGGTGACATCATAGCCGCGCATCAGGAGGAACGCGACAACGTGAAATGCGTTTTCAAGGAGTGCGGCATCTCTAAACGGCAGGGCCAGCTGAAAAGAGTTTTTTCTGAACGTGATTCGGAAACGTTCGCCGTCGAATTGTTCTACCCGGATGTCAGCTGCCGGAGTGGAGCCCCAGGAAAGGGTAGGAATGCCTTGTCGTTGCAGGACTTTGTGCACCTCTTCATGATCGCGACAATAGAGGGTGCATTCACAATTTTTAAACAGCAACGATTTCTCCACGGCTTTTTCTTCACGCGATGCAAAGCCCTCGTCGTGGGCGCTGCCCAGGTTGGTGAAGATTCCCAGCGTGGGCTGCATGATGTTGCGCAGGAGTGACATTTCACCAACCTTCGAGACACCGGCTTCAAAGATCCCCATCTGGTGGTGTGCGTTAAGGCCCCACACCGACAGAGGAACACCAAGCTGGGAGTTGTAGCTCCCCGGGCTCTTCGCGATTCGGAAGTCAGGAGACAGCACCTGGAATAGCCACTCCTTGATCGTTGTTTTCCCGTTGCTACCCGTGATGCCCACAACGGGAATGTTCCATTGCTTGCGCCACTGAATTACCCATTGCTGCAGGGCGCCCAACGATGAGGGCACTTGCAGGATGTTCGCATCAGGGTAGTCGCCGGGAGCCAGTGGCGATTCAACGACAAATTGCCGAATGCCAAGTCGATACAATTCGGGAATGAACCTATGGCCATCGTGCCGCTCTCCATTTATGGCAAAAAACACGGAACCTTCGTCGACTACCGGTTTCCGGCTGTCGGTAACGAGCACATTCACCGGCCGGTTGTGCGTGAGCTGGAGCAATTGCCCTTCAATGGAGGCGGCCAGTTCCTTAAAATTCATATCAGAAGAGACGGGCCCCATTGGGCACAGGCTTGTCGAGCGAGGTCAGGATGACGTGCCCCTGGTCGTCGGGAAAGCCGGTGACGAGAATCTCGGAAATGAAGGTCGCGATCTGCTTGGGCGGGAAGTTTACAACACATACAACCTGTTTTCCAGGCAGTTCGTCGATCCCGTAGTGGTGGGTAATTTGCACGCTGCTGCGGCGAATACCCAGTTCAGGACCAAGGTCCACCCAGAGCCTAAAAGCGGGTTTTTTGGCCTCCGGGAACGGTTCTGCGCGAATTATGGTTCCTGCCCTGAGATCTACTTTCATGAACTCTTCCCAGTTAATCATCTTTTGTCTTTTTTTGTATATTCGAATCCCCCCAACCCTGCGCTGGGGGAGACGTTGAACAGGTGAAATGAAGTTCTCGAATCTTTTGATCATTCTGGCCGCTGTGTCGCTCCTGACCTTTACCGCAAAGGCCCAGGAAGATACCCCTGTAGTGGAAGGACCCGATCCCGCCCACCGGCAGATGAACTTCAACGAAGATAAAACATTGATCGTAGACCAGCCCGTACAAACTGTTCAGCATCCAGGTGTTCGAGATTCAGTTGCGGTTACGACCAAGCCGTTTCATCGGGTGGCCCGCCCGGAGTCGCCGGTACAGAAGCCGCAGCCACGCAGCGACGAAGACGCACTTCGCTTCAACTTCCTCTACTACATCATTCAGAAGTACAAACTCTCCGACATCGTCGAGCACGAGGAATAGTTTGCTCAGGGGACCTCTTTCCCCATTACCCCTTTCAGAAGTTCAAACCAGTCCTGCCGGTCCAGCGCCACTGACATTGCGCCAGCAGCCTCTTCCATGCGTTCGGGACGCGTCGTGCCGATGATGGGAAAGATACCTGCTGGATGTCGGAGCAGCCATGCCAGCGAAAGTTGAGGATACGAGCAGTTGTATTTTTGGATGAATGGGAACAATTCCCGTTCGCTGACCGAAAGCGTCTTGCCCCCTCCAAGCGGTGACCAGGCCATGGGATGTGCACGAAACTCCATCATCGTATCGAGGTCCCCGTTGAACAGCGAGTCGATACGTGACAGGGAGATTTCAATTTGATTGGTGACGAGCGGAAAGGGCAACCAGGATTGAAGCATCCTGAATTGCGAGGGAGTGAAATTGGAGACGCCCACATGCAGCACTTTACCTTCCCTGCGAAGGGCGGTGAATGCCTCAGCCACTTCCGCCGGATCAGTCAGCGGGTCTGGCCTGTGGATCAGCAGCACGTCGAGGTGATCGGTTGCCAGCATGGCGAGGGAGTTCTCCACCGACCAACGAATATGGGCAGCGGAGGTATCGTAGTGTTTAACCCGGGTATCGGGCCGGCGGGTGGATGGGAATTTGATGCCGCATTTGGAAATGAGTTCCATGCGGCTGCGAAGTGAAGGCTGCTTCCGGAGGACGGCGCCGAATCGCTCTTCATTGCTGTGATCGCCGTAGATGTCGGCGTGATCGAAACTCGTTATGCCCAGGTTGAGCGCCGTTTGGATGAGCCGCTCCAACTGCTCGGCCGAAATCGTGTGCCACCGCCAGGCGCCGGCAATGATTCGCGAGCACTCTGGGCCTTTGATGTGCAGTTTTTTTCGCTCCACGAGTTGGTTTCAGGTTCCTGGTTTAAGGTTCCAGGTTGTAAAGCTAAGCATCAAACTGCTGAGCTCGTTAGGACTAGTTGACTAATGAACCGTGGAGGCGGAGAAGTTCCGTTTCGGAGATTTTTGCATTGAAGCGTGCAGCAATGAGGCGATTGTAGGCGTCGGCCAAACTCTGTTGTGCCGTGCGCAGTTCGATGAAGGTGGTGTTTCCCCGCCGGAAACCCTCCAGGGCGATGGTGACGTTTTCTTTTGCCAATGAAATATTCTCCTCTTCTATCCTGAGCACCTGGATTGAATTTTGATAATTCGTGAAGGCGACCCGCACACCAACCATGACAATTGCCAGCTGTTGTTGATAGATTATTTTTTGCCGATCCAGGTTCACTTTAGCCTGTCCAATCGTGCGATTGATGTTCATGCCATTTATGATCGGAATGGAGACGTTGAGACCGAAGTTGTATCCCTTGTTTTCTGACAGCTTGGCGGTGACGCCTTGCTGTATTTCCACCTGGTTCTCTATTCGCTGAATAAAGTTGTAGTTGGAAATGAAGTTGATGGTTGGCGAGCGACTTGCCCGACCCTCTTTTAAGGTTTGAGTCATCACTTCGATGTTCTTTCTGACAGAAACCAGTTGTTGGTTGGTGTTCTCAATATTTGAAGTAATCTGTGTCATTTCAAGTGTCAAGTCGATAGGGATGCTGTCGGAGGTTTCGTAATTGTCAGGAAGTGCCAGGCCAAGGAGGCCGTTGAGTTGATCCTTTAGCTGCCTGATCAACGTTTCCTGCTGGAGTTTGGCGGTGCGAAATGCATTCAAATCGACTTTTGCCTGGAGCAATTCCGGTTTTCCACCGGTCCCCACCTGCAGTTTTCGCTCTGCGAGTTTCACCCGCTCTTCACTCACCGACATTTGCTCCAGGATGGCTTTGAGTTGCTGTTTCTGGCGCACAATTCCATAGTAGGTGGAGATTACGCTTGCAGTGCTGTTCACCATCTGATTCCTGATATTGATTTGACTCAATTCGGCTTGCTTGCGGATTCGCGCCCGGGCGGCAAACATTTTGGTTCCATCAAAGAGGGTCCAAACCAACTGAACTCCCGCGTTGCTGTTTACCGTAATGGCGGCAGGAGAAACCCTCTCAATGTTGTCAAATCTTACAATCTTGGCGTTGTTGGTGTTTCGGGTAAACGCCCCCGTTGCATTGATGGTAGGCAGGAAGAGTCCGTACCCAAACCTGTCATCATTCAAGGCGAGGGCAGCAGAGTTTTGGAAGAGCTTGATGTCATAATTCTCCTGGAGTGCCAGTTTTACCACCTGCTCCACGGAAACTACATCTTGCTGCGCCAGGGTCGGCAAGGTGACCAGCAGGAAGATTGCGATCAACCCACTACGCTTCATAAACAGGTTCTTTCGAAGGCGTCGGCAGTTCGGCTACGCCGTAATCGATGTGCTTCTTCTTCCTTGAGAAGTACGTGTACATGGCCGGGATCACATAGAGTGTAAGGATCAGCGAGAACAACACGCCACCCACGATCACCACGCCGAGTGGGATGCGGCTTGAGGAAGATCCGCCCAAAGACAACGCCAGCGGCAGCGAGCCAAGCACCATGGCGAGACTGGTCATCAGGATCGGGCGAAGGCGCAATCGGGAAGCGGTAAGAACGCTGTCTAGTTTCGTCAGGCCCTGCTCGCGTTTCTTGTTGGCGAATTCGACGATCAGGATTCCATTTTTAGTCACCAACCCGATAAGCATGATCATACCGATTTCGGAGAAAATGTTCAGCGTCTGCTTGAAGACATAAAGAGAAATGAAGGCGCCGCAGATGGCCAACGGAACGGTGAACATGATGATGAGCGGATCAGCGAAGCTCTCAAACTGCGCGGCAAGGATGAGGTAGATGAGCACAAGGGCAAGAACAAAGGCAAACGCAGTATTGCCGGAGCTTTCAGCAAAATCCCGCGAAGAACCTGACAGCGATGTCTGGAACGTGTCGTCGAGTTGCTCCTTGGCGATCTCACGCATGGCGTCGATGCCGTCGCCAATGGTTTTGCCGGGTGCCAGGCCGGCGGAAATCACGGCAGACTTGAACCGGTTGAAGTGAAACAATGAAGGAGGTGTAGTCGATTCCTCAAAACTTACCACGTTGTCGATGGAGACCAATTCGCCGGAAGTGGTGCGGACGTACAACCTCTTCAGATCCTCTGGATCGTCCCGGTCCACACGTGTGACCTGGCCGATCACAGAATACTGCTTGCCGTCTTTCGTAAAGTAGCCGAATCGCAGGTTGCTGTAGGCCAGTTGAAGGGTCTGTGAAATATCCTGGACGCTGATGCCGAGTTGTGTTGCCTTCAAGCGGTTGATCTTAACTAACAACTCCGGCTTATTGAATTTCAGGTCCACGTCGGCATTCTGAAGAACCGGCGAGTCCTGGGTCGCGGCCAGCACACGCGGAATGGCTTCTTTGAGCTTTTCAAAGTTGTTGTTCTGGATGACGAACTGAATCGGCTGTCCGCCGCGACGGTTTACAGCAATCGTCTGCTCTTGCGAAATGAAGACGCGCCCCTCGGAAAACATGGGCAGATGTTTGCTTAGGTCGTCCACGATTTGCTGCTGTGAGCGCTCGCGCTCGTTGGCCGGCACGAGGTTTACCCTCACGTTTCCTGAATTGGTCGAGCCAAAACCTCCGCCGCCCCCCGTGAATGAGATTACCGTTTTGCTTTCGGGCACCGAGTCCATGACGAATTGAGTAACACGGTCGACGTAGTTGTCCATGTAATCCCATGAAGTGCCCTCTAGCCCTGTGAGTTGCACGCGGAACTGGTCACGGTCTTCCATCGGGGCAAGCTCACTCTGGATATTCTCCCAGATGTAATACGCAGACCCCAGGCAAGCGGCAATGATGACGAAGGCCAGCCAACGCACCTTCATGAATGCGGCCAGGCTGTTGCGGTACCCGTTTTCCATGCCGACGAAGAATGGCTCCGTCACATGGTAGAACCAGGAGTGCGAGTGTTTGCTGCGCGTAAGTTTTACGCTGAGCACCGGGGTGAGTGTGAGGGATACGAAAGCGGAGATCAGCACGGCGCCGGCCACGACAATACCGAATTCCCGGAACAGGCGACCCACAAACCCCGGGAGGAAAACCACGGGAAGGAACACGATGGCAAGGGTAATGGATGTGGAAAGGACAGCGAAGAAAATCTCCTTTGAACCTTCGATGGCAGCCTGATACTTTCCCATGCCGGCTTCCAATTTCTTGTAGATGTTCTCTGTCACCACGATGCCGTCGTCGACCACGAGACCGGTAGCGAGCACGATGCCGAGCATGGTGAGCACGTTGATGGAGAACCCCAACAAATACATGATGAAGAACGTGGCGATGAGAGAGACCGGGATGTCGATCAGCGGCCGAACGGCGATGAGGAAATCGCGGAAGAAAAGGAATATGATGAGAACGACGAGGCCAAATGAAAGCAATAGGGTTTCTTCCACCTCCAGGATGGCACGCTTTATAAACTTGGTTTGATCCGTGGAAACGTCAAGCCGGATGTCCGCCGGCATTTCACGGCGAATTTCCTCCAGTCGTTTGTAAAACTCGTTGGAGATGGCCACGTAGTTGGCGCCGGGCAGGGGTGTGATGCTCACCGCGATCATGGTGATCCGGCTTTCGCGCAGGGCCGATTCCTCGTTTTCCGGACCCAACAAGGCTTGTCCAACATCGCGCACGCGGATGTTGCCCTGCGGCGTCGACTTAACGACGACATTGCCAAAATCATCTTCCGAATACAGTTTGCCGAAGGTCCGTACGGTCAACTCGGTGGCGTTACCGGTGATCTTCCCGGAAGGTAGCTCGACGTTTTCGCGGTTCAGGGCCTGCTGTACTTCGAGGGCGGTCAGGCTGTACGCGCTCAGCTTACCAGGATCCAGCCAGATGCGCATGGCATATCGCTTCTCTCCCATGATACTTACGCTGCTCACGCCATCGATGGTCTGTATCCGCTCGACAAGCACGTTGTTCGCATACTCTGTCAGTTGAAGTGCATTGCGTGTGTTACTCTGCACCGTCATGCTGATGATGTTGTCGGCATTGGCGTCGGCCTTCTGCACGACAGGTGGTGAAGAAAGGTCCTGGGGCAGGGAACGAGCCGCAGAGGAAACTTTATCCCGGACGTCGTTGGCGGCAGCCTCCAGGTCGACGCCAAGGTTGAATTCGAGATTGATGTTGCTGCGTCCTACAGAGGAGTTGGAGGTAATGTTGCGAATGCCCGGGATCCCGTTCAGGGACTTCTCCAGGGGTTCGGTGATCTGTGATTCAATGATGTCGGCGTTCGCCCCGCTGTAGGATGTGCTCACGCTGATGTTGGGCGGGTCGATGGCCGGATAATCGCGCACGCCGAGGTAGGAAAAGCCAATGGCCCCGAAAAGCACCAGCATGATGTTCATCACGAAGGTGAAGACGGGTCGGCGTATGGAGAATTCGGAGATGTTCATGTCAACCGCACTTAATCTTTTCTCGACACCGTTGATATTTTCACCTTGGAGCCGGGGCGTATCGCCATCAGGCCCGTCGTAATTACCGTGTCACCGGCTTTGATCCCCCGCAGTATCTGCACGTACGACGAGTCACGGATACCGGTTTCTACTATCTGAAAAACGGCGCTGTCCTTACGCAAGAGGATCACGCGCTTGTTGCGCGCCTGGGGGATCACGGCTTGCGTGGGCACCAGGATGGCCTTGTTGTCCTTGCCCAATTGAAGGTGCACCCGGGCAAATACTCCGGGCACCAGTTCGGCGTGTTTTCTGTTGACGAGGGCACGCACTTTGAGTGTGCGCGTGGTTGGTTCCACGTTGCCTTCTGTGGCGGTGACACTGGCGGGATGATCCACCTGGCCGCCGTCTACGCGGAAATATACTTGTGATCCCCTGGCAATATTCTTGGCGTACTTCTCCGGCACGGAAAATTCAAGGCGAAGCTGGCGCACATCGCGCAAGGTGGTGATGATGTCGGCAGTAGCAAGGTAAGATCCGACGCTGATGTTGTTATTTCTAAGACCGATCTCGCCTGCAAAAGGTGCACGAATCTCCGTTTTGGAAATAGCGATCTGGGTCGACTGCATGTCGGCCCTGAGGTTATCAACATTCAGTGCGCTCAAGTCGTACTCTTGTTGACTGATGCCGTTGATGGCGAGCAATTCTTTTTGACGTTGTACCGTTTTGATGGCGATCTGCTGCTGCACTTTCAGTTTACGCAGTTGAGCCTGCAGGTCCTGGTCGAAAAGTTTTACGAGCAGGAAACCCTGGGGCACCACGGTTCCTTCGGGGATGTTGAGTTGCACGACGCGGCCGTTCACCTCGGCACGGATCTGAGTTTCTGCCAGCGGGAGCAACGAGCCAGGCACTTCGATATCCTCACTGAGGGTGCTGGTGGAGGCCACAAAGGCGTCGACGGGCAAGGGTCCGCGCTGGCGGGGGTTGGAGGCGCCGCTACCCCCGGTCTTCTTCTCCTCGCAGGCGGCCGCGAGCACCAGGAAGGTCAAAATGAGGCAATAAGGGGCAGGTCTCAAGGGCATGACAAAACTGTGATAAGCCCGCAAATTTCGCAGTTCTTACCCTCAGAATTTCAGCCCGTTAGGGCCAGCGGTCATGGGGTATGAGCAATGGTTTGCAGGCCTTGCCGTGCCCTGTTTTCAGGCATGTGTTGAAAAGGTCCAGATCGGGCAGTCGACGTGATTGACGACCGATTCGGCAATGCTTCCGGAGAAGAAGTGCGCGAGACCCCGCCTGCCGTGGGTTCCCATGGCGATGAGGTCTGCATGGATCTCACGGGCAAAACGATGGATTCCTGCAGGCTCCCCGAAGTCATCCCGGCTGCTGATGGTGTAATTCACGAGTCCCTGCGACGTGGCGAACGCTTTCATTTTCTCCAACTCGTCGGGCGTCCGCTGGAGGTTGTACGGCGTGTTGATAATCACGAGGTGGAGCTTTGCCTTCAGGAAGGATTGAAGGTGTCGGAGGTGGGCCAGAAGGGCGGCATCCGGTTCGAGCATCGTCGGGAACACAATGTTGCGCAAGGTAGCCAGGCCAACAGAACGGCGAATGGTGAATACGGGCACCGGGGAGTAGCGCACGATCTTCTCCGTGTTGGAGCCGATGAGATACTCTTTGAGTCCGGAGGCCCCGCGTGTACCCATCACCACCAGGTCGATGGCCTTATCGCGGATGAACTGGCGGATCACCGGCGTGACAGAGCCGTCCATTGCAAAAAAGTCGACGGTTACCGATGCAGGCTTGGGGGTGAGCTTATTGAATTGTTTCTGGGCCTCTTCCTTCAGGTCTTTGATAAGGCTTGGATCGAAGTAGTAGGGCGTAGCGCCGATGGATGCTGAATACGCTATGGGCAGGTCGATGGCGGTGAGAACGGTGACGCGGCCACCTGTGCGTTCGGCGATCTGCAAGGCGAAGGCGTATGCCTCGCGTGCCTCGGCAGAAAAATCGCAGGGAACGAGGATGTTTTTCATGGCTTTTTCTTTCCCGAAGATAGCCAGTGATCCGTGTGCAACACTTGAGATTGCTCAGGTGGAGCGTTGACTCAAGTCATCGATGCGATGTCATATTGAGTACCCAGGACGGGACTTGAACCCGTACGACCTTTTACGGCCACAGGATTTTAAGTCCTGCGTGTCTACCAGTTCCACCACCCGGGCGGGTCCAGAAAAGAAAAAAGTGCGGGAAAAACTCCCACACTTTCTCCCTTGAATGAGCGGGAAACGAGACTCGAACTCGCGACCCCGACCTTGGCAAGGTCGTGCTCTACCAACTGAGCTACTCCCGCTTTTGGCCCTTTCTTTTGAAAAGGGACTGCAAAGTTAACTGCCTCTGTGGATTGTGCAAATTTGGCCTATTTAAGGCCATCGGTGAAGTGCTTCCGGGACTTCTCCTCGGCAAATTTCTCACTGTTAAAGGCCGCCGACCCGCCTTTTGGAATAGACAATGTCTTGAATTCTTCCCCCTTCAAAATCTTGGCTTGGTAGATGATTTGACCGATGTGAGAAGCGTAGTGAGCCAACTGCCTTTGAATGGCCTCCAGCACTGTTTGCCCCTCATTGCGGATGTAGACGATTGTGCCCAAATCTGCCGGTTTTAAGGGTTCCAGGGCAGAAAAGAGGCATTTCCACCCGTCGTCCCATGCCTTCATCATCGCCGCCTTGTTGGGATAATCTTTGTCAAATTCTTCTTCGCGATTTCGCCACGGCTTCTCGCCATCGGTGGTGAGAAAATCGGTGAAGCGCGAGAGCATGTTGCCGGTAAGATGATGGACGATCAAAGCGATGCTGTTACTCGCATCATTTGGCTTGCGCATTACTTGAGCGTCGTCAAGCTGGGCGATGGCCTTCTCACCGAGACCTTTGTAGTAACGGAAAAGCTTGAGTGAACTTGCGAGGAAGTTCTGCGGGGCACCTTCGGCGCCCAAGTCAGACGGTGACATCGGTCTCTTCTTTCCCGTTATGAACGCGTGATAGGGGAGGACGGGTCGCATCGAATTTCTTCTTCAACTCCTGCGCTTCCTCTTTGTTGCGCGAATGCTTGATGTGTTCGGGTACCTCCTTCAAGTCCCAGATGAGTCCTACGGCAGCGAGTCCCCGAAGGATGTAATACGTGATGTCAACCTCCCACCAGAAGAAGCCCTGGCGTGAGGCCACTTCGTAATAATGATGGTTGTTATGCCACCCTTCACCCAGGGTAAGGAGGGCTAACCAGAGGCTGTTTTTCGACTCGTCGCCGGTATCGTACCGGGGCTTGCCGAACTTGTGCATGATTGAATTGATGGAAAATGTACCGTGGTAAAGGATTACAGTACTCAGGAAGAACCCGATAAACAGGCTGGAAAAGCCATGCGTGGTAAACATGGCCAAAACGGTCCCTCCATTCACCCAACCGCCCAGGGCCATGATGCCCAACGCCAACATCGTGGGCGCCACGAGGTAGTGCTTATTGAGCCAAACCAGCTCCGGGTACTTGGCATAGTCGCCGATGGTTTTGAAATCTGTCTCTTTGAAATCCGGTCCGATGATCCAACCCACGTGCGAATACCAGAAACCGTAAATCTTCATCGAGTGCGGATCCTTGGGAGTGTCGCTGTACCGATGATGATGACGATGGTGAGCGGCCCACCACAGTGCTCCTTTCTGTGCGGATGACTGCGCCATGAATGCGATGACAAACTGAAACCATCGCGAAGTCTTGTACGACTTGTGCGCGAAATAGCGATGATATCCGCCGGTGATCCAGAACATGCGGAAGACGTAAAAGAAAATGCACATCGCCCAGTCGAACAAAGTGGCCCCTGTCCACAACGCCCCCAAGGGCAAGAGGTGAATGATCAGGAAAGCGATTTCCTGCTTCAGTATGGGTCGCTTTCGGACTTCAGGTGCTACTACGGTCTCCATGGCAGATTGAGAACCACAAATGTAAGGCGAATCGTTCAAACCGGGCCTGTATTTCATTGAGGGCCAAACGACTGTGAGGCAAATGGCTCAAAAATCTTCAAGGAAAGCCCATAATTCCACCCTACCTTTGCAGTCCATGAACCAGGCCCAGGCCATAGAGCTCTATCAACCGTTGCTGCATCGCATCGCGTACAATATTGTGCGTTGCAAGGCAGACGCGGAAGACATCGTTCAGGAGACCTTCCTGAAGTGGCTGAGCATGGAGTCTGAGAAGATCCGCAACACGAAAGCCTACCTCATCCAGGCGGTCAAGAACAACTGCCTCTCACACCTCGAGTCGCTCAAGAAAAAGAAGGAAGAGTATTTCTCATCCATCAACGTGACGGAATTCATTCATCGTTTTAAAGAAAACAACCTTTCGCACCTGGACCTGGAAGCAGATCTCGAACGTGCGTTCCGCGTGATGCATGCGAAATTGGAGCCAATCGAGCGCGCGGTCTACTTACTGAAGGAGGTATTTGACGTTGACTACGACGCCCTTCAGCGCGTGGTGAACAAAAAGAAGGAGCATTGCCGCCAGCTCGTATGTCGCGCCCGCAAGAAGCTCGCCGATGAAAGAGCCAAAATCCAGCTCGATTTTCCTGATTTTTCGGGCCTTATGGCCAGCTTTCGTAAATCCTGCGAAACAGGCAATGCCAGGGACATCATCAAAGCCCTCAAAACCGACGTTTTTGGGCCAGTTTCGAAGAATTCCTGATTTTTTTAAGCCTTTTTTGTCACACGGGAAGACCCTACGGGTCTTACAGCAACAGCCCGAAGTGGGCTTTGACCTAAACCGCTTGTCATGATCATCGTTGGCTTCTTTCTAGCGCACTGGTACCTGTCGCTATTCTTTCAAACCTTCTTTCTCCATCGGTACTCGTCGCACAAGGCGTTTACCATGAGCCCCTTCACGGAGAAAGTATTCTTCGTGCTCACCTGGATTTTCCAGGGCTCCAATTACCTGAGCCCCTTCGGTTACGGCGTTATGCATCGCATGCACCATGCCTATGCCGATACTGAACAAGATCCACACTCACCGACCTACGATGAGACCATCTGGAATATGATGTGGAAGACAAAGACCATCTACTCCCAGATCGCCAACGGGAAGATGGTGCCTGACCAGCGTTTTACGGAAGGCGTTCCAAAGTGGGAGATCTTCGACCGCATTGCCCGCTCATGGCCGTCGCGTTTGTTTTGGGGATCGCTCTACGTGCTGTTCTACCTCCAGTTCGCAACCCATTGGTGGATGTATCTCTTGCTCCCGCTCCACTTCCTCATGAGCCCAATCCACGGCGCGGTCATCAACTGGTTTGCGCACAAGTATGGCTATCGGAACTTCGAAGTGAAAGACACATCAAAGAACTTCCTTCCGTTCGACTTTCTCATGATGGGGGAGAGCTATCACAACAACCACCACAAGAACGGTTCGCGCGCCAATTTTGGCGGCGTAAGATGGCATGAACTCGACCCGACGTATCAAGTCATTCGGATACTCAATAAGCTGGGTATCATTGAGTTAGCGAACCAGAAGCAGTTGCAGCGCATGGAACGAATCCGGAAAGCGGCGTAAGCCCTTTTGCGCAGCACAAAACCTTTGGCGGCCGGGACTTTAATCCTGGCCGCCGTTTTTTAGGCCCTTGACAGGAACCAGTAGTCAGCCATCCTTTAGTCGTTGTTCATATCATAGTTCACACGTACTTTGGTTTCATTAATCCAACACGCATGATCAAGCACCTTCTCGTCGCAAGTGTTGCCCTGGTGGGCATCTCGTGCTCCGCGCCAACTCAGAAAGCCGCCGTCGGCCCCTATCCGCAGACAGCCAAGGTTGACACCGTTGACAATTACTTCGGCACAGAAGTCAAGGATCCATATCGTTGGCTCGAAAATGATACCACTGCGGCAACGGCAGCTTGGGTCGCAGACCAGAACAAAGTCACCTTTGGTTACCTGGCCAACATTCCGTTTCGCGACGCTGTTCGCAAGCGACTTGATGAATTGCAGAACTACGAGCGGCTCGGCACGCCGCATCGCGAAGGAGAATACTTGTACTATTCAAGGAACTCCGGGCTGCAGAATCACAATGTGCAGTACCGCAAGAAAGGTATGGACGGCGCAGAGGAAGTATTTCTCGATCCGAATACTTTTTCTGCTGATGGCACGACTGCCCTTGCCGGGATGTTCTTCACCACAGATGGCTCACTCGTTGGTTGTCTTATCCAGGAAGGTGGATCAGATTGGCGCAAGGCAGTGGTGTTTAAGACATCCGACAAATCGATGGTTGGTGATTCGCTGCTGAACCTCAAGTTTACCGGCCTATCCTGGCGCGGCAACGAGGGATTCTACTACAGCACCTACGACGTGCCGAAAGGCTCACAACTCTCCGCCAAAACCCAATACCATAAGATCTACTACCACAAGCTCGGCACTCCACAAGCGAGCGATCAGATGATCTTCGGTGGTGAGAAGACGCCCCGTCGCTATGCCGGCGCTGGCCTGACAGAAGACGAGCGCTTCCTCATCATTTCTGCATCGGTGAGCACAACCGGTAATGAACTGTATGCCCAGGACCTGAAAGATCCAAAGGGCAAGATGGTCCAGATCGTCAACAATTTTGACCACAATCACGGCATCGTCGACAATGACGGCAGTACACTGATTATTCAAACTGATCTTGACGCGCCCAACAGCCGTGTGGTGACTGTTGACTTCTCCAAGCCGGGGCCTGAGAATTGGAAAGACATTATTCCGGAGACGGAGAACGCCATGCAGGGCATTGGCACAACCAACAAGAAATTGTTTGTGAATTACCTGAAGGATGCGAGCACCTACGTGCGTCAGTATGACTATAAGGGAAAACTTGAACGCGACATCGAGCTTCCGGGAATCGGAAGTGCGGGCGGCTTTGGCGGGAAAGTGAACGAGACAGAGGACTATTACACCTTTACTTCGTTCACGTCACCGACCTCCATCTACAAGCTCGACATCGCCACCGGGAAGTCCACGCTTCATGTCCAGCCAAAGGTCGACTTCAACCCGGCGGATTACGAAACCAAGCAGGTATTCTACACAAGCAAAGACGGGACGAAGATCCCCATGTTCATAGTGCACAAGAAGGGAATCGAACTGAATGGTAAAAACCCCACCTGGCTGTATGCCTACGGGGGTTTTGGAGTCAGTCTCACGCCTTCCTTCAGTACCTCAAGAGTGGTGTGGCTGGAGAATGGTGGCGTCTTTGCCCAGCCCAACCTGCGGGGTGGAGGCGAGTACGGAGAAAAGTGGCATGATGCGGGCAGGCTGATGAACAAACAAAACGTGTTTGATGATTTCATCGCTGCGGGTGAATACCTAATCAGCGAAAAGTATACCTCAACGCCCTACCTGGCGGTGGTCGGAGGTTCGAACGGCGGCTTGCTCGTCGGAGCCGTGATGACCCAGCGACCAGACCTTATGAAAGTTGCACTTCCCGCCGTTGGTGTGATGGACATGCTTCGGTATCACAAGTTCACCGCTGGTGCCGGTTGGGCCTACGACTACGGCACTTCCGAAGATTCGAAAGAAATGTTCGAGTACATCCGGAAGTATTCGCCCGTGCATGCTCTCAAGCCGGGTACAACTTACCCGGCTACACTCGTAACTACAGCCGACCATGATGATCGGGTAGTGCCTGCGCACTCGTTCAAGTTTGCAGCAACTCTCCAGGAAGCCAACATTGGTGATAATCCAGTATTGATTAGGATCGATGTGAAGTCTGGTCACGGCTCATCCAATTTGTCGAAGGCTCTGGATGCTTCCGCCGATCAGTATGCGTTCACCTGGTACAGCATGGGGGTGATCCCGCCGATGGTGAAGAAGTCCATGTGATCATGGCCGACATCGTCATCCGACCTGGTAGGAAGGAAGACCTGCCGCGCACGCTGGAGTTGATCAAAGAGCTGGCTACCTATGAGCGCGCCCCAAATGAGGTAATCGCTACGGTTCCACAAATGGAACGCGATGGGTTTGGCAAGGATGCCATCTTTGGATTCTATGTCGCAGAAAGAGGGGGTGTCATCGTTGGCATTTCACTCTATTATTGGCGCTACTCTACCTGGAAGGGCAAGCGACTCTACCTCGAAGACATTGTCGTCACTGAAAAAGAGCGCGGACACGGGGTTGGCAAAGCGCTCTTTGACCGAACCATGCAGCATGCTGTCGACAGCGGGTGCTCCGGCATGATGTGGCAGGTGCTGGAATGGAATGAGCCGGCCCTCAATTTTTACAGGAAGTACAATGCCAAGCTTGATGACGAGTGGACGAACTGCAGCCTGGAGCGCGACCAGCTGATCAACTTGACTTCAAAGGGGATTTCTTAGAAACTGCTCATCGCAGGCTTTCATCAATTCGTTGAGTCCTGTCGCCTCGAGGTTTATCACCTTGTAAACGACTTTCCGCTGGTTGTACACGATCACTGTATTCTTGACAGCCTTGTCCGGGTTTATACGGTAAAGTGCCGCTGTCTCCGCGTCTGTCGGACTTGGTATGTATGTTAGGGCCACCTTGGCAAGGTTCAACTCGTTTGCTTTGGCACGTGTCTCTTTCATGAGGTCCGCTTTTGAAAGATTGTTGGGATTCATATACATAACAAACACGCGAAAGGTGCGGAGGCCTCGGGTCTTGAGCTCGCTTTCCATCCTAAGAAGGATTGGTTCCAGGGACTTCCAGTCGTCATTGTTTACCCAGATCATGAGCCCCTGGGTGCGTGCGCCGTACTTGCACATGGGGCAAGTATGCGTGTTTCGATCAGGACCAGAAACATGCTGGGGATCAAAGGCGGGGCAAGGATCGCCGATGTCAAGGCCCGAAGAAAGTTGCTGGGCTGCACCAGTCAGTGAGATCAGCATGAAGAGGATGAGTGTTGTCGTTTTCATAGATTAAAAGGTTGTAGTGCTTCCATCGGCGTTCACCCGTTCGACACGGACGCCATTAACTACGTTGTATTCCAGGATCCATAGTCTTCCCTGCGCATCCACGACGCCACCGGAAGGCGACCATGGGAACGAAGTCTTAAAGGCTGTCGATTCCTTTCCGTCGGCAGAGAATTTTTTCACCAGGCGCTCACTGCTGACGGCCGTGTAAAGAGAACCGGCCTTGTCACTCCAGATTCCGTAAACGGAATTTTGATTCTCGCGTGTGGACTTCGTCCATGATTTGTTGGCCACTTTTTGGCCTACAACGGTAACGCGGCCATCCTTATCTACCTTCTTAACATCCTGGAAGTCTACCAGGGCAACGCTGCCGTCAGCCATCACGTGCATCCAACGGACATTCTCGAAACAACCAGTTCCCAACCTGGAGGTTCGTCCGTTGGCATCGCTTCGAATTAGCGTCTGACACGGATTTTCACGGTTCGGCCAGAACATATGACCAAAATGATCGCGGACGAAGCTGTAATTCTCCCGGTACCCTTCCGTATCAGGTATGACTTTTTCCAGTTTCCCAGCTGCGCTTAGCTTCCATACATAATATCCCCACGTGTTCAATGTCTCCCCGTTGTACCAAAGGTGCTCACCAAACAGGTTGTCATTTTCATCCAGGTAGAGTTCGTGGGTGTGTACATTGGACACAGCAATGCCTTTTTTCCCGTCCGATGAAATCTTCCATACGTGTTTGAGATCAGTGTAGTAGATAGCGCCGCGGCTAGTCTCAACGATACCAACGCCAGGATGAGACCGCAGGCCCAGGGGTGACAGCAGAAGAGCGGCGAACAGCAATGTCCTGATCATGGCTTCTTGGCAGAGTATCCCGGGACATTAAGGCCGAGCGTAATGTCGCGCCTTGCTTGCCATACGCCACTATTGTCGCGGGAAGCCTTGAGCACACCGTTGCCGCCGCGTGGATTCTTACGATTGCGTTCCTCGTCCGGGAGCAAAGGATCATCATCAAAAACAAACTCATCGATCCAATAGTAAGTTCCGGAAGGCTCAAGGATGATCGGGTGGATGTGCTGGGGATTCTTGCTGTTCGGGTAGGATGCCGGGCGAATGGTGGAAATGGAATAGCGTCCCTGGCTGTCAGTCTTCGCCCAACCACGCAAATGCCCGTGGCGGCGACCTTGCTTCTGACCATCTGATGGCGAATACTTCCCATTGTTGTCCGTATGATAAACGTAAAGCGTGATGCCAGCTGCTGGAGTTTTGCCGTCGGCCTGGTAGATCGTGCCCTGGATGAAGAGCTTGTCTCCTGGCTCCGATGGACTCGCAATGACGAGATCCGAGGAAATTGTTTTTGGCATCCCCTCCAGCATCAGTTCGCAATCTTCGCAGCCGCCAAGACCCTGGCCGCAGGACCACATGGCTGGTAAAAGCAAAAGCAGTACAATGGTTTTCATGGCATTCATAGGCTATTTAGGGTTAAGTACGCGAACGCGGTCTTGACGATGGCCCTGATGTGACAATCGGTGGGCTATTCTTGATGAAAGGGGCCACGGATTACACGGATTTTCACGGATGAATGCAGGTAACCCCTCATTGCAAGGATATCGTTCGGGACGAGGAAAGCGGTAATCTGTTTAACTTGGAACAAGTAAATTGAAAGGAAGCATGGAGAATCCATCCGAAGCACAGGAAAAGCAGGAGACCAAGAAAGGCAAGAAGGAACTTGGGTTTGAGCGGGTACGACTGGCGCTAGAACGCCTTCAGCTGGCTTGGCTTCGAACAGCGCTGACATTCGTGGCATTGGGATTTACCGCCTACAAGTTCTACCATGAGCGAGTTGAAGGCGGCGAGGAGACACTTCAGTACCTCAACGGACGCAACATCGGTCTGTTCCTGATTTCACTTTCCTCCATTGGATTATTCCAATCCATTCTGCAGCACCGGAGAAGCTGGTCGCGGCTTCAACGTTTCTACCCGGAGTTGCCATACTCGATTTCACTTATTCAGTCATATTTTGTCCTGGGGCTCAGCCTCATTCTCTTTCTCGTCGTCTTGCTCCGGTTCTGACGAACGGCCCGAAATACTTGACGGTTTCTCTTCGGTCGGGACGAACGCATACAGGTTTGAACCGTTAACTTCGGCAGGTGAACCGGTTTTGGCGATATCACTTCGATCATGTACTGTTCTGGCTCGTGACCATCGGGTTTCACGTGTACACTTCGTCGCACCTGGTCGCGTCGGCTGGCTGGTGGCAATGGATACTGGAAGTAGTTCTTCGCAACTCGCTGCTCGCCCTGATCATTTATGCACACCTGGAATACCTGGTTCCCACCTTCGCCCAGGCAAGGGAATTTGGTCGCTATTTCCTGGGCCTGGCCATCAGTTTTGCATTCTATGTGCTGGTGAAGAACACGCATGATGTCTTCCTCACCGTGTACACGCAAACACCCGCCCAGCCGTTTTGGAAATACTCCTTCTACAATTTCTCCATCGCTTTGTTTTACATGGCCTTTGCCATGGCCCTTCATTTGAGCAAGGAATGGTACCTGCAGCGAGAACGTCTTCGCAAGCTCGAGGTGGAAAAGCTACACACGGAGCTTCAATACCTGAAAGCGCAAATCAACCCGCATTTTCTTTTCAACTCCCTCAACACAATTTTCTTTCAAATCGAGAAGTCCAATGATGTTGCGCGGGAGACCGTTTCCAAGTTTGCTGATATGCTCCGATACCAGTTGTATGAGTGTGGGGGAAATTCTGTATCCATGGAGCGGGAGATTCAGTATCTAAGAAACTACAGCGACCTGCAGAAACTGCGCAAGGACAATCGCTACTCTATTGAATTTCAAGCCAAGGGAGACTGGGCCGGTGTGGAGATCGGCCCCATGCTGCTGATGCCGCTTGTGGAGAATGCTTTCAAGCACGTGTCCCATTTCAAAGAGGGGAACCACATCCAAATCACACTGTCGCGCAACAATGAGTCCGTTATGGCAGTGATCGAGAATACCTGGGATCCGGCCAGACCCAAGAGCGAGACTGGCGGGATCGGGTTGACCAACCTCATGCGACGACTGGAGTTGCAATACCCGGGTACCCACACCTTCGACCTGGACCGGACGAAGACGCACTTTAAGGCAACGCTGACCCTTACGGTTACGCCATGAAATTGAAATGCCTCCTGGTGGATGACGAACCCCTGGCCCGCGCCGGAATGGAAGAGTATGTGCGCTCGGTTCCCTTTTTGGAATTGTCCGGGGTTTGCCTGGATGCGCTCCAGGCACAGGAACGAATGAAGCAGGAGCCCATCGATCTTTTATTGTTAGACGTCGAGATGCCGCACATGACGGGCCTTGAGTTCTTAAAGTCTCTGAAGAATCCTCCGATGGCGATCCTCACGACAGCCTTCAGCGAATATGCGCTGGAGGGTTTTGAGCTCGACGTCATCGACTTCCTCGTCAAGCCGATTCCATACGAGCGCTTCCTGAAAGCAGTGACCAAAGCCCGAGACCTGCGGGAGTTTCGGACGGCTCCAGGTAGTTCCTCTGCGCTGGCCCCGGCTTACACCTTTGTTAAGAGCAATGGAAAAATGGAGCGAATTTATTTTGACGACATCCTATTCGTCGAAGCAATGCAGAACTACGTGGTCATATACGAGGGTAGCCACCGCCTCATCGTGTACATGACCCTTTCTGCCATGGAGCAACAGTTGCCGGCAGACCGGTTCATGCGCGTGCATAAATCTTTTCTCGTAGCCCTTGGGCGAGTGAACACCATCGATGGCCATGACTTGGTGATTGGCAGTCATCGGATTCCTATTAGCCGCTCGTTGCGTGAGGAGGTTAGCCAGAGGATTATCGGTAAAGACCGGCTAATCCGTTGACCTTGATGGAAGGATTAAAGGGATGGAGGGATTAAGGGTTGGAAGGTTGAAGTAAGATATGTCATTTTGAAGTGATCAAATCAAGGTAATTCTTCAAACCTTCCATCATGGTACCGATACTCGTTGGTGAAGGACACCAACGAGGTGCTAGTGGCTTGTGCATTGTTGGTGTTCGCGTGGGGATGTGGGCGGTGACACCAACAATCTAGTTCATATCAAGAAATGTTGGTGAAGAACACCAACATTGTACTGGTAAAACTGTCGATCGAGAAGCCATTGGCCTTTGCATTGTTGGTGTTTACGTGGGCATGTGGGAAGCGACACCAACAATTAATCAACCGCAATCAGGTGACCTCCTCTAGAAGAGTACGAAAAGAAGTGGCCTTGTCCCCGAACCTTTTCTTTGCTTCCTCGCGAAGCGCTGGCGCGAAGTCCTCGAGGTATCGCTCGATCTGATTGATAGACTTCGCCTGATATTGGATGGCGTAAGAAACGGCCTCGCCCTCATCGGCGGTGAGTACGCGGTACATCCGGTAGCCGATAAACATTTGTGTTTTCATCACGTCGGGGATGTGCACTTCCTTCATCCAGATCACCCACTCCTGTTCGACCTTCTTGTCTACCCCCGTTGTAACATTGTAAATGAGCATTATTCAAAAGTAAGGCGCTCGAACCCGATTCCAAAGTCACCGCTATCCTTGCCCCGGCATTAAATGCCGGGGAAGGATAGGGCTACCGATCCACCGACCCACCCGCCTTCGCGAGACGCTACGGCGGGCAAGCCGATCTACCGACCTACTGAATTAGCCGGTTGACGTTGACCGATGAAGAGCGCGACGAGCACGAGAAGGGTTCCCACAGCCGTATAAATGGACAGCGGCTCGTCCAACAGGATGGCGGCAAAGCCCAGACCGAATATGGGACACAGGAATAGCCAGAGAGAGGCGCGCACAGTATCAATCTTTAGTAAGTACAGCCACAACTGAACTGCGCCAATGGAGACGGGGACTACCAACCAAAATTCACTGGCCCAAAACCTGAAGTCGTAGTGATTGACTTTTTGCGGAAACAAGACAGCGAAGGGGAGCAGCATCAAGCCACCGAGAAATACCTGCCAGCCGTTGATTGCAGTGCGGGAGAGTTCCCATTTCACCGACACATAGTAAACAGAACTGAAGGAGTAGGCGACCATACAAAGGGCCATCAGACCCAGGCCAAGCGCGGTGGCATGCCCATTCATCAGCAGGGGGTAGGAAACGATAACCACCCCAACAATTCCCAACGCTATGCTTATCCATTGGATGGTAGGAACACGCCTCCTTAGCGAAAGGGCGGTCATCACACCAATGAGTAGCGGATTAAGGGCAAGGGCAATAGACGTGACTCCGGCAGTGACTTCTTCGAGCGCAATGATGAAGATGCCGAGGTAAACCGTGGTGTTGAAGGCGCCAAAGATTCCGACTTCCTTCCATTCGCGGCCCTTCGGGATCCGGTCGAGCTGTACAAACCGTGACCAGGCAAGCAACAGCAACCCGGCGAGGAGAAAGCGAACCGTGAAGAGAACCAATCCACCTGCGGATTCGAGTCCGATCTTACCGGCTGAGGAAGCCGAAGACCAAAGCAGGGCGAATGAGATACCGGTGAAGAGGTAGCGGGCCGAGACGGACAAGGCGGTCAGTTTTCTATAAAGTATCCAAAAATGATCCCCATCTCATCCATGCTGGTTAGACCGAAAACAACCGCGTTGCTGCGCGTGTTGTGATAGGTCACTTCAGAGGCGAGTCCCTCCCCGGCCGCCAGCTGTATCGGCGGATCGAACGTGATGAATGGCGGGTGGTGCCAATCGGTGTTGGTGTAGATAGTTTCGCCATTACGAGGCCCCCCGACGATTTTGATTACAAATGTCTTGCCCAACTCATGACTGTGCGAGGTGACGGAAAGAATGGAAACGGAACTTGACATCAGGAAGGACTTGACGATCGTTTTTTGCTCGCCCGGGTTTAGCGATATGTTCGTGTTGCTCAGAAAGAGAGTATGTGCCTCCTGGGTCACTGTCCCCGGAGCAACAGTGTAGAAATTCATGTTCACTTCACCGGAAATGGACTGGGCTTCACGATTGGCATAGTGGGAATTGAAGTCGTATTTTTTTCCGGCAGGGATCCGGAGGGCAACACCCGCCGGAAACTGATAGTCCATGTAAGGACTTTGGCAACCAAAAATGAATGTGTGATAGTTCATGGTTGCCAGCGTGACGGTGTTCAGGGAATTGTTGGGAAGGCGCAAGTCGCGAATCACATTCAGGTTGGGTACCAGGTTCGGAGGGATGGCTGCATCGAAGTCATATACGACAAGGTGATGACTGTTGGGCCTCATCTTCACTTCAAACCGGTTTACGAATACTTCTGAAATGTTGCCGACACCTTTGTACACGAAGATCTCCCGCTCAAAATTAGGAGCGACGACAAAAGGATCAATATTCACTTGAAAGCCTGTTCCGGCCGGAGGTGGCGCGAGGGGCTCATACTCTTCTTCCTGTTTGCTCACATCGTCCATCAACGCGGCATCAGCGACAAAACCATCTTTTGGAGCACCATTTTCAATCCATTGCCGGATATATTCTACCTGTCCAACGGAAAGTTTCTGGAGGCCCAGCGGCATCGGATTGCCATAGTCGGAGGAATGATGGTCCTCGATGTGAAGTTTGTGAATCAAAAGACTTGACTCGGCATCGTTGGGTTTCACCCGAAGCAGCCCGTCGGCAAGGGCGTTGGCGTTATGCGGGTCCACGCCAACGAGATTGTCGTAGGAGGAACCTGCTGTCAGGATCAGTTGATGTTCGTTGAACGTTGCATCCGCCTGGGATGCGTGGCATGAGGGGATCGCACAGGAAGGAGTGAGAATCCGCGATTGAATCAATTCAAAAGAGGAGGCAGGCCCCTCTTCTTTTTTCTCGCAGGCACTCACGGAAATCAGCAAGGCTGCTATCAACACCAATATTCTACCCGGTGACATAGTCTCGCAGGTACTCGAAATGGGGAGTGAGATCGCCACGATCGGCAATGGTGGCACGCGAGATGATTCCCTCGGGGTCCTCTATGAGGAGCGGCTTCAGAATCTTGTCAACCAGGTCGTGCCCAAATTCCTCGGACGCACTCCTTGGCAACTCGCAAGGCAGGTTGTCGATCGCCATGACGGTGACGTAAGATGCATTGCTGAATGGGGGATGGAGCTCGCCAGTCTTTGGATCGTAGTCGTAGAGCGGATCGGCGATTGAGGTGGCGCGTTTTGTACTGGGAACGGAACCATCGATGTCGCATGTAATGTCGGCGATAACCTTGACACGAAAGTCGCTGGCGCGCATATCGGCTTCCGTGAAAAGCCGCGGAGCCTGCGGATTCCAAAACGCACCGGCGAGAAGCAGGTCGGTCACCCTGGTGTACTGCGGGAACACTGAGTTGTAACGTGCCGGTTCCCGGTGAAACTCATCGCGATTGAAGTGACCCCCTTCCTTTCGCACATGGTAGTCGGCGCTGCCAAGCTGTACGTACACCGGCTCTTCAAATGTTCGGGACAGGTATTCAGAGGGACTCACTTTTCGAATGCCTGCTGTGTCCAGCGTTTCCATGGCGCCCTTCGCAACGCGCCCCGCACCGGTGAGCGCGATCTTAATCGGGGGGAGGTCGATCTTGCGGATCTCCAGCTTCAGGTCGTTGATGTCGAAGCACTCGAAGGCGCGGCGTAGTTTGAAAAGACTGTAGCGTTTGCCGTAGGTCATCAACCCATTGTAGGCGCCCACGATTCCGGCGAACCGGCCGAAGGCGACCAGGCGGTTGCCTTGCGTGTCTTTTAGCGTCTCGTAGTCGATGAGACGAATATTCTTCTTTAAGATCTCCTGGAGAAGTTTCTTGTTGTGCGGTTGCTTCTTGAGCGTGTGTGAAAAGAAGAGATACGTTTTGTTGGGGATCAAGTCAGCAATCTGCACTTCCTTGATGCCCATCAGGATGTCGCAGTCCTCAACGGATTTCACAATGGGAATCTCCAACTCGCTGTATTCCGCATCCGGGAAACAACGAACAGGGCTCGACTGGCATTTGACCGTGACGTGTGGGAATCGCTGCGTAATCTCTTCCGCCTGTGCAGGGGTAAAAGGCACCCGTTTGTCGGGCGGAGTTCTTCCTTCGCGAATCAAGCCGATGGATACGGGAGTCATATCACCCAAAAATAGCGAGGAATAACCAGATTCACGGGACAGTGTCGTAGTGTCGTAGTGTCGAAGTGTTGTAGTTTTCTTGGTGATTTGGCCCTCACCAGTCCACAATGCGCCCATCTTCAAAAATATTCCTTCGGAGCCATTGTCGGAGCAGATACTTACCACGACACTACGACACCGCGACACCACGACACCCTTTTGGGACGGATCATTCCTACCTTTGGAGCATGACCTATAGCCTCTTGATCGCCAGTTGGGCTGGCTACCTGGGGTGGCACAGCATCCTCGCCGACCCGCGGGTAAAGGCAGTGGCTGAAAAAGTCATGGGCAAAGCCTTTCGCTTTTACCG
>CAZJWV010000001.1:119205-178773 GCA_964549855.1 uncultured Ohtaekwangia sp. | reverse complement strand
TTACTCAGTTGGATCCGTCACCCGATCCACGCCGGCGTCATCCTCATAACCCTGTCCTTCTTTCTTTTTATCCCCAACCTGCCGACACTGGTGTCGTGCGGCTGCGTGCTTGTTTATCTTCCCATCGGCATCTACCTGGAGGAACGCAAGATGGTGGCCGCCTATGGCGACGCGTATCGAAAGTATCGTGAAGAAGTACCTGCGCTGATTCCGCGCTGGTCGCGGCTGAAAGGAGATTAACTCTCCAGCAATCCGCCAAGCAAGGAACTGGCCTCCTTCCTGCGGTTAGAGCCGTAGGGTGAAAGCGCCTGCACCAGTTTCCGGATCGGCATCGACTGAAGCCAGACCTTTCCGGTGCCCCGGAGTGTTGCCAGGTAGATTCCTTCGCCCCCGAAGATCATAGACTTGAGACTGCCCGTTGTCTCTACATCGAAGTCAATGTGTGACTCGAAGGCGACAACGCACCCGGTATCGACGCGTAGGGTCTCGTTGTTAAGTGTCCGCTCTATGACAGTACCGCCGGCATGTACAAATGCTTTTCCGTCGCCCTGGAGTTTCTGTAGGATGAAGCCCTCCCCGCCGACGAGCCCTGCACCGATTTTCCGGTTGAAGATGATGGAAAGTTTAGTGCCGAAGGCGGCGCAAAGAAACCCATCCTTCTGTACGATCAGCTCGTTGTTGCGGCTCGTGGCCAGGTCAATGGGAATCACCGTGCCAGGGTAGGGAGCAGAAAAACCAACCTTGGCCTTGCGCGAGCCCCTGTTGGTGAAATGCGTCATGAACAGACTTTCACCCGTGAGTACGCGGCTGCCGGCCGACAAGAGCTTGTCGAACAATCCCTGGTTGGCGACTGAGCCGTCTCCCATTTTGGCTTCGAACTGAATTCCTTCTTCCATGAAGAGCATCGCGCCGGCTTCGGCAATCACGGTCTCCTGCGGATCCAATTCAACTTCTACAATCTGGATGCTCTCTCCCTTGATCTGGTAGTCGATAACGTGCGAATTTGGCATGCTGGGTGTTATTTCTCTTTGGGTCCTTTCTTTTGCTTCTGAAGATCGTGTTCCCGCTGCTCGGTCAACTTCTTGTCCTCCACATTTTCGTCGAGGAATTTATTGATCTTCTCGATGTTCATGCTGGTTTTGATTTCTCCAAAAGGGTCAATGGAGACCTCCAGCCCGGTGAGGCTTTTATGAACACGGGGCTTGCGCACGACTTTCGTTTTCTTCTTTGCCATAGTCAGGTCTTGATTGAAACGGTAGAGAGGGCGTAACGGATGCGCCGGGTCGTTTCTGCATTACCCAATATCCCGATGGTCTGCATCAGGTCGGGGCCGCTCAGGCCGCCGGTGAGCGCAATACGCAAAGCGGCCAACACCTGGCCTGCTTTCTCGCCCTTTTCTGTGGCACACGAGTCGAACAATTGTTTTGCTTGGTCAGCGTTGACAGGGGCCAAAGCGGCTAGTTTTTGTTGGAAAAGGTCCAGTACGCCGGCTGCCGCCGGGGTCCACTTCTTTTGAACAGCCTCTTGGTCAAACTGCTCCGGCGACTTAAAGAAGACCTTGCCCTGCTCCCAAAAGTCGCTGGGGAATGTGACGCGCTCCTTAAGAAGTGATACGATCCTCGTTCGGGTTTCGGGCGGGCAGGCGACTCCTTCACGGGTAAGATCTTCCAGCAAAAATCCGGACAACGTGCTTTCTGGAAGTGCACGGAGATAGTGTTGATTGAACCATTGCGCCTTCTGAATGTCGAAGCGGGCGCCCGCTTTGTTCACGCGCTCCAGAGAGAAAGCCTTGACGAGTTCTTCCAGGGAGAAAATCTCTTGCTCCGTGCCGGGATTCCAGCCAAGCAACGCGAGGAAATTCACCATTGCATCGGGGAGATAGCCGTGCTCCCTGAATCCTTTTGAAGATTCTCCGGTTTTCGGATCCGTCCATGTTAATGGAAAAATCGGAAATCCCATCTTGTCGGCGTCACGCTTGCTCAGCTTGCCGTTCCCGTCGGACTTGAGCAGCAAGGGAAGGTGTGCAAACCTGGGCATCTCCTTTTCCCATCCGAAATATCGGTACAGCAACACGTGGTGAGGCGCCGAGGGCAACCACTCTTCGCCACGTATCACGTGGGTGATCTGCATCAACCGATCGTCGACGACGTTGGCGAGGTGGTATGTCGGCATCCCATCTGATTTCATCAGCACCTTGTCGTCCAGCGTTGAGGATGAAATGCGAACCTCCCCACGGATTAAATCGTGCAATAAGATTTCTTCACCCGGCGGAACGAGAAGACGGATGACGAACGTCCCTGAATTCACCCGCTTTGAAACTTCACTGGCATCGAGCGTGAGGGAGTTCTTCATTCGCTGACGTGTGCTCGCATCATACTGCGCATTTGGTGTCTTGCGCATTTCGTCTAGGTCTTCTTCGGTATCGAAGGCGTAGTAGGCATGACCCTTCTCGACCAATTGCCTTGCGTGTTGTTGGTAAATCTCCTTGCGTTCCGACTGCCGATAGGGGGCATGCGGTCCACCAACACCAACTCCCTCATCGATCCGGATACCTGCCCAAGCCAGCGAATCCTGGATATATTTTTCTGCCCCGGGCACAAAACGCGTTTGATCGGTGTCCTCGATGCGCAGAATCATCGTTCCACCCGTCTGACGGGCTAACAAATAGTTGTAAAGCGCCGTGCGCACGCCTCCGATGTGAAGGGCGCCGGTGGGGCTGGGAGCAAAGCGAACGCGTACGGGCATACGAAAAGCCCAAGGTACTAATTTGAAAATTTGAAGATTTGAAAATTTGAAAATGAGGGCTCTAGCGTGGGCAATATTCTTTACCCCTCGACGAAGTCAGGCGATGGCACGGTGTATTGCCTCGCGAAGAGGTCTCAGGTGCAGGTAGAAATTAGACCTGACTATGAAATAAATGAGGACGGCTGACAATCCTCCGGCAACTGCGGCCAGCGGATGCCGGGTCAGGTACGTGGACCCCAAACCCCCAACCAGCAGGACGGCATACCAGAATCGCAACAGCCACTCCATGTGCGGGAGCAGTGAGAACCGGAGAAAGAGAATGCAGCCGGAGGAGGTCTCTTCCAGGTGGCCTTTCGCAATCGGCGCGTAAGGTCCTGGCCTCTTTCCCCGCAAGGCCAATCGCATGCGATCCTCCAGCACCCAACCGGTAAACCACGGCTGATTTCTGGGTTCTTGAATGACGGTGTTGGACGTGACGGCGGCCAGTCGCTCGCGGATTTCTTTCCCGCTCCTTGGGAGCACGATTGTTTCGCGAAAACCCGGAACCAGCGCGCTCACTTCACGGCGATGCAGGATATCTCGACGTTCACATCTTTGGGGAGCCGGCTCACCTCAACCGTTTCCCGGGCAGGGGGTTCAGAAGAAAAGTAGGAACCATAAGTGGCATTCACCTTCGGAAAGTTGTTCATGTCCTTGAGAAAGATGGTGCACTTGACTACCTGTGAGAATGTGAATTTGGCTTCGGAGAGAATCGCTTCGAGATTTTTCATAACGCGATGGGTTTCTTCCTCGATCGACCCAGTCACCAGTGTTCCAGAGGCAGGGTCCAGCGCGATTTGACCAGAAACAAACAGCATGTTCCCTGATTGAACTGCCTGGCTGTAAGGCCCGATGGGAGCCGGTGCAGCCGTAGAGAGTATGACATTTTTTGCCATGGGATTCGCGTGTTACTTTTGGTAAATATCCACAATTCGGGAAATAACCGCCCCCGATTCCACCTCACATGACCATTCTTATTCTGGGTACCGATCAGCAGGCCCGTGAGGTGCGCGACAAGTTTGGTGATCCGCACGCCTACACGGAATGGCTTGGGGCCGCCGATGTTGTCTTTGACTTCGTCAGCCCGATGGAACCGGAACAGCTTCGACGGTATGACGGATTTGAAAAACCGATCTACATCGACAGCTCCTTGATCCCGCTGTCCAAGAGCCTGGTGAATTTTCCCGGCCTTCGCGATCGGGTGATTGGTTTTTGCGGACTCAACGGATTTGTGAATCGTGAACTGCTCGAAGTGACCACACTGTCGAACACATCGGAAGCTCTTGCAGCTGAATCCTGCAAGGCGCTGGGCACGGAGTATCGGCTGGTGGCTGACCAGGCGGGGATGGTATCGCCGCGCATGGTCTGCATGATCATCAACGAGGCCTATTATACGCTCGAAGAAGGTACTGCAACGCGCGAGGACATTGACCTGGCGATGAAGTTGGGGACGAATTATCCGTGGGGGCCGTTTGAATGGGGAGACCGGATTGGTTTGAAGAATGTAGTCGCTGTGCTCAACGCGGCAAAAAAGGAGACAGGTGATTCAAGATACCAAGTGTGTGAGCTTTTGAACGCGGGAGCGTAAAGATGCTCCTCCTGGAATTGCTACCCCAGGAAACTCACCGTAAACGCGCTTCCTTTCCCTGGGGTTGAAACAACCGAGAGTTTACCCTTTTGTTTCTGCATGATCTGATGCGCGATACTTAAACCAATTCCCGAACCGCCCTTCTTGGTGGAGTAGAACGGAGTAAATATCTGGTCGATTTCTTCGGCGGGTATGCCGCAACCGGTATCAAAAATGCTCAGGTGAGTAAACAGGGTCCCTGTTTTTTCTACAGAAACCAATATTGACTTACCGGACTTCATGTTAGACATGGACTCTATTGCGTTTTTCATCAAGTTGATGAGCACCTGCATGGTCAGGCTTTTATCGGCCGTTATCCATGCGTCTTCACCCGTGTGGCGTTTCAGCACGATTCCTTCCATTTCAATTTCCTTGCTGAATAGGCGACTGACTTCCATTACCAATTCCTCTGCTGGAATTTTTGTCATGTTCGGTTCAGGAATTTGATTGACGCTTTTGAAATTGGCGACAAATTGTTTTAGCGACAGGCTCCGTTGATCAATGGTTTTCAAACTCTCCAGAACATCCTTGCGCTCATCGTCGGAGAGTAATCGGTTCTCCTTTTCGGCGCCTGTCATCAATTCGCTGATGTAAGAGGAGAGCGTTGATAATGGAATTGCCGAATTGGAAATTTCGTGTGTGAGAACGCGGAGCAGCTTTTGCCAGGCTTCGGCTTCGCTTGCTGCCAATTCACTGCTCACGTCAGTCAGGGCGACCAACTTGAGGTTTTTTCCCATAAAGAGCAGGTGCCGTGACGTTACGGACAAGGAGATGGACTTGCCGCCAAGCACCATCTTCAACGATGACTTTCCGCCATCCCGAATATCCTTCAGGAACTGAGGTAAACCGGGATCGACCCGGCGGAGCGCATCGATCTTTTGCAGAAATGGAATTTGAAACAACTCTTTGGCTGCATCGTTGATCAGGTACACCTCGTCATTTATCTCATCAAAGCAGACAAGGGGAACAGCGGCGTGAGATACCACAACTTGTAATAATTGGTGTTGTGATTCCTTATCCGCACGCAGGCTCTTGAATGTATCATTCAGTTCGTTGAAGGCCAGGTGAAGCTGGTAGTCATCTGATTTCTTGTCTTCAGAAAAAGTGACAGTAAAGTCGTTCTGCTTGATGGATTGTAAGAATGCGGTGAGCTTTCGTTCCGAAAGGTTTACAAATCGAACCGTCTCAATGAACAGGGCGGCTGTGGCCAGGCCTGTCCATCCAGAAGCCATCCAGTAAGGAGAGTCAAACAGCAGGAAACCGGTAAGGCAGCCAAAAAAACAAATACCTGCGAGCCGGATGGCTACCTTAAAACTGAAGGACCTTGTCCACTTTCTTGCGGGCACTGAAGCGCTGGCGGTTGCGCCGTGGGGGACAGCAATATCATGCGTTGATCCCATACTCTTCCATTTTCCGATAGAGGGTTGTGCGTCCGATGCCCAACTCTTCAGCCGCCTTGGTCAAATTGCCATTTGATTTTTTCACAGCTTCTCGAATCACATCCTTTTCGACATCGGTCAACTTCAAAGTCTTTGTGCCGCCGTTAATGATTCCTTGCGGCACCAGCTGAAAATCATTGACGGTCAAAATGGAGTCCTTGCTGAGGATAACGGCGCGCTCTACCGCATGCTGCAGTTCCCGGATGTTGCCAGGCCAGCGGTATTGAGCCAGGTGTTGGAGCAGGGCAGGATCCAGTTTCAGGGATTTGTGGTAGCGTTTGCCATATTCATCGAGATAGTGATCCACGAGGAGGGGAATGTCTTCTTTCCTTTCGCGCAACGGTGGGAGCTTGATTTCAACTGTTTTGATACGATAGTAAAGATCCTGGCGGAAAGCGCCCTGCTCCACCAGTTCAAGAATCGGTGAATTCGTAGCGCAAATAAGTCGAACATCGAGATCAATCACTTTATTAGACCCTAACCGGGTAACTCTCCTGCCTTGAATCACGGAAAGCAATTTCACCTGGAGGTCTTGCGGGAGGTTGCCGATTTCATCGAGGAACAGGGATCCTTTGTTGGCCAACTCGAATTTCCCTATCCGTGCTTCGCGGGCGTCGGTGAATGCACCCTTCTCATGACCAAACATTTCGGACTCAAACAATGACGCGGGTACGGCGCCAAGATCAACCGAAATGAACGGCTCATCGGCACGGTTGGATTGATTGTGTACGGCTCGCGCAACAACTTCCTTACCGGTTCCATTTTCTCCCAGGATCAGGACGTTCGCATCGGTTGGTGCCACCTGCTCCACAGCTCCAAGTACTGATTGCATGGTGGGAGCCGTTGCGATGAAAGAATGCGAAGTATGATTGAGGTGTTGCTGCAAGGCTTTCTGCTTTGTTTTCAGATCGCGATTCTCTTTTCGGGCGATGGCTTGCTGATAGGCGTTCAGTATCGTGGTCACCAGCTTGTCCTTGTCCCATGGCTTGGGCAAGTAATCGACGGCACCTTCCTTGATTGACTTCACGGCCAACTCGATGTCGCCGTAGGCAGTCTGCATGACCACCTGGGTTTGAGGGGATAGTTGCCGGGTCCTGTTCATCCAGAAGATGCCTTCATTGCCTGAGGTTACGCCCGCCATGAAGTTCATGTCGAGGAGAATCACTTCTACGTCCTGTTGTTTCAACCGCGTTTCGAGCGTCTTCGGTGAATTCAGTACCTCCACCACGTCGAAGTAGTTCTTCAGGATCATACGTGCCGTGATGAGCACGTGCTCATCGTCGTCAACGATCAGGATGGTCCCGGGGTACTTCTTCATGAGTTGTCTAAAATAGGCAATTGATCATTCATGCTTCAGCGCCTCCACCGGATTACTTCGTGAGGCCTTTATCAGGACCGATGCGATTGTTCCAAACATGATGGCCATCAACAATGCTACTGGCACAACAAAATGCCACCACTGCAGTCCGATCTTCTCCAGGTACCGGTCGAGATATTGCTGCGCCAGGGCATAACCGACAGGGATAGAAATCATGATGGCTGCACTCAACGGCTTGTACACATGGCTCAGCAGCCTCTTGCCGATTTGAATGATGCTTGCTCCCAATACTTTGCGGATCCCGATTTCCTTGGTTTGCTCCTCCACCCAAGTGGTCATCATGGCCAAAAGTCCAAGACACGAAATTCCAATGGCAAGAAATGTGAAAAGGGCAATCTGGTTGCGACCTGTTTTGTCATTGTCATAGGCCCTATTGATATGGTCTTCGAGAAAATACCAATTAAACACATTACCGCTAAAGGTCTTGCCGAACAGGGCATCGACTTGTTCCAGCGTTGCCGCCAGTTTATCCATTTCAATTTTGATGGAAATGCGCTCTGGAACACGCCATTCATGAATCCTATTCTTATAGAGCAGGCAAATACCCCAACCATCACTGTTTTCTGTCATCGTGCTGGCAAGATTGAACAAAGGCTTTACCCTGTATTCATCAATAACTCCGACTATTTGCACAGTCTTCGATTGGAATTCATCGATGCTGATTCTTTCGCCTATTGCATCCTCAGGTCGCGTAAAACCGAGGCGTCGAGTCGCCTGCGGACTTAGGATGGCTACATCTGGCTTTTCGTTTGACACAAAGTTGCGACCTGCAATAAGTGGAATGCGGTAGAAGGGGATGTAACTCTCATCGACTCCACCATTTGAACTTACCGAAGTAAAGTCGGCCTGCCCGGGCCCCTTCATCCATACAAAGAAGGGATCCGTATCTCCAATGATTGTTGCGCTGTAGGTGGCCTCCAAGACTCCCTTCAGCGAACGTAGCTCCTGCATGAACGACTCAAATTCATGGACATAAGTATCTGATTTGACAATCGGCGCATCGATGACCACCACCTGATCCCGCTGAATGCCAAGGTCCTTGTTGAGAATGAAATTGAGCTGCAAATAGACGATGAAGACCCAAAGCATGAGGACCAGGGCCATCACATACTGACTGGTCGTCAATAAGGGTTGTATCCACCGCTTTGAGCCGCCCTTCTTGGCCATGAGGTAGAGTGATTTCGGGGAATGGGCGGCGGATATCATTGTCGGATAGAGCCCGGAAACCAAAATGCCAGATAAGATGGCTACGCCAAACACCAACCATGTATCGAAAGCGATATCCCTGAATTCTGCAATGTGAATCTTGAATAGCTCATTGGCCGGGACACGAACCACCTGCATTAGCGTGAATGCCAATGCGACTGCCAGGATGTTAACCAGGCAGGATTCTGTAATGAATTGTCTCGCAAAGTCCGACGAAAGCGCGCCGGACATCTTGCGTGTCGAAATTTCCTGCATCCGCTTCATCATTCTCGATGCTGTGAGGTTGTTGTAGTTGATCCAGGCCATCAAAAGAATCACCAGGGAAGCAAACTGCATCATTACCAGCGTTGACTTTGACTTGGGGAGGAGGTAATCCCTTTCGTATGGCGCACTGAAGGCAATGTCTTTCAATGGTTGAAAAAACATCTCGATTTTCCCGTCCGGAAATCTCTGGCGCTCCGCCGCCCAGTATTTTTCGACGTTCTTGTTGATTTCCTGGATGAAATCGTCAAGGACCGTATGCGGATCGACTTTCAGATATACGGTTGACAATAAATACGGCATCTCCCTCCACTTGCTCTCTGAAATTCCGGCCATGGAAACAACCAAGTCAAAACTAAGGTGTGTATTGTGCGGCAGATCCTCGAACACACCGGTGACTAGAAGTGAGACTGAATCGTTGACCAGGATTATTTCTCCTACGGGGTTTTTAGCGCCAAAATATTTTTTGGCCGTATGGTCAGAAAGAACAACCGCCTGGCCATTCCTCAGCACGGTTGCCTTTTCACCGTGCAGGAGCGGAATATTGAAAAAATTGAACAGGTTCGGGTCGGCATACACCATCCTGGTTTCCTCAAATAGTTCTCTGCCTCCGTCTTCACGGTTTACGGAAACAATAACCCTGCTGTCGTGCCCCACCAAATCGGTTTCGAATTCAGGTTGCATGAGCAGCCTGACGTATTGCTCCACTTGAGGGAAATCATCTGAAATCATTGGTGGTTGAAATGGCCGGATGCCCCCGAAAGTGAGGAGACCCCAGTTTCCATCCCTGTCGTGAAAACGCCAGTATAAAGCAAGACGGGCAATTCGCTCAAAGCCCGAATGATGCTGATCGGATTTCAATTCCGATGAAGAATACTGCCAAAGAATAAAGAAGGAGGCAAATCCAAGGGCCAGGCCACATACGTTGATGCCGGTGAAGAAGGGATTTCTCAGCAACAGTCGGAGGGAGAGTTTGAGGTAGTTAAGGAGCACGGTGGATTTCAGTTACTCATGCTTAAGTGCTTCGACGGGGTTGTCTGTCGCGGCCTTGTATACTACGGTGACAATTGTACAAAGCATGATCAGCACCAGGATCGTGGATGGTGCCGCCATGTGCCACCATTCAATGCCTATCCGATCCCTGTAGCGTTCAAGATATTCCTGTGCGAGATAGTAGGTGAGGGGAAGGCTCAAGGCCACAGCGACCAGCACCTGCATGAATGTGGATCGAAGCAGGACATTGCCGAGTTGCTTCATTCCAGCGCCGAGCACTTTGCGGATACCAATTTCCTTTGTCTTCTCCTCCGCTTTGTTGGCGATAATTCCTAGCAGTCCCAAGCAGGCTATGACGATGGCCAGTGAGGAAAAGAGCACAATCTGGTTGCGTGCAACAATCTCGTGGTGATAGGCGCGGTTGAGATAGACATCAAGAAAATACCAGTTGAATGTGCTTGTCGGAAATACGCTCCTGAATGCAGCTTCGATGGCCGATAGCGATTCCCGGGTACTTTCATCATCAAGGCGGATCTCAATTTTTTTGGGAACAAATCCGGGAAAGGCCTTATTCCTGAAAATCAGGCCAGAGCCATCGTGGTTCCCGCTTTGATCCACGTTACCCCCTTTCTTGATTGCAGATAAGATGGGATAGTCTTCGTAAACACCAACGATCTCCATTTTTTTCGCAGACTCAAGCCGATCGCCCAGCTTCACTGCATCTACCATCACACCGATTGCGTCATTCATGCTTTGAAATCCCAAGCGTTCTGCCGCTATCCTGCTGATCAGCATGGTGTTATCCGGCTCGATGGGCCCAAAATTCCTCCCTGCAAGAAGTTTGATATCAAAAAAAGGGACAAAAGTCTCATCCACGCCGCCATCACAGTTATAGTATTCGTATCTATCGTGGTGGCTCAGCTTCATCCCGAGGCGGTCAAGCCCTCCATCTCCGTTGACAGAACTGCTGAAGCTCACGTTGAATTTGTTTTTTTTGAGCTCGGTCACCAACGTGTTAAAATCAGCGATATAGCTACTGGATTTTGCGATGGGCCCATCCACGATAAGCACCTGACGTGCGGCAAGGCTGTTCTTGTCAAGGGTATATACGATCTGGGAGTAGATAATAAACACCCAGCTTATCGGAACGAATGCCGCAACGTATTGCAAAGTTGTTAGCAAGGAGGAGGCGATGTTTGTCGCCTCTGGATTATTAATCGAGTCATGTAGCGTTTTGGGACTGTAGCGTACACATAACCAGGCTGGGTAAATCGCTGTGATCAGGATCCCGCTTACGACAAAGCAAGCGATGGGTATCCACAATTGAAGTGGTGTCTGAAAGTTGGTAACCTGCATTTCGAAGTAATCCTGGAAGGGCTGCCGTATCAATTGTATAAGAGTGAGTGCGACGCCCACAGAAATAGCGTTGAGCACAGCGGATTCCAAAAGAAACTGCATCATGAAATCCTTTGCCTGAGCCCCGGACACTTTCCTGGTGGCCATTTCCCTTGAACGTTTCTTTATCCTTGATACCGTCAGGTTCATGTAGTTGATCCAGGCCATGACCAGGATAACAACGGCAAGGAGCTGGAGAATGATCAGCGAAGTGCGCGACTTTGATCCTGCCAACCCCTCAGAGTCAGCAATACCTTCGCCGAAGGCAATATCCTCCAGGGGCTGAAGAAACATTTCCCCATTGCCATGAGGAGCAATCTTGTTGAGATCCTGCCAATACCTCAGCTTGTTCGCATTGAGCGTTGCTGCAAACTTTTCAAACTCGTCCTCGCCATCAAGCCTGACGTACACGTTCGTGTATACAAATTCCGCTGGATTGTCCCACTGGCGCTCGTGCCCCACGTTGGAAAGTACGATGTCAAAATCCAAATGCGTAGCGCCTGGAAGGTCTTGAAAGACTCCGGTAACCAGGAATGAGACGGAATCATTGAATGTGACAACCTGGTTGATAGGATTCCCAGATCCAAAGTACCGCCTCGCGGTACTCTCTGATAGTACCACGGATTTTGGAGCTTTTAATACGGAGCGCGGTTCACCAAGTATAAGCGGTATGGTAAAGAACTCAAATAGGTTGGGGTCAGCATAGACTACTCCAGACTCCGTAAAAGTCTTGGGGTTAATGCCGTCCACATCCAGGGAGGTTATTGCAGCACCTTGATTTATGAAACGCGTATGTACAACCTCACCAAAATCAGAAAAGATCATTCCCGACTGGTATGACAATATCTCTTGCCAAACCAAATGACCCTGATATCCACTTTCCTCCACCCAACGCCAGTGGGCGCCAATTCTTGCTATCTTCTTATAATTCTTGTGATACTGATCTGCCTTCTGCTCTGCGGCGCCATGCTGCCAGAGAATGAAGAATGCCACGAAACCGACTGACAGGCCAATCACATTGATGAAGGTGAAGAAGGGGCTTCTTGCCAGCAGGCGGAGGGAGAGTTTGAGGTAGTTCAGGAGCATATTTCTTAATTGGCCAATGTGCAAATGTGCAGACGATGCAACGTCAACACGTCAACACATCCGCACCTCAACACGTCATTCATACTTCAGCGCTTCCGCAGGATTTGTCCGTGTTGCCTTGAAGAGTACCACAGCAATTGTTGAAAACATGATCCCAAAAAGGATGGTCACGGGCAGTACAAAATGCCACCACTGCAATTCAACCCGCTCTGTGTACCGTTCCAAATACAATTGACCCAGGTAATAGGCTATAGGCATCCCCAAGGCAACGGCGGTGATGACTTGTCGCAGCGTTGCGCCCAACAGCACCGCACATATTTGTTGAATGGCGGCACCCAGCACTTTCCGGATCCCGATTTCCCTCCGACTCTCCTCAATCCGGTTTGAGATCATCCCCAACAACCCCAAACAGGATATCCCAACGGCCATGCAGGTAAAAAGTACAACCTGGTTAATGCTGATCTTCTCCTGGTTATAACTCTTGTTCATGCTGTCGTCCAGAAAATACCAATGAACAGGACTTCCTGGAAAGATCCCTTTGTATTCCTCTTCAATTCCCGAAATCTGCTCCTCCATCATTCCAGGATCGAGGCGGATAGAAATCCTTTCCGTACTCAAACTGGTGAATAGCTCATTCTTGGCGGTCAGGCCAACGCCACCTCCATCAGCATCTTGAGTATCGCTCGCCAGTAGTGATTGCAGCGGATAGTCCTCGATAATTCCCACGATTTCCATTTCTGCACTCTCCGTCTGGGATTCGGTAATGCCAGCAAGCAACTGAATCCTGTCGCCCAGGGCCTCATCGAATTTTCCATACCCGAGGCGCTCCGCCGCGCGACGGCTTATGATCACGCGGTCAGCCGGTTCACCAGGTTTGAAATTGCGACCAGCAAGCAGCCGGATCCCAAAAAATGGGATAAACGTTTCATCGACGCCTCCAGTGAAGGGAAACACTTTGAAGACTTCCTGTCCAAACCGTTTTACTTTGAAGCCTGCGGCATTTTCAGAGAAAACGGTATTACTGAACGTTGCATCATGGCTTTTTGAGACTTCAGAAATAAAAGCACGGATGTCGCCCTGCCGGGTTTTGCCGGGGGTCGTAGGGGCATCAAACACGACCACATTGGCCTTGTCGATCCCGAGATCTTTCCTGAGTATGAAGGAGAGCTGGGAGTACATGATGAATCCCCACAGGATGAGCGTGAAGGCAGCGGTATACTGAAAGGTGGTGAACAGGGATGGTAGCAACCGCTTTGAGGAGGGCCTGGAGTGCAGGGTAAACAATTTTCGGGGGTTGTAGCCGATAGACATGAGGGCAGGATAGAGTGCAGTAATCAAGACTCCACTGACCATGGACAACAACATCACACACCAGGTGCCCAAAGGGACCGCCTGGAACTCGGGAACGTCGATCTGAAAGAACTGGCGGACAGGTGTGCGTATAATCTGGATCAGGGTAATGCCGGCCGCGTTGGCCAGAATAATCATCACCAGCGAGTCTACCACAAACTGACTGAAAAAGTCCTTAGACAACGCGCCGGAAACTTTTCGGGTGGCTATCTCTTTTAAGCGCTTGGATATCCTGGAGACAGTCAGGTTGACGTAGTTGATCCAAGCCATGACCAGGATCAGAACAGAGACGAACGCCAGGACAAGCAGGGAGAATTTGGATCTGCCTTGAAAACTATCTGAGGGACGTTTGTCATATGCAATCTCTTGCAGTGGCTGTATGAACATGTCGCCTTTTCCTTGTGGGTATATGTTCAGGATGGCTTCCCAATACCTCTTGTTGTTTGCGTCAATCGCCCGCTTCAGCCTTTCGAACCCTTCCGGATCACGCACCTTTATGTAGTTCCGTGACCAGAAGATGACCCGATCGTTCCACTGACGTTCCTTGCCCACGTTCGAGGTCACCATGTCAAACATCAGATGCGTCGTATGCGGTAAGTCCTCAAATACACCCGTAACCACGAGGGTGCTTGTATCGTCAACCGTCAACAATTGGTCAACCGGGTTAGTATTCCCAAAATACCTGATGGCGGCACTCTGTGACAACACGACAGAATTCGCTTTATTCAGTACGTTGCTTTTGTCACCATAAATCAGGGGTATCGTGAAGAATTCAAAGAGATTTGGCTCAGAACAAATCACGTTGGCTTCTTTGTAAGCTATGTTCTGACCTCCTTCACCACGATACTGCATGAACATGTCATCTGGAGAGATGAACTGGACATGCTCTTCAATCTCCGGAAAATCAGAAACGATCATATTGAATTGGAATGCCATGATGCCTGACCAGGTAAGATGGCCTAACTGACCTTCCTCATTCCAACGCCAGTCACCGGTGATCCTCCCAATCCTTTCATAGTCCTTGTGATACTGATCCATCTTCAGTTCGGAAGTGGCATGCCGCCAAAGAATAAAAAATGCCACGAAGCCCACACACAACCCAACGACATTAATGAGCGTGAAGAATGGATTCCTTGCGAGGAGGCGGAGGGAGAGTTTGAGGTAGTTTAGGAGCATATGTGTGGATGCTGTTATCCTTCCAGCGAATTAGGTACCGGTCAATGAAAATAGCGAAATCGCCTCATTGGGCACTGACCACGCCAGCAACTGCTCCGAAATGAAACAGTCCGGGTGTTTCATTTTGCAACAAGAACCTATCTTGGTGAATGCAGCCAGGGATTCCAGATAGCCAAGTACTACTCCTTGCCCTTCTCACCGGCGCTTTTCTTACTGCCGGCGTTGATCACGTGTTCACTTACCTGACAGACCGCTCGCAGAAGTTAAGCCTCTTCTTTGCGATCTGGATCTTTATCGGCCTCATTCATCACGTCCTGGATTTTGGAGGCTTCTACCCACAGTTGGAGTTTCCCCAGCGTCAACTCACGACGCAGCTGATCATTCTTGCTGAAACCTATTCAAGCATATTACTCACCCTAAACTTGGTGTATGGCAGGCCTACAAGGCAAGCCTTCATTGTGGCCTGTATACTACTCACTGTGGTGGTCTTCGCATTGCTCTTACCGGCAATTCAAACAAAACTGTTTGTGGGATTCCGGATCATCGCCTGGCCCTATCGACTTTTCTTGTTATACCTGCTTTGGAAGCTCAAGCGACCTGGAACCGGATTGCTGATCGGTGCCAGTGTACTCTATTCCGTGATCGTTGCCTTCTTTGGCTCCGGGCCGGTCACCATCCGCGACAGCTATCCCAATCTCTCTCTTGCAATAAAGGCATTGGGTTACATCGTGTGCGTCAACATGTATTCGGCCTACCTGGGCATTCTAGCTTCGCTCACCAACAAACAGCTGGCTGAAAGTGAAGTCATGGCGAGGAACCTTCGTGAAATGGACAAAATGAAGACCAACTTCTTCTCTGGCATTACCCACGAGTTTCGCACTCCGCTCACGCTCATCCAGGGGCCGGCCACCGAACTACAAAATTCCACCGATCCAAATGCCAGGCAACTGGGCGGACTCATTTCCCGCAACGCAGACCGGCTGCTCCGTCTTATCAACCAACTCCTGGATCTGTCAAGACTGGAAGCACGCGAGCTGAACCTAAAGTCAGCACCTGTCGATCTCGCAACCCTTGTCCAGGGAGTCATCAGCCAGTTTGCATCCACAGCCTCCTCACGGTCCATTGACTACCAACACGAGATCGCCACTCCTCTGCCCATCGTACAAGGTGACAAGGAGCGCATCGAGACGATACTGTCCAACATCCTGTCAAATTCAATCAAGTTCACCCAGAAAGGCGGTAGCATTCACATCCACACAGCATGGAAGAAGGACAAACTCGTCTTTCAGGTTCGTGACACCGGCCGGGGCATCCCTGCGGACAAGCTGGAGCGAATTTTCGACCGGTTCTATCAAATTAAGTCAGAAGACGCGTCACCTTCCGAAGGCACCGGTATTGGCTTGGCCTTGGTGAAAGAATTTACCGAGCGCATGAAAGGAGTAATCGATGTGGAGAGTCAGCCGGGTGTAGGTACGAAATTCACGATCGAACTGCCATTCACCCTCGCAACAGCGACACTACAAGAAATGGTACCTGAGAACGGACGGGCTAAGGCAGATGAAGTTGCCGTGCTGCAACACGAGAGCGAACCTGGCAGTCCGGTCATTCTCCTTGTCGATGACACCCCCGACATACTGACTTTTATTAAGACATGCCTGGGTCCGCGATACACCTACCTGGAGGCTTACGATGGAAAGACGGGGCTCGAGCTGGCACGGAAAGATATCCCTGACTTTGTGATCAGCGACCTGATGATGCCCGTCATGGATGGCTTTGAATTTTGCCGCAACCTGAAGTCTGATCCCAGAACCGATCACATTCCCTTCATCATGCTCACAGCCCGTGCCGATGAAGCAAGCAAACTGGAAGGCCTCCTCAGGGGCGCCGACGACTACCTGACAAAGCCTTTCAATAAAAGTGAACTGCTGCTGAAGGTCGAAAACATACTGAAGCTGCGGGAACGGATGCAGGTCGCGATCCGGCACCAACTGTTGGCACAGGCAAGTCCAGTAACCGCCGAATCGGAGTCCGACCGTTTTGTGCAGAGGGCACGATCCTTTGTAGAAAATAACATGAAGGATGAGCAACTCAATGTGGAAGCACTCGCTTCAGAACTGAATCTTGGACGTGAGCAGTGTTACCGTAAGTTGATGGCCCTTACTGGCATGGCGCCGTCTGCTTTCATTCGGACCCTCAGGCTGCAACGCGCCAACGAACTGTTGAAAGCCCGCTGGGGTCAAGTTTCGCAAGTAGCCTATGAAGTCGGTATAGACAATCTCTCTTATTTCACGCGGGCCTTCAAGGAACTGTATGGACAGCTGCCGAGCGAAGTAGCGCAGAACAAGTAGCTCCAGACCTCGAATTCTCTGGAATTTTCCGTCTGCAACCCAGGTGTTAACGGATGCAACACCTGTGTTAGGGCATTTTCTGCCTTCCCGGCGAGGTTTGTACCATGAATTCGCCCCTGATACTGACGCAGAGAATAATCAAGCGGATGTTGTTGCTGTTAGCCGGATACCTGAAGTCTTTTCGTGGGAGTGGAAGGGTGACCATGGACTTTTCTGATGAGCAAGCAGGCAGCCAAAAGAGGCAAAAGAATAGTGTACCGAAATGAAACAAAAGCAGTGTTTCAATATGCTACAAAAGACAACAACGGTTTATGCAAAACAGTAATTCAAATGAGCATAACAAGCCTCTCGGGGTTGGCATCGCCTTTGGCAAGGGTTTGAGAATGAGGACAAGCCCATGTCATTACCTCGTTTCCACGAGTATTTCCAAAACAGGAAAGCACTATATGGCGCGCTTGAGTTTTTTATTCGGTCTATTCCTGGCTTTGTACCCAGAAACAGGGTTCGCACAAGTTCAGTTTGCCCCCAGGGTTGTCTATCCGGTCTCATCAACCACATTCAACATCCAGGACGGTGATTTGAATGGCGACACCCATGTTGACGTCTTAGTTCCAAACGGAAATCTTCTCAGCATTTTCATGGGCAACGGCGACGGCACCTTTGTACAGATGCCGGATATTGATCTCGGCGGTGTCATCAACGACGTGACCGTGAAGGATATGAGCGGAGATCTTGTTCCTGACCTTGCTGTGGCAATGGACGGGTTCGCCGTCTTGACTTTGCTTGGAGACGGGTTGGGGAATTTCAGCATTTCGCAGACGTTGTTTACAACCGGTGTTCCTTCACAAATTGTTATCGCAGATTTGAACGGCGATGCATTGGAGGATTTGGCCGTTGCTGCCAGTGGATCAGTGAACCTCTTCCTCGCAGGGTCCTTGTTTAACTACGGAATGATGTCGCCAGTTACGGCCGGGACATTTCCAATTGACCTGGTCGCAGCAGACCTCAATGGGGACAGCAATGTGGATCTCGCAGTGCAAAACCAGGATAGCTATGATATTTCGATACTACTGGGAACAGGTGCAGGAACATTTAGTCTCGCTCAAACAGTCGCACAGCTCAGTGGCTCCGGATTGACAGGGCAGTTGATTTGCGATGACTTTAATGGTGACATGATCCCCGATCTGTTAAGTTCCAATGGCTTCGAGGTTATCTGGATTAAGGGAATCGGAAATGGAACTTTCGACCCGCCTATATCGGTGGGCGGCGGCGAAAAAACCTCGATCGGCGACTTCAATGCTGATGGCAATAAGGATTTCGTTTCCTCCAGTGCCTACAACAACTCGATCTCCTTTTATTCGGGTGACGGAACCGGTTCATTTGCAAGAATTCCAACAATAGTAGGTATCCCAAATCCGCGGCGATTCATCCTCACGGATATCAACCATGATGCACGCCCGGATATCATTAGTTCGTCAGGCAGTACTTCGGCGTTCTATGTTCTCCTGGGGGTTCCTGTTACACCCTACTTTAATCCTGCAGCGACCACTGACCACACCAACGGCGGCTTCACGCGCAGTAGTCTTATCACCGCCGATGTATCCGGCGACGGCAACCTGGATATGATTACTTCCAACAGCGGAAATATTGCTGTTCTCTATGGCACAGGCCAGGGATGCTTCTCAAGCCCGAGAACCTTCCCAGCAAGTGCCCAGATATTGGACATTTATGCCGCAGACCTCAATGCCGATGGAAAAATGGACATCGTTGCTGCGAATGGTACGGATTTCAACATCAGCGTCTTTCTTACCAACGCCACCGGTTTTGCTCCAAGAGTGGAATATGGTACCGGCCCTGGTACCAACGTCCAGTCCCTAACGGTAGCTGATGTAGACGGAGACGGAAAATTGGATGTGATCACCGCTAACAACAATGCCTCCGGTACTATTTCGGTGCTGAGAGGAAACGGGGATGGAACATTCAATCCATACACCCAATATGCCGTCGACCCGGGCCCGGAAGCGATTGCTGCGGGTGACGTGAACGGAGATCTCAAGGCGGACCTGGTTGTCGCGTCCCGCAATTCCTACACGCTAAATATTTTGCTGAACAGCGGCTCGGGAGGATTTCCTGGCTTTACTCAAATATTTTTGAGCAGTCCCAGCGATGTGGTCCTCGTCGACTTCAATCATGACACACACCTCGACATCCTTTACTCCACTTCCAATTACATCTTGGCGGGCTTGCTGCTCAACGACGGGAGCGGAGGATTTCCAACCGATACCCAATTCTACGCACCAGGGCTGGCTACTCCTGGTACTTTAAGGGCAGGCGATTTCAATGGCGATGGCAACGTAGACATTGTTGCAGGTGGCCCCTTATACAGCAACCAAGCCTCTATCATTTTTGGTGACGGGCTTGCGGGTTTCCACTCCATCGTGAGCTACCCTCAGAGTTTTGGGATGGCCCGTGAAGTGGCGGCCGGTGATTTTGATGAAGATGGCAAGTCAGACTTCGCAGTCCTCTCTTCAGATTTTTCCTTCAACAGTTTCATAACCACATATCGTACAGCTCCTGCTGCGTGTACGCCACCTCCTGCCATCTCCAGCATATCGCCATCATCGGGCGCGCCGGGTACGGTCGTGTTTATCTTCGGAAACGGGTTCGATGACACGCCTGCCAACAACATTGTCAGGTTCAATGGTGTCCCGGCCACGGTGAACAGCAGCAATTGTTGTTTCCTCAATGTCGTAGTACCACTGGGTGCAAGTACAGGCAACCTTACCGTTCAAATTGGCGCGCTTACCACGTTTAACCCCGTCACTTTCACCATCCCAAATCCGACCATCACCAGTTTCACGCCAACCGTTGCCACCACAGGAGAGACGGTAACGATCACAGGAACCAACTTCAGTCCGGTGAATGCAATCAATGTTGTAAGATTCAATGGTATAGTGGCGACGGTAACGGCAAGCTCTGCGACAAGTATTACTACAACCGTCCCTGTCGGAGCAACTACAGGTCCTATTACCATCACGGTAGACGGCCGTGTCGCAACCAGCAGCTCCAACTTCACATTCGTATTTCCACCAACCATCAGCAGTTTTTCCCCAGTGTCCGGGCCCCCCGGCACGACTGTGACAATTTCAGGTGCCAACTTCGATCCGGTGCCTGCGAATAACACGGTCAGAATCAATGGCGCCCTCATGACCGTTACGTCAAGCACAGTCACAACCATTGTAGCTGACATACCCGTGAGCGCTACTTCAGGCTTGATCACTGTCACGGTGATGGGTTATACGGGAACGAGCCCGAGCAATTTCCAGGTGATTACACCGGCACCCACGATAACGGGATTCTCCCCTGCAACGGGACCCGTCGGTACTTCGGTGACCATCACCGGCACTAATTTCAACCTGCTTCCCGCAAACAACTTCGTCCGTTTTGGGCAAGTGAGCGCGACCGTGTCAAGCGTGACGGCCACGTCCATGCAGGTGACCGTACCTATAGGTGCTTCATACCATCCGATTTCCCTGACCATAAATGAGTTTCAAATCGAATCAAAAGTCCCGTTTATTACAACGTTTGAGTCATTTCAGACAATTGACATCAATTCATTCACTCCGATGACACCAGGTGGAACACCGAGCCGGCGGGCGGTTTCTGGCGATATCAATGGAGACGGGAGCATTGACTATGTAGCGGCAATAATGAACTTCCCTGTTTATGACCTCAGGGTAATCTCCGGAAGTCAATTTGTAAACCTGCCCACTGCTGTTTCTAGTTTGACGGAGGCTCTTCATGATATCAGTGGAGACGGGAAACCTGACCTATTGGCGGTCACAGGAAATGGCTTTGGCAACACACTTCATATTTTCAAGAACACCAGTGTTCCGGGTGTAATCAATTCTGGCACTTTCGCACCAAGAGTTGATCTGGCTTACGGCAATGCAAACCGGATTCTCATCAAGGATATCGATGGGGATGGACGACCGGACGTGATCCGATCTCAGAACACTCCGGCTTTCGTGGTCCATAAGAATTCCAGTCAATTTGGCGTAATCGATGCAACCACCTTAACCACCCAGGTCACCATCGCGACCTCTTCCAACATAACGATTGCTGACGTGGGAGATGTTGACGGCGACGGGAAACCAGACCTGGTTACATCGGGCGGATCATTTTTCAGGAACACCAGCACACCAGGTACCATCTCCTTTGATCCGAAGCAAGACCTGATTACAGGGACGTTTGTCTTTGCCCTCGCCGACATTAACCGGGACGAAAAGCTGGATGTGATAGGCAACAATGGTGTTCTGCTCAACACTAGTATACCCGGTACATTTTCTTTTGCCCCTCTCACAAGCATTTCTGTCACCTCACCAGGGGCTGTGAGGGTCGCCGATCTCGACGGAGACGGGCTGCCCGACCTCGCATATGCTGCAAGTCGCATTTCTGTTGTCAAGAATGTCAGTACAGCAACCACAGCGGCCTTCTTACCCAAAGTGGATTTTGGGGACACGTATGACTATATAGGAACCAACCTCGGCGGAGCACTCCATTCTATACTGGACAACGATGGAGATGGGAAGCCGGATCTCATGTATCTCAATTGGGGCTACATCACTAATGCGCTCATCACGGGCAGTCCCTCTCGGGTTCCGACCGTGTCCGGATTTAGTCCAGAAAGTGGCCCTGTCGGAACTACGATCATCATCAGCGGTTCTAATTTCAGTGCAACGCCTTCAAACAATACTGTCTATTTCGGAGCTGTAAAGGCCGCGGTAACTTCATCCACGGTTTCATCGATTACCGTAGCAGTTCCTGCTGGAGCAACGGACCAACCTATCACCGTCACGGTCAATGGATTTTCCGGATACTCAGCAAAACCTTTCGTTGTCCTGTTCAATACGGATGGCATAATCAACACATCATCCTTTGCGGGCCCCATCAGTTACGGAGCTTGGTCTTTCCCAATGGGATTGTCAATCGGAGATGTCAATGCTGACGGAAAACCAGACATTGCATCGGCCGATGCGGGTGGATCAGCCGTCTCCGTATTTCAAAACAACACCACCTTGGGTGTATTCAACGCCAGTTCCTTGCTGCCATTAGTTGCATACAACACCGGGTCACGTCCAGGCGATGTTGAGCTTGTCGACATGGATGGCGACGGAAAGTTGGACCTCGCTTCAACATGCGACACACCTGCACTCCCCAATGGAAGGGTATCAATTAACAGAAATGTCACCGGGACTGGCGCCATCAATGCGACCTTTTTTGGGGGCGCAGCCCAATCTCTTGCGAACTTTCGGCCCTTTGGGCTTGCCGTGGGTGATGTCGACGGGGATGGGAAACCAGAAATGGCCGCAGTCAGCCTTACAGAAGGTAAGGCCCACGTCTATAAGAATTTCAATCTAGGAACTGTAAAATCAAGCCATCGTGAAAGCCTTACGATCGCATCTGGCTTTGCCTCAGGTGCGGCATTCAGTGATATCGACGTTGATGGAAAACTAGACCTGATCGTGATATACGACGGAGCTGTTATTTCAATCTTCAGAAATACGAGTACCATTGGCCTAATAAACCCCAACTCCTTCGGTCCGAGAATAGACATTCCTGTACCCTTCACTACCGGGTTTGCGAAAATCGCTGTTGGGGATATCGATGGGGATGGCAGGCCGGATATCGTGAAACCAAATCCAGGTAACAACAGCATCTCCATACTGAGGAACATCAGTATTCCAGGATCGATCACTACTGGCTCTTTTGATCTTCCATTTTCCCTCTCAACAGGACTAGCTCCAAGCTCAGCTACCCTCGGCGATATTGATGGCGATGGAAAAAGAGAGATTGCTGTGACCAATGAAACCAGCAATACAGTGTCATTGTTCAAAAATGTTAGCGTAGCTGGTGTGCTTGACGCATCATCATTCCTTCCTAATGTTGACTTTAACGTACCTGCCGGGCCTAAACGGCTTGCCATTGGCGATCTTGACGGCGACACCAAACCAGACCTGGTCGTTTCCAGTCCCGGTGCCGATGTTATTTCTATTCTTCATAATGAGAAGATACTGTTGGGTGGTGGTGTACCCACCGTCACATCGTTCAGCCCAACAAGTGCAGTCGCAGGCGCAACCGTGACGATCACAGGCACTAATTTCATCGGAGCCACCGCAGTCAGTTTTGGAGGCACTGCAGCCACCTCCTTTGTCGTGAATTCCTCTACGTCCATCAATGCGGTCGTTGCGACGGGCAGCTCTGGAAGTGTTTCGGTCACTACTCCCGGTGGAACGGGATCGTTGCCGGGCTTCATCTTTCTCATGCCACCCACTGTTACAGGTTTCACTCCAGTTTCCGGCCCTGTTGGTACCGTCGTAACCATCACCGGAACTAACTTTGATCTTCTACCAGGTAATAATCTTGTACAGTTCAACGGTACAACGGCAGCGGTAACCTCTGGCACTTCGACCAACCTCGTTGCAACAGTGCCTGGTGGCGCAACAACCGGATTCATTACCGTTACTGTCGCGGGCAACACTGCCACGAGTGGAAGCCCCTTTACCGTTGTTCCGGCGGGGACCATTGTGATTTCGCCTCAACCAGTTTCCGGTTCTGAATGCGACGGTGCCATCGCTTCCTTCATCATTGGTGCCAGCGGCACGACCAACCTTATTTATCGGTGGCAGAAATTTGATGGCTCCGATTACATTAACATCAACGAGGGTGGTGGCTACAGCGGTACAGGGTCTGCTACGTTGAGCATCAATACCACCGGAGATTTTGGTGCCGGCGATTACCGATGCAAAGTATCCGGCGATGCAGCTTCTGATGCGTTTTCCACAACAGCGACTCTGACGGTGAACGCCATCCCAGCTCGCCCAACGACACCTTTGGGCGGGAGTTCATGCGGCCCTGGTAGCGTCACGCTCTCTGTTTCCGGCGCCATCGATGGACAGTACCGATGGTACACGACTTCAACGGGTGGAACGGCAATTGCTGGTGAAGTGAATGGTTCTTACCCGATTGCTTCTCTTACCGCAACAGCGACGTACCACGCCGCGATCAACATTAACTCCTGTGAAAGTGCGACGCGCACTCCTGTAGATGGCACCATCAATCCGATACCTTCCTCACCTGGCGCGATCCCGAATTCTCATTGTGGTTCAGGTAGCGTTACTTTAGGCGCTACCGGAGCAACAAATGGACAGTACAGATGGTATGCCACGCTTGTTGGTGCGACCCAGATCTCCGGAGAAGTTAATAGTGTCTACCCAACGCCCGTCATTAGCTCGACGACTTCGTATTTCGTAGCCATCAATGATGGCACATGTGAGAGCTCGACGCGTGCCGAGGTCATAGCGAGCATCAATCCTATTCCTTCCGATCCGACACCACCACTAGTCAACGGACCCTTCTGTAGCGGCTCCTCATTTACATTCTCTACTTCAGGCGCCTCTCCCGGTGAGTATCGCTGGTATACGGTGCCAACGGGCGGAACGCCCATCGCCGGAGCGACAAATGATATGTTTACGACACCCCTCACGACAGAGCTCAATCCACCGCATTATGTCTCGATCCTGATTGGCGGTTGTGAAAGCGACAGGCAATCTACAACAGCTATCGTGACACCACTTCCGGCGGCACCGTTGGCAACAAACCCCTCACCGGTTTGCCCCGGAAACGGAACAATGATTTTCGCCAGTGGCACAACGGATGGAAACTATCGCTGGTATGATGGTCCCACATTGATGACAGGAGAAGTTAATGGTGCATTGAACGTACCTCCTCTTTCGGTAACAAAGTCATACAGCGTTTCCATTTTTGACGGTACTTGCGAAAGCATCAAGACAAATATTGTTGCAGCTGTTCAGACGTGTTCTCCGCCGGTGATCGCAAGCAATGTCTCCGCACCTTTTATCCCGGGCATCGTCCGCATCGACTTAATGCCCTTGTTGTCGGATCCGGAAGGCAACCTGGATCTGACCACCCTCGAGATTGTTGGCACCCTCCCCAGCGGGGCCACAGCCACCATTGAAGGAACGGAACTGGTTATTAATTACAATGGGCTTCCCTTTCCTGGCATCGAGACCATTGTCCTACAGGTGTGTGACTTGACAGGTCTTTGCTCCGACCCAACCGTGTTGACCATCAATCTATCCAGCGAGATTGGCATCTTCAACGCGCTTTCCCCCAACGGTGACGGGAAGAATGAGACCTTCTTCATTGAGAACATCAATATGCTGGCCGACACGAAAGAGAACAAGGTGACCATCTTCAACCGTTGGGGAACGGTGGTGTTCGAAGCGGTGAACTACAACAATTCCAGCAGTGTCTTCAAAGGATTGAGCAACAGCGGCGACCAACTGCCGTCCGGGACGTATTTCTATACCATAGAATTCCCAGGCAGAGCTACGAAGCGGACCGGATTCATTTCACTTAGGCGCTAACAAATGAAATCATGAAGAACCTCCATTCAACGGCATCTGTGCTTATCCGCCAACGGGTCTCCATCGCTGCCGCCATTATTGTCCATTGTTCATTGTGCATTGTCCATTCTGCCACCGCGCAGCAAGACCCCATCTACGCATCCTACATGCTCAACCCGCTCACCATCAATCCGGCCTACGCGGGCAGCAACAACATGCTCAATGCCTCGCTCCAGTTCCGTACCCAGTGGGCCGGGCTGGATGCCAACCCAACCACCCTGAACTTCTCCAGCCACATGTCCACGTTCCGTAACAAGCTCGGTATCGGGATTATGGTTGTGAAAGATCAACTCGGCGACACAAAGAACACGGAGCTCCAGGGGTTGGTGTCCTACAAGATCCCTATCAGCAACGCCTGGCTTTCTTTTGGAATGCAAACTGGTTTCATCCGGTACGAAACCGATCCTTCTTCACTCACCATCCGGGATCCGGGTGATCCCGCATTCGTAGAACTTACCGAATCAAAATTCAATACTGGAGTAGGCGTACTTCTAAAAAGTGACAACTACATGTTTGGCGTTTCCGTGCCCAGGTTGCTTCCTGCCACCGTCAGCCAGGGCGGTCAGAGCATCGAGCTATACAAACAGGCCTACTACTTCTTCGGAAGCTACGCTTGGCTGTTGAACGAAAACATACGGTTCAAGCCCTCTGTCCTGCTTCGTGGCACCGCCGGCAGTCCCCTTTCATACGACATCAATGCTACCATAACATTCAAAGAGATGTACACCGCCGGCCTGTTCACCCGGAACTTCAACACCTACGGCCTTATCGCCCAAGTGATGGTGGACAAGTTCCGGTTCGGATACGTATTTGAATTGCCAGTTGGATCATCCAACCTGAACTTCACCACGCACGAGATCACCGTGGGTCTTGCCATGCATGTGCTGTCGTTCCATGACCGGGCGATGAAGATCTACTAGCGGCGCATACCCGGATTGCCCTATGACGGGACGATTCTTTCTGTAGATCGCGCTTGAGGTATTTGGCACCGACACCTGGATTAGGGTAGTAGGGCGGAATCTCCACAAACCCCAGTCGTTGATAAAGTTGCTGTGCTTCACTCATCGAAGGCAGCGTGTCCAGAAGGATTGCCCGGTAACCTATGTTGCTGGCGCGCATCATCAGTTCGTCCACCAGTTTCTTCCCGAGCCCGGTGCCCCGGAATTCCGGACGGACGTAAAGTCGTTTCATCTCGGCCGCGTCAGGGTGCTCATCACTTGAGCGGGGGCGAAGTGCACAGCACCCGCCAACCTTGCCGTCGACCATGGCCACCAAAAGCAGCCCGCGGGGTGCTGCATAGTCCCCGGGCAACTCCGCCAGTTCCTTGTCAAAGTTCTGGAAACACAGGTCGACCCCAAGACCAGCGGAGTACTCTTTGAAAAGCACGCGGGCCTCCTCAATCAACCCGACTTCATCTGCAAGGAGCAGTTCTGTCATATTAAAAGGTTACGGATCCTTCGATGCAAACGACAACGTTGCCGCCCACCCAAATATCCTTTCCCACCTTGTCGAGGTAGACGCGCCCTTTTCGCTGGAGGACCGTACCCTGCGCAGCCACGTAGTGCTCGCCGATGAGTCCGGATTGCATCAGCCACTGAGCGATGCCCGCATTGAGGCTGCCGGTGACCGGATCTTCCGGAACACCGAGGGAAGGGACGAAAGCCCGGACTTCAATATCCGAATCGTGCCCTTTTGGCTGAATGCCGATGACGCCGACAGCCAAGCCTTTAATGAGGGAGAAATCAGGCTTCAGGTCGAGTATCTTTTGAGCGGAGTCAAGAATCAAAGCGCACCAACCAGGACCGTTGTCCACCCACTGATGGTTCTTGATTTCGGATCGTTTGATTCCCAAGCCGGCCGATATACGGTTCAGTGTCGGTTCATCCACCGGTCCAATGCGGCGAAGTGGGGGAGCGGCGAAGGCAAGGCGACTTCCGTCGCGACGAAGGGGAACGATTCCAACTGCACATTCCTGCCTGACGATGTCTGTTGCCTTCGGTTTTCCTCCTGCTGCGAGCCAGGCATGACAACTTCCAAGCGTGGGATGACCGGCGAAAGGAAGTTCATCCCCGGGGGTGAAGATGCGCACGCGATAATCTGCGTCAGGATGAGTGGGCCGAAGAAGGAAGGTTGTTTCTGAGAGATTCGTCCAACGGGCAAATGCAGCCATGTCCTCGTCGGAGAGTCCGTCTGCACCATGGACCACGGCGAGGGCGTTGCCCAACAGGGGTTGGTCGGTGAAGACGTCCAGCTGGTGAAATCGGAAGGTTCGTCCCACGGGCAGTGACGTTTTAATTTACTCTACGGTAACCGACTTCGCGAGGTTGCGAGGCTGATCCACATCGGCACCGCGCATGACGGCGATGTGGTATGAGAGGAGTTGTAAAGGAATGACGGAGATCAGTGGCACGAGGGCCTCGATGGTATGTGGAACTTCGAGTGTGAACTCGGCCATCTTGGCGATCTCCGTGTCGCCTTCGGTAACCACGGCTACTACACGCCCCTTGCGCGCTTTCACTTCCTGGATATTGGAGACCACCTTTTCGTAGGAGCTGTCTTTGGTGGCGATGAAAACAACGGGCATTTCCTGGTCGATCAGAGCGATGGGACCGTGCTTCATTTCAGCGGCCGGGTAGCCTTCTGCGTGTATGTAGGAAATCTCTTTCAACTTAAGAGCGCCTTCCAGTGCCACAGGGAAGTTGTACCCGCGGCCCAGGTAAAGGAAGTTGCGCATGTCCTTGAATTCATAGGCCAACTCTTTGATTTGGTTGTTGAGTTTTAGGGCCTTCTCTACCTTCGCGGGGATGTTCTCCATTTCCACCAGCATCTCATGAAACTTTTGCTCGGTGATGGATCCTTTTTGGTTCGCGACAATCAAGGCGATCATGTTGAGTACCGTAAGTTGCGCCGTGAACGCCTTCGTGCTGGCAACGCCAATCTCCGGCCCGGCGTGGGTGTAGGCCCCCGCATGGGTAACCCGCGGGATCGATGACCCGACGACATTGCACACGCCGAAAATGATGGCGCCGCGTGACTTGGCCAGCTCGATCGCAGCCAGGGTATCAGCCGTTTCGCCCGATTGGGAAATGGCAATCACCACATCCCCTTCGCGAATCACAGGGTTGCGATACCGAAACTCCGACGCGTACTCCACCTCAGTCGGTATCCTGCAAAATTCCTCGAAGAAATATTCAGCGACTAGCCCGGCGTGCCAGGAAGTTCCGCATGCGACGATCAGGATGCGATCGGCATTTACCAGTTTGTTGATGTACTCGCGCAGGCCTCCGAGGATTAACCGGTTGGAGGCGGCGTCCAGGCGTCCGCGCATGCAGTCCTGGATGGACCGGGGCTGCTCGAAAATCTCCTTGAGCATGAAATGCTCATAGCCGCCTTTCTCGATGGCCTCTAGTTCGATGTCGATGGTCTGGATGTAGGGTGTCAGCGGCAGGTTGGCTACGTTCTTGATCGTGAGCTTTCCGTTGTCGACGATGGCGAGCTCCTGGTCATTGAGATACACCACTTCATTGGTGTACTCCACGATGGGCGTTGCATCGGAAGCCATGAAGAATTCGCCCTTGCCGACACCCACGACGAGCGGGCTCCCTTTGCGGGCCGCGACCAGCATGTGCGGGTTGTCGAGCGACATGACCACAATTGCATAGGCGCCTACCACACGCGTCAGTGCCAGCCGGACAGCTTCGTCCAATGAACATTGCTCGTTCTCCTTGATATCTTCAATGAAGTGAATGAATACTTCGGTATCCGTCTCGCTCAGGAACTTGTGTCCTTTCCGGAGTAGCTCCTGCTTCAAGGAAGCGTAGTTTTCGATGATACCGTTGTGAATGATCGCCAGGTGACGGGTAGCGGAATAATGCGGATGCGCATTTTCATCGTTGGGCTCACCATGGGTTGCCCAACGGGTATGTCCCATCCCGATATTACTCTTGAGGTTCTGGCCCTTGAGATAGCCTTCCAGTTCTGAAACCTTGCCTTTCTTCTTGTAGACGTTGAGCGATCCGTTCAGCAGGGCGATTCCTGTGCTGTCATAGCCGCGGTACTCGAGCCGTTTGAGGCCTTTGATGATGACCTCACTGGCTTGCCGATGTCCCACATAGGCAACGATTCCACACATGCTTAGGGCAAGTTAGTCAATGGAACCGAGTAGTAGATTTTCAGTTTGGCAGAGGAGCCTGATAGTTTGATTTGGCTGACCGTTTTCTTGAACTCATTTTCCATCGGGTGCAAGGCAAAGGCCGTTGCGCGGCGAGGGTGCGTTTTGTGGGTTACGAGTTGTTGAACGAACTCGGAGATCAGGGTCCGGCCAATGGTGCCATCCTCCGGGTCAATACTAATCGTTCCATTGGTGAGGTTATCACCAATAGCAACCCGGGTCTCCTCCTCTCCGATTGCCAACGGAACAATACCTTCATTGATTTTAGCGAGATAGGGATCGACGATTTTACCCACAACCCCGTTGATAACCGTGTCGATGGTGTAGGGACGGTATTGATTCACAGAGTCGAGCAAAAGCAATTCGAAACTCTGCGGCGGCCTGCCGGTGAAAGTGTTTTCCATCACCAGCTCAGCTGAATTGATGACAACATTTTCAAGTGGGTCAAAATGGTCGTAGAATTTATTCAGGAAGAATTTCCCCATTATGCCCGTACCGCATTGAATGTACATCTTGTCGTCTGCGGGCTTGAAATCCTCAAAGGGGACAAGTCCGTTGAGCACGCCGGTCGAACGGTCGGGGGCAAGGTATGTGTAGGTAACCACAGGGTTGAGCAACCCTCCGACTGATGAATAGTAGATTGGAAAATCAACCTGTACGGTATTGCCATCAATTTCCAAATACTTCAGGATCAACTTCGAGTCTACGCCGCTTGGTGCCGGGAGGCTGTACACCGGGGTAAAACCAAGGATCTTGTTTCCCACTGGCATCGTCACGGCAAAGCCGGTGTATTTAGCAGAAAACGCCATAAAGTCCCCGAAGATCAATTGATCGTTTTTCAAATCATCCAACAGGTTCTGGCCAACGGAGGTTCCGTCAAGCTTTACCGGCATGACGAAATACTCATTGTTCGTTGCATCAGTGTCCACAAAGGCTTCCCATCCTTCCTTTAGAAATTGAGGACCTATAGCGAAGATCGTGTCACCGGCGGGTGTGAGGTTTGTACCCACCTGGGTGCCGCTGTAATAGAGATGGTCGGGGGTCATCGGCTCGGCAACTTCGTAGACATCCAGGTGGAGGTCGCTACTGTCCATGACGCCAATGGAATAGAAATCGAATTTGAGTTGAAGTGTGAGTGAAACAAAGGTGGCGCCCGGCGAAGGGTAGAACTGATCAATGGGGGGCGAGAAGTTGAAGAACGCTTTCGCTTCAAGGTCTCCGATGTCGGGGTCAGAAATGCGCCCGACGAGGAGCCTCGAGATGTTGTCATCCGCGATATTTTGGGTGATGATAGGTTCCCTGAGGAACACGCCAAAGTCGAGCGGAATTTCTACATAACGGGTATCCAGGCGGGGGTCCTTGCGGAACCCGACCAGCGTGGCGTCGTCGGAACAGGAAGAAAAAAGAAGGAATACCCAGGTCAGCGCAAGCGCTAACCGCTTAACCGGCCAACTCGGTATAGAGGTTATAAAACGACTCGGTGTAGTTATCGTCCTTCTCGATGGTTTCAACTTTCTTCTCTTTAATTTTCTTAACTAAACCTTCCAGCTTCTTATTGTCCCCCGCTACATTAACTACATCGGCAAACTGGGCGCCTAATTTAATAAAGCCCTCGTAATCGGCCGTTTTCAGGTGACCCAGCATGTTGTCCTCGATGTCCATCATCCTCACTTTGCCCATCAGGTCGCCTTTGAACTTGTGGGTGAAGCTGTTGTTGTAAATCGTGAATACGGTCTTCGTGTTCTTGAACAACGGATCGTTCTTGTACGTCGTCTTCAGGTAGAGCGGGATGAAACTGGTAATCCAGTCGTTGCAATGCACGATGTCAGGACCCCAGCCCAGCTTGCGCACCGTTTCGATCACGCCTTTGCAAAAGAAGATAGCGCGCTCATCGTTGTCCTCGTAAAACCGGTTCTCCTTGTCATGGAACATCGACTTGCGGTGGAAGTAATCTTCGTTGTCGATGAAGTAAACCTGCAGTTTCGCATTGGGGATGGATGCCACTTTAATGATAAGGGGCTTCTCTTCCTCGCCGACAGTAATGTTGATGCCCGAAAGGCGCACTACTTCATGAAGCCGGTTCTTGCGCTCGTTGATCAAACCAAAGCGCGGCACCAGGATTCGGATTTCCATGCCTTTCTCCTGCATGGCCTGGGGGAGCTTTCGTACAAATTCGGCTACTTCTGAAGTCTGGAGAAAAGGGTTGATCTCGCTGGCGACGTAGAGAATCCGGAGTTTCGACATAGTGTGTTTTTTAGAGAAACAAGGGCACAAAGATACTCGAAATCCGGGCCTTATTCAACTCAGGCTCAATTATTAAGCCTATATTTGCTGTCTTCGAAAATAAGGCCTGCGAATGCACATTTTCAGGGAGATCGCACAGCTCCGGGCCTATCGGAATCAATTACATACCACGTCAACTTCGGTAGGCATCGTGCCCACCATGGGGGCTCTCCACGAAGGTCATCTTAGCCTCGTTCGCGCTTCAAAAAAGGAGAACGAGGCCACGGTTTGTACGATATACGTGAACCCGACACAATTCGGCAACGATGAAGATCTTGCGAAGTATCCGCGCACACTCGATAATGACCTGGCCCAGTTGAAAGCGGAGAAGTGCGATGCTGTATTCTGTCCTGAAACCAACGAGATGTATGGCGACATACTCCCGCTGTCAATCTCTTTTCCAGGACTGGATTCCATACTCGAAGGAGAGTATCGACCAGGACATTTCAGTGGAGTCGCACAAGTGGTGTCGAAACTTTTTCACCTGGTCGAACCTCACCGAGCCTACTTTGGGCAAAAGGACTACCAGCAAGTGATGGTGGTGAAACGCCTGGTGGATGCGCTCAAATTCAATGTGTCGATTGTCGTCCACCCCATTGTGCGAGAAAAGGACGGCCTCGCCATGTCCTCGCGCAATCAGCGTTTGAATGCCGACGAGCGACGTCGTGCCACAGTTCTTTTCCAATGCCTCGAGCGGGCACGCAAAGGCATCCTCGCCAAAGAGGAATGGCAAACCATTGTAAGAGAAGTTGGCAACCTATGTGCATCGCAGTCCGTTCGGCTGGAGTATATCGCCGTGGCTGACCAAAATACCTTTGCTATTCTCGACAATACGACAAACCGTCAACCCACAGTTATCCTCATCGCAGCCTACGTCGGCACAGTCCGATTGATTGATAACTTGCTCGTTTAACCTTGAGGATTAAATGAACCCCCGGCTTCGCGCATTTTTCCAGTATACCATTGTCATCCTCCTCACGGCGGCATTGCTCTGGCTGTCGCTTCGTGGGCTGCAGGTCGCAGAGGGTGAAAACAAGTGGTCACTCATCTGGAATGCATGGAAGAGCTCAAGCAAGGGCTACCTGCTGCTGATGGTGGTCGTGGCTATGATTAGTCATGTCCTTAGGGCTATTCGCTGGAGTATGCTGCTCGCACCGACAGGAAACAAGGTGGGCGTGGGCAACAGTTTTCTCTCGGTCATGATCGGTTACCTCGTCAACCTGGCAATCCCAAGGGGAGGTGAAATTTCGCGGTGCTATAGCCTGTACCGACTTGAGAAGACACCCGTGGAAGTGTCGTTTGGGACGGTGGTGGTTGAGCGCATTGTTGATGTACTGTGCCTGCTGCTGGTGATCGGAATTGCATTTGTAGTTGAATGGGACAAGCTGGTAGCTTTTCTCAATCAACTGGGTGTTGGAAGCGGTACGGGCGAGGGTTTCAGCATTCCGGTGTGGGCCTTTTTCATACTGGCTGCCGGACTTGGCCTAATCTTACTGGTGTTTGCCTTTAGGCGGAATGAAAGGCTGAAGAGAATCCTGACTGGTTTCAAGGTAGGTCTTGTTTCCATTTTCCAGATGAAACAGAGCGGCCTCTTTGTTTTCTACTCTATCGCCATCTGGTTCCTGTACTTTGTCATGAGCTACTGCGTGATGCAGGCGTTTGAAACCACCCGGGCACTTGACTTTAGCGCTGTGCTCTCGGTGTTTGCTCTCGGCGCTATCGCGATGGCCGCGCCACTGCCGGGGGGCACAGGATCCTACCACGTCATTGTGCCGAGTGGCATCAGCTCCCTGTACGCCATCAACTACAATGACGCATACTCTTTTGTATTCATTTTCCACGCCTGGCAGACGCTCACGATGATTGCGGGTGGGGTCGTATCTTTGATCATCAGCTACTGGATCATCCGATGGAAGCGACAGCCGGAAAAATAATGGACCTCGACGCCGCTGGCCGCCAGGTGCAGGAGTGGAAGCGGAAGGGCAAGCGCGTGGTCTTCACCAACGGTTGTTTCGACTTACTTCACCTGGGTCATGTCGATTACCTTGAACGTGCGCGAGGCCTTGGTGATGTGCTCGTTGTTGGCCTCAACACAGATGACTCGGTGAGCCGCTTCAAAGGCCCTGAGCGGCCAATCCAGGACCAAATCTCCCGTGCTCGGGTGATGGCAGCCCTGCAGGTTGTTGACCTCGTCGTTTTTTTCAACGAAGACACGCCGCTGAACCTCATTTCTACGTTGGTTCCTCATGTCCTAGTGAAAGGGAGTGACTATTTGGCAGAAAACATCGTTGGCGCGGATGTTGTAAAAAAGGCTGGAGGCGAGGTGAAAACCGTGGATTTTGTGCCAGGGTATTCTACCAGCCGACTGGTAGAGAAAATTCGTAAAACATAAATAGAACAACATATGTCATTTGGTGCTTTATTCATTGGTCTCTTCTTCATGCTGATCGGCTGGATGGTGAGTTCGCGGCTGAAGAACAAGTTCAAAGCGTATTCGCAGGTTCACCTCACTCGCGACCTGACCGGTGCCGAGATCGCGCGACTCATGCTGGCCGACCATGGAATCAACGACGTGAAAGTCGTTAGTGTGGAAGGTCAACTCACCGACCACTACAACCCCGCGACGAAGACGGTCAACCTGAGCGAAGGAGTGTTTAACGGCCGGAATGCTGCGGCGACGGCTGTCGCTGCGCACGAGTGTGGCCACGCGGTACAACATGCCACGGCGTATTCGATGCTGGAATTCCGTTCAGCGATGGTTCCTGTCCAGAACGTGACAGCCAGCGTTCTGAATTTCATCTTCATGGCCATGATGTTTGGCGGCTTTTTTGCCAGCAGCTTCCTGCCTTGGAACACCGTCATCCTGGTCATCATTGGGTGTTACGCTGTATTCGCGCTCTTTTCAGTTGTAACGCTGCCGGTGGAGTTTGACGCCAGCCGTCGTGCGCTCGTGTGGGTCCGCGACCGCGGCATCGTAAATACCCAGGAGTACGACATGGCGCAAGATGCGCTCAAGTGGGCTGCAATGACCTACCTCGTTGCCGCTATCGGTGCCATTACCACGCTGATCTACTACGTGATGATGTACCTCGATCGCCGCTAAGGCTAAGGCAACGGATGCACCTCATTTCGAAGACCCCGATCCCGATAGCCATCGGGACCGGGGTTTTGTTTTAGAATCCCTCATTCCTTAGTACTTTCAAACCAAAGTAGTCACTCCCTCCAGAATGAATTTTCAGCTTTCAGAAGAACAATTGGCCGTGCAGGAGGCAGCACGCGACTTTGCCCAGAATGAGCTGCTGCCGGGAGTGATTGAGCGGGATCGTGAGCAGAAGTTCCCAGAAGAACTTCGGAAAAAGATGGGAGCCCTGGGGTTCCTGGGGATGATGACCAGCCCGAAGTACAATGGGGGAGGAATGGACACCATCTCCTACGTGTTGGCCATGGAAGAGATGTCCAAGGTGGATGCTTCGGCATCGGTGATGATGTCCGTCAACAATTCGCTCGTGTGCTGGGGATTGGAGATGCATGGATCGGACGCGCAGAAAGAGAAGTACCTGAAGCGACTTGCCGCCGGAGAAGTGATTGGAGCATTCTGTCTTTCGGAGCCTGAAGCCGGCTCGGATGCGACCAGCCAACGAACTACAGCTGAAGACAAGGGAACCCACTATCTCCTGAACGGCACTAAGAACTGGATCACGAACGGAAGTAGTGCGAGCGTTTACCTGGTGATGTGCCAGACGGATGCATCGAAGAAGCACAAAGGAATTAACTGCCTTATTGTCGAGCGTGGGATGCCGGGCTTCACCGTTGGACCGAAGGAGGATAAGATGGGAATCCGGGGCAGCGACACGCACTCGCTCATGTTCAGCGACGTGAAGGTTCCAAAGGAAAACCGGATCGGAGAAGAAGGATCGGGATTCATGTTCGCCATGAGCACGCTGAACGGCGGCAGGATCGGGATTGCGGCCCAGGCACTTGGCATTGCGGCCGGAGCTCACGAACTGGCCGTGAAGTATGCCAAGGAACGCAAAGCATTCGGTCACCTTCTTTCAGATCACCAGGCCATTCAATTCAAGCTGGCGGAAATGGCAACAAAAATCGATGCGGCCCGGTTACTCATTTGGCAGGCGGCATACCTGAAGGACAAGAAGAAGAACTTTGTGAAGGCCGCGGCCATGGCGAAGTTGTTCGCATCACAGATCGCCCAGGAAGTGACGACAGAAGCCGTGCAGATTCACGGCGGCTATGGCTATGTGAAAGAATTCCACGTCGAGCGGCTCATGCGCGACGCGAAGATCACGCAGATCTACGAGGGTACGACGGAGATACAGAAGATGGTGATCTCGCGCGAGTTACTCCGTTGATGCCCATGAATCGCTGGTTCGTCATACTCCTGCTGTCGCTGCCGGGGTGCAGCCCACGCGTTCAAACCTTATCAACTCCCTACGACGAACGGCAAGCGCCCACGCGACCAGACTATTCCAAGGACGCTCATTGGGCGGCACTGCCGCAGAAGCGCGACGCGGCCGACAGTGTGCCGTTTGGTTCGGGTTTTCACGATGATCAATCGAAAGCGCGAGTTGACGTATTCTTTGTCTATCCGACCATCTACACCGGGAAACCGAACCCCGCTCATCCCTGGAATGCCGATGTAACGGATGCAACGCTCAACGGGGAAATTCAAAGGTCGACCATCCTTCATCAGGCCAGCGTATTCAACGGGTCATGCCGGGTGTATGCTCCCTACTATCGACAGGCACACCTCTACGCTTTCTACACCGGCAACCCAGAAGATGGACAGCGGGCACTGGATCTTGCCTACACCGATGTGCGGGCGGCATTTCAATACTACCTCGAGCACCACAACCAGGGTCGCCCCATTGTGATGGCGTCGCATAGCCAGGGCAGTTATCATACGATGCGGCTCCTGCAAGAATTCTTTGACGACAAACCGCTGCGCAGCCAACTCGTGGCAGCCTATCCGATCGGTCGTGCCCTTCCACGTGATGCGCTGAAAACCATCTTACCGACCGAAGGCTCCGACGAAACGGGCGTGTGGGCTTCCTGGAATACGTTTGCCCGGGGGTATGTTCCCGATCGGTACGAAAAATATTATGTCAATGCGTTGTCGGTGAACCCGCTTCTTTGGAATACCTCATCAGACTACGCGCCGAAAACCCTGAATCGTGGCGGTGTTGGACCGAAATTCAACTACCTGCCTGAAGTCAGCGATGCCCAGAATCATGACAATCTTCTTTGGATCAATAAGCCCTACGTGAAAGGACGTGCTTTCCTCCGCACGCGGATTTGGCACCGGGCCGACATCAATCTCTTTTATGGGAATATCCGGGAGAATGTGGCGGCCCGCGTTAAGAAATTCCTCGATCATTGATTCGTTCTCGGGGGCCACTGCCACCCCGAATAATTAGGGATGGGAAATGAAACCTGCCGAATGCACGTCAGTATCCCTGATGAATATCACCCAGCGGCCAGAGTCGGTGATTTATCTTGAACCCGTCTATGCTGCGACACTACCTTCGATCGACGTTGCGCTTGCTAAGCAAGGAGAGGCTCTATGTGTTCATAAACACCTTGGGCTTGGCGGTTGGCATGTCAACCTGTTTTTTGATCTACGTGTGGGTTCGCTCCGAACTCAGTTATGATACCTTTTATCCGGATCAGGAACAGATCTACCGCATCGTTACCCAGTGGGATGATTCCTCCGAGCCGGGATTTGCCACCGCCTACCCTATGGTTCGAACCAGGGTATTGTCGCAGTTTCCTGAAGTTGCAGTCTCCGCGCGGCTGTTTGACCAGGGCTTCCTCGGGAGCAAGACACGGATCGGATTTGGTGACAAAGTTTTCACTGATCTGAAATTCTTCTATGGCGACTCAGGCGCGTTGAGCCTTTTTGACTTAAGGATGGCTCAGGGAGACCCTGCTTCTGCGCTTACCCGGCCCAACACGGTTGTTCTTACTGAGACAACTGCCAGGAAGTTCTTTGGAGAGTTAGTAGCGATCGGGAAAACAATAAGGATTGATGCTGACCACGATATGGAAGTGACAGGAGTGGTTCAGGACCTGCCCCCCAATGCGCATTTCCATTTTGATGTAATGGCCAGCATGAGCTCCCACCCGTGGATCAGGAATGCGGAGGATCGACTTTGGAGCGGGATAGTCTTCCATACCTATGTAAAATTGATCCCGGGGGCTGATGCGGTCGCCCTTGAATCCAAGATAGCGGAGCTGCTCGACAAGTTTCCAAATGACCCCAACCATTTTGGCCGTGGGCTGGACCTGCGCCTTCAACCTGTGGCTGATATACACCTCAAGTCGCACTACAAATTCGAACTCGAATCCAATGGCAATGCCACCGCTGTCTCACTTTTTACCACGATTGCCCTCCTTGTCCTTGTTGTTGCCGTCATGAACTACGCGAACCTCGCCACCGCGCGCCATGCGACACGGTATCGCGAGGTCGGCGTGCGCAAAGTATTGGGCGCCGGACGCCGTCAACTGATGACACAATTCCTCACAGAGTCGCTCGCCATTGCGATTGCTGCGTTTGCCCTTGCCGTAGTGATTAGCGAGGCAGCTCGTCCTGTGCTGCTTTCACTTTCCGGCAAACCGGCCTATTCCTCATCGTTCATTCAGCCAGGGTACTTGCTCACCGGCTTTTGCATCGCCCTGCTCGTTGGCATGGTATCTGGAATTCTCCCCGCGTTCACCCTTTCTTCTTTTGAACCGGTAAGATTGTTTCGCCCCTTGGGAGGATCGACGCAGGGCATTTCGCTGAGGAAGGTGTTGATTGTTTCACAGTTCAGTGTCTCGATCGTGCTGACGCTCTGCACAGCCATTACCTATCGACAGGTATCCTATTTGCGCGACGCCCGGTTGGGATACTCCATGGACCACGTGCTCGTCCTTGACATTAGCCTTCCGGGCGTGCGAGAGAACGTAGTGACCATGAAGGCGGAGTTGAGTCAAGTGGCCGGTGTGATGGGATCTACGGCGGTTTCGCAATTGCCTTCGGACATCCAGACAGGCGAGAATATTGATATTTCGGCCTCTCAAACCTTGGGAGTTTATTGCGTGTCAGTGGACCCCGATTTCTTCGACGTCATGGGTATATCGCTTGGCGCGGGCTCGGACAGGGTAAGGGCGCTGCCGCAGCGTGACACGCTGAATCACTTTGTGCTGAACCAAAAAGCAATCGCTGCTATCGGCTGGACCGAAGAGGAGGCCGCCGGCCGCCTCATCAGCATAAGGCACGGTAATCAGAAACCAGGCCCCGTATTGGGTGTGTCGGAGGATTTTCATTTCCAGTCGTTGCACCATGTGATCGGGCCACTTGCCATTGAGTTTGACCCGGAGGACCACCAGTACTTGTTGGTAAGAATCAAACCCGAGGGTTTGGCCGAAACGTTAGAAAGTGTAGAGGCATCCTGGAAGAGACTCGCCGGCGGAATTCCTTTTGACTACCAGTTTCTGGACGAGCACTACAACAAGCTATATCGGGCAGAAGAAGAAAGCAGTTCCCTCTTCATCGTTTTCGCCTTGATAGCCGTCTTCATTTCGTTGCTCGGACTTTTTGGGCTGGCCTCGTTTGCCATGGAGCGCCGCACCAAGGAAATCGGGCTGCGGAAGATATTGGGTGCAGACGTCTGGGGGATCGGTCTGCTCGTGTCCAGGGACTTTATGACCCTGATCGGACTTGCGTTTGCCATCTCATTGCCATTGGGGTACGCTTTCAAAAACAAATGGCTCTCGCAGTTTGCCTTTCAGGCTGATGTTGGAGTCGACTTATTTATTGCTTGCGGCCTGTTGAATGGGGTGCTGGCTGGAGTCACACTGATTTACCACGCGATGAAGATCAGCAATACAAATCCGGTGGAGACGCTGCGCCACGAATAGGGCGAGACATCAAAGTGTCCAGGTGTATTTGAGCTTGGCAGTATATCTTTCCAGTGTGTACTTTTTCCACCAGGTTTCGAATTCTTCTTTTGAGGTGGTGGAGAATTCGAGGAACTCCGTGTTACGTTCGATAAAGTAAACCGTGTAAACGCCTTCATGCAGCGCCCAGGTGTATTCACACTCCGACCCGCGCGGAGATGTTCTTATTCCGGGGTAACCCTTTGCCTGAAACCAGGACTTAAGATCTTCTTCTCCAAGGTCAAGCAGTTGGGCGTAGTTTACCGAATCACCTTTCTTCACCAGTCCCATCTTCATTACGTAAGAAAAGAGATCCCCAGTAATGAACATGTTGACAAGTTCCGCTTTGGGGGCGAGGGGGTTCATGGCTGGATGTTCTTGAATGCGAATGATCGGGACGCAGAGGTGGAAATCATCACCGTTTTTGCATCACCACAGGTGTGTTGAAGGCTTTCACGATCATGCCCAGGTAAAACTTGAGTTTTCCATACTCCGCAGCACTGTACACCCCCTTCTTGAGCTGGTAGTCTGCCGTGACAGTCAGTTCGTTGCCAGACAAGGTGTGTTTGAAATTGATTTGTGCAATCTCATTGTCCATCTGGATTGCCTCTGGCATTTGTGAGACAGTGTAACCCTCTGGGACAGTCACAGTGACTTTCATGCGACTGTTTTGTGGGTAAATGAAATCAACAGGGTAGGTCCTGTTAGCCTGACGCAGAGGATTCTCCTTCATGGGGAAACCCAACAGGGGCTGAACCACCAGGGAGTTATCGACAATTTCGAGAGGTACTGTGCCTTTGAACTGGATTACATAGGGCACCCGTGGGCGATCGTAGCTGTACATCCTGGTTTCGATCGCCTCGACCTGGTGTGTTTCCTTAAGGTATTTGCGAAACTCGGTCGAGTCGTTCTTGAATCTTGTCTTTCTATTCAAGGCTTGATACTCGGTTGACTGGATTTGCCCCGTAACCGCGGCAGTCCGTTGATCGGCATTCACCTTGATGGATAGTATTTTTTCATCGACACTTTGAACGCGGGGCTCCAGCGAGAGCCAGATGACTTCATATTCCGATACCAGCAGTCCGCGTTCATTGATGCAGCGTAGTGGAATCCGATTGTATGCAATAAGAGATTCTGTGCCCTCGGTGAGATATGCATTCGGTCCCTTCACCAGAACCAACACGCTATTGAAGTAATGATCAAATGGATAGTCGGTTTTGATCTTTCCATGGGATCGCGTGCTGATGAGAACCGGCTCGGCTGCAATTTCGGCAGCATTCAGGAGGGCGCACAGGAACAGATTGATCTCGGCGGAATTTCCTGCCTTTTGTTCGAAGAACTCCTTTGCCGATTTATGGCAGAAGTTGTCGTCTACCTCATTCCAGGCAAAGTTGCTCCGAACATACTGCACCAGCGCCTCGGTTTTCTTTTCTCGGTCTGTTTCTGTGAGAATTAGTTCCTTCTCCAGAAGTTTCTTGGCAATCCGTCCGCTCGCCGACAGGAACTTGCCAAAGCTTTCATTGTTCAGCATTGCCTTGTTGAGGGCAGGCCAGGTGGTGATGACATCCGTTGAACCCCCGGTGGGCCTGTTGAATTTGGACAACTGGAAATCCATTTTCATGATGTAGTCACTGGCGGATGTGACATAAGACTCGTCGGTAAAAGAAGGAACATTCTTCATGGCGTACGTATGGACCATATCACTGAATTCCACACCCCCGCCCGTCCTGCCGCCCAGGGCTTCAGTAACCGATCCAAACAGCCGCTTCTTTTTCGATACTTCGGACTTCTGGTAGTCGAACTTGGTAATTCCCTGAGCGATGAATATGTACTCATAGAACGGGATCATGTTTATGGTGTACTCGCTGTAAACGACAGGCGCTTTTCCCTGGAATTCCCAGTCGGGAAGGTTAAAGTGGAATGGCGTTTCTATCACATACTTGTATTCGACGATGGCGCCATCCTGGACATCCGGAAACGTGAATTTCTTAACGCGCAAAAAATTGGACACCTTTTCTTCGAACACTGCGGAGGGTTCAAGTGCTTTCTTGTACACCAGGCCATCCTTGAGATTATAAGTGTATGCTTCAATGGAAGCCACTGTTTCCTTTTTTGTCGGGTTTTCGAAATAGAAGGGAATGGACACCGTGGCGTGCTCAATTCCCGCACGTGAGAAGATCTTTGTCCGTCGGTTCCTGGTAAAGCGAATGTTATAGCCGCCATCCGGGGTATCAAAGAAGTAGGAACTGCCGATGTCGAAAAGCACCACTGCCGGAGCTTCCGGTTCGGGTTCGTAGGAGGAGAAAGCTTTGTCAGCATCCGTCAACACACCGAATTGCGGAGTCAGGCGTTGAGCAGACAGGTGCAAGGAGATGAACGCAAGCAGGAAAATACCAGCAAGGCGTTTAGGGCGGATTCGATTCATGGCTTGGGTTTTTCGAGTACCACCGGTGCATTGAAGCCCTTGATAATCTGGGCGAAAAGAGCCTTCAACGGTTCATAGTCAGCCGGCATGTAAATATTTTTCTTGAATGCGTAGGTTCCAACGACCTGCAGTTCACTGCCCGTCAGGGTTGAGGTCAGCTTAATCTGAGCCAATTCATTGTCGACTGAAATGGGTTCAGGAGTAGCCTCGACGGTGTAGCCGGCGGGAACTGTGACGATGGACCGGATCGTGTTGCTGTGCGGGTAGACAAAATCGACCGGGTAGCTCCTCTTTTCCTGGCGGAAAGGGTTTTCCTCGATGGCAAATGACAGCAACGGCTGGACCACCAGCTTGGCACCTACCACTTCCAGAGAGGTAACGCCCGTGGCCGTCATCACGTAAGGGCGACTTGCCATTTCGTAGTTGTGTGACGTCACCTTGCTCACTTCCATCTGGTGGTTGTCGATGAAGTATTTCCGGATCTTCATCGTGTCGTTCTCAAACCTTGACTTGTACCCGTATGCCTTGTATTCCAGCGACTGGAGGGTGGCGGAAACCTGGGCGGTGGCCTTTGTCTCGTCGATCTTGAGCCGCAGGGTGACCTCTTCGTGCGAGGGTGTTTTTGGTTCAAGCTCTACCCAGTTTTCCGCACTCGTGGCGATGATCAATCCCTGGTCGTTCAGGCACCGGGGAGGGATGCGGTCATAGGCAAGGCGGCTATCTGTGCCGTCGGTTAGGTAAGGTCGCGGACCATTGACAAAGGCGACGACGTAATTGAAGAAATGCTCAAAGGGATATTGCGTGTGTACTTTTCCATGATCGCGCGTGCTCAGGATCACGGGAGTTACGTCGGCGCCCGCCTCGGCAAGCAAGGCGATCAGAAACAGGTTGATCTCTGCTGCACTTCCTGTTTTTTGGGACACCACTTCTTTTGGAGACTTGCTGGCCTGGAAGCCGGTACGACCATTCCATCGAAATTGTGAACGGACGTAGTTGATGATCGCCTGGTACTTCTTTTCAGCTGGTTCGACTTGCAACGTTGTCTCCTTGCTGAGGATATCTTTCGCAAACCGACGGCATGAATTCATGTACTTGCCGAATCCTTCACGGTCCAGCAGTGACTTGCTCAATTCTGGCCATGTGGTACGGATGGATCTGCTCGACCCGTCCAGGTTGTTCACCTTCGACAGTTGAAAGTCGACCTTGAGGAGGAAATCCTCCGGGGTAGTGATGAAAGACTCGTCTTTGAAGGCCGGAACATCTTTGAGCACAAAGGTGGTCACCTGATCTTTGTACCTGACCCCGCCGAAGTATTTTTCCGGAAACTCGGGTTCGGAGTGTTGATAATCAAACTTGTCCATTCCCTGTGCTATGTAATCGTACTCATAGAAGGGATTCATACCTACCGAGTACTCACTGTATTGTGTGGGAATGGCATCCTGGAATTTCCAGTCGGGTAGGTTATAGAAAAAAGGGGTTTCGTGGGTGTAGCGGAATTCGAAAACTGAGTTTTCCCTCACATCAGGAATGGGAAATTTCTTGACCCACCATCTTTCGTCCACCTGTTCCTCATACACAGTGGATGGATCCAGCGTCCGCTTGACGATTTTCCCATTCTCAACATTGTACGTGAAGGCCTCCACACTGGCAACACGTTCAGATCGATCCCGGTCTTCCCGATAGAAGGGGACGGAGACTTCGGCATGTCGCACGCCTGAGCGGGTTAATACTTTGACGCGCTTCATGCGATGGAACATGATGACAAAGCCCTTTGGACCTACATTGACAAAGCGAGTCTTGGCAATGTCAAAGACGATAACAGCTTCAGCGTCCGGATCGCCGGCCGGGGCCTTGACCGCATGCTCGGCAACCGAGAGCATGCCGAAGGTGGGTTCAAGCTTTTGCGCAGCCAGGGTGACCGGCAGAGCCGCAAACACAAAAGCCAGGCGGATGACAGTGGGTGAATTCACGACTTGGGCTTAAGGAGTATCGCAAAAGTACGGTCAGCGTCCCGGATGGCAGATGTGAATGCGTAAAACTCTTTATAGCGGTCCAGGGAAATGAGGCCGGCAGAGAGGGAGAAAGTTCGCTGAACGGTAATCGCGGCAGCATCTACGCGGCATTGCATAGTGTAAACACCGAACGCAGTGCTAATCTGGATGGGTTTGGGCAATTCAATCGCCAGTTTTTCGACGTCAGCAATTTTGTAGACCAGCATTTCTTCTTCGAGAACAGGAAAATTGATTCTGACTGGAGTGACCCGTGAACCAGGCGTCTCCATTTCTGGCGCATTATTCGACGGGGGCCTGATCACCAGGGTGTTGCCCAACTTTCGAACCAGGTTTGCCACTTCGAGATCGAGATCCAGGCTTAGTTCGGGCGAGTCCCGATTTTCCTGACGATGTGACCACTTCACGAGGCGGTAATCCCTGCTCGGTAAATCAGCTTCAATGGCCTCACGAACTTCGGTCTCCATTGCATTCAACAACCTGTATTTGATGCGTTCAAAATCATCTCCCCTAAGCTCCCAATGTGCAGTGGCGCGGCTGAAGTCGTCGGCCCGAACATCATATTCAATTCGTCGAACACATTTCACCTGATCGGGCGACAATGCCGGTGTCTTTACAAGGCGACCACCTGCCTGGTCCCAAAGCAGGGCGGTCCGGTTCTGAGTAAACGTGCCGAGGTAACCGGACGGCAGGTAGTTGGCCGTATTCTCCAGCCAAAGGGTATCCTTCCCGAGTGGAACGCAGAGGATCACGTGGTTGAATTGCGGCCCGGGGACATTCTGAAGGATTTGGGAGGGATTGTCCGCACCATTGACATCAGCATTATATGACGGTATCCCGGCGGCATCCAATAGTGACTTCATGAACGTGGTGAGGGCCTTGCAATCGCCGTACTTGTGAGCTGATACATAGGATGCAGGGTAGGATTTCAATCCACCGATATCCGTCGATACATTGACGTAGCGTGTGTTGTCCTGGAGATATTGGTACAGTTGCCGGATTTGTTCGCGTTTGTCTCCAGTCTTTGCAACAATGGCACCTACTTTCTGTTGTTCGTATTGGGGCAGGTCGTTGGTACCGGCGTTCAGCCGGTGTTGCCATTCGCCGTAGCTTCTCCAGGACGCCAGGCTGCCCGGCACGCCGTATGAGAATTTCAACGGTGCGACGATAATCCTCGGCCTCAGGTCTGAGATTGGCAGCGAGAGCTTTTCACGCTTGACGGTTCCTACGGAAATCAACGACCACCGTCGCTCCATCCTGTTCTTCGTTATCACAGAGTCAGTCGTAACGTTAACGGGTTGTTGAATGCGAACACTAAAATCGACCGGGTGTCGAATCGTGAGTGACGCTTTTTCGGTGGGGACGCTATTGTACACAAGAGGGCTCCAGTTGCACACATAGATAAATTTGTCCTGGCGAATTCGGTAGCGATACCGGATTCGATAGGGGTACTGATTCCATTTGAGTTGAAATTCTTGCAACAAGTAGTCCACAAAAAATGACACGCCCGAAACGTAGTGCCGGGTCTTGATCTCTTTCTTCCCCACTGACCGGATGACTTTGCCATCAGCTCCGAGAATGACGGCTTCCAGGAGATCCACATCGTCGCCTTCCTGGTAAGGAATGGACACCTCCGCCAGCCAATCCATGTCGCGGCTGTTTATTTGAATCAGGTAAGAGTGTTCGACAGTGAGTCGTGAGGGCTCCACTTCAATCTCAGTGGTGTACTCCAGCACCTGGCCTTGAGCGGAAATGATTGGCAGGGAGATGAATGCAAATCGCAAGAGTGCGGACGTGCGGGCTATGATGGGGTAGGACAGCATAATCCTCTCCGGGGCTGTTTCAATATGGCGAAAAAGATGACTAAAGGGAAAAGCAGCGTGCTACTTTTCCACCCGCTGATTCCATTCCCACACCTGCTCACTGATGTCTGTCAGCAGGCTCGGGTCCTTTTCCAGGGCGTTGCCAATCACGATCATGTCGGCGCCCGCTTCCAGGGCGGCGAGCGCTTTGGCGGGTGTATTGATGCCACCTCCTACGATGAGGGGCACTCGGATGGTCTTGCGTACGGCGCCAATCATTTTGGCAGAAATCTCTTTGTCAGCTCCGCTTCCGGCGTCCAGGTAAATCAACCGAAGCCCAAGCATTTCTCCGGCCAGCGCGGTGTAAGCGGCAAGTGAATATTTGTCGTCAGGTATAGGTGTAGTATTGCTGATGTACGCCACCGACGTGGTGCGCCCGGAATTGATGAGTATGTAGCCGGTGGGCATAACTTCCATCCTTTGATTCTTCAGCACGGGAGCTGCCTGCACATGCTGACCAATCAACAGGTCTGCGTTGCGCCCGGAAATCAGGGAGAGAAAAAGTATGGCATCGGCGGATGGATCCAGCTGCAATGCGTTGCCCGGGAAGAGCACGACTGGGATGCTTACGTTCTCCTTAATGGATGCGATCACTTCTGAAAGATTCGGCGTGGTGATCAGGCTTCCTCCGACAAAAAAGAAATCAATGCAATTCTCGTTCGCCAGGTCGATGAGGTGCCGAAGACGTGCCGTGTCGTCCACCTTGTCAGGATCGACAAGGACGGCAATGGACTTCTTGTGTGCCCTGTGCCGCTCCTGGAGAATCTCAAGAATGCTCATCCGTAGTCTTTCGTGAGGCCAGGTATTCGTTGAGCTTTTGACGGGCCAAGTCGAGCAGGATCACCGACGCCTGGTTCAGCAGTTGGGTACCCACCTTGCTGAGCACGGATGGTTCGTCATCGTCATCCATCTCCGGAGTGGGCGCAATGGGTTCCCCGCTGGCCGCCGCGGCCGCCTGGGCCAGCTTTCTCTTCTTTTTCTTGCGTCCCTTGCTGATGGCGCTAATCAGAAGAAAGGTCAGGGCGAGTGAACCACCGATGATCAAGGCATTCTTGAGCATCTTGTCAGTCTTCGTTGTGAGATCACCAAGCTCCTTCTCCATCGCGCGCTTGTGGCGATCCGACGTTTCGATCAGCCGCTTCTTCTCCGGGTCCTGGGTTTCGAGGAGTTCCATGTCGCTTACTTTCCTTTGCGCTTGATGATGTCCATCAGCTGTTTTTCAAATCGTTCGTATATCGATTTCCGAAACAGGTAGATGATCAAGAAGAAGGCGCCATAGATACCAGCCACCGACCAATACCCGATGTAAGCCACCTGAGTGTATACTGTGATGAAATGTGCCAGGCCCACGCTGAGGAATAACAAGAAGAGGAAGCCAACGAATATCATGGTCACCAACACAATGGCGCGGGCAACTGACCGGGCGAGATCCTCGCGAATCTCCACTTTCATGAGCTCGATCCGCGCCTCCACGTAGCCGGTCACGTGCTGCACCAGGCTGTCCAACTTGAGAAATTTCAGGATCGATTCGGCGATCTTGTCCATGCCTGCAATATACTTGAAAATCGGCTTTTTGAACCCCGAGAAGTCAAGGGCTAACGACGGTCGATCCGCACAAGTTCCTCGAGCAGCACGGTATGCCCGGTAGAATCACGGCTTTCCCTTTTCACGAGGAAATTCGGCCCGGCGCTGATGTAGCTCCAGGTGCCGCCCAGGCTGTCGCCCTCATATCGCTTTTCAAATACGAAGACCGAATCGACCGTGAGGGACGGTGTGAGCGACAGGTGCGGCATGACCTCCAGCAGGCACATCTTGAAGCGCCCTCCCGCATCCTCACCGTCGCGGCAAAACCCGGGACGATTCAACTCGAAGAGCTCGTTGTTCAGGATCAACAGGTTGTTCTTGTGATACACCGAGTATATTCTTGATGGGCCCGCCTGGAATTCGCCCGGGTATTCAGCCCAACTGCTCATATAAGGATTCTCATACGCGCGCGCAATAACCGTTACCGTGGAATTCACGCCATGATCAAAACGCTGGTACGTCAATTCCGTCAACGACACTGCGTCGCGGTTCAGGTATATGAGTGAAAACGGAATGAAGAAGAAGGTGAGGAGCAAATAGAGGAAGCCAGCGAGGCGGTACCGCAAGGTAAGCTTCCCAAGACCTTGTGCGAGAGCGATGGGGATTTCGCGCAAGCCTGGCAGCGCGTAAAACACAATCACCCCGATGAAATTGAACATGAAGTGGGCGATGGCGATGCTGATGGCGGTGTTGGAATTTACCATGGCGGCCAAAAAGGCGCTGAGCGTTGTACCGATGTTGGCCCCCAGGATGAAGGGGACTGCCTTGCGAAGGCTCACCACTTTTTTGGCGACCAGTGGAACAACGAGAGACGTTGTCACGGAGCTCGAACGGATGGCGGCCGTTGTTAGCACCCCCCAACCGAAGGATTTAAAGGCGTTTCGAAAGAAGAATCGCTGGAAAGTCGCCGACGTGCCAAACCCGAGAAGATCGGTGAGGACCTTTCGGAAAAAGAGGATAGATCCAAAAAGTATGGCAAACGAAATGATGACCAGCGCAAAGCCGTTATCGATGGTTACAGTTATCCAATCGGTAAGCCGGCTCATTCCGCCTCCGAGGAGTGTAAACGAAGAACCATCAAGGCCAACGGGCTGATCAAAAAACTTCGTCGCAATAGACTGGGCAAGTTTGGAGAGAAACTGGAAGTAGTACTCCAGGGGAAACAAGACCAGGGCGGTGAGAATGTTGAAGAAGTCGTGGTATGTGCCTGCGGCTACTGCCCGCCGGAATTCCTTCTTTCTTTGCAAAAACCCGAGTGAGACGATGGTGCTGGTGATGGTAGTGCCAATGTTCGCACCCATGATGATGGGTATGGCGCTCTGCAGGGTGAGTGACCCGGAGGCAACCAGGGCCACCGTCATTGAAGTGGTTGCCGTGCTGCTCTGGATGATGGCGGTGACCAGGAGCCCGATAAACAACGCGGTGAACGGATTTGAAGTAGCCAGGATGATGGTCTCTGCCGCAGATTTCCCCAGGTGATGCAGCGCCGACAGCATCAGGTCGAGGGCGAAGAGAAAAATCAGCAGGGCAAAGAGGATGTACGCAGTATTCCGGACTACAGGCTTCCAGCCCGACGACGGCGCCGGTGGGGTGATTGGAGTTTGCCGGCTTTCATCCATGGGGTCTGTAAAGATAGACAGCCCCCGGAATCGGGAAAGAGGTTAACAGAGACTTAATGCGCTCGATCAGCGCGACAACTCTGAGAGCGCCATCCATGCCATCAAGCCGGGCCCGATGGAGAGGGCAGCTTCGTCGATGTCGAAGGTAGGCGTGTGGACGTACGAGGTAATGCCCTTTGATTCATTTCGGGTGCCGAGCCTGTAAAACGACGCCGGAATTTCCTGGGAGTAGTAGGCAAAATCTTCTGAGCCAAGCGTAACGTCCAGGTCGACCACATTCTCCTTCCCAACATAAAGTTCTGCAGCGGTCCGAATGCGACGTGTGAGGGTGGGATCATTTTTAAGACAGGGATATCCTTTGGAAATAGTCACCTCGCATTTTCCACCCATGCTCTCGGCGACCCCCTTCGCGATGCGCGCGATGCTCTCGAGGCCTTTGGCCCGCCATGCTTCGTCAAGTGCCCGGAATGTGCCCGATACTTTGACTTCGCCCGGTATAATGTTGGTAGCGCCTTCGGCCACCACTTTCCCAAAGGAGAGTACGGTAGCTTGTCGTGGATTGGCGTTGCGACTGATCACTTGTTGCAGCGCCACGATGATGTGCGATGATATGAGCACCGGGTCGATCACCAATTCCGGGGCTGCAGCGTGCCCACCTTTGCCCACGACGGTGAGATAAATCTCGTCGGAGCTAGCCATATACATCCCTTCGCGAAAACCGATGGTGCCCGTCGGAAGGAGCGGCATCACATGCTGGCCGATGATGCCTGAAGGAGCCGGATTCTTCAGCGCACCATCGCGAATCATAAGTGATGCGCCGCCGGGGTTTTTCTCTTCGCCGGGTTGAAATAGTACTTTCACCGTACCCTCAAACTGGTCGCGGACCTTATTCAGGATATGGGCCGAGCCTAGGAGCGACGTGGTGTGCACATCATGCCCGCAAGCGTGCATGACGCCTGGGTTTTGCGATCGATAGGGGACATCATTGGCCTCCGTGATTGGCAGCGCATCCATATCAGCACGCAGCGCAATGACTCTTGACGAGGGGTTCTTGCCCGGAATCAACGCAATAACACCCGTCCCGGCCACACCCTCTGTCGGCGAGAGTCCTGAGTCACGGAGGGTTTGCGCCACGAACTTTGCGGTTTGCACCTCTTGATAGGAGAGTTCCGGGTGCGCATGCAAGTGTTGGCGCCAACGAATCACATCGGGTGTCAGGGCTTGCGCTTCCTGTTTCACCAAATCCAGCAGCGCCATCAGCGGACCAGGATTTTCTCGGGAACGAGGATCGCGTTTGCAAATGTCCGCTTGAACCTCAGCAGGTCGCGCTGCGCCTCCATTCGGGAGTAGTAGCTGCCATAGCGGACGCGGAATTTGGGCTGGTTGTATTCCATGATGGCGTTGAGGCCGGTCTCGGTGGACGCTTTCTTCTTTACGTTCATGGCCTCTTCGCGATTCTGACCGGAATACACCTGGATGGTATAGCCCTCGATAAATTTCCGGGTAATGTTGAAGCTATTGATGCTGTCCAGCACATCGTCGACTTTGTCATTGACGTTATAGTGTGCGGATACAAATTGCTTCGGCGCATGTTCCGGGGTGTGTGAAACCGTGTCGACCGGCTCACTCAGTTTTGGGCGCAGCCCATAAAGATCCTCGTGATAGTAGGGGCGAGTTTGGCGCTGTGCAGACCCCCAAAGAGGCAATAAAACAAAGAGGATAACCGCACCGCGCAGTGCATATCTTGTTGTCCATTTGGTCTTTTGCTGGTGCATCGTTATTGCTCAATCACAATGCAACGGCCGTTGGCAACATCGTCCTCCACTTTTTTGTACTTAACGTCCTTGACGACGCGGCCGTCAGGGTATTGAACGCTAACCTTGTCGTTCCGACCGGCGATGCGCACCGACTTGGCTGGAGCCACCTTCTGTTCAACTTCCCGCTGATGGGGTGCGGGAGCATTGCCACCTTGAAGCAATGACCTTGACTCGTCCTTTTGTTCGCTATACCTCTGGCGGCGATGTGTTCGGGCCTCCTGCACTTCATCCTGGTCGCGAATGGGTATGTCGGCCTTGAGGAGGAATGAAATAGTCTCCTCGTTCACCCGGGCGATAAACCTCTTGAATGCCTCGAAACCTTCGAACTTGTAAATCAGCAATGGATCTTTCTGTTCGTACACAGCATTCTGAACGCTTTGCTTCAGGTCGTCCATATCGCGGAGATGTTCCTTCCACTGCTGGTCGATGATCTCGAGTGTGATCATTTTTTCCATAGCGCGGATCAATTCAGCGTTCTGCGTACTGAGGCACTTCTTCAGGTTTGCGGCCACACCAATTTGTTTCGTGCCATCGGTAAACGGAACCAGGATGTTTTGCACCGTTGCGCCGCGGGACTGGTCGAGTTCCTGGAAAACAGGAAGCGCCTTTTGAGCGGCCAGCTTGTTCTTTGCGTCGTAGTTGGTCAATGCCTGCTGGTAAAGTTGTTCGGCCAGCTTTGGTGCATCCGAAGCGGCAAACTCTTCCGGGGTAATGGCAAAATCCACGCCAAGGGTCGTCAGGACGTTCATCTTCAGCGTATTCACCGAATCAGCTGAATCCTCAGAACCTCCAGCCTTTGCATTGTTTGCGATATCGTCGCAAGTGTCGAAGAGCATGTTGAGGATGTCCAACTGAAGGCGCTCCCCATACAATGCGTTGCGGCGGCGGCGGTAGATCACATCGCGCTGCGAGTTCATGACGTTGTCGTATTCCAGCAGGCGCTTGCGGATTCCGAAGTTGTTTTCCTCCACCTTTTTCTGGGCACGTTCGATGGAGCTGGTGACCATGGAGTGAGAGATGACTTCTCCCTCCTTCAGACCCAGGCGGTCCATAATCCGGGCAATACGCTCTGGCATGAAGAGCCGCATAAGATTGTCTTCCAGGGATACGAAGAACTTGGATGTGCCGGGGTCACCCTGGCGACCTGAACGACCGCGCAACTGGCGATCGACACGGCGCGATTCATGCCGTTCGGTACCAATAATGGCGAGGCCTCCTGCAGCTCGCGATTCCGGAGTCAGTTTGATGTCTGTACCGCGACCCGCCATATTGGTGGCAATGGTCACTGTAGCAGGCTTCCCAGCCTCCGCAACGATTTCGGCTTCACGTTGGTGCTGCTTCGCGTTAAGCACATTGTGCTTGATCTTGCGGAGTTGCAACATTCGGCTGAGGAGTTCAGAGATCTCTACCGACGTGGTGCCGACCAGTACGGGCCTTCCCTCGGTGGTCAACATGACAATTTCATCCACGACGGCGTTGAACTTCTCCCGAATCGTTTTGTAGACGTAGTCATCCATGTCCTTGCGGATGACACCCTTGTTAGTCGGGATAACGACAACGTCCAGTTTGTAGATGTCCCAGAATTCGCCCGCTTCCGTTTCTGCCGTACCGGTCATGCCCGCCAGCTTGTGGTACATCCGGAAATAGTTCTGCAGCGTAATCGTGGCATAAGTCTGCGTAGCGTCTTCCACCTTGACGTTTTCCTTTGCCTCAATAGCCTGGTGAAGTCCATCGGAATAGCGCCTGCCCTCCAGGACACGACCGGTTTGTTCGTCGACGATCTTGACTTTGCCGTCAACTATAATGTACTCCGTATCCTTTTCGTAGAGTGCGAATGCCCGCAGGAGTTGATTCACGCTGTGGATTCTCTGAGATTTTGTTGAATACTCCCGGATGAGTGTTTCCTTTTTCTCAAATCGGGCAGCGGCATCAATCGACATGTCTTTCTCAATCTTATTGAGTTCCATGCCGATTTCCGGTAGGATAAAGAAGCGTGGGTCCTCGCCATCGCCAGTAATCAGATCAATGCCCTTATCGGTGAGTTCCACGCTGTGGTCTTTCTCATCGATAATGAAGTAAAGCGGTTCATCGGCCTTGGGCATTTCTTTCTTGTTGTCGGCAAGGTGGTAGTTTTCGGTCTTTTGAAGAATGTTCTTGATTCCTGATTCGCTGAGATATTTGATCAACGGCTTGAATTTCGGCATTCCACGATGAGCGCGAAAAAGCGGAAGTCCGCCGTCTCTCTCGTTGCCTTCAGAAATTAGCTTCTTCGCATCGTTAAGGAATTGCGTCACCAATTTCTTCTGCGCTTCAACCACCTTAAGGATGCGGGGCTTCAAATCGTAGAATTCGTGTTCGTCACCTCGGGGAATCGGGCCGGAAATGATCAGCGGTGTTCTTGCTTCGTCAATCAAGACGCTGTCTACCTCGTCCACCATCGCGTAGTGGTGACCGCGCTGAACCATGTCTTCGGGCTCTTTCGCCATATTGTCGCGGAGGTAGTCGAAACCAAATTCGTTGTTCGTTCCGTAAGTAATGTCTGCCTGGTAGGCATTGCGGCGTGCTATGGAATTCGGTTCGTGCTTGTCAACGCAGTCAACACGCAATCCGTGAAACTGAAATAAGGGAGCCATCCATTCGCTGTCGCGCGTGGCGAGGTAATTGTTCACCGTCACGATGTGCACGCCGCGTCTGGCCAGCGCGTTCAGAAAGGCGGGGAAGGTTGCCACCAGGGTCTTTCCTTCGCCGGTGGCCATCTCTGCGATTTTTCCTTCGTGGAGGGCAATGCCGCCGATGATCTGCACGTCGTAGTGCACCATGTCCCATGTAATCTGGTTGCCGGCAGCTATCCATTGGTTGTGCCAGCGCGCTTTGCTTCCTTCGATGGTTATATGCCCGTGCTCGGCGGCAAACCGGATGTCACTCTCATTGGCGGTAACCTCCAGGAAACTGTTTTCCTTGAACCGGCGCGCCGTCTCTCTCATAATGGCGAAGGCCTTCGGAAGAACTTCCATCAATACTTTTTCCAGCTCTTTGTTGCGGGTGGCCTCGAGTCCATCCATTTGTTGGAACAAGGCGTCCTTCTCATGCAAGTCCATTCCCGGGTTGTCGGCAACCTGTTGATGGAGTGCTGCTATTTGCTGGTCAATGGAGGCAAGTGATTCGGCGATTTGGCGTTCAACCTGGCGGGTTTGTTCCCGCAACTCGTCGTTGGACATGGGGCCGAGCGCTTCTCCTTCCTGCTTGGTTTGTTCTACCAGCGGCATCATCCGCTTGATGTCCTTTTCCGACTTGGTTCCGAAGAGCTTGGCGATGAAATTGAGCATGAATGATCTTGGGTTCGCGAGAAATGTCAGGCCCTCGCGTAAGCGGGCACAAAGTTACAGTTTTTCGGGGGTGCAATTATAGGTCCAACCGCCCGAAAAGGGCATTTTGTCAGCTAATGATATCAACCAACTGTCAAAAAATGTAGCCAACCCGGACGTCCATTTGCTCGGCTTCCTGTGCGTGAGCCTTGAGGGATATGCCCACGGGGATTTTCATGGCAATGAGGTACGTGATGGCGTATCGCTGGAAGAAGTCGGTGTTGAAATCATAGTCACGATAGGTATAGTGACCGAGTTGCTGACTGAATCCGAACCTTCCGAAGCAAAATTGATGACCTGCCAGGATAGAAAAGAGCCATGGGCTCACCGCCTCACCCCGGCGCGTTCCTGCCTCTTCGATGGACGAGTCGTGCGAGAACTCGGCCCCCACCAGCCAGGCGTTGGTCGTTGTGAATTTTTTTATGATACCTCCGTACACACCGAATTGCCACTGGTTCACCGTTGGCCCTGAGTCCGAAGAGGGCACAGTTCGCATGTTCCCGAAGCCGCCGAGGTAGCCATGGAGCTTGCGGTCAACCGCCGCCTTGTGGGGTTGAGGTTTGATGTCCGACGGGTTCAAGTTGTACTCCATCCCAAGATTGAGTGTTGGAAAATTCATTCCCTTGTTTGGCTGTTGCAGCCCGCCGTTGGAAATGTGGTTGTAATACAAGCCGAGGTTGGCATTCCAGTGCGAGCCGAAATTGTAGTGGGCAGAGAACCCAACCATGAGAATGCCGCTCAACGACGAGCTGAAGAAAAGATTGGTTGGATTGTCGGACGCATTAAATACATCGGTGAGGTAAGTGAGGCCGGCACCGGTTCGAAAGCGAAAATTCAAATGTGCGTTGTAGGTAAGTATGGGTTCCATGTAAGCCAAAAGATTGTAGGAGCTTCCCAATACTTCCGGGTTCTGGTAATTGACGTAAAGGAAACTCAGGCCCACCAGGCTGTAGCAATTGCACTTGTTCCACGCACGGACGGTGCGGTTGATGCGGCTTGCGTCTAACTGCAGACCGAGCGGCCGTGAGCCTGACACATTGATGATTTCTGTGGAGTGGGGGATGATGAATCCAGCATGTGCTTTCACTCCAACGAAGTAGGAGTGCTTGAGCGTGTCAGTATGCTGACCTTGCGTGAGTAAACAAGGGGTCAAGAAGAACCACAGCAGCTGGATCAATTTGTACTTCATACCTCCCGGCCCCGTTACAATTTAGCTCGTCACAAAGGAAAGCGCATCATCGTCCTGTCGTGCCCTGAGGGGCCGGCAAGGTGTCTAGAGCTGCAATCGGGTCTCAAAGACCAGCTGGGCGGGGCCTGTAAAGAAAACGTTGGTGAACCCTCCATCCGGCCGACGCTGAAACTCAATAAGCAAATAGCCCCCTCTTGCTTTAAGCAATACGGGTGAATTGAGGCCGAGCCTGCTTGCCGTTACCAGTGCGCATGCTGTCGCGCCGGATCCGCTGGAAAAAGTTTCGTCCTCCACGCCGCGCTCGTAGATGCGGAAGGCGATATGCCCGCTAGGCAAGGGCTCCACAAAGTTTACATTCGTCCCCGAGGGATACTCAGCGCTATACCTGATTTTCCGCCCCTCTTCAACTACCGGGTATTGATCGAGCCCTGTCACAAATCGAACGTGGTGCTCCGTGCCGGTGTGTACAAAAAAATCTTCCGGGGATTTCACTATGGGAGCCCCAACATCATTCAGCGAGACGCGAATGTTTCCATCATCGAGTACTTCTGCGGTGTGTTTCCCGTCATGAGCCATGAATTCAGCCCGCGAGCCAACATGACCCAGACGGCTGGCGAAGTCAACAACGGCGCGACACCCATTGCCGCAAAAACTCTCGCTTCCATCTGCATTGTAATACACCATCCGGAAATCGGCATGTGGGTCAAGAGAAAGCAGGATGATTCCGTCGGCACCAATTCCAAATCTCCGGTTGCACAAAGCTGCCACCTGGTCGGGCAAAAATGTGTGCTCTCCCTTACGGTTGTCGACCAACAAGAAATCGTTACCGGTTGCCTGGTACTTGTAGAAATGAATAACACTCATTGCTTCAGGTCACTTCACCTCTTCATAGTCGACGTATTCGCCGCCTTTGATGTCTCCTCGCTTGGTAGATGGCTTGCCCTGCTTCTCAACGTGGATACTGCCTTCCGGGCGCCGTTGAAACGGAGGTGGTGATTGAGGTCGTCCCATCACGCGGAATAGTACAACAGCCACCTTGTTGAGGAGATATATGACCAGGACAAGGGCTATGATGAGTTTCCACATACGCTTCTAAACCGAGGCTCAAAGGTAGAAGTTTCATGGATTTGCCCTGAAAACGCCCGGTTTTGAACAGTTTCGTAACCTCTTGCGGAGAATGAGGTACTTTCTTCAACCAATTCACCCGTTTACACGTCTTAATTCCATGTTTTCCAACTTCCTCCGCGTTGCTTTTCGCAACCTGGTAAAGCAGCGCATCTACACCCTTATCAATGTGATTGGATTGGCGGTAAGCATTACTGCCTGCCTGTTGATCACCCTCTACGTTCGGTTCGAGACTTCCTTCGACTCCGATTTTCCGGACGCCGACCGGATTTACAAGGTCGTGCTGGAGCGAAAGTATCCGGATCGCACAACCTTTTTTGCGCCGATCCCTCAGAGCTATTCGGAAGCGATGAAGAAAGACTTCCCGGAGGTGGAGAATTCCCTCCGACTCCTCGGCCCCAACAATCGGGTGGTGATCAACTACGAAGTTCCGGGGAAGGAGACCATCAGCAATGAAGAAGACCAATTCTACTTCGTCGATTCCTCTTTCTTCTCTTTCTTCAATCTGCCGCTAATCAAGGGTGACCTCAAAACTGCCCTCGCCGTGGGCAACCAGGTGGTGATCACCACGGAAGTGGCTTCGCGGTACTTTGGAACTGAGGATCCGATCGGCAAGGTTTTGCGCGGCAACTTTGGAGAACTCAAGGTGACCGGGGTCATTGAAAAGTTCCCGGAGAACTCCCACATCCAGGTGAAGTTTATCGCAAGCTTCAATTCGGCCCAGTTTTTTGGTCGGGAGAACTACATAAGCTTCAGTTCCCATACCTATCTCAAACTAAAGCCGGGTGCTGATCCGAAAGCGCTGGAGGCAAAATTCCCCAAGATGGTTGATACGTATGCCTCCGGACAGATCGAGCGTGACCTCAAACAAAGTTGGGAAGACTATAAAAAAGCGGGTAACGGCTACCGGTACTTTCTTCAACCCCTCAAAGAAATACACCTCGACCCCACCAACCTGGAATTCACACCCACACCAAGTGGCAATCGTCGATATGTACTTGGCCTAACCATCATTGCCGGTCTGATCCTTGTGATTGCCTGTATCAACTTTATGAACCTGGCAACGGCAAGGTCCACCTCACGGGCGCGGGAAGTGGGCATGAGAAAAGTGATGGGCTCTCAGAAAAATCAACTGGTTTTCCAATTCCTGCTTGAGGCCATTCTCCTGGCTCTCTTTAGTACAGGAATCGCCATTGGCGCCGCCTACTTCTTACTGCCGTCGTTCAACAACCTGGTGGAGAAGAACCTTCACTTTGTCCTGGACCCGATCGTGATCGCCGGCTTGACAGGCTTTGCACTGATCGTCGGCGTGCTTGCCGGGATTTATCCTGCCTTTGTATTGTCAGCATTCAACCCCGTGGATGTGATGAAGGGAAGTTTCAGCAGAAGCGCGACGGGATCATTGCTACGAAACGGACTGGTGGTATTCCAATTTGTCATCTCTGTCTTCCTGATCGTTGCCACGCTCATTGTCGGGCGGCAAATGAGTTATATGATGAATAAAGACCTTGGCTTTAACAAGGAATCCGTCATGATGATTGAGCGGGCTTTCGCCCTGCAGGACAATCGGGAGGCATTCCTCACGGAAGTTCGCAAGATGCCTTCGGTTGCGTCGGCGGCAGGGAGCAGCGCCCGCGTAGGTAACCGTGACGATGTATTTGGCCAGATGTATCAGCCCCAAGGCTCAAACGAAATACTCACCGTCAAGACGATGATTGTTGATGACGACTTTGCACCAACCATCGATTTCAGAATCAAGGAGGGTCGTTTCTTTTCGAAAGAGACATCCGACTCGTTAAGCATGTTGATGAATGAGACCGCGGTTAAAGCCTTTGGCTTGAAAGATCCGGTGGGGCTTAAATTTCAAAATGATGACTTTGGGAACGACGATCAACCGGTCCCACGCACATATACGTTAATAGGTGTTGTCAGCGACTTTCATTTTCAGTCTCTTCGCGACCAAATCACACCCCTGGTGATTCTTAACGTGGAGAGATTCGGTAGAGATGGCAATACCCAATATCTCGCAGTGCGTGTAAAAGGCGGAATGGAACAGGAGGCGATTCAGTCAGTGAGCGAGCTGTGGAAGAAACTTGCGCCGGAGCGGCCTTTCGCTTACGAGTTCCTCGAGGACAACCTCAATCAGGGCTATACCCAGGAGCGCCAGTCAGGGCAAGTCTTCAGCGTATTTTCTGGTCTTGCGATCATCATCGCGTGCGTCGGACTTTTCGGATTGTCGGCATTCACGGCCGGACAACGCACCAAGGAAATTGGAATACGTAAGGTGCTCGGTGCCTCGGTGCCTGGCGTGGTGATGCTCCTGTCGAAGGATTTCGCGAAACTGGTCGGCGTGGCACTCATCCTGGCCGTACCTGGCACTTGGTATTTGATGGACAATTGGCTGAGCGCATTTGCCTACCGCATCTCGGTTGGCGTCGATGCCTTCCTCCTTGCTGGTCTGCTGGCCATTGCCATTGCTTTGCTCACGGTGAGCTACCAATCCATCAAGGCCGCGGTGGTGAATCCGGTAAATTCACTGCGCCGGGAATAATTCCACACCCCGGCTCTGTCACAAACAGGACGCCCCTAACGGGGCTACAAACAGGACGCCCCTAACGGGGCTACAAACAGGACGCCCCTAACGGGGCTACA
>CAZJWV010000001.1:0-119105 GCA_964549855.1 uncultured Ohtaekwangia sp. | reverse complement strand
CCTAACGGGGCTACAAACAGGACGCCCCTAACGGGGCTACAAACAGGACGCCCCTGACGGGGCTACAAACAGGACGCCCCTAACGGGGCTATGAACAGGTCGCCCCTGACGGGGCTGGATGACAGGATTTCCATACAAACATTCATCCTGATTTCTGGTCCCGCTAGGGACCAACTGATTGTAGAATTCGTGATTCCTTGCACCCGGAAGCTCAGTAGGAGCGACCTGTTATTCCGTGGCCAATACGTACACCCAGATTTATGTGCAGGTAGTTTTTGCCGTGCGCGGCCGACAAAGCCTCATCGCTCCGCAATACCGTGAAGAACTGCACAAATACATCACCGGCATTGTCCAGAAACGCGACCATAAAATGTTGGCGGTCTTTGTATGCCTGACCACCTTCATTTCCTGGCTGGGATAAAACCCCGAATGGCAATCTCCGACCTGGTCCGCGATGTGAAGTCACTTTCATCATCCTTCGTTTGCGATAAAGGCTGGACTCACACTAAGTTCAGCTGGCAGGAGGGCTTCGGGGCGTTCTCCTATTCCCGGAGTCAAATTGATTCGGTGATCAGGTATATCCTGAACCAGGAAGAACACCATCGAAAGAAAACATTTCGTTCCGAATACCTTGCCCTTCTCAAGGACTTCGATATTCCGTATGAAGATCGATTTCTGTTTGAATGGATTGATACTTGACAATCAATCCGTGGCGCTTCTATCTGCTGAGGTAAAGGTTGCGTTCCGAATAGATGTTCATAAAATAGTCGTCCATCAGGTCATCAATGAAATAGATGGCCTCCCCGGTCGACTTCATCTCCGGACCCAACTCCTTGTTGACGTCAGGGAACTTCGAGAATGAAAAGACGGGCACCTTGATCGCATATCCCTTTTTAGTGGGGCGGAAGTTGAAGTCTTTCAATTTGTTAACCCCCAGCATGATTTTAGCGGCATAATTCACGTAAGGCTCATCGTATGCCTTGCAGATGAACGGCACCGTGCGCGAAGCGCGCGGATTGGCCTCGATGATGTACACCTTGTCATTCTTGATAGCGAACTGAATATTGATCAACCCCACCGTCTTCAGCGCAAGCGCGATGCGCTTGGTGTGGTGTTCGATCTGCTTGAGAACGAGGTCACCCAGGTTGTAGGGAGGGAGCACGGCGTAGGAATCGCCACTGTGAATGCCGGCCGGCTCGATGTGCTGCATGATGCCGATGATGTAAACGTCTTCGCCGTCGCAAATGGCGTCTGCTTCGGCTTCGATGGCATTTTCGAGGAAGTGGTCAAGGAGCACCTTGTTTTCGGGTAAGTGCTTCCAGATGTCGAGAATATGGGCTTCGAGTTCCTTTTCGTTGATCACAATCTTCATGCTTTGTCCGCCAAGCACGTAGGACGGCCGGACAAGCAAGGGGAAGCCGATGGTCTTCGACACCTCGAGCGCTTCGTCGGCATCCCGGGCTACACCGAAGTCGGGGTAGGGTATTCCAAGATCCTTGAGCAAGGTTGAAAAACTGCCGCGATCCTCGGCCAGGTCGAGCGCCTCGAACGAAGTGCCCATGATCTTCACACCGTACTTGTGGAGTTTTTCCGCCAGTTTGAGCGCCGTCTGTCCACCCAACTGGACGATAACCCCCTCAGGCTTTTCGTGCTGGATGATATCCCAGAGGTGTTCCCAGAATACCGGCTCGAAGTACAATTTGTCTGCAATGTCAAAGTCGGTCGAGACGGTCTCCGGATTGCAATTGAGCATGATGGTCTCAAAGCCCGCTTCTTTCGCTGCCAAAACTCCGTGAACACAAGAGTAATCGAACTCAATGCCCTGGCCGATGCGGTTGGGGCCGGAGCCCAGGATGATTACTTTTTTCCGGTTTGATACCACCGACTCGTTCTCTTTATCAAAAGTGGAATAGTAGTAGGGAGTCTTGGCTTCAAACTCGGCGGCACAAGTGTCAACCAGCTTGTACACACGGTTAATCCCGAGGGCACGTCTTTTCTTATGCACTTCGCTTTCCAGGCAGCGCACCAGGTGGGCGATCTGTCGGTCGGCGTATCCCTTCTCTTTGGCTTTGCGCAGGAGTGGGGCGGGGAGAGTATCCAGGTTGTATTTTTCGATTTCCTTTTCCAGCTCGATGAGTTCCCAGATCTGCTCGAGAAACCAGGGGTCGATCTTGGTCAGATTCTGGATGGTCTTCATCGAGATCCCAAGCTTCATGGCGTCGTAGACATGGAAGAGGCGGTTCCAACTGGGATGTTCGAGGCTGTAGAGGAGGTCTGCTTGCTTTGTCAGCTCCTTCCCGTCTGCGCCAAGGCCGTTGCGACGGATCTCCAGCGACTGGCAGGCTTTCTGGAGTGCCTCCTGGAAGTTGCGGCCGATGCCCATCACTTCGCCCACGGATTTCATTTGCAGGCCGATGCGGCGATCAGCACCGTGGAATTTGTCAAAGTTCCAACGTGGAATCTTCACGATCACATAGTCCAGGGCAGGCTCAAAGTAAGCTGTCGTGGTACCGGTGATGGCGTTCTTAAGTTCATCGAGGTTATAACCGATGGCAAGCTTCGCTGCAATCTTGGCGATCGGGTATCCGGTAGCCTTTGAAGCAAGCGCGGACGACCGCGATACCCTCGGGTTGATCTCAATCCCGATGATCTCATCGTCATTGTTGGGGTTAACGGAGAATTGCACATTGCATCCCCCGGCAAACTTTCCAATCCCGTTCATCATCAGGATGGCGAGGTCGCGCATGTGCTGATAAACGGTGTCGGGGAGTGTCATGGCCGGCGCTACCGTGATGGAATCGCCGGTGTGAATGCCCATCGGGTCGAAATTTTCGATGGAGCAGATGATGATGACGTTGCCGGCGCTGTCGCGTAGCAATTCCAACTCATATTCCTTCCATCCCATGATACTCTGCTCCACAAGCACTTCATGAATCGGGGATGCGTGAAGGCCGCGGTTCAGGGCTTCGTCGAAATCTTCAGGCTTCTCGACAAATCCACCGCCGGTGCCGCCGAGCGTAAACGACGGTCGGATTACCAAAGGGAACCCGATTTCCTGGGCGATTTCCTTTCCCATGAGAAACGACGTGGCAGTTGCTCCTTTGCAAACACCAACGCCCAGTTCGTGCATCTTGAGACGGAATTTCTCGCGGTCCTCCGTGGTCTCGATGGCCTTGATGTCAACACCGATGATTCGTACGCCGTAGTGCTGCCACATCCCGGCCTTCTCGCAGTCGATGCAGAGATTCAGGGCTGTTTGGCCACCCATGGTGGGGAGCACGGCGTCAATGTGATGGTTCTCGAGGATTTCCTTGATGTACTTCTTCTCGAGGGGTTTGAGGTAGACGTGATCGGCGTTGATCTTGTCGGTCATGATCGTTGCCGGGTTGGAGTTGATCAGCACTACTTCGATTCCTTCCTCACGCAGGCTTCGGGCGGCCTGGGAGCCGGCGTAGTCAAACTCACATGCCTGGCCAATAATGATAGGACCGCTTCCGATGATCAGGACGGAGCGGATACTTCTGTCGCGTGGCATTTCGGGATAGGGGGAGGTAAACCGGCGACAAAAATAGGCAGGAATTTCACGACGCGCGCGCGGGACCGTTCACTTTAATTCGAACGGCGCGAATGCTGTTGGCGGTAGGCTATTGGCCTTTGGCTGCGTTTCCAAAAGCCAATAGCCAACAGCGACTCGTGGGTAGTCTGACCAAATGATTGAGGAGACTGACCGGCGCATGGCCCTGTCAATGGGATTTCAGCACTTTTCGATTGACAACCCTGTCCCCGTAGGCCACCCTGATGATGTAGAGACCATCAGGGTAGTCGGTTGCCGGGATTTCTATCCGGTTGGACGATGTAGTTGCCCGGAAAACGGTACGACCCTGAAGGGTGACCAGCTCCACGGTCTTGGGTCCAGCGGGTTCAGAAACGCTGACATACCAAACCGATGATGTCGGATTGGGGAATACGCGCATAACGGGATCCCCAAAGTGGTGCAGGCCTGTGATAATGTCCAGCGTTTGTTTCAAGGTATCCCGACAGCCATTGGCGGACTGTACAATCAGCGTCACATCGTAGGTATCACCGATATTGTAGGTGTATGAAGGGTTTTGCAGGGAGCTCGTCCCACCATTGCCGAAATCCCAACTCCAGGTCGTGGCCCCTGTACTTAGATCACTGAACGCAACTGGCTGCTGTGACTTCAAATCTCCTGTATAGTCAAAATCGGCGACTGGGGCGGGAACATTGGTGACGTCCACCGGGTCTGAAGTATTCTGGCAAACTGGGCTGGTGCTGCTAACGGTCACCGTATACGAACCTGGTGTGTTGACTGATATCGCCTGGGTGGTGGCCCCGTTGCTCCACAGGTACGTGTCAGCCGGTTCGGCAGAAAGCGTTACGGCCTCATTGCTGCAGACAGCCGTAGAGCCGGAGGCAGAGACTTTTGGATTTGCCTTTACAACGACATGTGCAGCGGTGCGTACGCTTTCATAGCTTTCGTCGGCGTTAGACACGTAGAATGTAGTGTCATTAAAGAGCGTTGGTGTTACGAAGTTCGAACCGGTGAAAAATGGCGTGCCCCCGGTAAACTCAGTGTACCATTTAAATGAGGATGCGCCGGTTGCCGCCACGGATGCCGCTGCGCCATAACATGCATTCACGGTTGGCACAACAGGCTGCGGGGCGGCGAGTGTATAGTTGTAGACTGTGTCGGCATACTTGGCAGACTCTATCAGTTCATCAAAATCGGGAGCGGCATGTAGCGCAAAAGCGATCTTGATTTGTTGACCGGCAGGAATGCTAAGCGGCCCTGAACTGACGACGTGGCTGACGTCACCGGCGACAACTCCAGCGTCGAACCGGTTGCTGCTAAGGCTTTGGAATTTCTCGTTGTCAGTATATCCATCGTACAATCCAAAGGGATTACCAGCAACGGCCTGATTGTTGTCTATCGCGAAATAGAATGGTGTTCCGGGTGTAAGCAATTGAATTCCTGCGTGCGGGAGCGCTGGTATCCCTACGCCGTGTACAAATCCCAGTTTCATTGGAGCATCCCACCCAGCCTGGTCAGCAGCTCCATTGGTGGTGACGTCCCAATCGGCAAAAAGTCCAAGGTGAAAATTGTTGATGGGTACTGCCGTCGGGTTGGCGATGGTGTATTCCATGATCACAAACTTGTCATAAGGAGCCTCCTTCCAGGCAAGGCTCCGGTAGGTGAGTTGGAAGGCTTGCGAAGCCGGAGTGGTGGTATTGCTAACCGTTCCAACGATCTCAGAACTCGAACGAAGGCCCGGCGTCATTTCAGTGATGCGTGGCCCGATGGATGTGAAATCCTGGTCATACGCGGAGTTTATTCCCCTCACGTTGTTGTAGATATTGGCAGAGCCTGTTCCCATGATCACCCCCATCTCGAACAGGATGGAAACGCCATCGAACACAAAACCGGAGCCCTTGAGCCGAGTGCTGCTCTCCGTGTCTTCGTACCCGATGCGCGCCGTGTTGCTGACGGTGGTCGTCACGAGGTTTTCATCCACATCGATGAAAGTGGGGTTGAGTAAAAACGTTACCACCTCCTGGTCAACATAGGTTCCGTCGGTGTACGAGATGGTCACGGGGATTTCGAAGTTGTCTGGAACGAAATTGGCGATCTGGATTTCGAACGGGGTGAGATTATTATTAATGGTGGCGCCCGCTCCGATCGCGCCAGGCCGTATGGTCGACTTGACAAGGGAAATAAACGCGGAGCTTTCGGAAAGGGTAATCTCCAGGGCGGGGGAAGTGGTGGCCAGCACGTTCTTGAAGTTGAATGTGAGAAATCCCAGTTGGCCTTGTTGTGCCGGGCTGCCGCCGGCGTTGACCAACTTCGCACCGGTGGCTCGTACTGCGGGCGACGTTTCGGTAAGGGCTGCGTAAATGTCGAGTAGTCCATGCCCCACGCGTCCCGCCAATGAAGGATTTGCCGCGTTGAGGTCGGTCGAGTTAGAGGTTACGCGGATTTGTTCGGCCACCTGTTGAGGGGTGTACGAAGGAAAATGTGCCATCACCAGGGCGGCCGCCCCTGCCGCAATGGGCGAGCTGAAAGATGTGCCCTGTGTTGACGTGTAGTTGTTTGCAAAGGAGGTGGTGAGAATGGCTACCCCAGGCGCAGCGACATCCACCCATGAGCCGAAGTTGCTGAACGCAGCCTTTGCATTTGTCTGTGTGGTGGCAGAGACGGAAAGGACACCATCGTAAGCGGCTGGGTAAAACTTCTCTTCGATGCCTGAGTTGCCGGCGGCACCTACAATCAGAATCCCCAGGTCTTCAGTGATGTAGGTCACCATGTCCTGGATGATTTCGCTGCGAAAGGGTCCACCCCAGGAGGTGTTGATGATGTCAACGCCTCGCAAAGCCGCGTAAAGAATTCCGTCGTAGCCAAGGTAGATGCTCGTGCTGTTCGGCTGATTGTCGGCAGAATGCTTGGTCCACATGATTCGAGTGTTGAATCCGACGCCTGAAATCCCTTTGTTGTTGTCAGTCACGGCGCTCGCGCAGCCCGCCACGTTTACGCCGTGGCCAGCAATTCCACCTGAAAGAAGCTGGGGATTGTTGTCCCCCAAAAAATTCGGATCATTCAGGTTGGCCACGTCATTGCCGACAAAGTCCCATCCCTGGTTGTCGTCGATATAGCCGTTGCCGTCATCATCATTGCCGTTTACCGGGTCCAGGGAATTGGTGTAGACGTTTGCGGCAAGGTCTTCGTGCGCGAGGTCGCCACCCGAATCGACAATACCGATGGTAATGGCGCTGCTCCCCTGTGTGATATCCCAGGCCTCAAATGCGCGGATGCTGCTCAGGTAGTACTGGCTGGATTGCGAGGGATCGTTGGGTTGGTATACAAGGTGGTTGACATACTCCGGCTCAACCCGCTCAAATTTTCCTGTTTGGTAGAGGTTGTTGATAAAAGTTTCGATCGAAGTTCCCGGAGTGCAACGCAGCCTGTAATAAAGTCCGACATCAACCGTGGAGAAGGAGCGACGTGGGCCTCGTCTGCTCTTAGCCCTGCGATCGGCTTCTGCAGGAACGAGTTCACGGGCGCCCTGAAACCCGGTCTCGGAGGCAATGGTGGCACCATTGCGGAATAAGTTGCGGTGATCGGTCTTGAGTTTTACCAATACGGACTCATGGACATAGTCTCCGGAGCTGACGTTATTGGGAAACTTGAAGAACTTCTTGTTGGATTGTGCCCCCGCCGTGTAAGATCCCAGCAAGCAAAGCGCACCTACGGTGAAAACATGGACGGGTCGGAGGTTCATAAAGCCATTCATTAAACCTAGTTTAATCCCGGTAGCCGGGATTCGGTAAACCTATCAATTACATGGATTGTGATGCTACTTCGGCCACCTTCTTCCACACCCGGAAAACGTTACCAGAGCATATTTTCTCTATATCTTCTTCTGAATATCCCCTCTTTAGCAATACGTAGATCAGGTTTGGGTACTGCGAAACGTCTTTCAGGCATGTCGGCAGGCTGTCGCCCACGCCGTCAAAATCGGAGCCAATGCCCACATGATCGATACCGGCGAGTTTCACCACGTGGTCGATATGGTCGGCCACTCGCTCAACGTCGGCATAAAGCGAAGGGTTTTCTTTACGAAATGCTTCAACAACCGGCTGTGCCGATGAGTCGCTCAATTCCAATTTCTTTTCGGCCAGCAACGCGGTCAATTTCTTGCGATTGGCTGAATTCTGTGCGGCCACCGCGGAGTCGAGAAAGGTAGATCCGAAGTTGATCTGGATTACGCCGCCGTTTTCTCCCAGTTTCTTGATCATATCGTCATTCATGTTGCGCTGGAAGCCTGGTGTGAACTTGCGGCAGGAGGAGTGCGAGGCGATACACGGTGCCTTGGTCAATTTCATGACCTGGTAGAACGTGCTGTCATCAACGTGGGAAATGTCGACCATGATGCCGACGCGGTTCATTTCGGCAACCACTTCGCGGCCGAAAGGGCTCAGCCCTTTCCAGGTGTGCACGGTATCATAGGACGAGTCGCAAATCTGGTTGTTCTTCGCATGGGTCAAGGTGATGTAGCGAATGCCACGGTCGTAGAAGTACTTAACGTTCTTGATGTCGTTGCCGATCGGTGCGCCATTCTCCATCCCCATAGGAAGAGAGATGATGCCCTTGGAGGAATTCTCTTGAACGTTCTCTACGGAGCCGGCAACTGCGAATTTGTCCGGGAGGTTTTCAGCGATGCCGTTTACCATATTAATGAGGGAGTCCGCGAGGTTCTTTCCCATGTCCGGCAACCTCTGGTAGTCGGAAGGAATGTAAATGGACATGAATGGCGCATCAAGGCCGCCTTTCTTAGCGCGTTCAAAATCAAAGTCTCCTTTATCTGTGCTCACCGGGATGCCCATGTTTTCAGGCTTCACTTCAAATTTTAATTCTCTCAGTCGTTCAGGCAGATCCACATGACCATCGGTAATGATATATTTTTGAGCAAGCTCATTGGCCCTAGCCATCAATTGCTCATCTGTTATGCACTCGGCTGATTTTTTCTCAGAACACGCGAACACCAGTAACAGGAATATCCCAAGGAGAGGGACAGATTTCATAGGTTTGAGTTTGGAACCTGAAAGTTATGAAGTTTAGCCTTTTTGGGGTCACTTTTTCACTCAAACCACTCCACCGGGGCAACGGATCTAGACCCATGAGCCGAAGGGCCTAACCCATGTCGAGTGATCTTCCCCTTATCTCCAGAGCCCAGCTTTCACTGCGCAACGGCCAGGACAAACCCCAGGTGTGGATCGCCTATAAGGGGATCATCTATGACGTAAGCGGTTCGCGACTGTGGCGGGAAGGCAAGCACTATGAGCATTGGGCGGGGCAGGACCTCACTCATGAATTGCCGGATGCTCCTCACACCGAGGAAGTTTTCAGGCGATTCACTGCAATCGGCAGGTTGGAAGAACCCAAGAGTTAAGCAACGTTTCATTGAATTGACCGATCTTTGGTAATCAGAATCAGGAAAATCAAGCGAATCAAAGTCCATGATACTTGTTGCCGACAGCGGAAGTTCAAAAATAGACTGGCGCCTGCTGGAGCGTGACGGTTCGATTCGCCAGGCCACTACGCCGGGCTTCAACCCGTACTACCAGCCTGTGGACCACCTGAAGAGCAGCATTCGCGAATCCCTCGTGCCCGCAGTGAATGGAACAGTGAAGCGAATCTTCTACTACGGCACAGGTGTTTCATCGGCTCGCAACCAGGACCTCGTGCGTTCTGCGTTCCATGAGTTCTTCCCCGAAGCCGCAGTTGATATTGAGTGGGACTTATTGGCCGCCGCCCGTGCCCTTTGCGGACAGGAGCGTGGAATTGCCTGCATCCTTGGCACCGGCTCCAACTCCTGCCTTTACGATGGCAAGGAAATCGTCGGACAGGTTGCTAACCTGGGGTGGATTCTTGCCGACGAAGGTTCGGGCGCCAGCCTTGGTAAAGCGCTGCTCGTCGACTACCTCCGTGGAAAAATGCCTGCTGACCTGGCGCGACAGTTCAAAGAGAGGTTCCCGTTCACGCGGGAAGAATTCCTGGAGAAAATTTACCAACAGGAAAAACCGAGCACGTTTCTCGCGACGTTTTCCAAATTCATGTTTCAACATCTCAAGGAGCCCTATGTATACAAGCTGGTTTATTCCGGGTTCTCCGATTTCTTCGAGAACAATGTGATGAAGTACACGGGCTATCGTGAGATCCGTGTACATTTCGTAGGCTCAATCGCATTTTATTACAGTGACCTTCTTCGACAAGTGGCAAACGATAAGGGGGTCACCGTTACAAACATCCTGGAGACTCCGATCGCGGGGCTTACCTTGTTCCATCAAAAAGACCTTGCCTGATGAGCGTCACTGAATCATCCTCGCGCTACAAGAACCTGGAGAAGATGAGCGTCCGGAAACTGCTTGAGAGCATCAACCAGGAAGATGAAAAAGTACCCTCGGTGATTCGGAAGGTAATCCCCACCATGGAAGCGCTTATCAAGGTGATTGTTGAGCGGATGGCGTCAGGAGGGAGGCTGTTTTACATCGGGGCAGGCACCAGTGGCCGTCTCGGCGTGGTCGACGCGTCGGAGATTCCGCCCACCTACGGTTTGTCGGAGGGACGGGTAATTGGTCTTATTGCAGGAGGCGATAAAGCCATTCGTCGCGCGGTGGAACACGCGGAGGATGATCCCGAACAGGCCTGGAAGGATTTGAAGAAGTATCGTATTGGAAAAAAGGATGTGCTCATCGGAATTGCCGCATCTGGCCGAACTCCCTATGTAGTTGGTGGACTTCGCCGGGCGAGAGAAACCGGCATCACCACCGGTTGCATTACGTGCAATCATGCTACGGAGCTTGCGATGCATGCCGACTATCCTTTAGAGATCGTTGTTGGGCCTGAAGTGGTAACGGGATCAACCCGCATGAAGGCAGGCACGGCCCAAAAACTCGCATTGAACATGATTTCAACGGCGACGATGATTCGGCTCGGCCACGTGAAAGGCAATAAAATGGTAGACATGCAGCTGACCAACAATAAGCTCATCCATCGCGGTACCCGGATGATCATGGAAGAACTGGGTGTTTCAGAAAAATCTGCGGCGCAGTTGTTGAAGAAGTACGGCTCGGTGCGCAAGGCCGTGAGGGCGAGTTCCTGATTCCTCCCGATAGCTATCGGGATTCCTGATTGCTAATTCCTGAATTAATAAGTGGGGTATCGACAACCGCATCTCCTGCGATGAGATAATTTCGTTTGGTGAAGAGGTCGCGGCACAGGACGCGCGTTCGTTTGGTCTCCCCCTTGGAAAAACAGCGGTTTCGAATACGAAACTCGGCTCCCTCCGGCAATTCGGAAACCAAAACGACTTCTTCCTGGCGGGCATCATAACGGCGAAGGACGCTTGTCAGCTGCCGATCGGCGAGGCTTGATGCCTTCGGATTCTTCAAGTGCGTCTCCAGGACCTCCTCGACATCCGGCGGGAAGATTTTCAATTGGATCAATGGATCACAGACCGTGCGAAATACCGACTTCCATTCCTGTCCGTGGGGGGCGACTTTCCACCCGTGTTCTTTGTGAACGCGAAGGTGCGCCACTTCATGCACGTACGTGATGAGAAAAAGGAATGGATGACTGTCGGCGTTAACAGTAATGCGGGGCGCTCCTCCCGGTTTACAAAAGAAGTCACCGAGCTTGGTGACCCGCGAACGGCGCAGAACGAATTGAAAGGGTTGCTCCTGCCAGAGCTGAAGGCAATAGGGAAGGGCGGCGGGTGGAATGTGCGGGGCCAAAAGGCCGGTAAGCCGGTCGAGATCCATGGCCCAAGATGGGGAGAAAAACAAAAAGGCCCCGATGAGTCGGAGCCTTTTTGATGTTGGAGCGACAGACCGATTACTTCATCTGGGTAGTATCCGTCTTGGTCGTGTCAGCAGGTGCAGCCGTGGTATCTGCCGCAGCCGTTGCCGTAGTGTCAGCAGTAGATTCCGACTTGGAACCGCCGCCGCCACACGATACAAATGCAAGTGCAAAACCGCAGACCATCACCAGTGCGATTGCTTTTTTCATAGTTTTCAGGTTTTAGGAATTTAGGCTGCAAAACTAACGTATTCTGGGATATTTGGGGCAATTCAGCCCCGAATTTATTTGCCAAATGGCTGCTAACGTGTGAAATAGGGGACTTTCGCTACTTCTTTCTGAAGAAGAGCCGCACGGGTACGCCAGTGAAGTCGAAGTTGTCGCGCAGCTTGTTTTCAAGGAAGCGCCTGTACGACTCCTGGATGTATTGGGGCAGGTTGCAGAAGAACGCAAACGTTGGCGTTGCCGCGTTCACCTGGGTAATGTACTTGATCTGGATGTGCTTGCCCTTGGTGGCTGCCGGAGGATAATGAATGATTTCAGGGAGGAGAGCGTCATTTAGCTGCGAAGTGGGGATGCGTTTGATCTTGTTCTGGTATACCTCCACTGCCTTCTCCACCACCTGGAAAATGCGCTGCTTGGTGAGCGCCGATGCGAAAAGAATGGGCACATAACTGATGGGGGCGATGCTTTCCATCATTTCCTTCCGAAGCTTTTCGGCGGTCTTGCTGTCTTTTTCAACAAGGTCCCACTTGTTCACCATCACAACGATACCCTTGCCTTGCTTTTGCGCCAGGGCAATAATGTTGACATCCTGTGATTCGAGGCCCCGCTGCGCATCGATCACTACAATACAGACATCGCAATCTTCGAGGGCGCGCAATGAACGAAGCACGGAGTAAAATTCGATGTCTTCATGCACCTTGCCCCTCTTCCGGATGCCGGCCGTATCAATGAGGATGAAGTCCTTGCCGAACATTTTGTACCGCGAGTGAATCGCATCGCGAGTCGTGCCGGCTTCATCGGTAACGATGCTGCGTTCTTCACCCAATAGCACATTCAGCAGCGATGACTTGCCCACGTTGGGGCGGCCAAGGATTGCGATTTTAGGAATGCCCGCATTGGGGTCCTCCACATCATCTTGCGGCAACACTTTCACGAGTGCATCCAGCAATTCGCCGGTGCCTCCGCCGTTCTCGGCAGACATCGGGTAGACCTCTCCGAGCTTTAGTCCGTAGAATTCACTCGCGAGGACAGACTTTTCCGGTGTATCCGCCTTGTTGGCCGCGAGGAACACCGGTTTCTTGGCACGGCGGATGATGTTAGCAAATTCTTTGTCGTACCCGGTGAGGCCATCGCGGCAGTCGACCATAAAGATGACGGCATTTGCCTCTTCGAGGGCGATCTCTACCTGTCGGCGAATTTGGGACTCGAATTTGTCGTCGGAACCTGTGACATAGCCCCCCGTGTCGATCACGGTGAAGAACTTGCCCGTCCATTGTGCATAGCCGTAATGCCGGTCGCGGGTTACGCCGGGCATGTCGTCCATGATGGCCTCACGGGCTTCGACCAACCGGTTGAAGAATGTCGATTTACCGACGTTGGGACGGCCGACGATGGCGACGATGTTGGACATGGATTCTCAGAAAAGCGGTGCAAAGGTAGCCAAAGACGTTTCAAGGTCTCAACGTTTAACGTTTTAACGTTTCAACATGGCGCGTCGGCACGCCTCATTCAAGGTACCCGAACATGCGAAGTTTCTCTTTCTGCTTTCTCCAATCTTTCACCACCTTGACGTGCGTCTCCAGGAAAACCTTCTTGCCGAAGAATCGCTCCATGTCGCCGCGCGCATCGGTGCCGACCTTTTTCAAAGAGGAACCGCCTTTGCCAATGAGGATGCCCTTCTGCGAGTCGCGTTCGACAAACAGCGTGGCACGGATCCGGAGAATTTTTTCCTCGTCCTTGAAATCTTCAATACCCACTTCGGTACTGTAAGGAATTTCCTGGCTGAAATGATTGAAGATTTTCTCGCGAATAATCTCGGACGCAAAGAATCGCTCGGTTCGGTTCGTGAGGTCTTCTTTCGGAAAATAAGCAGGATGTGCAGGTAAAAGGTCGAGCAAGGTCGGAAGGATGATTTCGGTGTTTTCACCAGTCAGCGCCGAGACGGGTATCACCTCCTTTGCTGGCAGCACACTCTTCCAATAAGCGATGACCTCTTTGCGGTCGGCCTTTGGCGACTTGTCCATTTTGTTTACCAGGAGGAGAATGGGTGTCGTCAGCGTTTTGAACCGCTCGTGGGCGCTGGGATCATACTTTTCACCGTATTCAATGATGAGCAGAACTACATCGGCGTCTTCGAGGGAGACCTTTACATAGCTCATCATGGCCTCGTGCAGGGCATATTTGGGTTCGAGAATCCCGGGCGTGTCCGAATAGACGATCTGGTAATCGTCGGTATTCAGAATGCCCATGATGCGGTGACGCGTGGTTTGTGCTTTTGGACTAACAATAGATAGTGATTCCCCGACAAGCCGGTTCATCAGCGTGGATTTACCCACGTTTGGTTTGCCCACCAGGCTGACAAATCCCGCTTTGTGCTCTTTTTTCATGGATTGCGAATACAAAAGTAGGCCTTCGGGCGTTCACCTATTGGACTTTGTCAGAATACAGGATTGGTCTGCAACGCAGGCCTATTCTAGAGTTTTTTGGTTTTGGGTTTATAAGGTGGAAAAAGCTGCCAATCGGCGGCTTTTTCTTTTTAAGCCATACCCCTAACTTGAGTGGTATCGTTCCGCCTTCATGATCTACGCTGCCAGGCTTGACATTTTTGCTAAAGCGACGACAGCTGGTGTCTGCCTGCTTCTCGGCGCGATAGATTGGTTCTTTGTTTCGCTGGCGCAGAGCGATGAGGGTTCGTTTATCGGTAGGTTGATATTGTATTTGGTCGCTTTGTCGCTCTGGTTGATCCCTATTATTACTTACCTCTATGGGCCAGTTGCTTATGAATTAACATCTGATGCCCTGACTATCAGGCGACGGTTTTCAGATGTCATCATTCCTTATGGTGATATCCAAAGAGTAGAACAGATCAATGAGACGTTTGTGCAGGACATGGATCGGGATGGAGGAAACTGTGGTGTATTTGGGTACTACGGAAGGTTTAGGGCCGGAAGCGATGCCTACCATTTATATGTGACATGCATGAGAGGTACCGTTCTTATAACGACCCTTGATGGGCGAAGAATCGTGATAAGTCCCGACAGCCTCGCATTCATAGCCCGGTTGAAAGAGAAGTTACAATCGTAGTAGGCATCCGGGCATCAAATCAAAGGAATGAAAGCATCAGAAAGGCTTGTTTCACGCCGCAACGCCATCGTCCCCAACGGCATGGGCATGTTCACCCCACTCACCGTCGAGTCCGGACAGGGCGCAACGATTCGCGACGCTGATGGCAGAACCTACATTGATTTTGCCGGCGGCATCGGCGTATTGAACGCAGGCCATTGTCCGCGGCCCGTGGTAGATGCCATCACGCGACAGGCGAAAAAACTGACACACGCTTGCTTTCCTGTCGCCATCTACGAGCCCTACGTCGAGCTCTGCGAAACACTCGCACGACTTTTCCCTCATGGCAAGTCTACAAAAGTGATGCTCACCAACTCGGGTGTGGAGGCGGTGGAGAATGCGATCAAAATTGCGCGGCAGGCAACGGGTCGCCCCGGTATCATCTGCTTCACGGGAGGATTCCATGGACGAACACTGCTCGGCATGTCGCTCACTTCCAAGACAGGATACAAAATTGGCTGTGGCCCCTTCGCTCCGGAAGTGTATCGATTGCCTTTTCCTGATTTCTACAAGCGCAACGACGGACTTTCTGCGGCGGCGTTTGTAAAGCGCGAATTGAAATCACTCGAAGAGTCCTTTCGAACGGTAGTGGATCCTTCGCAAGTGGCGGCCGTCATTCTGGAACTCGTACAGGGAGAAGGAGGATTTGTCGTGGCACCAAAGGAGTATGTCACCGGGCTTCGAACAATCTGTCGCAAGCACGGTATTCTGCTGATTGTCGACGAAGTCCAAACCGGATTCGGGCGAACAGGCGCGTGGTCTGCCTACGCTCACTACGGCTTTACGCCGGACATTTCAACGTGGGCCAAGTCGATGGGAGGAGGATTGCCTATCGGCGCTGTGATCGGCCGGGCCGATGTGATGGATAAAACGACGAAAGGAACCTTGGGCGGGACATACCTTGGCAACCCGGTGGCGTGCGCTGCTTCGCTGGCTACCATTCAATACATGAAGAAGATCCGCATCACTGACAAGGGGAAAAAGGTGGGACGCGTGGTGATGAAGTTCTTTGAAAAACTGAAGAAAGAATGTCCCGCCATCGGTGACGTGCGTGGGCTTGGCGCGATGACAGCCTTTGAGCTCGTGAAAGCCGGAGATTCTCATCAACCCGACGGCGATCTGGCGAAGAAGCTCATCCAGGCTTGCGCGGAGAACGGTTTGTTGATTATCACCGCCGGCACTGATGGGAATGTGATTCGGGTGTTAAGCCCGCTTACTATTGCCGAAGGCCAGTTGAACCGTGGACTTCAAATCCTCAGAAAACAATTGCTCCAACTAACTTCAAAAAGCAAGTGATGAACCGTCGTTGGTTAATCTTGATTTTACTTTTAGTCGTTCAGACTACGTTCGGTCAGAAACCAAGACCACGCGCCCGCGGCCTGGGCATTCCGTTTGAAGGAACGCCGGGAGCAAACAACGCCATCACCGACGTGAAGGGCGTGGAGGTTGGATTCAAAACCATCATTCGCGGAAGCGGGAAACTGGTGGTGGGCAAAGGGCCTGTGCGCACCGGTGTGACGGCAATTTTTCCTAAAGGGAAGGGATCCCTCGACCGCGCTTTTGCAGCATGGTTCACCCTAAACGGCAATGGCGAGATGACAGGCACCACTTGGGTTGACGAGTCCGGCGGGCTCGGCTCTCCCATTCTTATCACCAACACGCACAGCGTAGGCATTGTGCGCGACGCGGTGATCGAGTGGTATTCAAAAAAAATGAAGCCCGGAAGCTACGACGGCGACGTGAGTTTGCCTGTTGTCGCGGAAACGTGGGATGGATTCCTCAATGACATTAACGGTTTTCATGTAACCAAGCAGGATGCCTTCGATGCCATGGAGGCGGCAGCTTCAGGTCCGGTGGCGGAAGGCAACGTGGGCGGAGGAACAGGAATGATCTGTCATGGCTTCAAGGGAGGAACGGGAACATCCTCACGCGTGCTCACCGCGGAACAGGGAGGCTACACGGTAGGTGCTCTTGTGCAAGCCAACTACGGTCGTCGCTCCCTGTTGCAGATTGCCGGCGTGCCTGTAGGAAAAGAAATTACAGATCTGACTCCACAGGAAGGAAAGGCAGACAAAGACGAAGGCTCAATCATTGTTGTGGTAGCAACGGATGCGCCATTGCTTCCACATCAGCTGGAGCGAATTGTGAAGCGGGTTGCCCTTGGCCTGGGTGTGGTCGGTGGCCGCGGAGGGAATTCATCAGGTGATATTTTTATCGCCTTCAGCACGGCCAATCCGGAGGTTAGCAAGAATGAAGGTATTGTTCATCTTGAGATGTTGCCCAACGACCGGATCAGTCCACTCTTTGAAGCGACGGCAGCGGCTACTGAAGAAGCAATTGTGAATGCGATGGTTGCAGCAGAGACCATGGAGGGTGTAAATGGGAACAAGGTGTTTGCGATTCCGCACGATCGCCTGGTAGCGGCCATGAAGAAGTATGGGCGGATTAAGTAGGAATGGGCTAAAGCCCGGAATCAGATGCTACCTCTTATCCACGCCCTAAAGGGCGTGGCAAAGTGAGCAAAAGGCCTGAAGGCCTTTCAAACACTGTTTTATTTAAGGGCCTTCAGGCCCTTTCACAGTTTTGCCACGTTAAGGCGTGGATCAAAATGGATAAGGAATGAGAAGGACTTTAGTCCTTCACCTGTGCTCACCGCCGAATCATCCATCATTGCGCAGCGAATTGACCGGATTAACCATCGCGGCCTTCACCGACTCCGCGGCAACAGGGAACCAGGCAAAGACAAGGGCGACAAGACCCGCAATGACAAATGCCCAAAGTGCCGGCTCAATGTGGAAAGCAAAACCGGACAACCATTCACTCAGGAGATACCAGGCCACCGGCCAGGCAACGAGGTTGGCAACAATGACAAGCTTGAGAAAATCCAGTGTCAGCAATCGCACCAGTTCGGACACCGAAGCACCCATAACCCGCCGGATGCCGATCTCTTTTATTCGCTGCTCGGTGGAATAAGCGGCTAAACCATACAAGCCAAGGCAACCAATGAAGATGGCGAGCGCGGAAAAGTAGGCCACAAAATTCTTCAGTTGCTCGTCGGCAGCGTACTGCCTGGCAAAGTCCTCATCCAGGAAGAAGTACTCAAACTGGCCTTTCATCCCCAGCGATTTCCAATCTCGCTCCAACGTATTCAAAGTTTCCTGCCAGTCGCCTTCCCTTCCGGGAGCTACACGCGCTGCGAGGTAGCTGAACGAACCCGGGTCAAGGTGAATGACCAGTGGCTCGACTTGTTGGTGCAGCGAGAAATAGTGAAAGTCCTTAACCACACCGATCACTTCACCTTCCTTGCCCAACCCCCAGTCCAGCTTTTTGCCGACTGCCGTGGCGTTGTCCGGCCAACCGAACATTTTCACCGCGGCCTCATTGACAATAAACCCGTGATCCGCATCACTTTGGGACCCAGCCATAAAATCACGACCGGAGACCAAAGGGATCTGGTGAGTCTTTAAGAAATCCTCATCGCACATGATGGTGGTGACTGAAGTAATCTGGTCTTCGCTCCATCCTTCGGGAAGTGTGGCGATCACACTTTGCCCCCTGCCCAGAGGTTCGGCAATTGCAGATACCGATTGGATGGAAGAATTCTGAAGCAGACGCTGTTTAACTACTTCATACTTTGCCGTGCCCTCGCTTCCGCGGAGTGAAATGATCACGAGTTGTTCTTTATTGAAACCCAGGTCCCGGGACTGCATGAAGTCGATCTGATTCTGGATGATGAGCGTCCCTGCGATCAGGATGATGGAGATTGAAAACTGAAGGACAACCAGACTTTTTCTCAGTAAGGCACCTCGCGGACCCGAAGTTACCTTGCCTTTCAGAACCTGTATGGGTTTGAAACTTGAAAGAAGCAAGGCCGGGTAAAGTCCAGCGAGCAGCCCTACCGACAGCGTGATGCTGATGAGTCCTGCGATGATCTGGGGATCAGCGAACCCCAATTCAAGATTTTTGTTGAGCAAAGTGTTAAAAGCAGGCAAGGCCATTTGAGCGATGACCACAGCTCCTGCGGCGGAAAAGCTTACGAGGATGAGCGATTCTGCAAGGAACTGGCCCACCAGCTGAATGCGGCGAGCGCCTGCCGTTTTTCGAATCCCAATTTCATTGGCTCTCTTCGCTGCCTTGGCGGTCGAAAGATTCATGAAGTTGATGGAGGCGACCAGGAGAATAAAGAATGCGATGGAACCGAAGGTGTAAATCACTTTCATGCTGCTATTTGATTCCATTTCGGCACGCAGCGCCGAATGAAGATGAATGTCGGTCACAGGCTGAAGAAACAACTCATACCAAATGGATTGCTTCCTGTCGGCACCCATGTGCTTATCCAGCATGACAGGAAACTTTTCTTCCACGGTTGCTGGCGATGCAGATGGATGAAGCAACACATAGGTGCAGAAGTTGTTGTTGAACCAGGCGTCTCGGGGTTCATCAGCAGGTTTCACGATGGTGGTTCTGCTGTACAAAGCCTCAAGATTGAGGTGTGAATGTTCGGTCGTAGCCCCAATGATGCCCGTAACCGTCATCGTGATGGTGTCTGAAAGCTCCATTTGCTTTCCCAGGGCCGGTTCATCACCGAAGTATTTTTTGGCAGCCTCTTCAGTGAGCACCACGGTATTGGGTTGCGACAAGGCCGTTGCGGGATCACCGGCTACCAGTGGAAAGTCGAACAGGTCAAAGAAAGTTGAGTCCGCGACATAGAGTCTGAGATCAACAAAAACTTTATCGCCCAAAGACAAGGGCCGAAAGGACCTGCCAATCCTCAAGACTTTTTCCACTTCGGGAATTTCCTGACGGATAATTCCCGCCATCGGTGGCGAGGTGACGGCCCGGATGCTTGGGCCTGATTCAAGGTGAAGGTTTGCTGCTACCCGGTAAATCCGGTCAGCCTTCGAAAAGGATCGGTCAAAGGTCAACTCATACCGAATGTATAAGGCGATGAGCAGGGATGAGGCAAGGCCAATGGCAAGTCCCGCGGTGTTGATTGTTGAGAAAAGTTTTTGCCGGGTAAAGACGCGTATGGCGATTTTGAAGTAGTTGCTCAGCATGGCGTGGAGGATTTGGAACGAGGTGGACCTTCAAAACCGTACCAGAATGCGGCCATGCAAAATCGTGGCTGAAGGGGGATCGTGTGGCCAGCCTGCTTCATATCCGAACACGAGTGTGCGGAAATAGTCCAGGTCGTCAGCCTTCGACTGGAGGCTACCAGCAAGAGGGTCGATAATCTTGGGTATTGAGTTCTACGAATCCATCTATGGACTATGGACCATCGACTATGGACTGTTCGTGACTACTTTTTCTTTTTAACAGGAGCTTTCTTCTTGGGCGGCCTCTTCTTCTCGACTGGGGCTTTCTTTTTAGAAACACCACCTAAGGTCTTTGTATAAACACAAACCCTCCGCATCACACACTCCTCACATTTCGGATTGCTCGGCCTGCAAGTCTCGCGACCGAGAAAACTGATGGCCATGCCGACCTGGCCCCAGTCTTTTGCGTCGGTCTGTTCCATCAACTGCTTCTCCAGTTTTTTCGGATCGGTTCCTTCGGCGATACTCAGGCGCGGTGCGACACGCACCACATGCAGGTCGACAATGATGCCGACCGCCGGTTCGCCCATCTCGCGCAGGATGACGTTGGCAGATTTTCGACCGATACCGGGGAGGGAGGTGAGTTCTTCGAGGGTGCGCGGAATTCGACTGTCCTCCTGGATTCGTTTTGCGATCTCGAGGAGCCACGTCGTTTTTTTCCAATGACCGCGCACTTTATTCACGAAGGGAACCACGGCTTCATGTTTAGCCATGGAGAGCGACTTCATATCAGGAAAGGCGTTGAAGAGTTCGGGAGCGAGCTTGTTGATGTTGCGGTCGGAGTCCTGGGCGGAGAGGACGACCATGACGATTAGCTCGAAGTGATTGCGGTAATCGAGCGGGTGACGTCTGCCACGATACTTGTTAAGCAGTGGCTGGATTTCTTTTCTCCAATCCGTGGACTTGGGTGGCATACGACGAATATAAGGTAAATCACAAGCACCAAATCCCAAAACCCAAGCCCCAAATTAGTCTCTATCGGTTACGAAGTTGGTGTTTCAGTTTGGAGTTTGGTGCTTGGTACTTGGTGCTTTCGATTTGGTGCTTGGTCCCGGCCTTGTGCCGGGATGGTGCTTGCGATTTGGTGCTTCTTTAGGCATATATTTGGTATCCCTTACTCGCGCATTAAAACTTAATCCTGCCTCATGATCAACTACCATTCGCTTAGCCGGAGAATTTCATTTTTTCTCTTCATCGTGCTCTTTTCGGCGCCAAGCCTCAGGGCGCAGGACCTTAATGCGCAATTGGATAATCTTCTGAACGAAAATTATAAACCAAACGAGCCAGGCGCCATCGCCTTGGTCGCCAAAGGCAATGAGGTGCTCTATCGTAAGGCGGTCGGTATGGCCGACCTCGAAAACAACATAAGCCTCACGCCCAATCATGTGATTGAGATTGGCTCGATTACTAAACAGATCACTGCCGTAGCCATCCTCATGCTCCTGGAAGAAGGGAAGCTCTCCCTGGAAGACCCGATCGAGAAGTTCGTTGAAAAGTATCCTACGCATGGATACAAGATTACCATCCACCATTTGCTTACCCACACCTCGGGGATCAAGAGCTACACGAGCATGGAAAAGTGGACGAAGCTGTGGAGACAGGATATGACCCCGATGGAGATGATCGACTTGTTCAAGAACGAGCCCATGGACTTTGCGCCCGGTGAAAAGTGGAGCTACAATAACTCGGCGTACTTCATCCTTGGCTATGTCATTGAAAAGGCATCCGGCATGCCTTACCCGGAATATGTCGAGAAGAAAATCTTTGCACCGCTGGGCATGAAGAACTCCTACTATGGAAGCATGTCGAAAATCATACTTAACCGCGCCAGGCCTTACCAGAAGAGAGACAATGAGTTCAGGAATGCGGAGTACCTTAGCCTCACCCAGCCTTATGCAGCCGGTTCGATCATGTCAACCGTTGATGATCTCCTGACCTGGAACACTGCCGTTCATGCCGGGAAACTGGTCAAGAAAGAAACACTGCAAAAGGCGGAAACGGGTTATAAGCTCAACAACGGAAAGCCAACGTACTATGGCTACGGTTGGGGAATTGACGAAATCAAGGGTAGCCCGGTTTATGAGCACTCGGGCGGCATTTTCGGTTATACTACCAACGGGATCTACTTCCCCAAAGAAAATGTATACGTGATTGTACTTACCAATCGGGATGACCAGGGACCCGAGGACCTCTCCATAAAAATGGCTGCCCTGGCCATCGGGAAACCGATCACGAAACCGGTCTCCAAAATAAAGTTGGATGAGGCCTATGCGAAAAGTCTGACCGGCGTCTATGACTTCGATGAGAATGTGTCCCGATACATCATCTATGACAACGGCAGCTTGTACAGCCATCGTCCCGGGAGTCCGCGGTTTGAAGTATTTCCCCAGGACAAAACGCATTTTTCTTTCGATAGCGACCTGACCTCACTTGAATTTCTCCCTGACAAGAAAACCGGAAAAATCACAGGCGTTATTTTTAAGAACCGCATCAGGGAATCAAGGGGTGTAAGGACCGATAAGCCCATTCCGGCGCATACAGAAACCAGGGTGGCTGAAGACATCTTGAAACAGTATGTGGGTGTCTATGAGATTCAACCCGGGTTCAATCTCACCATTTCGTTGGAGGATGGGCATTTGATGTCGCAGGCCACAGGACAGCAGAAAGTTGAAATCTTCCCGGAGAGCAAAACCAAATTCTTCCTGAAAGTGGTCGACGCGCAGATTGAGTTCATCGAGGGCACCGACAAGAAATACTCCCTGGTGTTGTCCCAGGGCGGGCAAAAAGTTCCTGGTAAGCGTAAAGACTAAGCGAGCATCCACCGGGACTGCGACCATACAGTAACGGGTAATTATCGTATTCGGGTTATCTTTGACAATGCCCTCCATCCACCCCGGGTACGCGTACGATATTTTCATTTCCTACCGCCAGAAAGACAACAAGGGCGAACGTTGGGTAAGCGAGTTTGTCAATGCGCTCAAAGAAGAACTCGACGCGACATTCAAAGAGGAGATTTCGATCTATTTCGATGAAAATCCCCATGATGGGCTATTGGAGACCCATCACGTTAACAAGAGCCTCGAGGGCAAACTCCGCAGCCTGATATTCATACCGATTCTTTCACAGACCTACTGTGATTCGAACTCGTTTGCCTGGAAAGAAGAGTTCTGCGCATTTAATACGCTCGCGAAGAATGATGCACTAGGACGGGAGATCGCGCTCAGCAACGGCAATGTGGCCAGTCGAATTCTGCCCATTAAGATTCACGACCTGGACCCCGCCGACAAAAGCATGGTGGAAACAGAATTGGGCGATGTGCTGCGGGCGATAGACTTCATTTTCAAGTCGCCAGGAGTTAATCGTCCGCTGCGATCAGCGGAGGACCTGCCGCAGGACAACCTGAACAAGACCTTCTACCGGGACCAGATCAACAAAGTGGCCAATGCGATCAAGGCGATTGTTGAGGGAGTAAAATCTTCCAATTCAAATCAAACCGTTAAGACAGTTGCTCCCCCCGGAAGTGACGAGTCTGACAAGAAATTGGCAGAGCAGATCTATGAAAAGGACCTCGCCAAGGTGGCACTGGTCTATATTATTGTGGCGTTGGTGGCGTGGAAGGCCATCGATCTCTCTGTCAATCTCCTTTCCCTGAGTCGGCAATGGTCGAACATTGCCGCCGTTGCGTTAGCCGTAATGTTTCCTGTGTCCATGTTCCTGGCCTGGAAGTTTGAACGATCTCCGACTGGTTTCATTCGATCAAACTCAGCTGCCGCCAGGAACAACCCCCTTTCACGCCGGGAGAGAAAACCACTGACCAGCAACAGCGCCATCCTCGTTCTGCTGGCGATAATGCTCGTGATGTATTTTGTTCCGCAAAGGGTGATTTCGTCCAACGCTTCAGGCGAAAACTCCTCCATCGACAATAAGTCGATAGCTGTTCTTTACTTCGACAACATGAGCGGCGACGCTGCCCAGGATTACCTCAGCGATGGACTAACGGAAGAGATCATCACGCGGTTGACAAAGATCACGGGATTGCGTGTCATCAGCAGAACTTCCGTTGGGGTGTACAAGGGGCAGCCGCTCAACCTGAAAAAGATTGCCAGCGATTTGAATGTGTCGGTTGTGCTGGAAGGCAGCGTGAGGAAATCAGGCAACCAGTTACGGGTGACCGCGCAGCTGATCAATGCGGATACCGACGAGCACCTGTGGGCTGAGAGCTATGATCGCGAATTAAAGGATGTTTTTGAGGTGCAAAAGGAAATTGCCCAGGTGATTGCGGACAAATTCAAAATTTCCATTTCACCGGAAGTCAACATCAAGGTGAATGAGATATCAACGAGGAACACGGAGGCCTACGAGTACTACCTGAAAGCAAGGCACATAGCTTTCAAACAGTATTATTTTATCGGAGACAGCCTTGCATTTCTGCGCTCGAAGGTCATGTATGAACGGGCCATTAACATAGATCCAACATTTGCTTTAGCCATTGCCGGATTGGCGGATCTCTACGATGCCTACCGGGCGTTCCATTTCAATAATTTTCCGAAAGAAATGGACTCACTCCGCCAGAGCCTTTCCTGGAAGGCGTACCAGTTGGATCCCAATTCGGGATTTGTCAATAACGTTCGGATTTGGATGCTCATAAACCGTGACAAAGACCCGCTCTATGACAGTGCCTTCTTTCATGCGCGGAAAGCACTGGAAGTGGAGCCCAATGACTACTACAATCACCAAAGCATGGGCGAACTTCTGCAGAACGTCGGTGCGCAGGAATTGGCCATCCCGTTTCTTAAGAAAGCCACTGACATTAGTCCGCTTGAGGCAATTCCTCACGCTGACTTGGGCAAAGCCTACCTTGCCGTCGGTGAAAGGGACTTGGGAGACAAAGAGATGCAGTTGGCCTATGATCTCGGACCCATTCAATTTATCGCGGCCTACCCGGTCTTAAATTGGCTTGTGGATCGCGGCAGACTCAGTGATGCCGAAGCCTTGAGTGACCGGGTGAAAGCTGTCAATCCGAAGTTTGGATTCTCGATTAACCCAATACGAAGGCTGATCATCGAAGGAAAGCTGGAGGAAGCAAAAAAATTGATGCCGAAGGAAGGAGGAGGAATTCGTGGTTATGCGTGGTTGGGAATGAAACAGGAATTGGCAAAGTCAATAGCCGGGGTTGAGGAACGGGGTTTTGACTTTTACCTGTCTCTGAAGAATGGGGGATTCATGGAAAAGTATTTGGACGACCCGGAAATTAAGGAGCTCTTCGCCAAACAACAGAAGCGGCATGAGCAGAATCTGGCTCATTATTCTCCATTCCTGGAAGGATTGTGACCAAGCACAAAAATGAAGTGGGCACCGTGGTGACTATCCTTCGGGGTTACTTGGTTCTTGGAATTTGGGCGCTCAACTGAGACTGCACATCCCATCTACGATCTTCTTGCTTCGGCCACAAACTCTTTGACGATCGCCTGCATTTCTTCCGGATTGAATCTGCTCCCGTAAAGGTTTTGCTCGAACCTCTTTGCCATGTCTTGTAAAGTGGGTGTAGACTTGCGAACGAGGATCCGTTCCATGAAACCACCCGCAAACCAGCAATTCACTCCCTCCATATTCTCAAGTGCAACAAGCATGTGATTGTAGACTGCCTCCGGATCCATCTCGTAGACCAGGTCGATAAGACCCATATCTGCAAAGGAGGGTTTACTGCTCGATAGCAAGGCATCTTTGAGCCGTATCTTTTGCGACCTGGACAGATTGAATTGAAAGGGTTCCTTCTCGGAATCATCATAGAACGACATGAAGTCACTCTTCCTTGAGAGTTCGTAGGTTCCTTCGTGCCTGGTGGCAGGATTTTCGGCGCATCGCACCAGCCACTCGGTGGTCGCAAAGAACTTGTCATCCTTGTCGTTGAATAGAAGAATGTCTTGCATCTCCTTGATCCTTGCTTTGTACACTTGCAGTTCCTCGAGCGACATGGTCTTCACGCCGTACGACAGTGCATGGACATCAAATTCGCCCTTAGTTTTATCGAGGAATACCAACGCGTGAGATTGCTCTTCAAAATGAGGAGGTGCCGGGCAAATCCAGTTGGCCTCGTAGGGGACAAGAATAACTGAATCGCGAATCCTGCCTTTCAGCACATCAATTATGCGCAGTTCGGCGATGGTTGGTGAATCGAAATCAACCTCCATACCCTTCTTGCCTTGGCGTATTTCCGGGCCAGTTACCTTGCGGACGAACGCAATAATGATGTACTCACTTTCGCTGATCATTTTCCGCAATGGCCTGGGAGTTATTGGGTATGCCGCAGCATCTATTGACGACACCACGAGCATGCCGGAAATCAAAAGTGCGGGTAAGGCCTGGATAAATGTGGGCTTTTTCATATGCTCTATTATAATGCTCCAACGAACAAAATGTCACAGTCCATATCTACTGAGCAGAATGGATCGGAAAAAGTTGAGACCTTATTATAAGTTACGAAAAGGAATTCCGCGATTCTAGGGAGAGATTCAAAATACCCTCAGCAGGGTGGTCGTTGAGTAAAAGGTTGGGGGAGGTCTATCGTAGAATGGGAAGTATTAGCCTCGTGGGATATTTAACTCCCAAATGCACGGTATTTCTGGCCGGAATTAAGGTCTTCTCTTCCGCAATCACCTTCCCCGTATTTGGATTCGGATCGTAGTGCGGCGCCTTGCTGCTCGTGATCGCCAGACGAATGCGGTGACCCTTCATGAACCGGTTAGCGGTGTACACCTGGCCGATTCGGATTTTGTAAACCTCTCCGGGCTTCATCAGTTCCTGGTATTCGAATCCGCCGCGGTATCTCATCCTTAAATAGCCAGCATCGAGGCCATGAAGGTTGATCGACCGGCCGTCGGGATAGACATCTGATAGTGTGATGCTGAAATCCGTATCCGTCGCACCGGAGCTGACAAAGAGTTCTGCGACGATCTCACCAATCACCTCTGTATCCTCAGTCAACACATCGCTAGTGTAAACAAGCACGTCCGGTCGCGATTCATGTTCACGCTGATCGTAGGGGTAAGATTTCTCATAAGATTTGTCCCAGAAAGGATTGGCTGGATCGAAAACGTAAGTGTCCCTTGCATCCTTGCCTGCTTTGGGTACGAGGGTGCCCGTCTTTGCCGCACCGGTTCCTGACAGGTAGAATGAAGTCGGTACGGCACGGGTCAGCGGCCACTCCTTTTCCGTGCGCCACTCGTTTGCCCCCATGACAAAGATGCTCACGGGCGACAATCCGGTTGCGTCGGAAATGCCTTTGAGATGCCGATCATAGAACCGCAGCAACTCGGCGTCGTAGTCCATACCGGCATTTGGGCCGAAATCCATTTCTCCGAATTTTGTCTTTCGGGTGTTTAGTGAGGTATGGTTCCACGGGCCAAGAATGAGAATGGTCTGGTCACGCGCCTCTGGAGTAGCCGCCTCCTTTTTCATCTTGTTGAATCCGCGCGTCGCACCTTCTGGACCGTAGGCGGCATCGTACCACCCACTCTCGAGGAAGGCCGGGTTGCGCATCTTGGCGAAATCCTTTTCCACGTTCACAAAATCCCACCAGGAGGATTGATCCGGATGGCCGAGCCACGCGTAATATTCCGGTGCGTACTTCTTCAACAGGGGCAAGTCTGCCAGCGGCCGATACTGGTACCATTTCTTCCTGTCGGTCTTTTCCCATTCTTCTGTCGCCGGTTCGTCATCCCAGGGGCCCGAGGTGTCGTTGGCACGCTTGCGCTTGTCGGCAAAAATGTAGGGCACGAACCAATCGATCCATGGATGGGAGAACGCACCGCCATAATAAAAGAAGTGGTGGCTGCTGATGGGTGTCATCTCCGGCGCTGCCGCCGCAAGGTGTGGCGGCGCTTGCGACATGGCGAGCCACTGCACAATGCCGGGATAAGATCCACCATAGGTTCCCACCTTGCCGGTGCAGAATGGCTGCGTACCCATCCATTCGATCACATCATACCCATCCTGCTTCTCGTTTCGGTAAGCTTCGAATTCTCCTTCGCTCCGGAGACGCCCGCGAACGTCAACAAGCAGAACCGCATATCCCTGCTTCGCGGCCTTCAGCGGAAATTCGGCGTAGCCATCGTAATCATCGATGCTGTATGGCGTGCGGTAGACAATGCCAGGAAACTTTCCCGGACCTGTGGGGCGATAAAGAATGGCTCCCAATTTTACACCGTCGCGCATGGGCACCGTCACATCCTCACGAACAAGATTGTATGGATGCTGTGCGTGGCTGCCGAACGAAATCAGTAACAGGATCAGGGACAGTGTTCTCATTTCTTCTTCGGGATGAACTTCTGATAGTACGCCTTGGCCGCGGCCAGGTCTTTAAGCACGGCCGCCCGTTCTTCCTCGCTCCTGAAATTCGGGGTTTCTTTTGTCATTTTCTCCACCCGGTCGGTCCACTTGATGAAATACGCCGCCGATGCGGCAGACTTGGTCGATGGAATTCCTTTGTGAATAAAAACCGGATTGGTACTGGCATAGGGATACACATCGAAAACGTCGGGATGAGCCCCAGCATTGTACACACGCAGGAGTACCCAACCGTTTTCCCGAAGCGTTAGTGTACCACTGATGTCCAATTTGGAAATCGGTGTTCCCAAGCCATGCGATGCCACTACGTCGCCATTGTAAACTACTTCGATCTTTTCGACGGGGACGTTGCTTCTCAGCCAAAGCTGGTAAGGCACTTTCTTCTTCGAAACCGCAAGGCTGTCTCCCGGTTTGGCCGTTCCAAGAGTGAAGCCAATCATCGGGCCATTGGTGACAAACCCGCGGCCCTTCTTGATCCCGGTGAGAAACTCTTCTGACGACATCGTTGCCGGGCCGGGTACAAACACGCGGTTCAATCCCACTGGACCCCGGAGGCTCGCGTAATTCGCCATCGCATCCGTGCCGCCGGCCACCCCGAGGCGAATGCCGGTATTGAGCATGTGGTACCAGACTACGCTTGTTGCGTGGGGATCAGAAAAACCGAGCAACTCGTAGTAGTCAACGCGTCCAAGCGCCGCATCAATTGGATCGGTATGACTGATGGTCGCCGCCTGGTCAGGAAAGATTTCGGGAATTTCATATGGATGAACATAGCCGACAAAGGCTCCCTGCTTGTGGGCCTCGTCGGCAATGAAACCGTTGTGTGGGTAAAGACTGGCAACCCCGGTCTGTGGGTAGCCGACATAGCCTGGAAGAATGAGATGTTCCTTCAGGTTAAGTAACCCCATGTGCCCCCAGAAGCTCGTGTGGAATTCCTGGCCGAATAGTAAGGTGACATTGGCATTGGATGCGGGAAAAGGACCGGGCTCGAAAAGGGAAACGTCGGGAATTCGCTGCTCCTTGTTCACGAGGAGATTGTAAACGAAGTTGAGATCCTCCGCCTCGGCCTGCTTCACCAGCAACTCTGGGGTGTTGCGGTAGTTGCCACCGTAGTTCATGTGCACGTGCACGTCGCCGCTTCGCCATGAACCCATGTCAGCCGGAAGCGCAAGTCGCGGCACTTTAACACTAATGTTCACCGCATCCACTTGCCGCGGCCGGGTCTTGGCTCGTACAATTGAGTAGGAGGGCCCGTGGGCGGCCTGGATGAAAATGCTGTCCCTCGGCACCTGGAGGGTAATTTTTCCTTGCGTGTGAATGTAATGCGGCTCCGTGACCTGCATCGACGGAATGCGTGAATCATCCGCATGTATCCAGGCGTCCGGAGGGCAGAGGAACTTCCCACGGCCGTCGGTGATGCTTACCCGCGCCGGGATGATTGCGCCTTGCTCGTCGGTGATGGTGATCGTGAGCGGAACATGCGACGCCATCCAGGTGAGCGTCTTTTGCATCACCGGCGTTTGTTGGCCGGTGAAAGCGTCGATTAGCCAAAGCGCTGTGTTGCCATTCTGGTTGGAGATGAATGCAATTTGATTCCCATCGGGAGACCAACGCGGCGAGGATTTGTCGTAGTGGCCATAGGTGAGCGGGAACGGGTAGCCGCCGGAGGAGGGGAGCATCCAGAGCTGGTGCCAATTCTGTCCGAGGTAGCTGCTGTAGACGAGCCGTGTGCCATCCGGTGAAACGTCAGGCCGCATGCGCCACGATGTTTCTTCTTCGCGGATCGTTTTGATTTCGCCTGAAGCCACACTGATCGTCGAAAGATTTCCGGTTCCGTGCGCCACGTCGTGGTTTCCAACGAAATAGATCAATTTCCCATCTCTCGACCAGGTTGGATTGATGGCATGGTCAAATGCGCTGTAGTAATACCGTTTGGCTTCCGTCTTGCGGTCGGCGATGAGGACTTTCGCATCGGATAGCTGATTTCCGTTGAGTGTCGCGGTATGAAGAAGAAAGTGACCGCTTTCATCGGTGGAGACAAACGCGATCATCGATCCGTCGGGCGACCAGCGCGGCTCGAGGCTTACACTCTTGCCGTCGGTGAGCATGAATGATTTCTTCTCTTCCAGGTTGTACACCATCACGTCCATGGATTCGCCGGAGTATCGTACGAAAAGCACGCGCTTTCCGTCCGGGGAGACATCAGGCTGGTAATCGTAGCCAAAGTCGTCGGTAAGCTGACGCGCCTCGCTGCTGCCGACGGTTTGCATCCAGAGGCTGCCGGCCATGGAGTAGACGAGCGCTTTTCCATCGGGCATCCAGGCCGCGGACGATGGACCGCTGGTTAATTGAGGAAGGTAGAGTTCGTGGTAGTAATAATTGTGAGGGAGGTCGATTTGATTGAGTACGGGCACGCGCTGGGCGGATGCCTGGATTGAAAGGATACACAGGAGAAGGATGAACCAGATAACTCTCGACATATTTACTAATGTAAGGATAGACTTACGATTTATGTGCACCGACCAACGGCCAAAGCCAGGAGCTAAGAATCTCACGCAGAGACGCAGAGCCGCAGATGAGACGCAAGGGAGTCAGTTCTTATACCAAACATTCATATCCTCCATCCCCGAGAAGATCATGCAGTTCTTGGTCATCCTGCCGCCAAAGGTGTAGCCGAGTTGATGGAAAACTTTGTTCATGCCAAAAGATTCCGAACGCGCGATGGTGTAGAGGCAGGTGATTCCATTGGCACGGAGCGATTGCTCCAATTTCAAAAGAAGTGCTCGCATGAGCCCCCTTCCTTCGTAGCCAGCGGCAGTGACGCAGTCAGTTAATTCCGCATTGTGGTAGGCTTCGTTGATTTCAGCGGAAGCGGCACTGATGATTTTTCCTTTTTCGCGAACAACCACGTAAACCGTTCCGTCCTTCATTGTCATCCGGACATGGTCAGGATCGTTTACGGGCGTGGGATAGACCTTAAACGATGCATCATATAGTTTGGCAAGCTCCACGGCATCGGAAGGTGTGCTGAATTCCACTTGGACTTTTGGTGAAGACTCCGGGTAGGGCGGGTTGGCGAGCAGGGTTCGTATGATATCTTCTTCCTCCTTGACCTTGTTTGAGTAGCCCCGTGCCGCCACAAGGTATTTTGTGAGAAAGTGCATGTTGACCCCGGAAAAGTATCCTGAAATCATCGCTTCTTCCCTGAACCCACTGTTCAGAAAGAACCATACATCGGCAGGCCACACCTTGACAATGAGTTTTTCTGTCCAACTAGGCAGGGAACCTCTAATCAACTTAAGCAAACCGGTCAGGTCACCGGAGTAGTCGTCCACCCGAATCCGCCGACTGTACTCATCTTCGTACAGCGTGACGGTGGCTGAATCATTTCCAAACGTGCGAATCATACTCCGGATGGCGCTAAGGGATAGCTCACTACGATGTGCCGCACCATTCGACGAGCGTATGAGCAAATACCTTGGATGCGCGGATCATCTCGTCAATGTCGATGAACTCATCCGGGTAGTGGGCCAACTTTGTCTCCCCTGGGCCAATCACTAGGGTTGGAATGCCTCCGACTTTGGCCAGCAGCCCGCCATCGGTGCCCCAGGGCGACGCCTCTACTTTGACGGGACGGTTGTAAACTGATGCGTAGGCCTTCTTGATCGACTCGCTAAAAGCATGCGTTTCATTGAGTGCGTTCGGTACCCACTGAGCTCCGAAGAATTCTACCCGTGCAGGATGCTCTTTCAACCAGGAATCTGCCACTGAGAGTTCGGCGACGCATTGCTGAAGCTCTTTCCGTACAGCAGCCATCTCCTCTTCAGGCGCCACGCCGATTCGCCCCTCGATGGTTACCAGGTCGGCAACAGAAGATGGCCACGAGCCTCCCTGGATTTTTCCCATGTTGATCGGAACCGGAATGGGAATACTCTTGTAAAGTGGGTCGGTGATTCGTGCGTTCCTCGTCGACTCCAGCTTCAGCACGGCCTGGTGCACCATCACTGCCTTCTCGATAGCGGATATGCCCTCATAGCGGGTGCCTCCGTGCGCAGAGCGCCCTTCAATGGTAATCCGGAACCACATGGAACCTTGCTGCTTGATGAAGAGCTTCATGTTGGTCGGTTCAGGAATCAACGCAGCATCAGCTTTGTATCCGCGCAACAGCGTAGCCAGTGTGCCCACGCCGCCGGATTCTTCCTCGATGACAGATTCGAAAATGACATCGCCCTTGAGTTTGATGTCGGAGCGGATGATGGACTCCAGTGCCAGCAGCATGGATACGTTCCCGCCTTTCATGTCGGTGGTGCCGCGGCCGTACACTTTTCCGTCTTTCACGCTGCCGGAAAACGGATCGTCAGTCCACTTCGTACGATCACCCTCCGGCACGACATCAATGTGGCCGTTTAGAATGATCGACTTTCCGCCACCAGCTCCCTTCCACCGACCGACAACGTTGGGACTGCCCGTGTACGTGTCACGCGAGGGTACAAAGTAGGGGTGCTTGGTAAGCGCGGCGTAATCTGGATCCCAGATATCGACTTCGAGGCCCAGCGTCCTCAGTTTTTCAGCGACAATGGCCTGCACGCCCCGTTCATTTCCTTGCGTGCTTGGTTGCTGCACTATTTTCGAAAGAAGATCCACAGCCTCGTGGCGATGGGCGTCGATGTAAGCGAAGATCTTATCTGTAGTTGGCATCGGCTGAAAAAGGCAGATCCAAGATATGGACTTTGCGTCTCATCTGCGACTCTGCGGCTCTGCGCGAGGAATTCAATACCGCGCGCAGAGCCGCGAAGACGCAGAGGATTTCATGCAACGGTGAATTCCGCGCCTGTCTTTTCTTTCACTTCTGACAGCGTTGCCCCCTGCATCAATTCATCCAACCTCAGTTTCCCGTCAACGATGCTGAACACCGCCAGATCGGTGATGATCTTCTTCACGCAATTGAATGTGGTTATGGGGAGGGAACACTTCTCAACAATCTTCGGCTGCCCATCTTTTTCACAGTGTGTCATCAGTGCAATGAGGTTTCGGGCTCCATAAGCAAGCTCCATGGCGCCGCCCACACCCGGCACACGTTTGCCCGGTACAATCCAGTTGGCCAAGTCGCCCGACGCGCTTACTTGCAATGCGCCGAGAATCGAGACGTCAACACATCCGCGGCGGATCATACCAAAGGCAACGGCGCTGTCGAAATAGCTTCCGCCTTTCAGCAGTGTGACCGGGTAGCCTGCCGCGTTGCTGAGGTTGCCGTCAGCGTTCTTCTTAGGCGTCGGCCCCATGCCAAGAATACCGTTCTCCGCCTGGAAAAAGACGCTGATCGACGGATCGAGATAATCGGGCACCAGGGACGGTATGCCTATCCCCAGGTTCACGATCATCCCGTCGCTTATCTCACGGGCAGCTCGTTGTGCTATGATTTGGCGGGCATCTCCCATATCCATTTCCAGTTGTAGCCTTTTGAGGGCACGATGTGGTGAACATAAATTCCAGGCACAATGATCTCCTCAGGATTCAATTCACCCATCGGAACAATTTCATCCGCCTCCACGATGGTGATCTTGCCTGCCATGGCCACATAGGGATTTGTGTTGCGTGCCGTCTTGTCGAAGATGAGGTTGCCGAAGGTGTCGGCCTTGCGGGCGTACACAAGGCTTATATCGCCGGTAAGGGCTGACTCATGCAGGTACTCTTTTCCCTTGATGGTTACGTGTGGTTTGTCGTACTCCAACTTCGTACCCATCCCTATTTCCGTTAGGAATCCATTCAAGCCGACACCGCCGGAACGAATCCGCTCGACGAGAATTCCCTGGGGAGAAAACTCCACTTTCAATTTGCCCTGGTTCATCAGGTCGCCGGCCACAGGGTTGGAGCCGATGTGAGAGGCGATGAGCGACGAGGCCCGCTCCAGGCAAATGAATTTTCCCATACCGATCCAGGGGAAGCCGGCGTCATTGCCTATGAGATTCACGTTCTTCACCCCGGACTCGATCAGGCAGTCAACAAGTCCTGGAGGAGAACCAACACCGCCGAAACCGCCGAACAAGAGCGTCATGCCATCTTTGAAAAGCGGCTTGACCGTGGCGTAATCGGTGACTTTATTAAACAGGCTCATGCCTTGATTTCCTTTAGCGACTGCTCCAGCTTCGACAGCAATTCATCCACCTGGTCGCGTGTGCTGATGAAAGGAGGTGCAACGAGCACGCCGTTTTCGTCTTTCCCTTCGGCTCCACCCACAGAGGGATACAAGAGCAATCCATTCAGGAAGCATTGCTCGAGCAGGGAAGCCTGCATGCCTTTCCTCGATGGATCAAACTCCATCCCCAGGAGCAGTCCCTTGCCCCGCACGGCGATGATGGAGGAAAATACGCGCTGCAGTTTTTGAAGCCCTGACTTCAGGTATTCCCCCTGTGCTTGAATGTTTCCGAGGAGTTTATCTTCTTCAACAACCTGGAGGACACGCAAGGCAGTTGAACAAGATAGTGGATGACCACTGTAGGTGTGGCCGCTCATGATCAGTCCTGAGCCTTTGCGAATGGGTTCCAGTACCTCGTCGGTGATCAGTGTGGCAGCGATGGGTGCGTAGCCGGCGCCCAGGCTTTTTCCCACCGATGTGATGTCTGCACTCGTTCTCCAATGCTCAAGCGCAAACCACGAACCTGTTCTCCCAAGCCCGCTCATGACCTCGTCGGCGATGAAGAGTATGTGGTTTTCGCGGCAAACGGCTTTCATGGCGCTGTAGTAAGCTTCATCCGGCGTCAACGCCGTGCCAGCCGCACCGACAACCGGCTCGGCAACGAAGGCAGCGATTTGGTTGGCGCCTATCCGCTCAATGGCAAGTTGAAATTCTTCCACGTGGCGACTGACGGGATCCTTATCAAGATCTGCCGAGAGGGTTGGAAACTTCCCCAGGGTTGACTCGAATCGCTGGCGACGGATCGGGTGACCTGAAAGTGACAACGCTCCCATCGTAATTCCATGGTAACTCTTCCACCGGCTGATGAATTGCGTTTTGCCGGGCTGGCCACGTTCCTGCCAATGCTGAAGCGCAACCTTCATCGCCGTCTCCATGGCTTCGGTGCCGCTGTTTACGAAGAAAGCATGGGCGTAGGCGCGTTGCGGTGAAATCTCATACAACTTTGTTGCCAGGGCTTCTCCTTCTTCTGATCCAAACTGCGAACGGTAGACGAATTGGAGCTTGCCCGCCTGCTGGCGAATGGCTTCAATGATTCTCGGATGGGAGTGCCCCAGCGAACAAGCTACCGCCCCGGAAGATCCATCCAGGTAGCGCTTGCCATTCTCATCCGTGATATAGACCCCCTCGGCGCTTTTCGCTTTGAGGTAGACCTTGTTCAGAAGGGGCTGGATGTTGTGCGCCATGGGAGACTCTAGTTACTTAAAGTCTCCCCACCGATCAAGATTTCCCACATCGGGCTGTTGGCGGTTGGCCCTTGGCTATTGGCAAACTCTTATAGAAGCCAATAGCCAACAGCCAAAAGCCTCTGGTGGGTAATTTTCATAGCTTTGAACAGACCCTCATGGCCTCCAAGTTTCCACACACACTCCTCATCATCCTCGGGTTCATTCTGCTGGCCGGTGTGGCGACCTATTTGTTGCCCACGGGACAGTATGAACGCAAAACAGATGTGGACTCGGGCAAGGAAGTGGTAGTGCCCGGTTCGTATCACGGTGTCGAGGCAAAGCCACTCTCTCCCTTCGCGGTCTTCGTCGGAATTCCACGCGGCATCGCAGCCGGGGTGGAGGTGATCATCACGATTTTTATTTGCGGGGCGTGCTTTTACGTAGTGGAGAAGACCGGGGCACTGCGACAAGGCATTCTGCAGATTACGCAGCGATTAAAAGGCCGAGAGGAAGTTACATTGGTGCTTACTGGACTTTTCTTTCTCATCGGCGCCACATTGGAAGGGATGGAGGAAGAACTCATTCCACTCACACCGGTACTGCTCATGCTCACTCGTCGGCTTGGCTATAATGCGTTTGTGTCTGTCGCCGTGAGCTATGGATCGGCGGTCATTGGCGCCTCGCTAAGCCCGTTTAATCCATTCGGAGCCGTGCTGGCACAGCGTATCGCGGAAGTGCCGTTGCTTTCAGGGTCCATGCTTCGAATGGTTGTTCTATTGGCGGCATTCGCACTCTGGATGTTTGTGATCATCCGATACGCCAATAAGAACAGACTTCCGCGTGAGGCGGAGGAGGGAGTGAATGACCAGGGCATCTCCGGTCGTCACAGCTTGATCCTGGGAGTGGTCGTGCTTGCCTTTGCCTTGTTGATTGTCGGCATGATGAATTGGGATTGGGGCTTTAATGAAATGTCGGCAGAGTTCTTCCTGGTGGGAATGGCGGCCGGGCTGGTTGGGAGGCTTGGCCTGAACGGCACGTCCGTCGCGTTTGTGGAAGGCCTCCGCGAAATGACGTTTGCCTCTTTGATTGTTGGCTTTGCCCATGCGATCCCCCTTGTGCTTGCCGACGGAAAGGTGCTCGACACCATTATTTACGGCTTGCTCGTCCCGTTGGATGGCTTGCCTCCTGCCATGTCAGCAATCGGAATGATGTTCTCACAATCAGTGCTGCACATCGTAGTTCCTTCGTACACCGGCCTGGCAGCGCTTACACTACCCATCCTTGCACCGCTGTCTGACCTCATCGGGTTGCCGCGCCAGGTTTGTGTGCTGGCCTTTCAGTATGGAGCCATCCTGATGAATGCCCTTAGTCCAACCAACGGTGCCTTGATGGCCATACTCGCCTTGAGTGGAATCCGCTATGACCATTGGCTGGCCTTCGCGGTCCGTCGCCTCGGAATTGTCTATCTTCTCTGCATGGTTGCCATTGTTGCAGCAACATTCTTGATGGGCTGATTCAATAGCCTCAACTATGGATTTCAAACAAATCGGGCTCAGGAGATGGTTGTGGGCCGGCCTCTGTTTTGTCCTGGCGGCCCTTTCCTTCATTTCAGGGGCATGGCCAGGTAGCGACGTTTTACACTACCTGGGTGAAATGCTGGTGTGGGCAGGCATCATTGAGATATATGATGGATTCCGTCGTGCGGAACGGGGCTCCAAAACGGCGGCGCAATGGAGTGGAAGCATAAGCTTCATGATGGCGGCGCTGCTGATCAACAACATGCTTCTTCAGCCAAAAGCGCTGTACCTGTTCGTAACCTCACTTTTTGCGATCAGTGCGATTCATGGGGTGTGGCTTTTCTTCCGTGGCATCCAGGAAAAGCAGCAACGCTGGATCAACCTGGCGACCGGCATCGTGAACCTACTGTTGGTGGCATCGCTTTATTTCTGGACGAAAGATAGCCGGTTGGTGGTGCTGACCTTTGCTGTTGGAATTCGCGTGTCGGGCATAGGCTTGAACCTGCTGCTTGCCAAGGCCGGTCAGCTTGAGCAAGTCGACGTAGATGTGGCGGACAAAGTGGGCATGAAAGACGATCCTGTGGTGAAAGCCATTGCCGAACAAATCAAGCAGGAAGAAGAGGCCAGTGCCACCCATGACCGACGTTGGATTGTCATCTTCATTTTGCTGCTTTTTGCCATTCACCTGGGTCGGATGGGATTGGATCGTTCGGCACTTGGCATTCTTTCTCCGCTCGTCGCGACGATTGGCGATATGGTGATTGCCCTCATCGTTACCTACGCGGTCCTGGCTCCTTTGCGCATTCTCACACTCAAGCTTATGCGCCGCAGGGCGCAGCGGCTTTGGAATTGGATTGCCCGCGTAGAGGAGAAGGATCGCAAGTGGTATAGTCCTCGCGGTCTTGTTGCTGCCTGGCTCAAGTTGCGGATACGAGCGGAAGTGCGCCTGATAAAAGCGGGCTACTCATTCCCTACGGCGATCCGCAGCGGTCTAAAACTTGGATTGCCGTGGGCTGCCCTGTTGGTGGCCATCATGCCCGTGCTGGGGATGAGTTGGTACTTTGATACGGAGAACTGGGCTTCGGGAATCTGGGACAAGTGGGCGGCCAAGCGGGCAGATACGTGGAGAATGGCGATGATCGAAAGTTCTGGCGAGGGTACAGGTTCGAACGCATTCAAAGTTAACCCCGCAGGGATCGGCGACAGCACCGGGTTTTCTTTCGTGGTGATCGGTGACCCGGGTGAAGGCGACGCGTCTCAGTTGGTTCTTAAAGATCAAATTCTCGAAGTGAGCAACCATCCCGATGTAAAGTTTGTCGTGATCTCTTCTGACGTGGTTTATCCCACTGGCGCGCTTCGCGACTATGAAAAGAAATTCTGGATGCCATTCAAAGGAGTGAAGAAGCCTGTGTATGCCATTCCCGGCAACCACGACTGGTACGACGCCCTCGACGGCTTTGTCGCCACGTTCTTCGAGCCGCAGACCGCCAGGGAGGCGATGATGGCCCGGGTGCAAGCCGATCTCAAAATGACCACCACGACGCCGGGCCTCATTGACGACATGCTGACACTGACAGACAAGTGGAGGCAGGACTATGAGGTGCCGACAGGTTTTCAGAAGGCGCCGTTCTTCCAGGTGAGCACGGACGATTTTGTGCTGATCACCCTTGAGACCGGCGTGGAAAGGCAAATCGACTCACTGCAGTGGAAGTGGCTGGTGAATGTGCTGGAGCAATCGCGAAACAAGTTTGTCATGGTGCTGCTGGGACATCCATTCTACGCAATCGGTGAGTATCAAGGCAGCATGAATCCAAGGTTTGTGGCGCTGCACGAATTGTTAAAGCGCTACAAGGTGCCACTCATCATGGCCGGCGACACGCATGATCTTGAATACTACCGGGAGATCAACGCTGGCGATGTGATGCATCATTATGTTAATGGTGGCGGTGGCGCGTATCTCAGCATCGGCACGGCGATGGCACAAGCTGCGAATATGCCGACGAAGGATTATGCGTTCTACCCGTCACATGATCCGTTGGTGAAGAAGATCGAAGAGAACACGAAGTGGTACAAGCGCCCGGCGTGGTGGTGGACCACCGCACTCGACGGCTGGCCGTTTTCCGCCGAGTGGCTTTCAGCGATGTTCGACTACAACGTGTCGCCATACTTCCAGAGTTTCTTGAAAATCAAGGTAGAGCCGTCGCTGGGGCGGGTGACACTGATCCCATACAGCAACAAGGGTCGCCTGCGCTGGAGCGACCTCACGAGCACGGAAGGGGCGCGGCCGAAGGGGGCCAAGGCGGAAGATTGGGCGGAGTGGGAGATCGAATTAAAGTAGGGAGCTTGGTAGGCGGGAATTTGTTAATTCCTCAAGACGGTCTACTTTTGTAGCCTTAAATCGCGGGGTGGAGCAGTTGGTAGCTCGTTGGGCTCATAACCCAAAGGTCGCAAGTTCGAGTCTTGCCCCCGCTACGAAAACGGCAGCCAACGGCTGCCGTTCCTGTTTCTGGACCCCTTTGACCTGCTTTTGGGCGACACACTCAGACTCTCTCCAACCTGAAATAAGCTATGAATTGCCTATCCTCTTCCAGCTTGGTGAATTCGGAGGTAAGCTTCCACTGGACGTTGTTGTGATCGGACATGCCCCACTCGCTGCGGGCTTTGCCCAGCGTTTTGTTCTCTGAGATCACCTTCCACCCCAGGCTCTTAGCCATTTCATACAATTGACCGTTGAACTCTGCGAGGGTTTGATTTCGCGTCAATTGATAGGACGCTGTCCAATTTTTCTCATCTCCTTCATAGAGGAGTGTCTTTCCCCTCAGCGGTGGATTGAAATCCAGCAGCCGGGCGAGCTGATAGTCGACCAGTTTGGTGCGCACGTAGGTGCCGGCCGGGTCGTAATTATACTCCATCTTGTTGGCGACTTCCTGCGCCCTTCCCTTGGTCTCCAGCAGCGAAACGATGTGGATAGAGGCATCAATACCCGCTGAAAGCCCTCCGGCTGAAATGAACTTTCCGTCCTGTACAAAGCGCTGGTCATAGACGGGTTTGACTTTCGGAACGTACATCTGTAAGTGATTGATCATACCTGCAGTTGTGGTTGCCTTCCGGTTGTCGAGGAACCCGGTCGCGCCAAGCATAAAAGCACCGTTGCACACCGAAAGAATATACGATGCCCGGCCTTCGCGAGCTTTGATCCATTGAACCATCGGATGACTTTCAGCGATATCGTGAGCAACGTTTCCACCGGGGAGCACAATGATGTCGGCTTCGGGTGCTGTGTTGAGATCAAAAGATGGCGTAACCAGCATATTCATGGAGGTTGTAAGCGTCGATGTCTTTTCACCTACGGTAAAAACATTGTAACCCGCCTGACCAAATACTTCATAGGGGCCTGTGTAGTCTATGATCTGAACACCTTCGAAAATCAGAATCGCTACAGATTTCCGTGGTCGCCTGGGGGGCGTTTGCGCCAATGAGTCAAGTGTCAGACTCAGCAGCAAAATGATGAGGATGGATCGATTGAAGTTTTTCATGATGCAGGGTAACACGGATCGGTCTTAACTTAAACGATTGGCCAGGACTAAATTGACCATCTTCTTGGATAAAGGGTATGATTTACTTGACAAATGGCGTTTGGAAGAATTGAGCCATCCGCGCCGCTTATTCAGAGGCCAATCGCAACCTGTTTTTCGCTATTTTTCAGGCCACAATTTCTAAGCAATGATCGTCGACCTCCGCTCCGACACCGTAACCAAACCCACGCCTGCCATGCTCGAGGCCATGATAAAGGCCGAGGTGGGTGATGATGTGTTTGGGGAGGATCCGAGTGTCAAAAAGCTGGAAGAAAAGTGTGCGAAATTGCTGGGCCTGGACGCGGCCGTCTACTGCCCCTCAGGCACAATGACCAACCAGATCGGCATCAACGTGCTCACTCATCCTTATGATGAGGTAATCTGCTACAAGGGTGCCCACATTTATAAGTATGAAGGTGGTGGGCTTGCCGGCAACAGCCATGTGAGCGTGCGCCTCATTCCCGGCGACCGCGGCCGCCTGTCGGTCGAGGATGTCGCGCAGAACATCAACTCATCTGATTCACATTACCCAAACACTTCTGTTGTTGCATTGGAGAACACCGTCGTGCGGGAAGCGGGTAGCTACTACTCACTGAAACAGATCGAGGCCGTTTGCACGTTCGCGAAATCAAAAGGACTCAAGACGCACCTCGATGGTGCGCGGCTCTTCAACGCGCTGGCGGAAACCGGCGACAAGCCCGACCAGGTAGGAAAGTACTTTGATACCATTTCGATTTGTCTGTCGAAAGGACTCGGCGCGCCGGTTGGTTCAGTACTGGTCTGCAAAAAGGAGCACGAAGCCAAGGCCCGGCGAATGCGGAAAGTGTTCGGCGGCGGCATGCGCCAGGCAGGGTTTCTCGCTGCTGCCGGGATTCATGCCCTCGATCATCACATCGCCCGCTTGAGAGAGGATCACGTCCGCGCCCGGGAAATCGGCAAGGCCGTGAAAGCTTTGCCTTTCGTCAAGTCAGTGATGCCGGTGGATACGAACATTGTCATCTTTGAACTGGCGGCGCCGGTCACACCGGAGAAGTTTCTCAAGGCCATCGGTGATCAACAAGTGAGGGCCCTTGCTTTCAGCGACAAAGAAATCAGGATGGTCACCCATCTCGACTTTGATGACCGAATGTTGGAGCAGACGATCGCAGTTTTGAAGAATATTCGTTTCTGACATGGACGATATCAACGAAGCCTTCCTGGCGGCGGAAGGGGCTGCGGGCGCGGAGCAGGCAGGAAAACCCGCTGGCAACAAGAAATGCCTCAACTGCGGCACAGAGCTTAAGGGAGAGTATTGCCATGAATGCGGCCAGAAGGATTTGCCCAAGCGGCAAACGACGTGGGAACTCTTGTCCAACTTTGTCTCCTCTTTTTCGAACTACGAAGGCAAATTCCTGCTTACTGTAAAATACCTTTTGCTCCGTCCAGGCGCGTTGGCGCTGGAATACAATGCGGGGCACCGCGAGCGTTACTTCCACCCAGTGCGGATGTACGCTTTTATCAGCTTTGTTTTCTTCCTTATTTTTTTCAGCCTGCCTGAGAAGCCGGACGAGGCAAGTGACAACGTGGAGCTGGATAAGGATGACAAAGAGGAACTGGCTGGGGATTCGGTGGCTCAAATGCCGCAACTCAACAAACGAATGGCGGCGTTCGGGATAGACACTGTGGAGGTAAACTTTGACTCCTTGGCCAGGGCGGAAGCGGATACCACAGTGACGAAGAAAAAAAGGAACAAGGGAGGCTTTACGCTCCAGGAATCGGAGTACAAGACCGTGGAAGGCTATGATTCCGCCCAATTACTGCTGCCCGAGGACAAACGTGATGGCTGGGTCGGACGGAAACTGAACTACCGTATGATTGAGCTGAATCAGCGCTACAGCGGTAAGGACTTCAGCAAGGAGTTCTGGAAGGCCACGGTGGAACAGTTTCCAAAAATCCTCTTTTTTCTTTTGCCCGTTTTCGCGCTGTTGTTGAAGTTACTCTACGTCCGACGTAACTATTTCTACAGTGAACACCTGGTGTTTTCCATTTACTTTTACAACTTTTTCTTTTTCGCAGGGTCGCTCATGCTACTGGTCGGCTTGATTGAATCACTCGACTGGCTTTCGACACTCATTGCCTGGGGGATTTATGTCTACCTGCTATTCAGCATGAAGCGTATGTATGATCAAGGATGGGGGAAAACGGTAGCCAAGTTTCTGCTGTTTTCCTTTGCCTTCGGTTTTAGCATGCTCTTCGTTTTTGGGATCAGCCTGTTTGTCCTCCTGATGGTTATCTGATGAGCCTGCTGAATTCCACATCGCCCCCTTTGGCTGAGCGCATGCGGCCTGCCCGGCTTGAAGATCTCGTGGGTCAGCAGCACCTCGTTGGGCCAGGCGGAATCATCAGGGCGGCGATTCAGTCGGGCAATATTCCCTCAATGATCTTTTGGGGACCGCCAGGCGTGGGCAAGACTACCATTGCGAATATTCTCGCCAATGAAGTGAAGCGACCTTTTACCTCGCTCTCTGCGGTGAGTGCTGGAGTAAAAGATGTGAGAGAGATCATTGAGAAAGCAAAGCATACCAATCGACCGATTCTCTTCATCGATGAGATCCACCGGTTCAACAAGTCCCAACAAGACGCTTTGCTTGGTGCTGTGGAGAAGGGGATCATTACGCTGATTGGAGCAACTACGGAAAACCCATCCTTCGAAGTGAATTCAGCTTTGCTCTCGCGGTGTCAGGTGTATGTCTTGAAACCGCTGTCAGAGGAAGATCTTAAGGGTCTCATCACACGTGTTTTGGAGAAAGACCTGGAGTTGAAGAAACGCAAGATCACCGTCAAGGAGTTCAGCGCCATGCTCAACATTTCCGGTGGCGATGCACGAAAAATTCTCAACCTGCTCGAGCTGATGGCTGAAACGGTGACTGGCGACATCGAGGTTACCGACAAACTGGTGATGGAAGTGGCGCAAAAACACATTGCCATCTACGACAAGAGCGGGGAACAGCACTACGATATTATCTCCGCATTCATCAAGGCCATCCGCGGCAGCGACCCCAACGCGGCGGTCTACTACCTGGCGCGCATGGTGGAAGGTGGGGAAGATGTGAAATTCATTGCCCGTCGCCTCGTCATCCTGGCTTCGGAGGACATTGGCAATGCGAACCCCACAGCGCTGGTGCTGGCCACCAGCGCTTTCAATGCGGTCAACCTCATCGGCTACCCTGAGGCGACGTTGATCCTTAGCCAGTGCGCAACGTACCTGGCCTGCTCGCCGAAAAGCAATTCTTCTACCGTAGCCATCGGTATGGCCATGGGCAAAGTGAATGAAACGGGAGACCTCCCTGTGCCGTTAGCCATACGAAACGCGCCGACCAAACTGATGAAGGACCTGGATTACGGGAAGGATTATCAATATGCACATGAATTCGAAGGAAACTTCGTTAACATGGAATTCCTGCCCGATGCAATTAAAGGCGTAAAGTTCTACGAACCGGGAAAGAATCCGCGGGAAGAGGAGTTGCGGACTTATCTTCGCAACCTATGGAAGGAAAAGTATGGGTATTGAGGCAGCCACAGATTTCGCAGATTACACCGATTAATATTACGTAGATCAATACAGAGGATGCAGCGACTGATCTTTGACTACAATCCTATCTTCGTCTTTGGCTGCATATTACTGGGAATAGGCTATGCGTGGCTCCTGTACACGGCCAAGTATTCCTGGTCTCAGAATTTCAACCGTGTGCTCTTCGTGCTTCGTGCACTCCTCGCTTCGGCACTTTTTGTTCTATTGTTAGGGCCGGTGCTTCGACAAACGACAAACCTGCTCGAAAAGCCGACCCTGGTTTTTCTTGTCGACAACTCACGGTCGATAAAAGAAGCCGCTGATACAGCCCGGCTTGTGTCGGAGCTGACTCGTGCGACCGAAACCCTCGCCGGCAGCGACTGGCAGGTTGAATTGAGTTCCCTCGACGGCGTCACCAACAAAATCACCTTTAATAAATCAGGATCGGACCTCTCTGCCGCCCTGAAGCAAACCACGGGACGATACGAAGGGAAAAACCTCGCCGGCATTGTACTCGTGTCCGACGGCATCTACAACAACGGCCTTTCTCCCCTTTACCAACCGTTGCACGTTCCCGTCTACGCCGTGGGTACGGGCGACACTGTTCAGCGCGCGGACCTTGTACTGAAAAATGTGGCCTACAACCGTGTTGTGTACCAGGGTAACAAGTTTCCGCTGCGTGCCGAAGTAGGAGTAAGCAGCCTGCCCAATACGGATGTCACAGTCACTGTAATGAAGCAGGGGCGAGCCGTGCACCAGGTAACACGAAACTCTTCAACGCGAGGACTGCTCGATTTCGACTTTCAGTTGGATGCTTCGGTCCAGGGAACTCAGCGCTTTGACGTGGTGGTTACGCGGAATTCGCGGGAGACCAATGGAGGGAACAACCGGGCGGCGGTCTTCGTTGAAGTGGTGGAAGGGAAGAAGAAGATCGTTCTCATAGCGGCGTCGCCTCATCCCGACATCAAGGCATTGCGGTCGGTGGTGGAGAAGAATCCCAACTACGAATTCCTCGTTCACCTGCCGGGTGTGAAGGAGTTGCCTCCTGCGGCCCTGGATCCACAGGAGATTGATTTACTCATCGCTCACCAAAGTCCCGATGCGGTCGGCCGCACAACGGGGCTGCTTTCGTCCATGCTTCGTGCGAAGATGCCCGTACTTGTCATCGTTGGCCAGCAAACGCAATTGAGAGCGTTGCCTACGGTAGGCGTGCCCGTTGCGTACGAACCATCGTCACAACGCGACGAAGTACAGCCTGTGCTCCAATCGACATTTTCTGATTTTGGCTACTCACCTGAGCTGGGCTCACTGGTCGCACGTTACCCACCGGTTTCCGTCCCTTTCGGGAAATTCACATATCCCGGTGCCGCTAAAGCCATTCTCGTGCAGCAAATCGGCAACGTCGTTACCGACCGGCCCATGCTTTTTGCACTGGAGGAAGGGGAGAGAAAAATCGCGGTGCTCGTCGGCGACGGAATCTGGAAGTGGCGCCTGAACGAATTCCAGGAAACGGGGAAGACGATCGGATTTGATGAGCTGTTCTCGAAACTTATCCAGTACCTCAGCACCAAGGACGACCGCCGGCGCTTTCGCTCATTCCCGGTTCGCCAGGAGTTCAGCAGCGATGGGCCTGCGCTGATCGAAAGCCAGGTGTTCAATGAGCTTTTCGAGCCCGTCTATGGCAACACGATCGACATTGAGTTACGCGGCGAAGACGGCAAGCCCTCCTTGTTCCGGTATGTCACAGCCCCCGGAGGAGGAAACCGTTACCGTATCGGCGGGTTGAAAGAGGGCATCTACCGGTTCACTTCCTCCACAGACCTAAATGGAAAGCGTGAGACGGCCCGTGGCGAATTTCTCGTCGTAGAGCAAAACCAGGAGTCGCGCAACCTGACGGCGGACTTTGGGTTGCTGCGAAAGCTAGCGGAGAGTTCGGAGGGAAAATTCTACCGCGACACCGAAATACAGAAACTCGCTGCAGACTTGTCGGCCCAGAAAGCAGCGGCCACGCTGCACAGTGAGGAGGCGTTCAATCCTCTGATCAACCTCAAATTGTTCTTCTTCCTGCTGTTGGTGCTTGTCTCCGTCGAGTGGTTTTTGAGGAAGTTCGCGGGGGCGTACTAATTTGAAGATTTAGGCCTGAATTACTTGCACGGGTTATTCAAAGACCCGGATCTTTTCCCGCAGATATTCGCAGATCGAAGACACGCAGATTTGCGCAGATCAGGCGAACCAAGTTGTCTTCCAAATAAAAACGGTCAGGCGAGTTCTCATCACCTGACCGCTTACTTATTACACGGTGCCTGAGGCTCCCGAAGGCACCCTAGCCCTTCTCCTTCTTCTCCTTCGCCTTCTTCACCTTGATGGTCAGCACCTCTCCCTTGCCATCATAGTCCGCAAGGATGGTACCACCTTCTTCCACTTCGCCTTTGAGGATCTCCTCGGCGACAGGGTCTTCCAGGAATTTCTGGATGGCGCGGTTCAACGGACGAGCGCCGAATTGAGCATCGTAGCCCTTTTCCGACAGGAAGTCCTTCGCCTTTTCGGTGAGTTCCACATGGTAGCCGATACTCAGGATGCGTGCGAAGAGCTTGGCCAGTGTGAGGTCGATGATAAGATGGATGTGTTCGCGCTGCAGTGAGTTGAACACAATCACGTCGTCGAGGCGGTTGAGGAACTCCGGTGAGAATGCCTTCTTCAGCGCGCTCTGGATGGTGCTCTTCATGATCTCTTCCTCGTTGGCCTGCTTGGCGCTCGAGGAGAAGCCGATGCCTGAGCCGAAATCCTTCAGGTCACGCACACCGATGTTCGACGTCATGATGATGATCGTATTGCGGAAATCCACGCGGCGGCCCAGGCCGTCGGTGAGAATACCATCGTCGAGTACTTGCAAGAGGATATTGAACACATCCGGGTGAGCTTTCTCGATCTCGTCGAGGAGCACCACGCTGTAGGGTTTGCGACGTACTTTTTCCGTAAGCTGTCCGCCCTCTTCATATCCGACATAGCCGGGAGGTGCACCCACCAGGCGCGACACGGAGAATTTCTCCATGTACTCGCTCATGTCGATGCGGATCAGGGCGTCATCCTTGTCGAAGAGATACGTGGCCAACACTTTTGCCAGTTCGGTTTTTCCGACACCCGTCGGGCCGAGGAATACAAATGAGCCGATCGGCTTGCGGGGGTCTTTCAATCCCACGCGTGTGCGTTGGATGGCCTTCGTCAACTTCTTGATGGCCTCTTCCTGGCCGACCACTTTGCCGCTAAGCTCGTTGGCCATGCCGAGAAGTTTGTTGCTTTCCTTCTGGGCGATACGGTTCGTCGGGATGCCCGTCATCATGCCGATCACGTCGGCGACGTTGTCTTCTGTGACGGTGTATTTTTCCGTGCGCGTTTTTTCTTCCCAGCGCCCCTTGGCAAGGTCGAGTTGTTCAATGAGCTTCTTCTCCTTGTCGCGAAGCTGAGCAGCTTCCTCATACTTCTGACTCTTCACGACCCGGTTCTTCTCTTTCTTCACGTCTTCGATGGCCTCTTCCAGCTTCACGATGTCTTCCGGCACGTGGATGTTGTTGATGTGCACCCGTGCTCCGGCTTCGTCAAGCACGTCGATGGCCTTGTCGGGCAGGAAGCGGTCGCTGATGTAGCGATCCGAGAGGCGCACGCAGGCATTGATTGCCTCCTTCGTATAGGTGACGTGGTGATGGTCTTCGTACTTCTCCTTGATATTGTCCAGGATCTGGATCGTCTCCTCCACGGAAGTGGAATCAACCATCACCATCTGGAAACGGCGGGCGAGGGCCCCGTCTTTTTCGATGTACTGGCGGTACTCGTCCAAGGTCGTTGCCCCGATGCATTGGATTTCTCCGCGGGCAAGGGCAGGCTTGAACATGTTGGACGCGTCGAGTGAGCCAGATGCACCACCGGCACCTACGATGGTGTGGAGTTCGTCGATGAAAAGAATGACGTCCTGCGATTTCTCCAACTCATTCATGACGGCCTTCATGCGCTCTTCAAACTGGCCGCGGTATTTCGTTCCGGCTACCAGCGAAGCGAGGTCGAGGGTGACCACGCGCTTGCCGAAGAGTACGCGGGATACTTTCTTCTGAATGATTCGCAGTGCGAGGCCTTCGGCGATGGCGGTCTTACCCACGCCGGGTTCCCCGATGAGGATCGGGTTGTTCTTCTTGCGGCGGGAGAGAATTTGCGCCACACGTTCAATTTCTTTCTCGCGGCCGACTATCGGGTCGAGTTTATTGTCCTCAGCGAGCTTCGTGAGGTCGCGACCAAAGTTGTCGAGCACCGGGGTGCGGGACTTCTCTGTGCCTTTCTTTTCTTTACTGGGACCGCTGGAGCCTTGGCTGCCGGATCCAAACATCTTCGACGAATCATCGTCTGGATCGTCGGTATCCGAGGAGGCCGCGGGCTGGTCGTTCTGGTATTCAAGCATTTCTTTGACGACGTCGTAAGAGACGTCGAACTTGTTCAGGATCTGTGTGGCCAGGTTGTCGGGATCGCGGAGGATCGACAGCAACAGGTGTTCTGTGCCGATCAGCTGGGCCTTGAATACTTTCGCTTCGAGGTAGGTGATCTTGAGGACTTTTTCCGAGGCGCGGGTGAGGGGAATATTCGAAAGATTCTTCACCTGGTGGGTAGCTGTTCCTTTCGACACCTTTTCAATCTCACTCCGAAGCTCATCGATGGGCACGCCGAGTTTCTTTAGCACCCCGACCGCCACGCCTTCGCCTTCCCGGATCATCCCCAGGATCAGGTGCTCGGTGCCGATGTAGTCATGCCCCAACCGTAACGCTTCTTCCCGGCTCAGGGAGATTACTTCCTTAACGCGGTTAGAGAATTTTGCTTCCATGCAGGCGATTTCAGGGTTATGTATACCGTTATAAATGTAGCCCCATGAGGAATGATATGCAACCAAGGCCTATGGGGCACTTATCGCCACCGCTTCCAGACGGGTTTCTCCTTTAAACGCTGTGTAAAATCTATTTGTTCACGGCCGCCGAACTCTCGCGAAGTATCCTCCCGGCGTCCGGACCTGTGCAGCTTACCAGGTCGAGGAGACTCAGGTTTGGTACAAAGGCTTTGCCAAAGACTTGCCGGTAGGCAACCGGCCGGTAAAACCCCCGCTTCCCGAACTCAGGAGTGTCAGTAATCACGTTTCGAAGGTCTGTGTGTGACGGTTCGTCGTGGTAGGCGGGACTAATCGTCAGGTCTTTCTTCCACTTCAACCAGTTCAGACACATTGACAGCAGCCGTAAATTGAAATCAAAGAGAAAGACTTCCCGCGCAGTCAATGCATCGTGCAATTCATCTGCGTAGTGCTCGAAGTAGGGTGAGTTTGCGTATGCGCTGCGGATGGTGCGCCAGAAATTCGCCTGCCACCGGCTGGTGTAGTCGATGCGAACATCCTTGATAAGTGCTTTGCCGTGCTTGCCGGCGAGCGGAACGGTGAGTCGCAAAGGTCCGCGCACGGTAAGTGCGTAACACCGGTTGCGGTACGACTGCTTTTCGAAATGCTCATGAGCCTCAAGTACAATAGTCGCATGCGGCCCCAGCGCACAGAAATATTCAATGCTCGGCATGAAATGGGATTCAATCAACAGAGAGTTCATTTCACAAGTCAATAATTCCGAGTCCCTTCCGGATTAATTCCGGCACCCCCGACGTGAGGTCTATCACCGTCGATGGGGTCAGGCCGCCCGCCCCACTGTCGATCACCAGGTCCACGGAGTTTTTAAACATGGCGTGAATGGTTTCAGGCTCGGCCAGGTATGGCGTGAGTACATCCTGGTTTTTTACCGATGTGGAGATGAGTGGTTGACCTAATCCCTCCACGAGTGCAAGAGCAACTACATTGTTGGGTATTCGAATACCAACGGTCTTTTTATTTACGCCCATTACCTTCGGCACCGCTGAGCCGGCTGGCAGGATAAATGTGAATGGTCCTGGCAGAGCCCTCTTCATGAGTTTGAAATGCGACGAGTCCAGTGGTGGTGTGTAAAGCGATGCCATTCGAAAGTCGGTGCAAATGAATGACAACTGGAATTTTCCAGGCTTCACGTCGACGAGACGGCCCAGCCGGTCGATGGCCTTGCGGTTCATGAGGTCGCATCCGAATCCGTAAACCGTATCGGTGGGGTAGACAATCACACCCCCATCCCGCAGGCATTGTACCACCTGCGCGATCTTTCGCGGCTCAGGATTCTGCGGATGAATGGGCAGGAGCGGACAAGCCATGCGGCCATAAAACTACCGCTTTCCGTACGCTCTTGATTTCTTATTTTTGACCTTGATGGAAGGATTACCATGATGGAAGGATTAAAAGATAGCCTTAATACAGAATTGACATGATGGGCTTGATTGATTCTTCAACACCTTAACACCTCAGCACCTCAATACTTTAGTGTGGCAACGTTTCAGAAAACAAAACTGATCATCTATCTGGTGGCCTCCACCTTCCTGATCTCGTTCGTCTTTTACTTCTACCAGATCATCTATACGCCAAACATTCTTGTCGATGGGGCTGACAAGCTTTTCGTAATCAAATCAGGTTCGACCTACAGGCAGGTGCTCGTTGACCTCGACAAGCAGCGCTTCGTAAACGACATGGTTTCATTCAGCTTTCTGGCCAGGGTGAAAAACCTGGACCGCCGCATCCAGGCAGGGCGATATCTGCTCCGTCGCAACATGACCAACCTCGAAGCCATCAACTCTCTGCTGGGCGGGAGGCGGGAGGCTGTGACCATAACTTTTACCAACGTACGTCTCCTAAAAGATCTCGACGACCGGATTACGAAAAACATTGGCGTCACGCCGGAGGAGTTTGAAACGGCGCTCGATCGATTCATCGCCAGCAATGACCAGGGATTTACGCGCAACAACATCCTGTGCATGTTTATTCCGAATACCTACCAGGTCTATTTCAATGTGGTGCCGGACGAGTTGGTGGAACGGATGAACGACGAATACAAGCGCTTCTGGAACGAGAGTCGCCGGGCGAAGGCCGACTCCCTGGGCCTGTCACCCATCCAGGTTTCGATACTCGCCTCCATCGTGCAGGCCGAGACGGTAAAGCAAGATGAAGCGCCAATCATTGCTGGGCTTTATCTCAACCGGCTGAAGAAGGGCATTCCGCTCCAGGCTGACCCGACCCTCGTGTTTGCCGTGGGAGACTTTACCATCAAGCGCGTGCTCGACAGACATAAAGAGGTGGAGTCACCGTACAACACTTACAAGTACGCGGGACTCCCGCCTGGGCCGATCAACATGCCCTCGATCGCGAACATGGATGCTGTGTTGAACTTCACCGACAGCAACTACCTCTACATGTGTGCACGAGAAGATTTTTCCGGGTACCACAACTTTGCCACGAACCTGTCGGCGCACAACCGCAACGCCGCACGTTACCAGCGCGCGCTTACTGAGGAGCAACGCAAGGGAAGGGCGCTGCGGGCCAAACAAAAGACAAAGTAGAGGTGTACACGGCCGAAACCAGCATTCGCGTACGATACGGCGAGACCGACCAGATGCGGTACGTTTACTACGGGACGTACGCGATGTACTACGAAGTTGGTCGCGTCGAGAGCTTGCGTCAGCTGGGTCTCACGTATAGTGAGCTGGAGGCCATGGGCATCATCATGCCGGTGCTGGAAAACCACTCCGAGTTTCTACAGCCCGCCATTTACGACGAATTGCTTCGCGTTGTCGTCACCATCCCCGAGAAGCCGTCGGTACGCATCCGATTTCAGTACCAGATCTTCAATGAGAAGGGAACGTTAATCCACCGGGGTGAAACACTCCTGGCCTTCGTCAACCAGAAGACGGGCCGCCCCTGCCGTCCGCCAGAGGCATTTCAGAAAGTGTTGGAGCCGTATTTCTAACTTAGGGGTACGATCATGAGGTACCCGGTATTTAAACGTGTTCTCCGTGTTCACGCCATACGATCCCTTCGGACGCGAATGAAGCGCATCCGCCTCCCTGGCGACCATCTTACGCTCTACAAGTTCATCAAGATCTTTGCAGCCAACCTGGAGAAAGATGAAATCATGGATCGGGCCAACGGGGTGGCCTACAACTTCGTGCTGGCCATTTTTCCTACGGTAATCTTCCTCTTCACCTTGATCCCGTACATCTCGGCCTATTTCCCGGAGATCGACACGGCGAACATCATGCGTTACCTCGGCGAGTACCTGCCACCCAGCATGTATGACGTAATCTCATCAACGGTAATGGACATCCTGGGCAAACAACGTGGCGGCCTCCTCACGTTCGGTTTCGTGTTCGCCGCCTTCCTGGCCACAAACGGCATGATGGCCCTGATGCGCGCTTTCAATGCATGTTACCAGACCGTGGAAAAACGTAGTTTCATACGCATGCGCCTCACTGCGGCCGGGCTCACGATGCTGCTGTCGCTGGTATTGTTTTCGGCGGTGCTCCTCCTGGTGGTAGGGGAAATAATGATCAACAGCCTCACCCATGAACTGCGGCTGGAAGGCTACGCACTTTACGGCCTGTTGCTTCTGCGTTTCGCGGTGATCTTTATCGTCTTCTTCTTCGCCGTATCCTTTATTTATTACTTCGGGCCGGCCATCCATTACAACTGGCGTTTTTTCTCATGGGGTTCCTTCCTCGCAACCCTGGCCTGCCTGGCGATCTCTTACGGTTTTTCCTACTACGTTACCAACTTCGGCAGTTATAACAAGGTGTATGGCTCCATCGGCGTACTTATCGCCGTGATGATCTGGATCCAACTGCTGACGATTGTCTTGCTTTTTGGCTACGAGATCAACGCGAGTCTGCACTACGGTCAGAAACTGGAGGCTATTGCACAGCACGAGCGGGCGAAGCGAAGGGAACGGTTGAAGGGGATGAAGTCGTTGACGATTTAATTCCTGATTCCTTAGTCTTTCACCACCCTAAGGTTCCGGAAGTACCCTTCCGTGCCAAGACCAATCCACAATGCGAGCTGTCCGGCAGCCGTAGGGTGCTTGATATCGCTCACCACGAGGCAGGGTTGGGGCGCATCATGTACGTAGAGTTTTGCCCTGCGATCTTTCACTACAATCTTCACCCTTGTCCACTCACCGGGGACAAGGTCAACATAGGACTCGTACACGCCAGGGTTTTCTTTCCTCAGCTTGAACCATGGATACTGGGGATGGGAGATGTACTGGGTGGCATGGTTGCGGCGCAATTGATCGCTGGAGCGCCCGTTGGTTGGTCGCAGGTAAAACGCTTCGTATTGAATGGTGTCCTTTGCTTTCAATCTGAACGCAAGGCCGATAAACCCGCGTGCCGTCGTATCTGAGCCCGGACGGATCGCGCCTGCGAGTTCAACCTCGATGGTGCCATTCGTGAAGTCAAAGTCTTTTAGAATGGCAAGCGTCTCTCCTGACGGTTTCGGTGTTTCGATCACCCGGATTGCGTCTTTTCCTTTGTACTTCGCCGGCTCGACCACCACGTTGACGGCCTCAAGTTTACCTGGATCCTTCAGCAGGTCCTGTGCCTGGGTGATGGAGGAGGATGCCGCAAGAAGGGCGAAAGAAATGAACGGTCTCACACGCATAGCCTTTGGACAGTGTACGGCTGGGCGTGGAAACAGTTTTAGAGAAACAGGATGTCCGGAAACTACGCTACCTGCGCGGAGGGCTTAAACGGTTCGTACTCGTTGTCCAATGTCTGGGTGCGTGTGAGGAAGTAATAAGTCTCCAACTCCCTGGCATACGCCTGGTAAGGAGAGTCGGCGTAGCAGAAGGAAAACAAGGGATATTTTCCTGCACACTCTTTTAGCCGCGCGTTGAGGTCAGAGTCCGAACGGCCGACGTACCGTATGTGAAACGCTCCATCCTTCATGCACCCCAAGGCAAAATTGCCGATCCGGTTTCGCGAAACGTTGCGCTCAACGGCTTCCTTGCTAAGCGGGAATGGCCCGCTGGTCATATGATTCCTTAGCATAAACTGGGCTTTTCTACCTTCTTTTAACGGCGGAGGGGCAAAAACCTTTCTTTGAAGAATTACTTTTTTGCTGCTGAAGTAACCAACATCACGTTAGGAGGGGGAGCAGCCCAAGTGGAACGGCGACGCGGCATGGCCTAAGGCACTGGGTCGGTCGATCGTTAGGATCGATTCCGAAGAGGATATTTCCAACAAGCCTTAATGTTGGGCCCGTCAAAAAGACTGAGAATTGTTCTAAGCTAAGGTGATGTCTGTCACAGACTCATTTTTGGGGGAAGTCTAACTTGGCAAGAAAAAGATTATGAAAATGAACATGGGTGGAACAGACCGCATACTACGATTGGTTATCGCGGTAACATTGGCAGGACTTTACTTGTCTGGGGTTGTGGAGGGCGTTTGGGGTATTGTGGCAGTTGCAATTGCCGGGATCATGGCACTGACTAGCCTTGTCGGTTCTTGCCCCCTCTATCTCCCATTTGGACTGAGCACGCTGCGGACCAAGAAAGAGGAAGGCCAGCCATGATTGAATGGCTTAAGGCGACCTTGGGTTTCGGACCTTCGGTGGACTATGCCCAGCTCGTGCAGCAGGGAGCTGTTATCCTGGATGTACGGTCGAAAGCCGAATACTCGGGAGGTCATATCAAAGGGTCTCTTAACATTCCTGTAGACCACCTGGCCAACCACCTTCAGCGGCTTCCCAACAAAGGCACTCCCATCATCACTTGTTGTGCGTCTGGCGCACGGAGCGCAGTTGCGGGGCGGCTGCTTTCATCTAAGGGATATAAATCCGTGTACAATGGTGGCTCCTGGACAAGTTTGAACCGAAAGTTGGACAACGCACTAAAGATAGTGTAAGGTCAGCCGGTGTAGTCTTCGTAGGTAAAGTGGATGACCATTTCCTTGCAGAGAACGCTGTCGACGGTTTTTTCAAATAGTTCCTCGGTGATGAATTTGTAGATGACACCGTCGTCATACTCACAAATGCAGTCCAGGACAATCTGGTTTGCTCTCATCAGATCGTATAGTCGTTGAAGTTCCACCGCGAGTTCATCGGGCCGAAGGTCGCTGTACTTCCGGAAGGCCGGTTTGCCCATTTTCTCATGCACGGTAATTGGCTTGGAGTTGGCATGATTTTGTTCGAAGGCATAGATCGACCTGAGGAAGACATTCTCAATCTCAGGTGGTACCTCGTTGTTGCTGTACTGCTTCATGTTGTACTCCATCTCAAGCTTGAGCCGGAGAAAAGCATTTTCCGCCTCTAATTGGTCGCGGCTGCTGGTGAATTCTTCGTTGGGTGCCATACTTTTCGGATATGGACGAATGTCGGATGAATGTGGGGGATAGTTAAAATCCCGGGGTGACGGTTTTCCTGATTAAAGTGAGTGCGGATTTCGGGACGGAGAGAAAAACCAGAAATGTCATATTTTGCCGCGGTGAATAGATACCAAAGTGCATTCTATTTGTTGCTTGCCGTGGTGGCATCAACCCCTGCACTATTTGCCCAGAAACTGAATTGGGCAAAGGTTATAACCGGAAATAACAACACGGATAAATACATCGGAGGCATTGTGTCGAACCGCGACACGACGTTCTATGTAGGCTCTTCACGGGGCGTTAACGATCCGGGCCCAATTCCAATTGGGTTCTTTGTGGGAGCAAAGCCTGACAATGGATCGCCCGGTTGGACTGCAACAATCCCAAGCCTCGACAATGATATCACCGGCATGCCGTTTGGAGGGATTGTGCAAAACTCCAGGAACGAGATCATTATCGGAGGGAATATCATGAAGCGATTGGTCTTCGGAAGCGGAGGAAACCAAATCACATTGAGTGTTGACGGTTACATGGGACAATCGTCGCCCAACTTGATCCTGCCTTTCCTGGCAAAGTACTCTACCAAAGGGGTCTTCCTCAGCGCGAGGATACTGGCGGGGGGTAGCGCTCTTGGAGTTCCTACATCACCTCGGGTGTATGTTAAAGACATTGCTGTGGATTCCGAAGACAACATATATGTAGTAGGCACTTTCATGATTTCGGCAACCTGGGACTTTGGACTTCCAACAGCAGTGACTCACACATCTATGAACTCTCCGAATAGCGCGATCAATGGATTTGTGGCCAAATACAACAGCGACCTGGAGTTGATCTGGGTAGTCCCGATCCAGGGTTATTCGAGCAGCTCGTCTATCCAGAGCATTACTCTCGACATTACTACGGACAGCAAGCTGATTGTCGGTGGGGCTTTTCGCAATACGTTTGCCTTCCGCAGCAGGGACAACTCATTTACAGACCTGGTTGCCTATCCGCCCGGAGACAACACGCCCAATACCCAGGAGGTCTTCCTGGCTAAAATGGATACTGCAGGCCACTTTGTCTGGGCAAAAAGAGCAATGGAAAAGATTATTAACATTTCCGATGACGGACGATGGCTAAACGACCTCGATGTTGACGACGACGGCAACATCTACATCGGGGGCTCCCTCGGCGGTGGCGCTATTCTGGGTATGGGCCAGCCCAACCAGGCTACATTGTCATGGGCCTACCAGTACTCTGCTCTTGCGGTCAAGTATGATCCAGATGGCAATTACCTGTGGAACGTTCGGGGCATTGCGTACACCGGGGACTTGTTTGCTGCCGGAAGGAAAATAGCTTGCACCCCGGAAGGAGATTGCATTTTTGGAGGAGAGTTCCACGCCAGGCAATTCGGATTGACCGGCGCTACTATGTTAACGGCAGAATCATCAAACGCTACACCTTTTCTGGCTTTTCTGAATACTTCAGGTACTATCATAAGGCAAACACAATTCTATCACAATGGAACGATGGGAACCACTTATGGTGGATATCGGACCAATGGTTTAACCGCTCTTTATATAACCGACCTATCACATGTTTACGTGGGCGGGCATTTCTTCAAAACCACTACGATGGCACTGGGGTTTGGCGGCTCACAAACCTTTACCGCCACTGACAACACGACTGCTCTCTTCCTGACGTCTATGGAATGGGAGGTTCCACCACCGGTTGTGACGGGATTGGAGGATAAATTCCCTGTGAGCATTTATCCCAACCCCGCCGCTTCAAGGGTTTACATAAGCGTTGGGGCACCCGGGAAGTTTACTGTGGATTTCTTCAATCTCCAAGGTCAAAAGATCATGAGGTCGGGGGGTGATGATACCATTTCTCTGGACACCGATGCTTTTTCGCCGGGTGTTTATTTGTCCGTGATTACCATGGAATCCGGTGAGTCCACAACTCGAAAAGTGTTGATTCAGCGCTGAGGTCGCAAATGACGACGCCTCAGTTCAGAGGACTCATTTGGTGAGAATTAACTGGATTCCTGTAATTTTGCGCCCCGCACAGAGGAGTGGCAGAGCGGTTGATTGCACCGGTCTTGAAAACCGGCATCCCTTCACGGGGATCGGGGGTTCGAATCCCTCCTCCTCTGCAAAAGAAAATCCAAATCCCGGCTTTGCTGGGGTTCTTGTCGACGATTGACCGGTGAGTTCAAAGCACCTGGTCACGAACCACTAAGAATGATTGTCCGGTTCCGACCTTCCTAACCCCAGGCAGGGATTTAGCCCAACATCCTAGCATCCGTACACCCCAACGTCCAAACATCCCAACGTCCACACATCCCCACGTCCACACATCCCAACATCACAACTTTCCTTCGCGGAGCCCCGTCTTAGGGAGAAAACCCGCTTCCATGCTTAAGAGCTACTTCGTCACCGGTCTGAGAAACCTGCTCAGGCAGAAGGGATTCTCCCTCATCAAGATCGCCGGGCTCGCCCTGGGACTCTCGGCCAGTATGATCATTTACCTATTTGTGAGGGAGGATCTCTCATACGACACCTTCCATCCCAACTACCCCAGGATTGTAAGGCTGCTTACCATCGACCAGGCCGAAGGGGTAAGCAGCAAGCTTGTAGGCGTGACGCCGCCCCCGTTAGGCCCGGCCGCCGAAGCGGAGTTACCCGAAGTAATCCTCAGCACCAGGCTCAGTGGCGGCGGTAACCGGCTCGACCTTAGTTACGAGGACAAACTTCTAAAGTGTGATGCGGCGTTCCGGACGGAGTCGTCCTTCTTCACGATGTTCAACTTCAAGATCCTGGATGGGAAGAAAGAAGGAACGCTTGACGAACCCAATTCCATCGCCATCACGCAGACCTTGTCCAAAAGATTGTTCGGCGATGAGAGCCCCGTTGGCAAGACGGTAAAACTCAACCAGAATCTCGACCTCCATGTGGTGGCACTCGTGGAGGATCCTCCGAAGAACTCCCATTTGCAATTTGATCTGCTCCGGTCGCTTACGCCAGCGCAGACAGACAATAACTTCCGGCAATTCCTGGAATCATGGCAAGGAATCAGCATGAACACATACCTCTTGCTGGAGCGGCCGTTGCCTCCGGGTGCGCTGAATCCCAAGCTGCTCGCCATCGCGCAGAAGAACAATGCAGTGCCTTACTTCATCCCGGTTACGCAGGAACTCAAGGATGTGCACCTGAAATCCAAGGAGATTCTCTTTGAAAGCAATGCGAACAAGTCGGACATGCTCAATGTGTACGTGCTATCAACCATCGCCCTCCTTATCCTGTTACTTGCCGCGGTTAACTTCATGAACCTGGTCACAGCGAATTCTGCATCGCGTGCCCGGGAAGTGGGGATGCGAAAGGTGATCGGCGCTGTACGGAGCCAACTGATCGGTCAACATCTCACCGAGACAATCCTCGTAACACTGGTGTCAGCGCTGCTGGCCGTGGGGATCGCGATACTCATCACGCCATTCCTCAACAGCACTTACCAGCGATTTGCGCCATCGGCTATTCTGTTTCAACCTGTGTCAATTCTTGTTCTTGTTGGCCTGGTCCTTGTCGTTGGCATCCTTGCTGGCCTGTACCCGGCGTTTGTCCTCTCAGGTTTCAAGCCCATTATGGTGTTGAAGGGATCATTCAAGACCTCAGCAACGGGAACGCGGCTGAGAAAGATGCTGGTTGTTTTACAGTTCACAATTTCCATTGCCCTGATGGTCGGCACCGGGATCGTCTACCAGCAGATGCAATATATCTATACGGCCAACCTCGGTTACAACCGTGAGCAAGTGATCACCGTGCAACTAAACGGCCGGATCGTCAACCAGGCGACGGCGTTCAAGACCGAGTTGCTGCGCAATCCCAATATTGTTGGGGTGGGAACCTCCTCGAGTCGTGTGGGCCAGCAGTTGGGTCGCACTGGCATTCAACCGGAAGGATTCCCGAACACTACCAACATCATCACCAGCGTGATGGTCGCCGATGAGACGTTTATTCCCGCAATGGGGATGGAGTTGAAGTCTGGACGAAACTTTTCGCTGGATTTTGCTGACTCGCTGAGTATGATCGTGAATGAAGAGATGGGACGATTCTTGAAATGGGACGAGCCGGTTGGGAAGAAGATCAGCTTTCAGACTGGTCCGAATCCCACCGACCTGACGGCCTATACCGTGGTCGGTGTATTGAAAGATTTTCACTTCGCCACGATTCGGCACAAGCTGGAACCATTGTTCATTCTATATAACAAAGACAACGGGGCCATGGCGATCAAGGTCAAGGCTGAAGGGATGCAGGAATCGCTAGCATTTATTGAGGAAACGTGGAAGAAGGTGATGCCGGGCAGCACGTTTGACTACGCCTTCCTCGACGACCAGTTTGCCAACCTATACCGCAACGAGCAAGCGTTTGCCACCATGTTCACACACTTCACCGGGTTGGCGATTATCATTGCAGCGATGGGATTGTTTGCACTTGCCGCGTACACCACCGAGCAGCGAAGGCAGGAAATCGGGATTCGCAAGGTGATGGGCGCGAGTAATGGAAGCATTTTGATCAAGCTCACTTCCGAATTTGTGCTCCTGGTGATGGTGGCCTTTGTCTTCGCCACCGTGATCGCCTGGTTTGTGATGAACCAATGGCTGCAAGATTTCCAATACAGCATCAAGATTGGTCCGGGCATTTTCCTGGTAGCAGGGGCAGCTTCCGTTCTCATCGCGGTCCTAACGATAAGTTATCAATCGTTGAAAGCAATGATGGCGAATCCGGTGGAGAGTCTGAGGAGCGAGTAAGTCGTAAGCGGTAAGCAGTGGTTCGCTCTAAGTAGTAAATTTTCAGTGCCCACTTCAGTGCTCGCCAATGAGCGAGTCAAAATCCTTCCTCAACTCCGGGTTGCTGGGGCGTTTGGCGTCGATCGAGAAGTGCTCGCCGTTGCGGTCGATGAGCAAGTAGTGCGGGATGCCACGCGTGATATAGAAGATTGAAAGGTCGGTGTTGGGACCGATGCGGAAATGAATCATTCCGGGCTTCCAGAGCATATGCTTGTCGATGGCCTTACGCCAGGCTTGTTCGTCAGTGTCGATGGAAAGGAGGACAAAAGTGATCTTGCCGAGATAGTCTTCCGCGAGTTTTACTTCATCGCGCATCTCTTTGATGCACGGCCCGCACCAGCTGGCCCAGAAATCAACGTAAAGGATTCGAGTCCCCTTGGCTTGTTCCAAGAACTTTAGGTACCGTGCTTCGCCACTTCTACTTTCTATCAGCTCAGCGAGCTTCTTTTTTTGATATACGCTGAACTGTTCGTTAAGCGAACGACCGCCACCCAGGTCGGAGATGATTTTCTCTTCCAGTGGCGTAGTCTTCACTATTGGGTAGTTAGCCCAGAATGCTGAATCGAACGGAATATTCAACAGCCCCTCCAAATCAGGAATTCGTCCCTTGAACTTCTGAGGCTTCTCTGTTTGGATTTCTGCTGACATCAATTCAACATGGTAGGCGTGGCGGTAATTACTTTTGGGGTAATAGGTCAGGCCATCTCGCACCGTGTGGTAGGGGAAGTACTTGCCATTCCACTCCCGGTAGTACACGGTAGTGCGCATTGAATCTAATTTCATGAACTTCCGCAGATTTTCTGACTTCACGATCGCATAGGATTTCGTTGCGATGTACAAGGTCCCTGATACATTGAATGCGCTGTAGCCGCCAAGAACGGCCCCGGGTTTACTCTTGTAGCTCACCACATACACGTCCTTGCCGTCATAGGAAGTAACACCCTCCACCTCAAAGTCGTACTGATTGCGATAGGTACGCAGCGTGCTGATATACCCGGCCATTGATTGCATGTAGTTTGTCCCCTTCATCTGGTATCCGGCAACGTCGCTCACCAAGCTCTCCTCAAGTGCTATTGGCATATGACTATTGGCGACGCGGGTGTGGTCAAAACTCCGTCTGATCTGCGAGACGCGAATCTTTTCACGCTGTCCGATGCGACTCCGTTGTCCCCGGTACCCATTCTTCTTGTATACATCAGCGGCCGCCTCTATGAGGCGCCCGTATACACTGTCGTCTTTGCAATAGTGGCGGTAGAAGTACTTCTGCACAAACGACTTGGTGTACATGTTCTTCGGCACCTGCTTGAATGCGCGCATCACGATTCGTTCACCACTTACCTCGTTCCCGAAGACGGTGAGATCCTTCATACGAATATTGCTCGGCCGCAGCCGGTAGGTGCGATCTTCCATGGGCCGGTCGACCAGGAGACTTTCGTAACCCACGCAGGTTATTTTGATAGATCCGTTTTCTGGAACAATTAGCGCGAATTCCCCGTCGAGGTTGGCCACCGTCCCTGTGGATGAGCCCACGATGCCTATCGAGGCGAAGGAGACCGGGGCTCCGGTTTCGCGGTCCTGAATCTTTCCCTCAAACCGCGACTGTGCAAAACATAAAGCCGGTAGACATACCAGAAATAGAAAGCGCATTGTGACTAAAATAGTAAAATCTTCTCGTTGAAGGACAAACTCAGGCGCTACAGCGAACCACCACTTACTACTCCCGATAGCAATCGGGACCACTTACCGCTCATTAACCGGCTCTCTATTCTTAGTCGCGAACATCCTAATTACTTTTCTATTAACTTAAGGGTTACCACCCATGCGCCCCATCTTCGTCGACCCGCGGGATATTCGCAACGTATTTCTGTACGCCCTCGTCATTGGCGTGATTCCACTCGGTATCGTAATCCTGGCGCTTTGGATCGTAGGGGAAAAGTATCTCACGCCGATTCTCTACACCGCCGGTGGTATTGCCCTGGTGGGAATCTTCATCGTCTACTGGTTCTTCGACCGCATTCCACGCGGGCCCAACGAGGTGGAACTCAAGAAGCGAATGGCGGAGTTGATGGAACGAGGCGAAGTACTCGCCAAAGAATCAACCGAACCGCTCTCGGCTGCTGAGATCAATTGGCTCACTCGCCTCAACTACATTCTCACGGCCGCGCTGACTGTAGTGATGGGGGGTATCGCCTACGTGAGCTACTACCCCGCAAAAGAATTAGCCGGCGATCCGTGGACGTTAGTGACCCCCATAGGACTCGGGGCTGTGTTTGCTTTCCTTGTTTACAAGTATTCCTTACTGCTTCCGAAGGTGGTGAAGGCCGGCAAGAAAGAGGTGGTCCAGGGTCTCATCACCAGCCGTCACACTCGCAGGGATGGAAACAATCTTGATTACCTCCTCACCGTGGGTACCAGGGAACTTGAGGTAAGCAAGCGCGACTACCGGACTTATAGCGTGGGTGAAGTTGTGCGAATTGACTTCATAAAGGACTTTGGGAACATGGTGCTGAAAATCACAAGAGTAAACCCTGAGTAAGTACCAAGCACCAAAATCCAAATCCCAAAATCTAAGTGCGACGGTTGGTATTTGGGATTTGGTGCTTGGTGCTTTAGCGCTGCGACCTGTTTATTCCTGGCTGTAATCCGCAAAGACTTTCTGAATGTCCGACCCCGACGGCACCTTCTGCACATCAGCAGGCATTTTCAACGACGCCACAGCATCACTGTTGATAAGCCGCGCAAGATCATCCCGGTCCAGCTCAAACTCCTGGCCACGGCGGTTGGCCCTCAACGCGTACTTGCGGGCAAAGTAATTCCCCTTCAACTGGAGCTGGTTCCTCAAGTCACGGTTAGTCTTGATTTGGTTCGAGTACTCTTGCGAATTCTTCCCGATCACTTGTCCGGCCTCAAGCGAATTGAGCGTGAGCACCGACGTGCCGCCAACAACAGACACGGTCTTCGACTGATCTGTAGGTAGAACGAGGGGCGAAAGTCCTGTCATCGCGCCAAGCGACGCGTTGAGGATGGTGCGGTTCTTCTTCCCCTTTCGTGCCCTGTTGTAGGATTTCTGCAAGGTTTCGTGGCTCGCGTCGAGGAGCGCAAGGAGTTGATATGCCGCGGTGAGGGATTGCGTATACTTCTGCGTGAGTACTTTGTCTTTCAGCTCAACGTTTTCCGTGTCGGTGACCGTGACCCGCACCTTGCGCTGCACACGGTTGTTGCTTTTGTCCATGGCAAAGAACGTGAAGGTGACTTCCTTCTTCTTTGTCGCGTCGTCCACGTAGTCGTAACCGGGCTGCCACGTGAATTCGCGCTGGGTGGGTGTGTTTTCTTTCAGTGCGGATTTCGGGACAGCAGCATCTGAACTGACAAAATCCACCTGTTCGATGCTTTCATCACCGTTGGGGTCGGCGACGAAGAGCTTGAGATAAACGACTTCATTTTCACGAATACTGAACAGGCTGTCGCCGGGCACGAGAAAGAGGTTGGGCGGAAGGTCAAGCTGGGTTTGTTTGACAATAATCTTTGCGATCGATTCCAGTTTGGCCGGCTGATCCTGGACGATGACTTCAATGGTCATCGGGTTGCTTCGCAGGGCATTGAATTGCGTCCGTGAAGGCGTCCACTGCAATTGTCCCTGCGCCGTCATGGTGGCTCCTTCGGGAAGAGTCGATTCGCGGGCTTTCCCAACGATGGGATCGCCATCAGGATCAAAGACCTGTGCGGTCGATATTTGATAAGTGTTGGGCACCCCTTGCTTCACATAGAAAACGGGGAGTTCCTCTGTCACCGGGGGGCGGTTCACATGAAATACGGTGAAGGCAGCGGGTTGCTTAAAGCGGCGGCCATCCGGTAAATCAACGTGGAGGATCACATTGAATTCTTTCTGCTGAGAAAGCCGATCGACCAGGTCGTAGGAGGGAGTCCACGAAAAGTTGCCAACGGAATCGATCTGCATCCCCAGGTTCGTGGCGCCTTCGAGAGAAAACTTTGTCCCCTTCACAGGCTCAGTCAGCCGGACCGTAAAGGCCAGTGTCTTTCCCTCCTCCACGCGCGTCCAGGACGACGGGTCGGGCAGCTCGAGTTTCTGCGCCGCAGTCAGACGGAAGCACAGAATCAGGACGGCCAGGAGGCAGGTTCTTTTCATGAGGGCACAAAATTAGAAATGTTTTGTCAACGGTCCGTTGATTTGATTTGGCGGTTTGCGTAGTATCGTCGTTGATGAAGCGTAAGAAGCCTTCCGGGGAAAAACCCGAATCGAATTTTTTCAGCGACGTGTACGAAGTGGTCAAGCTAATCCCCAAGGGACGCGTGACCAGCTACGGCGCCATCGCCCGCTACCTGGGCACTGGCATGAGCGCGCGCATGGTGGGCTGGGCGATGAATGCCGCCCACGGCGAGCGGGGGGTGCCTGCGCACCGGGTGGTTAACAGCCAGGGCTTGCTCACGGGCAAACATCACTTCGGTAGTCCCAAGGAGATGGAAAACCGGCTGAAGAAGGACGGTGTGAAGGTCATCAAGGATAAGGTAGTCGACTTTGAGAAGCGGCTTTGGGATCCTGCCAAGGAGCTAGGAATTTGAAAATTTGAAAATGAAGGGAATCCTTGTCGCTTGTACTAATCCGTGGCAAGGATAGGGAGCAAAGGAGCCTATGCAGGATTCGGTACAGTGGCAGCCCCAGGCCTTGAGATTATCCAAAGTCCAGTCATGGTTAGCATTCCATTTACCAATAGAAGTTCAAAACTGAATCGGTAGCCTCCAAGCCACTCTACAGAATTGACATTCAGAATATAGCAGAGAACAGGAGTGAGGATACACACGACAGGCACAAGCTTGTCATTCACGATTCGTTTGGTGAACATCCCGAATGCAAACAGCCCCAATAGCGGACCGTACGTGTAAGTAGCAACACTTAAGACGGCATCGATCAGGGATCGCTCATTGAGTTCCTTAAAAATCACGATGATGATAAGAAAGACTACAGAGAAGCCGACATGCACGATGTTCTTCTGGCTTCGCTTGACCGCCTCCGGTTTGTTTCGAAAATTGAGAAAGTCAATACAGAAAGATGTGGTCAGGGCAGCCAGGGCTGAATCCGCGCTGGCGTAGGAGGAGGCAATAATGCCAAGCAGGAAAAAAACCCCGGCAACGAGACCAAATTCACTCAGGGCCAGTCGTGGGAAAAGCTCATCGGTTGATGCGGGTATTTCGATACCGCGCGATGCACTATATAGATATAAGAGTGCCCCCAGAGTCAGGAACAGCAGGTTTACGATCACGATTGAGAACGTAAGCCAGAACATGTTTTTCTGTGCATCGTGCAGATTTCGGCAAGTCAGGTTCTTTTGCATGAGGTCCTGGTCAAGCCCGGTCATGGCGATAGCAATGAATGCGCCGCCGATGAATTGCTTGGGAAAGAACAATGGGCTGTTGACATCGTCGAGGTTAAATACTCGCGACAAGTCGCTGGCGTAAACCGTATTGATCATTTCGCCAACAGAAAGCCCCAGCCTGTTTGAAATCAGGCACACGCATATGACCACCGAAGACACAAGGAAAGCAGTCTGGAATGTGTCTGTCCAGACGATAGTCTTGATGCCGCCCTTAAAAGTGTAGATCCAAATGAGGAAAATGGTGATCACCACGGTGAGGTAGAACGGTATATTCCAGGCGTCAAAAAGAAACAACTGAAGAACCGTTGCGGAAAGACAGAGCCGCAGCGAGGAACCCAGGGTTCGGGAAACCAGGAAGAAGAAGGCACCCGTTTTGTATGACCATCGGTCGAAACGCTGCTCGAGGTAGGTGTAGATTGATACCAGGTTCAGCCTGTAGTACAAGGGCATCAGGACTGTCATGATCACCGCGTAACCCGCGATGTATCCGAGCACAATTTGAAAATAGGCAAACCCTGTTTTCCCAACTGCTCCCGGCACGGAAACGAAAGTGATCCCGGAGAGAGAAGCCCCGATCATCCCGAACGCAACGAGATACCAGGGCGATTGCCGGTTGGCCGTGAAGAAAGTATCAGTGGTTGCGCCCTTCGAGGTGACCATCGAGATTAAAATGAGTGCTCCGAAATAGAGCGTCATCACGGTCACAACCAGCGTGGGGGTCATTCGGAGTTGTTGAAAGGGCCAAACTTGGCAATTTTTTTTACTTTTGGAACAAGTATTTGCCGGTCGTGATGGGAATCGAGAAGCAGGGAACCAAACCGTGGGTAGAGGAAGCGACGACTGTCGAGCTTCTTGAGGAGGACGTTGACCTTCGGGAGCTCGTCGTCTTCAACGACGACATCAACACTTTCGAGCACGTGATCAAGACCCTCATCCGCGTGTGCCGCCACACGACCGAGCAGGCAGAGCAGTGCACGTGGTTGATCCATTTCAAAGGCAAGTGCACCGTGAAGTCCGGTTCGTTTGAAGAACTGAAGCCCGAACGCGACGGCATCTGCGAGGCAGGCATCGACGCGAAGATTCTCTGATTGTCATGAAACGGGCCTGTTTGATTTTGATCCTGAGCTTGCTGGCTTGCGGGGAAAAGAAAGCATCAACCCCCTGGGTGAACATTTGTGCCGACTTGAGTTGGCTGGAGTCGGTGAAGGCGACGATCGTTCAGAACGGGTGGAAAGGGGAGATTTATCTTTCAAACTACCAGGATGAGCGTGTGTTGGAGGTGAATGGCTGCGTGACTTGTCCTGACTTCATCTCTCAACTGCAGAATTGTGAGGGTGACACCCTGTGCCAGATGGGCGGAATTGCAGGGCTGACTTGTAATGGTTATGCGCCCGCATCGGACGAGCGACTTTTAATATGGAAGAACTAGCCGCATGGACTACCCATCGAAACTGATCGAGAACGCGGTGAACGAGATTGCCAAGCTCCCCGGCATCGGCAAGAAGACTGCATTGCGCCTGGTGCTCCACCTCGTTAAGGAAAAGGAAGACAAAACAACAGCGCTCACGGAAGCGCTTAACCGGCTGCGCAGCCAGGTGCGCTTCTGCAAAACCTGTCACACCATTTCCGATCACGATCAATGCTCCATCTGCAGTAGTCCGAGACGCGACCACAGCATCCTTTGTGTGGTGGAGGAAAGCATAGATGTGATGGCCATTGAAAATACGTCGCAGTACACCGGGGTGTATCATGTCCTTGGGGGGATCATCTCGCCCATCCAGGGAGTGGGCCCCGCAGAGTTGAACATCGAGACGCTGTTGCAGAGAGTCAACGACGAAAACAACGAAATCAAGGAAGTGATACTGGCGTTGAGCCCAACCATGGAGGGCGACACCACTGCATTTTATCTACACAGGAGACTCAAGGAACTCCCATTAAGAATTACCTCGATTGCACGGGGCATTCCCATGGGCGGCGATTTGGAGTATGCGGATGAAATTACCCTCGGACGGAGTATTACCTCTCGGGTGCCATTCTCCTGAATAGTCCATAGCTGCATTGCCATGGACTATGGACCATGGACTATCGACTCTTCGAAGGGCCTGCCCTGAGCCTGTCGAAGGGTTGCAAACTTTCCCCTATAATACCGTTCTTTGCAACCGTCACAGCCACATTTTATGAATCAGCAACTTTCCCGCCGCATCAACTCCATTGAGGAATCAGCTACACTCGCCATGGCCAGCAAGGCCCGTGAGTACAAAGCCAAAGGCATAGATGTCATCAACCTCAGCCTCGGTGAGCCCGATTTCAAAACACCTGTACACATCTGCGAGGCGGCTAAGAAAGCGATCGACGAAGGAAAATACTTCGCCTATCCTCCAGTAGCCGGTTATCCCGACCTGCGGGAGGCCATTGCTGCCAAATACCAAAAGGAAAATAAAGTCCCCTATAAAGCGGAACACATCGTTGTGTCCAACGGTGCGAAGCAATCCATCGCCAATGTGATGTTCGCCCTCATCAACCCGGGAGATGAAGTGATCGTCTTTTCACCCTATTGGGTGAGCTACGATGCCATCATCCGCCTTGCGGAAGGTACACCGGTCATGGTGAAGGGTGGTATTGAAAATGATTTCAAGGTTTCGGCCAAACAACTGGCCCAGGCCATCACACCAAAGACTCGCGCCATTATCTTCTCCTCGCCCTGCAATCCGACGGGCTCGGTTTTCTCGCGCGCTGAGCTTCAAGCCATCGCCGACGTCGTTTTGAAGCATCCGGACCTCCTCATCATCGCTGACGAGATCTACGAACACATCAACTTCACCGGCGACCAGACGAGCATCGGCTCCTTGCCGGGCATGTTCGACCGAACGATAACCATCAATGGCTTTGCCAAAGGCTATGCGATGACGGGCTGGCGCGTGGGCTACATGTGCGCTCCGAAATGGATCGCCGACGGCGCCAACAAGATGCAGGGTCAGCTCACCTCGGCCAACAGCTCTATCGCCCAGCGCGCCGCTTTAGCGGCCATCACCGGCGACATCGCACCAACCATGCGGATGGTGGATGAATACAAGAAGCGTCGTGAGTTGGTGCATGGCCTTTTGAAGGAAATTCCTGGCGTGAAAGCCAACTACCCACTTGGCGCCTTTTATTTTTTCCCCGACTTCAGCCATTTCTTCGGAAAGTCAGACGGCACGCAGACCATCAAAGACGGGGACGAACTTTGCATGTACCTCCTCGACAAGGCTCACGTGTCGCTCGTGCCGGGCGGCGCCTTTGGCGATCCCAACTGTCTTCGTCTCTCTTATGCGGCCTCCGAAAAAGATCTCGTTGAAGCCCTTAGCCGGCTAAAGCGTACGCTCGCCGGACTGAAAGAAACCAACACACATGCCGTCGTGGCCTGAAGTCTTTGCGCACTTCGGCAAGTTGCGTGTGCTGATCATCGGCGACGTGATGATCGATGCCTACATCTGGGGATCGGTTGAGCGCATTTCGCCGGAAGCCCCCGTACCTGTTGTTCAGGTAAACCGCCGCGATTTTCGACTGGGCGGCGCAGCCAATGTGGCGCTGAACGTCTTATCCATGGGCGCCACACCGGTACTCTGCGCACTCGCCGCTCAGGACGAACAAGGCAAGCGCCTGGTTCAGTTGATGGAGGAGAAAGGAATGTCGACGGAAGGAATTGTGCGGAGTTCATCTCGCCCCACAACAGTAAAGTCGCGTGTCTTTGCCGCCCACCAGCATGTGGTACGGATTGACGAAGAATCTGACAAACCCGCCACGGCAGAGGAGGAAAAAGAATTGATCGCCCGGATCGCCAAGCTCCTGCCCGGATGCGACGTTGTGATTTTCGAGGATTACGACAAGGGCGTGATTACCCCTGAAGTGATCCGGCATACAGTAGAACTGGCGAAGTCAAAAAAAATCCCTACCGTGGTTGATCCCAAAAAGAGAAACTTCCTGGAATACCGCGGGGTTACGCTTTTCAAGCCGAATGTGAAAGAGTTGCGTGAGGGATTGAAGATTGAATTGGATTCCCGGGAAGACAAATCTATTCGCAAGGCAACCCAGGTTCTGAAGGAGCAGTTGAAAGTTGAAGGGGTACTGCTCACCCTGTCGGAGCGCGGCATGTTCATCGATTACCAGGGGAGCGTCAAGCGGCTGGCTGCCCACAAGCGCGAGATTGCTGATGTGTCTGGAGCCGGCGACACCGTGGTGTGCCTCGCCGCTTTGGCGACTGCGGCAGGATTGAACGGAGAGGACATTGCTTTCCTGTCAAATCTGGGCGGTGGTTTGGTTTGCCAGCACGTGGGCGTTGTGCCGATCGACAAGGAAGAACTGCTGGCGGAGGCGAAAGCCTTCAGTGCCTGATCAGGAAAGCCGTTTCCGGGTCTCCTGGATTCGTTCAGATACTTTGTTGAAGAATTTTGCACGCTCTTTCTGGGCATTGCGGCTGATCAGGGTCGACTTGCTGATCAGGTTGTTGATGTGATCCTCCGTTTCATGACAGAAGAGCTCGTGCGAGGTCGTCAGAATATCGAAGTTATTGGCAGTTACAAAAGTCACGCGCTTCTCTCCCATCTTGAAGAGAATCGTGTTGTCGCCGATGAGTACTTCATTGTGGTAGATATCAAAGCGGGCTCCCTGTTCGGGATCAGCTGAGTCTCCTTTATGTCCCACCTCGGCCTGGTGATTGAGTCTTTCAAGCAGCAGTTGGCATTGGTCGCAAAGACGAAGCGCATCACCGGGGTTTTCAAAGTAGCCGCAGTCTCGCGTAAACTCAATATTGCGCAGGGTTGCTGTTAGCACTTCTGGGCTCAGGATTTCGGTGCTTGGCACCGAGACGTACCTCTCCCAGATCCGAGTGCCCAGGCTCAGAAGTTCTTGAGGGATGACTTGCTCATTGAACTTCCCCGAGGTATTGTCAGTACGGCGCACAAAGAACTTCAGCCAGAAATACATCTTGAACGCCGAAAGCAGCGGGTATTGGAAAAAGTGGAAGACCGGCAAATCCTTCGCGTGGAAGACAAGTTCTTTCTCAGAAAACTGGCTGACCATTTGAAGCTTTTCAAGGATGGAGCGCAGCCACTTCTCGAAGGAGAAGTTGTCTGAGTTCAACGCCTGTACCTGGAAGGTTACGATCTCCGAGGACGGAGAAAGGGCATGGTCGAGCGAGATGCGGAAGTGATCGCACATCTTCTTCACCTCGTCGAGCGACAACAGGGTTTCACCACGGATACGTCGGTAGGCACTGTCGCGACTGATGTGCAGCAATTCCGCGAGTTCGTCAGCGAAATTGAGGGCCGGGGGGAGCTTGTCCCTTACCTGGTTGAGGAAGGAAGATTGGATGGTTTCCTTTTGGGTCACGGTTTGGGCCATTCAATTTACCGGATTTTGCGGTAAAACAAAGCCTTTTAAGCCGAACGGCACTGTTGCATTTTTTGCAACTGCCGGTCGCGGTTTCACGGAATGTCGTATTGGGAGTCTGCAACGCACCAGGCAGGGCAAGAGAATTGGTAAATCATGCAACTATTGGAACCTGAACAAGGACAAGTTGACGGTGGGCATGGTTGGCGAGGGTTCATTTTTGATCCAACCAAATGCGCACCTCATGAAGAATTCAAAAGAACTCCCCGGGATTCGCAATGCCTCGGAAAACATAGCGCTCCTGCTGTTTCTCCTGGTACTTCTCCTCGTCTCCGGTTTGCAGCAGGCGCTTGCTCAGTCCTCTCCGGATTCGGTGGTCGTGGAGATTGAAACGCAGGATGGCAACAAGTTCACCGGCCGGCTTCTTGAAGAAAACACGGTGAGCGTAGTCATCCTGACGCAATCCCTGGGGAAGCTGTCGTTTGCAAGGTCGGCGATCAAGCGAATGGATCGATTGGAAGTGAGCAAGATTCGGCCAGACGGTTATTGGTCGGACAACCCGCAAGCCACAAGAAACTTCTGGGCGCCGACCGGTTACGGCCTGAAGCCAGGGGAAGGATACTATCAAAATGTCTGGGTACTGTTCAATCAATTCAGCGTGGGCATCACCCGGCACTTTTCGCTGGGCGTCGGCTTCGTTCCCTTGTTTTTGTTTGGAGCTCCTTCTTCACCGGTGTGGTTGACCCCCAAGGTCTCGTTGCCGCTATCAAAGGACAAGATCAACCTCGGCATAGGTGCCGTAATCGGGACTTCGTCGTTTGGTGAAAAAGGAAATGGGTTCGGTGTTATCTATGGAAGCACCACCTTTGGCAGTCGCGACAACAACGTGACCTTCGGTATGGGATACAGCTACACTTCGGTCTCGATGGCCAAGCAACCGATCTTCAGTCTCAGCACCCTGATCCGAACGTCGGCCAAAAGCTACTTCATCAGCGAAAGCTATGTGATCCCCAGCGGCAATTCCAGCCTCATCCTCATTGGATTGGGCGGGCGCAAGATGGCTAACCGGACAGGCATTGACTTCGGCTTCTTTATCCCCATAGAGGAAAACATGAGGACCCTGGTTGCTCTTCCGTGGTTAGGAATCACCGCGCCATTGGGTGGGCGCAAAAACTAGGGGACGAGGTCACTTGGAGAACTGCTTCTCCAGCGGTCCGTCGCGCTCAAGATCGGCGACAATCTTTGCGTCGAGCGGTGTGGATTTAATCACGTTGTACGCATCCCAGAATTTCTTGTTGTAGTTAAGATCCTGGAACTGCAATCCGTATCGCCGCATCTTCGCCGTGGTAGGGATGCGTTCGTCTGTATCGGGGAACACGCGGTTCACCATGAGATTCTGCGCCAACTCCGTTTCAAACTTGAGCTCCTCGGTTTCGATATCGTACCAGTTGATCCGTGAGAGTACCTCTATGTAATTCAGGTAGAGTTTGCCCTGGTAATACCGGTAGTGAATGGTTTTTTTGAGGTCGACGAACCGGCTGATCAACCCACGTTTCTTGTTAATGGGTTGTACGGTAGGGTTTTCATACTCCATGCGCAGTATGCCAAATGTCTTTTGGTCGATGAATAGACGAAGCTTGAATTCGCCCTTGTGTGAAATGACATAAACGTCACGACCGTCGTAGGTTGTATTTTTTTCGCGACTCAGGTTGTCAAAGAACAAATCCTCATCAGGAAACTGTCGATACCTGATGTTGTTGTGCAGCAATACTTCTTCGAGAAGGTTGTCTTCGTCGAAATAGGCTGTGAAGCGGTTGCTGTAGCCCAGGCTGCGCCTGACCTCAATCAACTGAACTCGTTCGCGAAGCTTGAATTTATTGCGAGGTTCGCCGGAGTCTTCATCATAAATCTTGATGGCCGCTTCGAGCAATGATACATAGGTGTCGGCAACCTTCTTGAGGTCACGATAGAATCCTTCGACGAGATAAGGCCTGTCAGGGTAGTTGGAATCCATTCGCCGCAAGGCGATGCGCATCACGTCACCGCCGGTAAGTGAGTCGGAAACGACCAGCGCATCGAGCAAGGTGTTCGAGCGTTTGAGGAGAATGATGTTCACGTCGTCCTTGAGGAGGACGGAGACTTCCGCTGAGTAGTTGCCGTAACCCACCATGCTCACCACCATGGTTTGGTCAATGAGCAGCGGTGGAATATGAAAGTCGAATTCGCCCAACGAGTTGGCCACGGTGCCATACGGTTGGCCTTTCAGCCCGATGGACGCATACGCCAACGGTTCACGGGTTTCACTGTCCAACACTTGGCCAGAGAGGGTGAGCATTTGAGAGTAGGCAGGAGCCAGCCACAAGGCCAGGAATCCTGAAAAAAGCGCGCGACGCATGCCAGCAGACAGTCCTGCAAAGGTAAGGCATAGATCAGAGACTCCTTTTTGCCGCTTGTCGACCCAAACTACGGCTTGGCTCCCGTTTGGTTCGATTCGTCTTCAAAATGGGTCCATCTGCATACCTTTACCCAGGGTTAGCCTTTTTCTGGGAAAACGATGGAATTGTGCGCTTGCTGGAGAAAATACCGAAGATCTGGAAGCGTGCCTACGTGCTCATCTGCCTCTGGTACGCTGTAAATTTTGCCATCAGCACTTTCTTTGAGTGGAAACTCAGCCGGCCATTTTCCTATGTATTGTGGAATGGCTTGTATCTCTGGGAAGCCCTCTGTGTCCTCATCATACTCATCTTCTTGTATTCCCACTGGTTGTTCCGTTTCCGCCCGGTGATCCAGGTCGTGGGTCATGCCGTGGGCATTGTTTCTTTCTTCGTCATCATGGGCACCCTCTCGTATTACTTCACCGACTACATGGACGGGCTCGTCTATTTCGATAGTTGGAAAGAATTCATGATAGATCTCTTGGACTGGGATGCACTTCGATTCTACGATCAGTACATCATTACGGTGGGCGTGTACATTGTGATCTCCTATTTCCAGGGGCGTCAAAGGGAGGAGCAGGAGAAAACCGAACTCATTCTCAAGAACAAGGAAATGCAGATTTCTCTGCTTAAGTCGCAGATCAACCCGCACTTCCTCTTCAACACGCTGAATTCCATCTCCACGCTAATTAACTCCAGCAAGGAGCAGGCCCGGAAAGTCATCACACAGTTGTCGGACATTTTTCGTTACGCCCTGGATTCTCATTCGGGGAAGATGGTGAAGCTGGGTGCCGAGGTAGACTTTATTGAAAGCTTTATACGCATTCAACAAGTACGATTTGGCGACCGCCTGTCGTTTGAGAAGCAAATTGACTCCAGTTGTCTAAACCTGAGCATTCCACCCATGATCCTTCAGCCCCTGGTAGAGAATTCTGTGAAGTATGGAATTGGACCCAAAGAGGAAGGCGGGACAATCCACCTGCTCATTCAGCGGCAATCCGGCGGCGTGTACTTCGAAGTAAGCGACAATGGCCTTGGAACCAAGACAAAGAAGGTTATGGACGGTGTCCCGGGAGGAGTGGGAATGCGCAACACTGACATGCGCCTCAAGAGTTATTATGGTCCCGGTGCCGGTCTGGTGGTGAAAGCCTCCGAGTCCGGCTATTCCGTCAGCTTCTGCATCCCTGTGTTGGAGTCGCTTGAGCGGACCGGAGATCAGCCATTATCCATTGAAAACCAAATAGTATGAAAACCAGTTGTCTGATTGTCGATGATGAAAAGTTGGCTCGCGACCTGTTGAGGGAGTACCTGGAAGGGTACCCTGAAATCACAGTGCTCGGCGAGGCAGCCAAAGGCACCGACGCCGTGGAGTTGATTAATAAACTGAAACCGGATGTTCTCTTCCTTGATGTGCAGATGCCCGGCATGAACGGTTTCGACGTTCTCGAAGAGATCGATCATGAGCCCTATATCATCTTTATCACCGCATATGACCAGTATGCGATTAAGGCGTTTGAGAAAAATGCGGTGGATTATTTGTTAAAACCAGTGGACCAGGAGCGGTTCCGCTCAGCGATCAATCGTGCCATGAAGCGCAAGACCGCCGAACAGGGAAGTGTGGAGGAATTACTTCGAAACCTTCGAACTGAAGGACGCAATTTTGAAACTCACATCTTCGTCCAGAAATCCGAAAAGCTCTTCAACCTGCCTGTGGAGGATATCGTACACCTGGAAGCTTCCGGTGACTATACGATCATCACCACGAAAGCCGACCAGTTCGTAAGCTCATCGGGCATTGGCAAACTCGAAGAGATCATGGACCCCGATACGTTCATCCGGGTGCATCGCTCAACCATTATCAACATCAATTCCCTCAAGGAGATCGAGCGGCATTTCAACGGGGGCATGGTGGTGAAGATGCAAAACGGGAAGAGTTTTCCGGTGAGCCGGACTTACGCCCGGTTGATAAGGAAGAAGGTGGTCTGACCTATGGATCGGCGATAAATTCCAGTGTTACCACGACCGCAGAAGGAACGCCTTTTTTCCCCCGCATTGTCGGTGACCAGGCAGGACCGGTGCTGATGAGGCGCAACAACTCCTCATCGCAGCCGTAGCCGAGGCTTTGCATGATACGGAGCCCTGACAGACTTCCTGTGGCAGAGAGGTCAAAGGTGGCAGTCACCTTGCCACGAACATGGGCCTTTCGAGCCGCTTCGGGTATTCGCTGGTTTTCTTCCAAGTACCGCGTGAAGGAGACTCCGCCAACAGGCGCTGCATAAACATCTACGGGAAAATCAGTCGAAGTGAAAACCTTGACATCGGATTTACTCCCCTCCCAGGAGTATTTCTCTTTCTCTAATTTGATGGTGTCTGTGCGCAAGTCCTCGATACGGTCCGATGTCTGTTCTTTTGACGCGACCGCTCGGCTTTCCATCGCAGCGGGTGCCGCAGCCTCTTTCTTCCTCGATCTGTCATCTCGTTGCTCTTCTACAACTTTAGGTTTGGCTGCGGCAACATCTTGGGCCCTTGCTGACTCTAACCTGGCTGGTTCTGTCTTAGCTAGTTCTGTCTTTGCCGGTTCTGTTTGTGCTGGTTCTGTCTTTTCAGGTTCGGTCTTGACCGGCTCTGTCCTGGCAGTAGCTCCGGAAGTTGAAGAGGCCGCAGTCGATGTATGTGCGGGCGTGGTGGAAATTGGCTGGGATTCCGTCGGCTTCACCGCCGGAATTTTGGTGATTGACTTCACATCGCCCTTATCGATTCCCCCTGAGGAGTCTTTCAGCGGGGCAGCAAGGGTGAGAAGTTTGGAAGTTGAATCACCAAGTGAAGTGGAGTCGTTTTTCAGTTCGGCCAACGAGTCCTGGGGAACCGGCGTGGTTCGGAAAACCAGCCATCCGGCGGAAGCGACTATGGCAATACCAGCCGCGATCCGGATAGGCGTGAACCATTGCGTGCGGGACTGAGAGAACCGGCCCTTCAGCTCACCGATGTCCTTTGCGAAAGCCTCAGGAGTCAAGGACTCTGACCCCGAAAGCGCATCGCGGAGGAAAGGGTCCTCCAGCGCACGCTTTTCAAAGGCGTGCCGCTCGGCAGGAGTCATTTCATCCCGTCGGTATCTTTCCAGATCGTCAGCGTCATTCGCCATGTTGTTCCAAACAGTTCTTCAGGTTTCGCTTACCATTCTGAATATAACTTTTCACCTGGTTGTGGTCAAAGCCGGTGAGGGCCGTAATCTCCTTATAGCATTTCTCTTCGAGGTAGAAGAGCGTCACGCAACGCTGCTGGGGCTCAGCCAATGTACGAAGGCACTCTTCCAACCGGCCCGCCTCGTGACTCCGCATCACCTCTTCAAGAGGATGCTCGGCGAGACCATTTTCCATAAATGAAATCGAAATTTCTTCTGTCGGGTGCTGCCGCTCCGCGCGAAGCTGCATGAGGCAGTGATTTCGCGCCGTGACGTACAACCAACTGCGGAAGGTCTTTATTTCGTGGGTGCGAAGCGTAGTGATGAGTTTTTCATGAATCTGCATCACGGCTTCCTGTGCGTCATCGCGGTCTTTCAGGTACTGAAGGCAAACCCCATAGACCAGGGAGGTGTACCGTAGGTAAAGCTGGCTGAGCCACTCGAGCCGCCCTTCCGCCTGGTACCGGCGCACGAGTTCTTCATCCGGCATGGAAGTATCTCGCCCGCGAAAAAACACGTCTCAAGGTAGCTATTTTGAGCTGAGGGTGGTCCGATTCTGCCTCGAGCCTCGGTCCCTGAGCTGCCTGCCCTGAGCGAAGTCGAAGTGGTCGAAGGGCCGAATTCGGCACTTTCTGGTTATTTTTGCAAAATGGTGAAGATCAGTGGCGTAATCATTACCTACAACGAAGAGCATAACATCGGTCGGTGCATAGACTCTTTGCTGCCGATCGCCGACGAGATCCTTGTGGTGGATTCGTTTTCCAAGGACAGCACTCGGGAAATATGCCTTTCGCGCGGCGTCCGGTTCGTAGAGCATCCCTTCCGTTCGCACATCGATCAGAAAAATTATGCCATTTGGCAGGCTACTTATCCGTACATCCTTTCTCTTGATGCGGATGAATACCTCTCCGAACAACTTACGAAGTCGATCCTGGAGGTCAAGGAATCGTGGCCTGCAGACGCCTATCGTATGAACCGGCTTTCGAGTTATGGAAGGAAATGGATACGGCACGCCGCCTGGTACCCCGACCGGAAGCTGCGCTTGTGGAACCGGACCATGGGCATTTGGGGAGGCGACAACCCTCACGACAAAGTGATCCTTCACGACCGGAAAGCTAGAGTAATGCATCTCAAAGGCGACCTCTATCACGAGGCCTACGACGATGCCACTGACTTCCTGGCGAAGGTGCAATCTTACTCCGACATTTTCGCCCGGGAAAAGCGCTTCACGATGAGAAGCTCACCGCTAAAGATATTTTACAAAACGGTGTACTCGTTCTTCTTCAATTTCTTCCTCAAGTTCGGTTTCCTTGGTGGTTTTGAGGGTGTGATCATTTCCGTCACGAACGCTAACTATACATTCTACAAGTATACCAAGCTGTGGGAACGCAACAAGGAACTACGCACCTCGTTGATCATCACAACGTACAACCGAAGCGACGCCCTCGAGCTTGTGCTCTTGAGTGTGATGAAACAGGATTCGCTGCCGGACGAGGTGATCATCGCAGACGACGGTTCGGGTGAAGAAACCCGCGAGCTGATCGAGCGCTACCAGGTACTCTTCCCTGTGCCCTTGAAACACTGCTGGCACGATGACCTGGGATTCAGATTGTCGGCGATTCGAAACAAAGCCATCGCGATGGCGAAGGAGGAGTATATCATCATGATCGATGGGGATATGGTTCTTCCATCGGGCTTTGTAGCAGACCACAAGCGACATGCCTGGAAGGGGAGATTCATACAGGGATCACGCGTGCTGTTGCTGAAGGAACGAACAGCACGAATGCTTGCCCGAAAGGAGTTTTCAGTGAGTTTCTTCGATGGAGGCATCTCGAACCGCTTCAACGCCATGAAGAACAGGCTGCTATCTCGGATTTTCTCCTACTACCGCTCAGGGCACACGCGGGTACGAGGAGCCAACCTCTCCTTTTGGCGCAGCGATGTTCTGGCCGTCAACGGTTTCAATGAAGACTTTGCCGGCTGGGGTCGTGAAGATTCCGAATTTGCTGTTCGAATGAACAATGCTGGCATCCGTCGCAAACACATTAAGTTTGAGGGGGCCGGGTTTCACCTCTATCACCCTGAACATTCGCGCAAACAACTTCCCGTCAACGACGCCATCCTCGCGCGCACCATCGAGCTGGGATTGCAACGGTGTGAAAACGGCATCTACAAGGCCGAGCCGGTCTATTCATGAACGATTTGCTGATCATGCCCTTCGGCAAGGGCTCGCGCCGAAGCCCCTGGCTTACGTCGTCGGTGGGTCGGCCTTACGATGTGCTTCTCCTTGCTTTTCACGACCCTGCTGAAATCCCTGACCTTGATTTGAACTCGCCGCACTATCGTGTCCTTGTCCTTCGTGATTTCAAGTGGATCATGATTCATGACCTCTTTACAAAGCATCCCGAATGGCTTCCGCGGTATGAGTACTTCTTCTTCATCGACGACGACATTGAGATGACGGGTGATGCAATCGCCGCATTGTTTCTCATGGCCCGGAAACATAATCTACTAATGACTCAACCGGTGCTTTCCCGCGACTCTTTCAAAAGCTGGAAGGTGTTGCGACGAAAGTGGTTGTCGGGAATGCGATTTCTCTCCACGGTTGAACTGATGTGCCCCCTCATGCACAGGGATGCGGTTGGTGAATTGCTGCCTACGTTCAACCTGAACCGGTCAGGCTGGGGCATCGACATTCTCTGGGGCGAGCGCATACGCAAGAAATACGGTGACCGACGAATAGCAGTCTTTGACCTGCTGCGAGCACGACATACCCGCCCGGTGGGGAAGGGAGAGCTCTACCAAAAGCTGGGAAAATCTCCCCACGACGAGCGGGATGAAATTTTCCGAGATTTCCAGTTGAAAGATTCTACCATCTTTGAATTGCCGCTGCCAGAGAATACCCTGTTGGGTCGTGCCAAGAGTTACTTTCGCCTGCGCGGTGAATTGGCCAGGTTAGAAAATGAGTGAGGAGATAAGACACAAAACAGACGATTACTACCAGGGCAAGCGCCCGGAGATGATGGCGTATGTCCCGGCTGGCGCAAAACGGATCCTTGATGTTGGTTGCGGCGAAGGGTTGTTCGGCGCTTACCTGAAGGATCACCTCCAGGCAGAAGTATGGGGTGTAGAGTACGAGCCGGATCGCGCAGCAGTAGCTGCTCAACGGCTCACCCGTGTGTTGTCAGGCGACATCGGACAGCGTATGGCTGAATTGCCGGATGGATACTTTGACCTCATCATTTGCAATGACGTTCTGGAACATCTTCTTGATCCCTACACTATCCTCGAGAAATTCAAGAAAAAGCTCTCACCCGCCGGCGTAGTCGTCAGTTCAATCCCGAACATCCGCTACTTCAGGAATTTTCTCGACCTCGTCTTTGGCAAGAACTGGGAGTATGCCGATCACGGAATAATGGACTTTACGCACTTCCGGTTTTTCACAGGCAAGAGCATCCGCAATATGTTTGAACGAGCCGGGTACACCATCCTCCGCCACGAAGCCATAAATCCCACCAAGTCGATCAAAGTGTGGCCCTTCGTGTTGCTGACTTTTGGCTACTTCAACGATATCCGGTATTTGCAATATGCCACCGTGGCCAGGCCCAAAGGCGCGGAATGAAAGTTTCCGGGTTTACCATCATTCGAAATGCCGTTGCGCTCGACTACCCGGTAGTGGAAGCCATTCGCTCCATCCTTCCGCTTTGTGATGAAGTGGTCGTCGCTGTGGGCAAATCGACAGACACAACGCTTGACCTTATTCGCGCCATCGATCCGGCAAAAGTCCGTGTGATTGAGACCGTTTGGGACGACACCCAGAGAGAGGGCGGCCATGTGCTGGCGCTGGAAACCGACAAAGCGCTTTCGGCCGTTTCACCCGATGCGGATTGGTGCTTCTACATACAGGCCGACGAAGTGCTTCATGAAAAGTACCACCCGGTGGTGCGAGAAGCAATGACTACCTGGCTGAGCGACCCAACCGTGGAAGGCCTGCTTTTCAATTACCGGCATTTTTATGGATCCTTCGATTACGTGGGATCATCGTGGCGGTGGTATCGCAGGGAGATTCGCATCGTTCGAAACAGCAACAACATTTTTTCCTACCGCGACGCGCAGGGGTTCCGGAAGCGGCCAAACGACAAACTGTCGGTAAAACTCATCGACGCAGAGATTTTTCATTACGGTTGGGTTCGTGATCCGCGGGCTATGAAGCGAAAACTGGCGGCCTTCAGCAGCCTTTACCACGACGATGCTTGGCTGGAACAGTACCTTCCCAAGGAAGAAGAGTTTGACTACAGCTCGGTCGACTCCCTGGAGCGGTTTGCCGGGACGCACCCGGCTGTGATGCAAGACCGGATCAAGCGATTGAACTGGAAATTTGATCACGATTTATCCAAGAACCGGCTGACAATTCGGGAGCGCCTGAAGCGGGTCCTCAGCAGCCTCGTGGGTTTTCGCGTGGGCGAGTACAAAAACTACAAGCTGCTCAAATAGATTTGGCTATTTTTGGAGCCATGGAAGAAAGCGTCCGCCAGGTGTACTCGGAAACGGTGAAGAAGGAGATCTTTGAGAAGGAGTTTCTCCCGCACATTCATTCCATGTACAATTTTGGCTACCGCCTCACACTTGATCGCGACGACGCGAAAGACCTCGTTCAAGACACGTATTTCAAGGCGTATCGCTTTATAGAATCGTTCCAAAGAGGAACTAACGCCAAAGCGTGGTTGTTCCGAATCCTGAAAAATAGTTTCATCAACGATTACCGGAAGAAGACCAAGGAACCCGGAAAAGTTGACTACCAGGAGGTAGAGACCTATTACAACTCAGATGAGGTGAATCGCCAGATCACCCCGGACTTGAGGGTCGACTCCCTCAAGGACATGATCGGTGATGAAATCTCGAATGCGCTCAACTCGCTGGATGTGGATTTCAGGACGGTGATTATTTTGTGTGACCTCGAAGGATTTAAATATGAGGAGATGGCGAAGATTCTGGACATCCCCATTGGTACAGTGCGAAGCCGCCTGCACCGCGCCCGCCAGCTTCTCAAGGAAAAACTTAGTACATATGCCAAATCCATGGGGTACAAAAACACCTAACCTATGAGTGACGCCAACCCGTTCACCTCACCCACCGGCAAGCGAGCCAGCTGCATGGAGATGCTCCAACTCTACCTCGATGGCGAGGTAAGTAACGAACAGCGGGAATACTTCCTCGCTCACATGGATCATTGCATGCCCTGCTTCCGAACCTATCAAGTCGACGTCGCCATCAAGGAACTCCTCAAGTCGCGGTGTTGCGGCGAGGGCGCACCGTCGGACCTGGTGACACAAATCAAGTCACAGCTTACTCAAAAGAACCCCTGATGGCCGGCAAGGCCCTGATCTTCTCTGCACCCTCCGGATCGGGAAAGACCACCCTCGTTCACCACTTGCTCGAGCATAACCCCACGCTCGGTTTTTCCATTTCCGCCTCGACACGCGACAAACGAGGGCGTACAGAGACCGACGGCAAGGATTATTACTTTCTCACCCCCGAAGAATTCAAAAGGCGAATCGACCGCGATGAGTTCGTGGAATGGGAAGAAGTCTATCCCGGTAACTTCTATGGAACACTAAAGTCGGAGGTGGAGCGCATCTGGAAGGAGGGCAAGGACGTTATCTTCGATGTTGACGTTAAGGGTGGCATTAACTTGAAGAAATACTTCGGCGATCGCGGCCTGGCCGTCTTTGTGAAGGTGCCGTCGATGGCCGTGCTTGAAGAAAGACTCCGCAAACGGAGCACAGAATCAGGCAACAGCCTTTCGCAGCGACTGTTCAAGGCAAAGTTTGAGCTGGAATTCCAGGACAAATTCGACAAGGTGCTTGTGAACGAAGACCTTGCACGTTCGCGCGCAGAAGCCCAGCGCCTGTATGATGAATTCAGAAAAACCTGAAACCAGGCTCGCAAACCTGGAACCTTGAACCTGAAACCTGGAACCCAAAAGATCGGCCTGTTCTTCGGATCGTTCAACCCGATTCATACCGGACATCTCACTATCGCCAATTTCATGGCTGAGCATACGGACCTCAGCAAGGTTTGGTTTGTAGTGTCGCCGCAAAATCCGTTTAAGCCCTCTAAGACCCTGCTCCATGAACACGACCGGTTTGACTTGGTGAAGGCCGCTATTGCCGATCACTATAAACTCGAGGTATCGGATGTGGAATTTCATATGCCCCGGCCAAGTTACACGATCGATACGCTGGCACTGCTGTCTGAGAAACACCCAGGTAAACAGTTTGTGATTATACTCGGGCAGGACAACTTGCAGAACTTCGAAAACTGGAAAAATTACCGCCAGATCCTGGAAAACTATGGCCTCTATGTTTATCCGAGACCTGGTGTAACAGATTCGCCGCTGCTGCGTCATGCCAACGTGCGACTGGTTCCAGCTCCCTTGATCGACATTTCCGCCACCACTATTCGCGACAACATCCGCAACGGCAAGTCGGTGAGCCACCTTTTGCCGGAGCCGGTTGAGGAAATGATCCGTCTTCGCCATTTTTATCGATAAATAGCGAGTCATCAGCAACCACAATGATCAGGTTCTCGTCTTGGAAAGCAATGAAAGGGTTGCTATACCTTTTGCTGGCGTTGACGGCGCTGCCTGCCGCAGGTGGAGGCCTGAGGGGCACCATCAAGGGTGACGATGGCAATCCGCTGGCCTTTGCCACCATTTACGTACGGCAGACAGAGTCGGGGGCAGTGAGCGATCCTGATGGTAAGTATGAAGTAGTGCTCACGCCGGGTAAGTACGACATCGTGTTTCATTACCTCGGCTACGAAACGCAGACCCGTACGATTGATGTCGGGGACGACTTCATTACCATGAATATTGTGATGAAGGCCCAGGTCATTCAATTGCAAGCCGTGACGGTGAAGGCGGGCAAGGAAGACCCTGCCTACACCATCATGCGAAAGGCAATCGCGAAAGCGAAGTACCACACGCAGCAAATCGACAAGTACACCGCCAAAGTGTACATCAAAGGAAAGGGGCAATTGACGGACTATCCCTGGTGGTCCAAGAAAGCCCTGGAGAAAGAGGGCATCACCAAGGACCGGATGTTTATCCAGGAATCAGTGAGCGAGGTTACATTCACGCGGCCCAATAAGTTTGACGAGAAAGTAATAGCTGTCTATACAAACGGAAACAACCGGAACACCTCGCCCAATGCCTATGTGTTCGGCAGCTTGTATGAGCCGGAGATTGCAGAGACGGTTTCCCCGTTGTCACCCAGGGCATTTTCTTACTACAAGTTCACCTACGAGGGCACCTTCAAGGATCGCAACTATGATGTTTCTAAAATAAAGGTGACACCCCGATCGAAAGGGGACAATGTCTTCGAAGGAACGATCTACATCGTTGAAGACTGGTGGAGCATTCACAGTACGGAACTGGAAGTCACCAAGTTGGGCATCCGCTTTCATGTGAAGCAGATTTACAACCCGATAGAAGACAAAGCATGGTTGCCCGTGTCGCAGCAATTCAAGGTGGGAGGGAAGATTTTCGGATTTGAATTTGTGGCCGACTACCTCGCAACGGTGAAAGACTACAAGATCACCCTCAACCCGGCCTTGCCTTTGGAGATGACTGTGATTGATGAGAACGTGCAGCAAGAGCGAGCCAAGGAAGTCGAGAAGAAGTACAGCAAGAAGGGACAGCAGCTCCAGAAACGTCTCGAAGACGGCAAGGAGGTGACACGCAAGGAGCTGAACCAGATGGTAAAGGAGTATGAGAAGGCCGAGCGGAAGGAACAGAAGGAACCTGAAGTGATCGAGGAAACAACTTTCAAAGTGGATTCCCTGGCCTACAAGAAGGATTCCACTTTCTGGTCGGAGATGCGCCCGGTTCAGCTCACGAAAGAAGAGGAACGCGGGTATATTGTAAACGACAGCATCTCCGAAGTTCAGCGTAAACGTGAGGAGGGTGATTCGTTAAAGCCATCGAGGAGCAAGGGATTTCAACCTTGGGATGTTCTGACAGGGGATACCTACAAGCTCGGGAAGATGTCGAATTTCGAGATACACTTTCCCAACGGTGGCTTCAATACGGTTGAAGGCTGGAACCTGATTTACCGGATGAGTTATTATCGCCGGTGGTCTAAGCGCGACAGCCTGAATCCGGACGCACGGCCGCGGAACTCGCGATTGGAAATTACACCGATTTTTCGCTATGCCTTTTCCAGGAAAGTGGCTTCGGGGATTTTGCGATTTGAATTCCGCAACCGTCAGCACCGGTTTACCCTCGAAGGTGGGCGCTACGTGCATCAATACAACTCCGACGAACCCATCCATCATATCGTCAACTCCATTACTACGTTATTCCTGGAAGATAACCTGATGAAGTTGTATGAACGCAAATATGTTGACTTCAAGTGGCGCGATCGGTTTAGTGATTACGTTACAGCTTACACACAATGGACGTGGTCACAACGGTCTGAACTGACCAACAACACGAATATCAATTGGGTCGACTATAAAGAAAAGCAGTATACACCCAATGCGCCAGTGAGCCGTGAATTGGCGAGCACGAGTTTCCCAACACACAACGCATTTACTGCCGTCTTGGGCATTGAGGCGAGGCCGTGGCAGAAGTTCAGAAAGCGAAATGGCAACCGGCAGCGGGTCACCAACTCCTCACCGATCCTGACAGCGGAATTCAGACGCGGTTTTGGGGCGCTTGAAAGCGACATTTCATTCGAGATGATGGAGCTCGGATTCCGCCACCAGCTGAAATTTGGAATTCGTGGCACACTGGATCTCCAGGTGAAGGGCGGCACGTTCTTCAGCGGCCGGCGGATGTACTTCATGGATTACAAGCATTTCCTGGGCAACCAGACACCGTTTGTCACTACCGACCCGGTGGGAAGCTATCGACTCCTCGACTACTACGCGTTCAGCACGAAAGACAAGTTTGCAACTGTGAATGCCCACTATCATTTAAGGAAGTTTCTCATCACCCGCATATCCTATGTGCGGTTGATGGGCATTACTGAAAACTTGTTTGTGAACTACCTCGCCAGCCCGACGGCCAGCAACTATGTTGAACTGGGCTATGGCCTGGAAGGTATACTCCGTCTTTTCCGACTGGAATTTGCAGGATCATTTCAACAAGGAACCTACGTGTCCACCGGGTTCCGAATCGGAATATCGTCGAGCCTTATCAACGCGTTTGACGACTGACTGTGATTTAACTCTGATTTATTTGATTTGATTGATGAACATGATTAGTGGTGATGCAATTGTCACAATCAGGCGAATCACTAAAATCATGTGAAAATCATAGTCTAACTTTGTCGCCCGTTTGGGCATGATCTCACTAACTGATTTTCTTTCACTTCGCCAATCCTTGCCGGTCATCGACGTCCGGTCGGAAGGAGAGTATGCTGAAGGACACATTTCCCGTGCCCTCAATATCCCCTTGTTGACCAACGCCGAGCGGACCGTTGTGGGTACTGCTTACAAACAAAGCGGACAACGGGAAGCGATCCAGGAAGGGTTCCGCCTCGTTGGGCCAAGACTCAATGATATGGTGCTCGAAGCTGAGTCAGTGGCCATTGGAAAAGAGACCTTGGTGTACTGCTGGCGCGGCGGCATGCGTTCGTCCAACTTTGCCAGCTTTATCGGGATGGCGGGCATCCGGTCACATTTATTGGACGGAGGATACAAGACCTACAGACAGAGCGCACTCGAGGCGTTCCGGAAACCCCTCAACCTGAAGTCTATCACCGGGTGCACCGGCAGCGGGAAAAGCGATCTCCTGCGTGAGCTCGCCCGCAAGGGAGAACAGGTGATTGACCTCGAGGCAATGGCCAGCCACAAAGGGTCAGCTTTCGGCGGTTTGCTGCAACCGCCACAGCCCACAACGGAGCAATTCCAAAACGACCTTTACGAATGCCTGCTCTCGCTGGACCCCCAAAGACCGATTTGGGTGGAAGATGAATCGATTGCCATCGGAAAAATATTTCTGCCCCATGACTTCTGGGTGCAATTGAACACTAGCCCGATGATCAGGATCGATGTGCCCAAGGAGACCCGCGTGCTTCGGCTAGCCAACGAATATGGAGCGGCAGATCGAACCGAGTTTTTGGCAATCATGACAAAAGTGTCGAAGAAACTTGGAGGTCAGCATTTCAAAGCCGCTGCCGAGAAGTTGCAGGAGGGCGACATGCCGGGAGTAATCGATATTCTGCTTACCTACTATGACAAAGCATACTTGAACAGCATGGAGAAGCGCATTGGCCAACAACGGCGAAGCATACCCTGGGATGGAAAGGACCTTGGGTCACTGGCCCTCCAACTTACCGAATCAAAATGAACGACATCGCTCTTACGAAGTACGCACATGGGTCAGGCTGTGGTTGCAAAATTGCGCCGGCGGTACTGGAGAAGATTCTCCAGCAGTCAAATGCAAAAACTGTTTTTCCCCACCTACTCGTAGGCAATGAGACCAAGGATGATGCGGCCGTCTTTGAACTCAACGAAACGGAATGCCTGATCAGCACGACGGATTTCTTCATGCCTATCGTTGATGATGCCTTCGACTTCGGATGGATCGCTGCCGTTAATGCCATCAGTGATGTGTATGCCATGGGCGGCAGGCCGATTATGGCTATCGCTATCCTGGGTTGGCCCGTGGAAAAGCTGCCTCCTGACCTCGCTCAACGCGTGCTTGAAGGAGGCAGAAAAGTGTGCGACGAGGCGGGGATACCCCTTGCCGGCGGACACAGCGTCGACAGCCCGGAACCCTTCTTCGGGCTTGCCGTTACAGGTCTGGCCGACAAGAAACACATCAAGCGAAACAGCAGCGCACAACCGGGCGATACGATCTATCTCACCAAGCCCATTGGTGTGGGAATCCTCACTACAGCATGGAAGCGGGGCGTTGCTTCACCAGCAGACTTGGCGGAAGCGATTAAACTAATGACCCAACTGAATTCAATTGGAACAAAACTTGGCCGGGTTGCTGGAGTAACGGCAATGACGGATGTCACAGGCTTCGGACTGTTGGGACACCTGCTGGAGGTTTGTGAAGGAAGCGGCATTTCGGCAGAAATTCACTACCCAAGTGTTCCCCTGGCGCCAAATCTGAAAACCTACCTGGGAAAAATGATCTACCCCGACAACACAATGCGGAACTGGAGCAGCTACCAGTCAAAGGTGGAAGGGATTGGCTCTGAATCACTGCTGAGCCTTTGCGATCCGCAAACGAGCGGAGGTCTCATGGTGTTTGTGAAAGAAAGTGCGAAGGCCGAAGTGGAGGAGCTATTTCGGGCCGAAAGGATTGAATTTTCAGAAATCGGGCACACAAGGGCTTCTTCGGGAAAGCCAATCCACATCCGGGAAGGTGTCTGAACTGTGATTTATTTGATTTTGGTGATTGCCATGATTTAATGCATCAGGAGAATCAAAAAAATCATCTGAAAATCATAGTCCGAATCACAAAAGTCATACGAATCATAGTCCGGAAAACTGGATTGCCAATCACTTGGCAATAGCCTAGAATTGCGAGGTTAGTTATTTAATGTGTGGCTATTGTACTAGAACAGTATAAATACTCCGCGTTAACGGCGAAAATAATTAAGGCAGCCATGACGGTTCATGGCCGGCTTGGTAGCGGCTATCAGGAAGTAATTTATCAAAGGGCCCTGGCCATTGAATTGACGCAAGAAGCATTGACGTTCAAAAGAGAATGCGAGATGCCTATTTTTTACAGGAGTATTCGAATAGGGTCGAGAAGGGTAGACTTTCTTGTGGAGGGGAAGCTATCTGTCGGAATAAAAGCGCAGACCAAACTTGAGAACGTTCACTACGCCCAAGCGATCAACTACCTGGAAGCCTTCAACCTTGAGATTGGGCTCTTGATAAATTTTGGATCCACCAGTCTTGAATTCAAGCGATTCGCCAACAAGAAATTTACCGGTGACCCGTAATTGATTTGACTGATGACCTTGATTTAAAATATTGCACCTGGACAATCATGTGAATAAAAAAATCATCTGAAAATCATAGTTAAAGTGGCTTTTCCGGAACAACAAGCCACATGATGCCATAGCCCGCACAGACCGGGAAAACACCTGTGACGAGGCAAATGAGGATGACGCCAATGCGCACCAGCGAGGGATCAAGTTGAAAGTACTCGGCAAGCCCACCGCAGATGCCTGCCGCCATGCGGTCGGTTCGGGATCGCGTCAGTCGTTTCTGTTCCATATTCACAAATCGGTTCTTTGGGTTCCGCTGATCTCAAGAATTAGGTCGGCGCCGTAGGCCATGGATGGTGTCTGGTAGCCGGTCTTGAGGTTGCCTGCCAGAATCTTCTGAGCAATGTTCACGGCAGTCAGGGCTGTGAGGGTGTACCCACTGGGAACCACCAGGCGCGAAGTGCGCGTTTCTCCTGATGCATTTTTCACCTGGCCCCACAAAAAGCTCTTGCCCTTTTCTCGCTTTTCAGCGCTCGGCCCGGGAGATCGCTTGTCAAGTTGCCGCTTGAGGTAGTTTTGTACGGGCGCTGCGCGCATCAACCAGCCCAGGTAATTGCTCAGCCGTGCGCTTCGGATCATGGAGTCCGTCGCTCCCATGTAGACCTCAATATTGGGTATGCCCGTGCTGCGCCAGGCCGTGGCAATGTCGCCCCAGGGAATACACAACGTGTTGTACCGGAAGGCACCAAAATCAACGCTGAGTGTCTTGCCCAGGGGAATGCGGGTAAGCTTTCCATCCTTACGGATATGACCGCCATAGCCAAGCGATTCGATGGAAGTCTTTTTCGTGCCCCGTGAAGTGCCAGCAGTGGTGGAAGTAAACGCGAGCTGCAGGTGTGTAGCCGAGGGAAGGCGGGACTTCAGATGGGCAGCCAGGCAATCGGAAGGCACCACGTCGAAACCGGTTCCGGGCATGATCATGATGCCTGCCTTCACGGCTGCCTCATGCATCCCGGCCAACTCTTCGAACACCTGGTATTCGCCTGTTATGTCGGTGTAGTGCGTCTTTGTCGCCAGGCAGGCCTCCGCCATGGTTCTCGCCGTGTGCTTGAAGGGGCCTCCGCAGTGGATGACCAAAGTCGCGGGGGCTAGAAGGTTGATCAACCCTTGCCTGTCATCACTTTCCACCACCTGGAATGGATATCCTGATTTCTGACTTTGATGTTCGAGTGCAGCGGCATTGCGCCCCGACAACTTTACATCGAGGTTCATGGTTTTGCACAGGTCAACGATCAGCGTTCCGGTGTAACCGTACGAACCGTAGACAACAATAAGGTGGGATTTCAAAGGGTGGGGAACTACGGGGTGCCGGTACGCTCGACTTTGGTAATGAAGTACTTCGTTTCGCCGCGCCAGGGAAACTGCATGTACCGTTTTGTGAAATAAAGATTGACCCGTTCTCCGCTGAGGGCCACCTCTTGTAAACTCTTGATCACTTCCGATTCGTTGCTGGCTACGGAGAAGTCGAACGATTCGGCAATAGGGCTGGCTCCTTTCAGTGCTCCAAAGGATTCGAGATTGAGCTTACCTTCAAAGGTCTTGAACACGATGCCCTTTTCGCTGATGCGAATCACCTTGCCTGCCATGACGCCGGTCTCATAGGTGCCCCAATAAAGAAATGAGAATGCGCCGGCTGCAAGCACAAACAGAATGAGAAGGAGTTTCTTCATGAAACTTACTGTCTTTCGCACGGCCCGTTGGCCAAAATTTTCTTCGCCCATTTCTATACGGTCAGGATTTCGCCCTCTTTCTTCTTCATGAGTCCGTCGATCTTGCCGATGAATTCATCCGTGAGTTTCTGAACGTCAACTTCAGCTGCCTTCAGGTCATCTTCGGGCGCGCCCTTGATTTTTTTCAGGCTTTCATTGGTCTCTTTGCGTACGCTGCGTATACTCACCCGACCTTGTTCACATTCATGGTGTACCTGCTTCACCAATTGCTTGCGCCGCTCTTCGGTAAGCATGGGGATGTTGATAATCACTTGCTGGCCATCGTTCTGCGGGGTTAGGCCGAGGTTGGCAGCCATGATTGATTTCTCAATTTCCTGGATGAGGCTTTTTTCCCATGGCTTGATGAAGAGTGTGCGTGGATCCGGTGAAGTGATGGAAGAAACCTGGTTCAGCGGGCTCATGGCACCGTAGTAGGACACCTGGATTCCGTCGAGCATGGAAGGATTGGCCTTGCCGGCGCGAATCTTGGTCAACTCATGACCAACGTGACCAAGGACTTTGGTCATTTGCTCTCGCGCGTCGTCGAGGAATAGTTCAATTTCTTCCATAGCCCTAAGATACGGGTTGGTGCGAATTGGTTAGATCAACTGATCAGTGTGCCGGCAGGCTCGCCCTGCGTTACTTGCTTTAGATTGCCGGGCTTGTTCATGTCGAACACAATGATCGGTAGTTTGTTTTCCATACACAACGTGAATGCCGTCATGTCCATGATGTTGAGATTCTTTTCGTAAGCCTCTTGAAAAGTGAGCTTCGTAAACCGGGTGGCATCCTTGAACTTCTCGGGGTCCTTGGAGTACACGCCGTCCACCCGTGTTCCCTTTAATACCACGTCAGCCTGGATTTCGATCGCGCGCAGGCTTGCCGTGCTGTCGGTAGTGAAATAGGGGTTCCCGATTCCGGCGCCAAATATGACAATCCTTCCTTTCTCGAGGTGACGGATGGCGCGGCGGCGGATAAACGGTTCGCACACCTGCTCCATCTTGATGCCGGACATCAGCCGCGTGTAGAGGCCATGACGCTCAAGCGCGCTCTGCAGTGCCATGGCGTTGATAACCGTTGCCAACATGCCCATGTAGTCGCCCTGCACGCGGTCAATTCCCAGGGCTTCTGCCTGACCGCCCCTGAAAATGTTTCCGCCACCGATCACGATAGCCAACTCAACCCCCAGCTCTTGTACCGCCTTGATTTCAGAAGAATACTGTTCCAGCACATCCGGGTCAAGGCTGTTGGTCTTTGATTTTCCCATCAGGGCTTCGCCACTCAGCTTGAGGAGAATGCGCTTGTATTTCATGTGTGGGATTGGAGGGTAACTCCCACAAATATGTTCAGGATTTTGCTCACGAAAAAGGACCCTGACAGGAGCCCCGATTGCCATTGGGCGTCCGTCGGGGCAAGCCCCTTTCAAGTGTTGGCTCACCATTGTCAAGGTAAAAAGTCAGTATCTTTGAAACCCCGTTATTCCTAAAGATATGATCGACGTTATGTTAGCTCACGAAATCATCGAGCGCGAAGAAAAATACGGCGCGCACAACTACCACCCCTTGCCCGTCGTGCTTAACCGGGGTGAGGGTGTTTTCCTGTGGGACGTCGAAGGAAAGAAATACTACGATTTCCTTTCTGCCTATAGTGCCGTCAACCAGGGACATTGCCATCCCCGCATCATTGGGGCACTGGTACATCAGGCCAAAGAACTAACGCTCACGTCGCGCGCTTTTTACAACGATAAGCTTGGCCTGGCAGAGAAGTACGTCTGTGAGACCTTTGGTTTCCAAAAGGCCCTTTTCATGAATACAGGTGCCGAGGCAAATGAAACGGCCATAAAACTGGCCCGGAAGTGGGGCTATACCCGCAAGGGTATTCCCGACAACGAGGCTATAATCGTGGCCGCCCGCAAGAATTTTCATGGCCGCACCACTACCATCATCTCTGCATCATCCGATCCTTCCGCACGTTCAGGCTTTGGACCTTTCATGCCCGGCTTCGAAATGGTGGACTTTGACGATGTAGGCGCACTGGAGAAAGCGCTGGCCAACCCCAGGGTTTGCGCCCTTTGGATTGAGCCCATCCAGGGTGAAGCTGGCGTGTATGTGCCCAGGGAAGGCTACCTGAAGGCTGCAGAGGGGTTGTGCAGGCGCCATAACGTGCTGTTGTTGATGGATGAGATTCAAACCGGCATTGCACGCACGGGACGTATGCTGGCCGGTGATCACGAAGACGTGCGGCCTGACGTTCTCATTCTCGGAAAAGCACTCAGTGGCGGAGTCCTACCGATCTCATGCGTGCTTGCCGATGACCAGGTGATGCTCGTGATCAAACCCGGAGAACATGGTTCCACATTTGGAGGTAGCCCCTTGGCCGCCGCCGTGTGCATGGAGGCGCTTCAGGTCGTTAAGGATGAGCGACTGGCAGACAATGCAGAGAAGTTGGGACAGGTATTCAGGGACCGGATGAATTCGCTCAAAGCAAAAGCAGACCAGATCAAACTGGTACGAGGCAAGGGGTTGTTGAATGCGATTGTCATCAATGATTCACCGGAGAGCGAGACCGCGTGGAACCTCTGCCTGTCGTTTGCAAAGAACGGCCTGCTGGCCAAACCGACACACGGCAACATCATACGTCTCGCGCCGCCACTCGTCATTACCGAGGACCAACTCCACGACTGCTGCGACCGGATCGAGCGGTCAGTCCTTGGGTAATCGGATGCGGTGTATGTGATTGGTGGCGTACGCGAAACACAGCGCGACGAACACCAGGCCGGTGAGGACGATGGGAGGCAGAAAGGTGAGCAGCAACATCACGAGGAAAGAGGCACCAAAGATCAGCACATGGATTCCGGTCAGCCCTTTCCAGGTCTCCGGCGAAAGCCCCTTACCGGACAGAAACAAGATCGTAAGACCACCCAGGATATAAAGGAAGGAAAAGCAAGAGCTCAGCGCCTCGAGTATGTGTTGCATGGTGGGATGAAAAGGAGCCATGTCTATTCGGTAGGTCGACATGAGATCCATCATCTGGCGCTCGGTGTCGTTTTTTGGATCAGGAGTTCTCAGGAAGCTTAGTGCATGAATCGCGCCGGTCAGCAGTTGCAAAAGCGCCGCCGTGCGTAACCAAAATAGGTAGTTGATCTGCATGACTCTTGATACCGAATCTAAGCAAAACGTCTCCAATGTTTCCTGACAACAGCAAAAAAATGAGCATTTTGACCTTATTCAGGCCCTTTTCGAAACAGGTGCCCCAAAGGCAAGGCTCTCCAGAAAGCCCCTTAGTTGAGCTTGTCGCTCGGGTCGACCCGGCGTGGATAGCGTAGGGACATGCGCCAGGAGGTAGGAGTCCATGCTGGCCTCCAGAAGGATTGTGCTGGCCAGCGACCGCGGGAACTCATAGTTTGGATTAGCCTGAAGTATCAAGCCCGACAATTTCTCAGTGATTGCCGAAATACCCTCGAAGTGTCCGGCCTGGTAGTCTTTATCCACCCACTTGGTAAGGAAAGTTTTTTCCAGTTCGCTTCCAATGATGCGATATAGCGCTTCACCATTTACAGGCTGAAATACCGGATCGTCTTTCTTCTCCTCGACAAGTACACGGATTGCCGCTCTCAACTTCTCATCCACAGACGAAAGATTTTCCGTTGCCAGGTCAATGCGGTACTCCAGCCAACTCCAATACCAGGCGGCGAGGTAATGCAAGAACTTGTGTTTGTTTTCGAAGTAGCGATAAATCGAAGGCTCGGTGGATTGAACCTCTGCGGCCAACTTCTTGAAGGTGAAGTGTTCGTAACCCAATGCGGCCATGAGCTCCACACCCTTCTTGAGGATCCGTTGACCGAGGGGTGTTGATTGCGGATCTCGTTTGAATAGGAAATCCGGCAGTTTGATGGAAAGTTGCCCCATGTTTATGGCTACTCACAAACGTAGAAGTATTACTACCTACAATCAAGGACCATCTGGAGTGATTTTGCTTAACTCGACTAAATATTCCTACCAGGCAAGCTCCGCAAGTAAGATAAACGTGCCCACGGCAAGTGTAAACCAACCAAAGGCTTTGCGCAAGGTTAGGCTGTTAATCCTCCTGGAGAAGCTGTTGCCCAGGAGAATTCCCACTACAGCGAGCGAAGTGATTCCGAGCAAGAAGGTCCACTCCATGCGGTAGTTGAGGACGTCGCCGAGGAACCCGGCAAGTGAATTGATGGCGATGACCAGCAGTGATGTGCCGACCGCGGTCTTGAAATTGAGACCGGTTAGAAAAACCAGCGCGGGGATGATGAGGAATCCGCCGCCCGCCCCGACCAGCCCGGTGAGAAACCCGATGAGCAGACCTTCGGCGACAACGAGGAATGTCCTGAATTGCGGATGTGGAGATTCAATTTCTTTTCCGCCGCGAATTAGCGGAAGAGCGGCGAGAATCATCAGCACCGCGAAGAGCCCCAACAGAAGAAGTCGCTTTGTTAACACCACCTCACCGAAAGAAGTGATTGGGTCGGGGATCATGGGTACCACCCACTTGCGCGTGGCGAATATGGCGATGATGGAAGGAAGGCCAAATAGCAGACCGGTGCGGAGGTTTACCAGGTGGTCCCTGTATTTCGGTATCGTGCCTATCAGGCTGGTGATTCCTACAAGGAAAAGGGAATAGGCTGAGGCTCTAACAGGCTCTATATCAAATAGATAGATCAGTATTGGGATTGAAAGTATGGACCCTCCGCCCCCAAGGAGGCCCAGGATAAGGCCTACCACTACCGCCGCCGCAAAACCCAGTAACTCCACGTTTTCTCGTGCTACCGCATACGGTCAAACTCTGCGATGAAGGCATCGGGATATTTCCCCTGGATGCTCGCTTTGAATTTGTCAGCCTTGTCGCGGGATGAAAACGTGCCAATGATGAGTCCGTAGTATTTGACTCCGTTCACATTCTTGACCTGGACTGTAATTTTCTTTTTGTAAGAGTTCTTGAGGTTGTCGGCCAATCGCATCAGGTTGATGAGTTCCTGATAAGTGCCGATCTGAACGCCGAAACCTCCAGGTCTCATTCGCTTGACATCCATGGAATAGAATTCCTTCTCATCCGCGGGCACCACATCGTTGGGAGAGACAGGCACAGTTTGTTTTCCATCGCCGGCATCGAGTACTTCGATCGTGACCTCTGCCAACCCTTGCTGAACAAAACCCAGTGCTTCTGCTGCTGATCGAGACAAGTCGATGATGCGGCCATCCGCGTATGGACCGCGGTCATTGATGACTACCTCTACCTGTTTCTTGTTGGAAAGATTTGTCACTCGAACTTTCGTTCCGAACGGAAGGGTCTTGTGAGCGGCAGTGAGCCGGTTGTGCCGGTACTTCTCGCCGTTGGCTGTGGTCAATCCTTCGAACCGATCAGCGTAGAACGAAGCCTTGCCAGATTGACTTTGCGCGGCGCACAGTTGAGTGAATGTCAAAGCCACTAGCAGAAGGCAGCAGCGTGCCGAAATTGAAGAACCGCTATGAGTTACTTTCATCGCGCAATGGGGTTGGGGTAACATGAATTGTACGCCAAATATACGTCGCACTTTTAGGTTAGTTAGTCACAACCATCCTGCATCCTGCATCTCGCATCCCGTATCTCGCATCCCGCATCCCGCATCTCGCATCCCGTATCTCGCATCGCTCACCAGGAACACGGAGTTTCCCCAACTGAGGCAAAGGCTTGAGTAGGTGAATTGTCATATGGCTTTTTTAGCCTACCTTTGACCGGCAAATAAAGAATCCAATTTTATTTGCCATGGCCCTCGATCCCGCCAAACTCCTCTTCGAAGCCCTCACGTACGACGATGTCCTCCTGGTGCCCGCCTACAGCGAGGTTTTGCCTAGGGATGCCAGCACGGAAACGCAGCTTACCGGCAATATCCGGATGAACATTCCCATTGTTTCCGCAGCCATGGACACCGTTACGGAGTCTGATTTGGCCATTTCCGTAGCCCTCGAGGGGGGTATAGGCTTCATTCACAAGAACATGAGCATCGAGGAGCAAGCCGAGCAGGTTCGGAAAGTGAAGCGCTCACAAAGCGGGATGATTCTCGACCCGGTGACCTTAAGAATTGAATCAACCGTTCGTGACGCCCAGAACATGATGCGCGAATTCAAGATCGGAGGCATCCCGGTTATTGATGGAAATGGAAAACTCGTGGGCATTATCACCAACCGCGACCTTCGTTTTCAAAAGAAGCTCAATGTTCCCATCGAGGACATCATGACGCGCGAGAACCTGATCACCGCCCAGGAAGGCACCACCCTCGAAAAAGCGGAGGTACTGCTTCAGAAATACAAGATCGAAAAGCTGCCTATCGTCAACAAGAAAGGAAAGCTCACTGGGCTGGTTACTTACAAGGATATTCTCAAGAAGAAGAACAAGCCCCATGCCTGCCAGGATCAATTCGGGCGACTGCGCGTGGGTGCCGCCGTTGGAGTGACCCACGACATGATCGCGCGCATTGAAGCCCTCAGGACCGCCGGGGTCGACATCATCAGCATCGATACTGCCCACGGGCACTCCAAGGGAGTGATTGATGCAGCCAAGCAGGTTAAACGAAAGTTCCCGTCACTGGAACTTGTGGTTGGAAATATCGCCACGGGTGAGGCAGCCAAAGCACTGGTGAAGGCAGGCGCTGACGCACTGAAAGTGGGGGTTGGCCCGGGCAGCATTTGCACGACCCGGGTCGTGGCGGGCGTGGGTCTGCCGCAATTGTCGGCAGTGTATGAAGCCGCGAAGGCCATCAAGGGTTCTGGAACCAAGGTAATCGCTGACGGTGGCATCCGCTTTTCCGGCGACATCGTGAAGGCGCTGGCAGCTGGTGCCGACTCGGTTATGGTCGGCTCCCTGCTTGCGGGCACCGAGGAAGCTCCCGGCGATGTGATCATCTACGAGGGCCGCAAGTTCAAGTCGTACCGGGGTATGGGCTCTATGGAAGCCATGGACGATGGATCCAAGGACCGCTATTTCCAGGACGCTGAAGACGATATCAAGAAGCTGGTGCCTGAGGGAATTTCCGGCCGTGTTCCATTCAAGGGACTTGTATCCGAGGTATTGTACCAGTTGGTGGGGGGCCTGAAGGCCGGAATGGGCTACTGCGGCGCCAAAAACCTCGAGAAACTCAAACAGGCCAAGTTTGTCAAGATTACCTCCGCTGGCATGACGGAAAATCATCCCCACGACGTAACCATTACCCGGGAGGCGCCGAATTATAGCAGGAAGTAAGTTTTCAAAATCTTGCGATCTTAGCGGGCTTCTTTTCGTACTGAGGCTAACGGACTTATTGTGAAGACCAAGGCACTCGCCCGTTTTGCTTTCCTGGCTGCCTCTGTGGCCTGGCTGGTCATGGTCTTTTCCGACGTCACGGTCCTTTTTAGTGACCTGAAAGGGCTTACCCCGGACATCCCCGTTTGGCTGCCGAAGGTCATGCTCGACCTGTACGTGATAAGCCTGTACTATTATTATAAGTTCAAGATCGAGCGGGATGAATCGTTGAACTTTACAGACCTCCTCTGGCGTGTATTCGCAACGGGGTTGGTCGCCACAGTTCTTTCGTTGTCGTTGCGGTTGCTCGATTTCTTATTGGGATCAACCAAGCTCGCAACAAATATTTTCTACCAGGATGTAGAGTACCTGGTGAACCTCGGACTTTTTATCAGTTTCCTGACGGCCGCATTCACCGCCTGGAAGAGACTCATTCTCTACCAAAAGTCAAAGTGGCTGATGCGCGGGTGGGCCGTGTTTGAAGTGATCCTCCTCATCGTATTGCTGTCCGATATCATTCAGCTCTTTGAGCAGGAGTGGATGTTAACGCTGAGCAGCATCCTTACCGGGCTACTGGCCCTGGTGCTGTCGGCGAACATGAAGTGGGTAGCTTACCTGAACTTCCGCCAGAAGTGGACAAGCTTGCTGCTCCTGATGCTTTCCTTCTTCTACCTGGGTTACTTCTTCTACACGACAAGTCGCTTTTCAGAAGAGATCGCTTTGCAGTCAACGGCATTCCTGGATTTTCGTGGGCATGTCTTTAACATCTACCTGTTTTCCTTCGTGATGTTGTATAGCATTTTCTCTTTCCTCGTCATCTTGTTCAACCTGCCCACGTCGTCAGTTTTCGAACAGAAACTCGAAGAGGTAGTTAACTTCCAGCGGATTAGTCAGTCGGTGCAAACCGAACAGAATGAAGAGAGCGTTTACGAAATCCTCCTCGAAAGTTCCGTGAGTTCCGTTTTTGCGGATGCCGCCTGGCTGGAGATCAAGGGCGACCACGAGCAAGCCCGCTTGCAGACCCGCAACATTCCCGAAGCTGAGGCAACGCGCATTCAGCAGCATCTGAACGGCAGAAATGTCAAAGGAGTGCTGGATCAAAGCAGCGACCGCACCCGGAACCTTTCGGATCACCTCGCGAGTCTGAAAGGAACGCGCTACCGCTCCATCATGGCGTTTCCCGTGCATGTGAAGGGAGAGAAGATTGGAACGCTGGCCCTCTTGAAGGAACTTCCGGATGGCTTTAACAAGGAGATGACGCAAATTGTATCGGCCTTTGCCAACCAGGCAGGCATTTCCATTGAGAACTTCCGGCTCTTAAAGGAGGCTATTCAGAACGAGCGCTACAAGGAGGAATTGAAAATCGCCAAGACGGTTCAAAAGAGCCTGCTGCCCACTACGCTGCAGGCGTCCGAGGATTTCGAAATTTCGGCCTTCTCCGAATCGGCTGACGAAGTAGGTGGCGACTACTACGACACACTGAAGATCACTGACAAGCAGGTGGGACTCATCATCGCCGATGTGTCGGGCAAGGGAACGACGGCCGCCTTCCACATGTCGCAAATGAAGGGGATTTTCCACAGCCTGGCACAACAGGCCCTGGCGCCCAAGGACTTTATGATCCGCGCCAACCACGCGCTGAAATATTGCCTCGAACGGGGATCATTTATTTCAGCTACCTACTTTGTAGTTGACGCAGCAGCAAAAAAAATATTCTACTCCCGGGCCGGGCACTGCCCCGTATTATTTTATCGTAGGTCTGACGGAAAGGCCAGCTACCTTGCCGATCGTGGTGCCGCTTTGGGAATGATGAAGGGGAAGGAGTACTGCAACTATGTGGAGTCCAAAGAAGTTCCCTACCATGCCGGTGATGTCATGGTATTGTTCACTGATGGCATAACCGAGGCTAAGAGCCCGAAAGGCGAGGAGTTTGGTTTGGACCGTCTGCGCGAAACCCTCGAATCAGTAGCAGATCGCTCACCCCGTGAAATGCAGGACCACCTCATAAGTCACTTGTACCAATATACCGGCACCGAAGATATCGACGACGACTACACTACTATGATCGTGAAATTCAGGAACTAGGAACATTCAATCACCAAATACGTTAGAAACCTATGGTCCACATCAAGCGCTTACAGGAAGACGGGGCAGATATTCTGGCCATCGTGGGCGAAATAGATGCCAGCTCATCCATCGAGCTTGACTTAGCCATTGCCAAGAGCGTTGGAGAGGGATTCACGAGAATACTCGTGGATTGCAGCGCTTTGGAATACATCTCATCAGCTGGCTTGGGGGTATTCATGTCTTACATCGAAGAATTTCGGGACAAGAAAATAACCATGGTGCTTTTTGGAATGAAGGAAAAAGTGGTGAACACATTCCAGATACTGGGATTGGCCGAACTGTTGCACATCCGTCCCAACAAGCAAGACGCTCAGAAACTCGTACATGAACTATCGGCATAAAATAAGCTGCAGCCTGGAGAACCTAAAGGGGATCCGAGACTTCATTCGGAAGTCTCTGCGGACGCATGTGCCTTCCGAGATCGTGCTCAACGAGATTATTCTCGCCCTGGACGAGATGTGTTCCAACCTCATGATTCATTCTCACCAATGTGACCCCGATCACTATTTGGAGTTGAGCATTTCTGTCCCACAAAAAGGCCATCTCGTTTTCGAAATCACTGATGATGGCGAGATGTTCAACATCAACCAGTTTCATGAACCCACAATCGACAACCTCGTTCACGAGAAGCGTAAGGGCGGTTTGGGCATTAGATTGGTAAAGTCAATCATGGATGACGTAGAATACCTCACCCGTGATGGACGATTTGTCTGCCGCCTCTCCAAAGCGGTCTAGGGCTGGTTTGCCGATCGCCCGACACCTCGTATTTTTGCACGTTTTTAACAATGCTCACCCGTGCGTAGCTGCCTTGTCTTATTGCTTGCCTTGGGGCTGTGCCCTGTTTTGGCGCAGCCTGACCGCAGTGCCAAGCCCATGGTGCTGTTCACACAACGCGGCAATGAGTTAACGACCGATGAGTTTCTTTACCTCTTCAAGAAGAACCACCCCAAAAAGGAAGACCAAACCCAGGCGAAAGTCGACGCCTACGTCGACCTGCTGATCATCTTCAAAGCAAAAGTGGCCGAGGCGATGAGCCGCGGTTACGATACAACACGGACATTCCGCAAAGAGCTGTCGACATACCGCGACGAACTTCGAAAGCCCTATGTGGCGTCCGAAGACGTTGTCAACCGGTTGACGAAACAGGCCTATGAGCGAATGACGCTGGAGTTACGCGTGTCTCACCTGCTCATTGGACTGGAACCTGCGCCAAAGCCGGCCGACACACTGGCGGCACGCCAAAAGATCATGGAACTCCGGGAGCGCATCCTGAAAGGAGAAGATTTCACGTCTCTCGCCCGTGCATTCTCCCAGGAACCTTCGGCGAAGACCACCGGCGGAGATCTTGGGTACTTCACAGTTTTCCAAATGGTATATCCTTTTGAGGAAGCAGCCTACTCGCTGAAGACGGGCGAGGTGTCAATGCCGGTACGCACGCAATTCGGTTACCATTTGCTGAAAGTCACCGATCGACGGCTCGCCCGCGGTGAAGTGGAAGTATCACACATTATTCTACGGGGTACGAAAGACGACAAAAAAATCAAGTCGAAGATTTTTGAGATTCGGCAGCAGCTTGACGCGGGTCGCCCGTGGGACGAAGTGTGCCGGGAGTTTTCAGACGATCCCGCCACCAAAAACACCGGCGGCCGCCTTCGACCGTTTGGCGTTGGCGCGTTGGCAGGTGTGCCGGAATTTGAAGCCGCCTCGTTCGCTCTTCACAACCCCGGCGAAATCTCCGATCCTTTCCAGTCGGCATACGGATGGCACATCGTGAGACTGGAGCGACGGATTCCTGTTGCTCCCTTCGAACAATTGGAAGAATCACTTAAAAAGCGTGTCAGCCGGGACCCTCGCCTAAAAATCGCTGAGGACAAAGCCTTCGCCAGCAAACTCGCAACAATGGGATTCATTGAAGACACGGCAACGAAAGAGTTTGTCCTGAACGCGGCGGATTCCAGTCTCCAGAAAGGCAATTGGACGGCGAAGGGAACTTCTGAGCTCCGGGGCCGCAAGCTCTTCCAGTTGAAAGATAAAGCGTATCCCGTTTCCGGCTTCATTTCTTTTGTTGGTTCAGAGCAGGAGCCGAATCGCCAGTCTCCGCGCACGTATTTGGACCAGCTGTATGCGCAATACCTTCGGGCAACGGTTGGTGAGATTGAGGACGAAGAATTGATGCGCACCAATGGTGAGTACCGGAACCTGGTGCGCGAGTACCGTGAAGGAATCCTGTTGTTCACCATTATGGAAAAGGAAGTTTGGAACCGGGCGTCGGAAGACACTGTTGGTCTTCGGGCCTTTTACGAATCGAACAAGAGTCGATACCAGGCCGGAGAACGAATTCGAGCGCGCGTATATACTTCTGACGATTCTGTTTTTGTGCACGCTATGCTCAAGAAACTGCAATCCGGGGATTCTCTCCGAAAGGAGGAGTCAAAGCGCTTCAAGTCAATACAAGGTCCGCGTAACTTCGCGAAGGGGGAAAGCAAGGCTGTCGACCGCGTTCCAAAGATGATCGGGCTCCACGCCGCCCGGGTAGATGCGAGCTATTGCCTCGTAAAGGTGGAGTCCTTGGTCCCACCTGGGATACGACCTATGGCTGAAATACGCTCGCAAGTCATATCCGACTACCAGGATCACCTGGAAGCCGCTTGGGTGAAGGCTTTGCGGTCAAAATACCCCACGAAAGTCAATAGCAAGGGCAAGAAGTACGTTTATAAGGAATTGACCCCGCCATGAGAACAAATCGCTGGAAATCCTGGACGGCCCTTGGTCTTGCCGCCTGCCTCCTCGGCAGTTGTGAGTTGATCCGCTGGAAGAATGAAGAACCGGTAAAGCCCCCCGGCCCGCGGCCTGTCGCACGCGTAAACGATGTGATCTTGTATGAGGACGACCTTTCCGGGATCGTTGACCCGAAGTCGACGCAGGCCGACAGCGTGGCCCGCGTGACCGCTTACGTGAACAGTTGGATCCGCAAGCAGCTCATCATCCAGGAAGCCACACGGCGAATCAACATCGATGAAGCGGAGGTGGAGCGTAAAGTATTGGACTACCGGTACAGTTTGATCGGTTATGAATACCAGAACTACTACATCCGTCAGCACCTGGATGAGAACATCAGCCCACAGGAGATCATCGATTATTACAACCAACACCAGGATAACTTCACCCTCAAGCGCAACATTGTGCGCGGAACGTTCATCAAAGTTCCCAGGACGGCGCCGCGAACCAACAAGATCAAAGAGATGATATACTCTCTCAAAGAGAAGGACCAGGACGAGTTGCGCTCCTACTGTCTGAGTTTCTCCACGGTCTACCACCTGGGCGACAGTTCATGGATTGAGTTCGACAAGTTGGTGGTGAACAGCCCGATTGCAGAGATTCCGAACAAGATTCAGTTCCTGAAAACCAATCCGTTCTATGAAACAAACGATACGGATCACCTCTATTTCCTGAAGGTGGATGATTACAAAATTTCGGATAACGTATCACCCCTTGAATTCGTTAAAGAAGACATCCGGAATATTCTCTTAAACAAAAGAAAAGTTGAACTTGCCAGGACGTTGGAAGATGAAGTGTATGCGAATGCCGTCAAACAGAAGAGTTTTGAGATTTTTGACCGTTAGCCTGATGGCCGCAGCCTCGTTGAGGCTGTCTGCGCAGCCCACGCAGGGTTTCGTCGTCGACAAGATCGTCGCGAAGGTGGACAATTACATCCTCCTCAATTCTGAATTTGACGGAGCCTACCAGAACTACCTCTCCAACGGAGGGCGTCCTTCCGAGCAATCGCGCTGCGGGATTTTCAGCCAAATGGTGATCAACAAGCTCCTGGTGGCTAAAGCCGAGATCGACTCCGTTGTCGTGACGGATATGGAAGTTGACGCCAACACGGACCAGCGGATGAACATGATATTACAAAACTCCGGAAATTCAGGAGAAGAGCTGGAGCGTACTTACGGCAAAACGCTTGAGCAGATTAAGCTGGAGCTGCGCGACCAAATACGGGAGCAGATGCTGGCCAATGCCATGCAGCGGAAAATTACGAAGGGGTTAAACGTCACCCCCTCGGAAGTAAAGCGATTCTTCAACAAGATACCGGCGGATTCCCTTCCGTTTTACTCGGCGGATGTGGTGGTGGCCCAGATCATCAAGAAAGCGCAGGTGAGTGATGCTCAGAAAGTGGCCACGCGCCAGAAATTGTCTGAGTTGCGCCAGCGGATCCTCGACGGTGAGGACTTTCATGAATTGGCCAGGAAATTCTCCGAAGATCCCAGCGCACAGTACAACTCGGGCGAAATGGGGTATGTGGGCCGTGGATCGATGGTGCCCCCCTATGAGGCGATGGCGTTCAAGATCAGGCCGGGTGAAATATCCCAACCTTTCGAATCACAGTTCGGATTCCACATCATGCAGCTAATCGACCGCCGGGGGAATGAATACAACTCTCGTCACATTTTGATTTCTGCCGTGCCTTCGAAAGAAGACATTGGCCGTGCCGAGCAATACCTGGACAGCCTGCGGTTGGCCATCCTGAAGGACAGCATTACGTTCGAGGATGCCGCCAAAAAGTATTCGGATGATCAGCGCACCAAGGGCTTTGGGGGCTATTTCACCGATGATGACGGAGGATCGAGGATTTCGGTGAAAGACATGGATCCAATTGTGTACTTCAACATCGATACCATGAAGGTGGGAGGCATCAGCCGTCCTACCACCTATCGCACCGACGACGGAAAGGACGCCGTGCGCATCCTGTTCTTCAAGGAGAAGTTGCCACCCCACCAGGCCAATCTCAAAGACGACTGGCACCGCATCCAGGCGGCCGCATTGGCCGAGAAGCGCGACAAAATGCTCAGCAAGTGGTTTGAAAAGGCAAAGCACGACGTCTTCATCAAACTTGATCCCGCTTTCGACAGTTGCGGCATGTTAAAATAAGGCCGCTTTATCAACTCCACAACGATGCCCTCTACTAGCTACGCCAACGACATTGATGCCGCTCACGCTCTTGCAGACGCATACAGCAAACTGAAATCGGAAATTGCCCGGGTAATCATAGGCCAGGACGAAGTAGTGCGCCTGGTACTCACCGGCATCTTTTGCCAGGGTCACTCCCTGTTGGTGGGCGTACCCGGGTTGGCAAAGACCCTGCTCGTTCAGACGATCTCCAACGCGCTTGATTTACAGTTCAAGCGCATCCAGTTCACGCCCGACTTGATGCCTTCCGATATCATCGGCGCAGAAACAATGGACAAGGAGCGGAATTTTCATTTTGTCCGCGGCCCGGTGTTTGCCAACATCATCCTGGCTGATGAAATCAACCGCACGCCCCCCAAGACACAATCAGCGCTCTTGGAGTCGATGCAGGAATACGCGGTGACCATCGCCGGCCAGCGCTACGACTTGCCTCGCCCGTTCTTTGTATTGGCCACTCAAAACCCGATCGAACAGGAGGGAACTTACCCGCTGCCGGAAGCGCAACTCGACCGGTTCATGTTCAACATCTTCCTCGACTATCCTTCCTACGCCCAGGAATTGGATATCGTAAAAGCCACGACAGCCGACGAAGTCGCCACCGTAAACAAGGTGCTGTCCGCTGAAGACATCGTCCATTTTCAGCACCTGGTGCGTCGCGTACCTGTGGCCGACAATGTGGTGGAGTATGCGGTGAAATTGAGCCACCTCAGCCGTCCAGGCAAAAACGGGTCAGCCGTAGCTAACGAATATTTAGAATGGGGCGCTGGTCCCCGCGCTTCGCAGTACCTCGTGCTGGGGGCCAAGTGCAATGCGCTGCTGAACAAAAAGTATTCACCCGACATCGAAGACATCCGGGCCATCGCCTCGGCCGTCCTTCGGCATCGCATGGTGCGGAATTTCAAAGCGGAAGCCGACGGAATAACGGTCGACGGAATTATTTCCAAACTGGTTACGACGGTGTAATGCCGCGTGATTCGTCGGAGAACCGGCGAACCATCGAGACGACGAAACCCAGGGTTAACAGCCCGGTCCCGAGCCAAAGGATATTGATGTAGGGCTTCTCCATGGCTTTGATAATGACCCAGTCTTTCTGACGGGTTTGAACCCCAAGCACGAATTCGTTTTTGTCAGGGTGGATGTTGAGCAGGGTCACCTTGACTCCCAATTCTCCGCTTTCTGCAGGCAATCGACCCACTTCCACTTTGTCGCGGATAAGAAACATCGGCTCCAGGTAAGTGGTATCGTGCTCGGCCTGGATACGGATGGATATCTTCACAGCCACATCTTCATCAGAAAAACGATGACCAGGCAGCTCCATCACCCGTTCCGCCTTCTCGATCTCAGCGACATAATCATTTAGAAAAAAGGATGTCTTCGGCTGGACGTGCAACTCTTCCATGGCTGACCATTCCGGCTCTGCCTCACGGTTCATCGGTGCGGAGACATGGGTGTATAGATCGCGGTCGACGTTCCTTCGGATATCGGGCGAAACCATCATCCCCATGCTGGGATTTACTTGCACCCTTGGAAAGAGTGTGGCCACCACCTTGCCCTGTTGACTAAGTTGAATCTCATAAAATGTATTCTCGGGATAGATCTCGAAGGTGTCCTTCGCATTGTACAACAATTCTCCTCCGAAAGTGATTGGCCTGAGCGCCACGACAGAGAAAGGATCGGCTGTGGGCTCTACGTCACGGCGCTTTACATAGCCGCGCTTGTGCCGGGGCTCAAGTCGCTCACCGAGAAACTCAATTTCATAACCGCCCATGGTGCGGGGTTCATTGACAAACAGCAGAAGATTGTCCCGGTTGAACTCGGTGCCCATATCGCGGTTGTAAAGCAGGCCAGTGTTGTTGAGTGAGACAACCCTTGAATATCCGGCCGAGTACAAGATTCCAATGAGCACCAGCCCTACGCCGATATGCGCGATGGGACCACCAGAAATCCGTGGGTTGGTCTTGAGGCCCTGGTAAAGAAACCGGCCATTGGAGACGATGATGTAGATCCCCGCGAGAGCAAGCGCCATGAATGCGGGTTGAGTGAGTCCTGTGAGCACAATCACCAGCGCAAAGAGAATCAGGCTGACTAAAACCGGTGTGAGTATCTCCTGCTTCAGTTTGCTGCGATCCATGTGTGTCCACCAGAAGAACTGTGCCGTGCCGGAGAGAAGTGCGACACCTACCCCAAACCACAACTGGATACGTGAATAAAAGAGCACCGCGTTGGCAGGGGGTGCATAGTTTGAGTCTACGCCAAACAGTTCAACGATCTTGTTGTATACAGGGATTGACGTCGGCACCAGTACTTGAAAGCCCATGAGGCAGAGTGTGGCCACCCCGAGAAAGATCCAGAACTCGCGTGAATAACTCGATATCTCTTTGTCGGAATCAGGGAGCTGCTTCCACCGCGCTGCCGTCAACGCAATGGCGCCAATCGTAAAAACCAGAAGGTATATCAATAGTTGACCAGAGAGGCCCAGATCAGTGAACGAGTGAACCGAGGCATCGCCAAGAATTCCGCTTCGCGTCAGGAATGTGGAATACAGAATCAGGAGGAACACCGATAGCACGAGGATGATCGAAAGCTTGAGCGCGCCGGGGTTAGTCCGGTAAATAAGCATGGTGTGCAGCGAAGCGATGAGGATGAGCCAGGGGACATACACCGCGTTTTCCACAGGGTCCCAATTCCAGTAGCCTCCAAAGCTTAGGGTCTCATAGGCCCAATATCCCCCCATGAGAATTCCAAGGCCAAGGATCGAGCCTCCAAGGAGTGTCCAGGGCAGGGCGGGTTTGATCCACTCGGTGTACTTCTTCATCCACAGTCCAGCCATTGCAAAGGCAAACGGTACCAGTGTAAGGGCAAAGCCAAGGAACAAGGTGGGCGGATGGATCACCATCCAGTAGTTCTGCAGAAGAGGGTTGAGGCCGTTCCCGTCCTTGGGAATGAAATCCGGCTGCAAGGTGAAAATGGGATCCGACAGGGCATCGCGAAGCAGGATGAACGGAGAGCTGCCGATTTTCATTTCCAGTCCGGGGATGACAACGCCAAGAATCATCGAAGCCAGGAATCCCTGCACCAGCGCGAACACGCTCATTACCGGGGCTTCCCAGGACCGGTGGCGAGCAATGATCACCAACCCAATGACGGCGTGCCAGAACATCCACAGCAAGAAGCTGCCTTCCTGGCCTTCCCAAAAACAGGAGATCATGTATTGACCAGGCAGGTGCAAGGAAGAATGGGAGTAGGCGTAGTGGTACTCGAAATAGTGTTGTTGAATAATGACGAAGAGGCAGACGATGACGCCCAATACGGCAACAGAGTGGACAATGAATGCGGTCCGTCCGTTCAGGAGCCAGGGTCCCTGCTGAACTTCCGACAGACCGGAGGCTCTCCCGTAGGCAAACGCAGCCGCCAGGCCGGTTACAAACGAAGTGATGACAAAGAAATGCCCGAGGTTGCCTATGAAGTAGTGCAACATAATGATAGTGTCATGTTAAACATGAAGTGGCGGCTCAAGTTGACAATTGACAAAAAGGCAATTGACAAAACATCTTGTCAATTGAATATTTGTCAACTGTCAATTCAGGCAAGGTCGTCAATTTACGTTTCACCAAACCTAGATCCCCGCGTTCAACTTGTTCTCCTGGTATTTTGAAGGGCACTTGAGGAGGATCTTGGTAGCTACAAAGTGTTCGCCCTGGTAGCCGCCGATAACCACGATTTTTTCCGAGCGGGTAAAATCCGGGGGCATGGGTTCATTGTAGTAGACCGTTTGTTCGCGGCGGGCATCGTCGACGAGAATGAACGAGAAGGAAAGTTTGTCCGCGCCGGTTTCAATGCCGACTATTTGCCCATCTGATCCTTTCTTCAATTCACCTACAACGTGAATGCTGTTTGAGTTACCGGCCGAGGCCATTTGATAGGCCTGCTCGAAGGTAACGTAGGTGCTCGCGTCGCCAGCGGTGGAAATAAAGATCGCGATGGCGGCGGCGATGGCCAATAGGGCGATCAGGTGAGTCTTTTTCATGGAACCGGCCTAAAGTTAACAGTTTGGTTAACCGGGAGGAACTATCGCGAACGCAATTCGTCGAGTTTCTTTTCGAGCCGGGTGGCCTTGCGGTCAAGGGCAAAGACATAGGCAAGAAGGCCTGCCAGGATGACGACAAGAATTGCTACCACGACGTAGATTTTTCCTTCTGACCGCATGGTGTCGGCCATTTCAGGCTCCTGCGCAAACAGCGGGAAGGCAGCCAGTGTGAGAATAAAAAGGCTAAGAAGTTTTTTCATCGAGATCAAGGATTTCGTCTTCCGCATTCTGTATGCGGATGCGGAGTGTAGCAAGCCAGGTGCCGAGGAGGATCCATCCGATCACGGCCGGATAAAACACAGGGCGCATGGTGCTGTCGAGGTCGTACATGTTAAAGCCGGGATTGCCGCCGCTGCCGGGATGCATTGAACTGCTCATGCGCGGGATTATAAACAGGAGAGGGACCATCGCCGCAAACGCAAAGATGGAGTATACCGCGCTGAGCCGGGCGCGCTGATCAGGGTTTTCGAGCGAGCTTCTCAAAACAAAGTAAGCGAGGTAAATCAGGGTGGTAATGGCGGCACCGTTCTGCTTGGGATCTCCGTGCCAGGGCGTACCCCAAGTGTAGTTTGCCCAGACCATGCCGGTCAAAATGCCAAGGATGCCAAAGATGAGCCCGGTGTGTGCAAAAGCGGCTGAGATGCGATCGAGTCTGGATTCATGAGAGCGGAGATAGAGCACAGCGTAGGCAACAGAAACCATCAGCAGGAACACCATCCCGAACCACATCGGTACATGATAATAGAGAGCTCGTATACTCTCGTTAAGTATGGCCATCCGCGGAACGTCCATCAGCAACCCGCCGATCACCGCATAGGCGAGGAGTACAACAGCGGCGATCTTCCAGTTCAGACTTTTCATGGCCTAACTCCGCCAAATATAGGGGAAGAGCAAGTACGAAAATGCCGCGGCGAGGAGATTTATGCCCACCAGAAGCAGAAGCGCATCACTGCTTGCTGAACGATCCAAACCGTCGATGCAATTTTTGGTTAGCTGAATGGCCTCCAGCAGAATTCCAATCAGGATTGGAAAGCTCAGCATCGACATCACGAGGCTTCCGTTGTTTGTCTTGGCGGCGATGGCTGAAAGAAGCGAAAGCGTGGCTGAGAACCCGAAGCTCGTCAACGTGAGGGTGACGAGGAACAGAGCCTGGTCCTGGATAGGATTGTGCAACCACATTCCAAAAACGAGATACCCTGAAAGCGCAATGCCAAGGCAGAGCACAAAGCCATAGATGATCTTGGCAACAATCAGCTGCCCGGGCGATACCAGGCTGTAGAGGTAGCTCATCGTGCCAGGGCGGTCGTTGATGAAACTTTTCGCGATAGCATTCACAAGCGCCGAGAGAAGAGCCATCCAGAACAAAGCGCTCCATATCACGGGGGCCAGCGACCTGTTTTGGATTCCCAGTGCGAGGTAGTTGATGAAGACCAGGGAGACGAGGTACAGGATCAGGCTGAGGAGGACTGATTTTTTCCTGAACTCAGAACGGACCTGGTAAAGCAACAGCTCTTTCATTCCAGAGCGGTCGATTAGTTCCGCGACAGCGTGAAAAGGTGGCGCAGGGTAAGCAGGCCGATGGCACCAAAGAGTCCGAGTAGGAAGCCTGCCACGACGAGCGTTGCCAGTTTGGGATCTTTGGGTTTCTGAAACGCCGTGAAACCCTCAACGAGATGAATGCTGTTCGCCATTTCAAGTTCTTGTTGCCGCTCCCAGCGCATTTTGGTGAGATCGACAGCCACGGTGAAAAGTGCGGCCGGATCAAACTGCACGTTCTCACTGCGCACGGTATTCTTTTGAAACAACAGCCGCTTCAGGCTGTCGATGGATCGAAGCTCGCGATCAATCTTGTCAATGGTAGCCTTCTCCATGGCCTCCCGTTGGCGTGCGCGAACTTTAACGAAGTCATTGTTACGCATGTAGCTCAACAATCCTTCCTGGAGTTCTGGAAGAATCGATCGATCCGTGAGGTGTGCAGTGATAATGAAATAAGTTTCATCCTTATCCACCTTTTCACGTTGAGGTGTCTTCACATCCAGCTGCGACTCGACCTTGATCGAGCGAAGGGCCGACGCCTTTTCTTGCGTAAGCCCAAGCCGTGTGGTGAGTTCGGAAACATTACCCTCCTGTATAAGTCCGTTCAGGGTGCGATCGATGCGGTCGCCGTAGGTCTTGGTTAACAAATCAGAAAGCACAATCATTTGACTTTCGTACACATCAGGGAGGCTGCGGAAAGCGAACACGCCAAGTCCAATGCCCACGGCGATGGAGATCACGATGAAGACAAGGTGGCGACGAAAGTAGCGGATGATGCGAACGGCAAGTTCCTGCAAGTCGATGTCGTCGCGGGTGTTGGTCTCCATGCCCTAAAATTAGACGGCAATACCGGACAAAACGGGGCTCGCCGGGAAAATATTTGAACCCCAGTGCGTAGTTTTGATGCCCTTATGACTGTGTCGAAACCCCTGGTCACCGGTTCAGCCGGATTCATTGGCTTTCATCTCTCCCTGCGACTGCTTAAGCAAGGCATTCCTGTGGTCGGTCTCGACAACCTCAATGACTATTATGACGTCGGGATCAAGAAGGCACGCCTGGAAATATTGGGAAAGCATGCCGGTTATCGCCATGAGACCATCGACCTAACCAATAAGCCGGCCGTTGACCAATTGTTTGCGAAGAGTGGATTTGATTGTGTCGTGCACCTCGCCGCGCAGGCGGGCGTAAGATACTCATTGGAGAATCCGTACGCCTACCTCGACAGCAATCTTACCGGTTTCCTCAATATCCTCGAGGGCTGTCGTCATCATAAACCGGCGCACCTGGTATTTGCTTCCTCCAGTTCAGTGTACGGCGCCAACAAAACGGTCCCATTCTCAACGCATCACAATGTCGATCACCCGCTGGCGCTCTACGCGGCGACGAAGAAGTCCAACGAGTTGATGGCCCACGCGTACGCCAGCCTTTACAACCTCCCGGTAACGGGTTTGCGTTTCTTCACGGTGTACGGTCCGTTCGGCCGGCCGGACATGGCATTGTTTCTTTTTACCCGCGCAATACTGGAAGACAAGCCCATCGACGTTTTCAATTTCGGCAAGATGAGGCGGGACTTCACCTACATAGATGATATTGTAGAAAGCATGGTGCGGTTGCTGCCAAAACCTCCCACGGGTGATCCATCGTGGAATGCAGAGCATCCAGATCCTTCAACCAGCTATGCGCCTTACCGCCTTTTTAATATTGGTAATAACCAACCTGTCGAATTGCTCCACTTCATCGAAGTGCTGGAAAAGAAGTTGGGCAAGAAGGCAGTCAAGAATTTTTTACCGCTTCAGCCCGGCGACGTGGAGGCTAACTTTGCAGACGTAGCCGATCTCGAGCAAGCCGTCGGCTTCCGTCCATCGACTTCCGTTGAAGAAGGAATTGGTAAGTTTGTGGATTGGTATCGAAGCTATTATTCGGCGTAACGCAAGATGGACAAGGTTGGAATTATTGGTTTGGGATACGTGGGACTTCCTCTTGCCGTAGCCTTCGGCAAGGTGATGGATACGGTCGGCTTCGACATTAACAAGAATCGAATTGCTGAACTCCGCCAGGGAAATGACCGAACTCTTGAAGTTGAACCCGAAGCGCTGGTGGACGCGAAAAAGCTGGTCTACACTTTAGATGCGGATGACCTTCGTTCGGTGAACTATTTAATCGTCACGGTGCCCACGCCCGTGGATGCGAACCGAAAACCGGACCTTCGACCACTCATCCTGGCCAGCGAGACAGTGGGAAAGGTACTCAAACAGGGTGATGTCGTTATTTACGAATCGACTGTATACCCGGGATGCACAGAGGAAATCTGCGTGCCGGTACTCGAGCGAGTGAGTAAACTTAAGTTCAACAAAGATTTCTTTTGCGGCTATTCCCCCGAGCGGGTCAACCCCGGTGACAAACAACACCGGCTGGCAAGCATACGCAAGGTGACCAGCGGCAGTAATCCTGAGATCGCACAAAAGGTAGATGCCTTGTACCGCAGAATCATTAAGGCCGGCACGCACATGGCCTCTTCAATTAAAGTGGCCGAGGCTGCCAAAGTGATCGAGAATTCTCAACGCGACCTGAACATCGCTTTTGTCAACGAGCTCGCCCTCATCTTTGAACGCCTTGGCATCGACACCCAGGAAGTCCTTCAAGCTGCCGGGACCAAGTGGAATTTTCTTCCCTTCACGCCTGGCCTCGTGGGGGGTCATTGCATCGGCGTTGACCCGTACTACCTCACCCACAAGGCGGAAGAAATTGGGTACAGGCCGGAAGTTATACTTTCTGGACGCCGCATCAACGACAACATGGGCGCGTACGTGGCAGGCCGTGTGGTGAAGCTGATGTCCAAGGCGGGCCATCCGATCCCCGGTTCTCGCGCGTTGGTACTTGGGTTGACGTTTAAAGAGAATTGCCCCGACATCCGAAATAGCAAAGTGGTGGACGTCATCACTGAGTTGAAGGCAAAAGGCATCGAGGTGGACGTATTCGACCCTCATGCCGATGGTGACGAAGTACGTCACGAGTACGGGCTCACCTTGCTGTCGTCACCGCGGACTGACTATGGAGCTATCGTTCTTGCCGTCGCCCACAAAGAGTTCCTGGATTTGCCCTGGACCTCACTTAAGGGGCCGAAGACCGTCGTGTACGATGTGAAAGGATTTCTCGACAAGTCACTCATCACCGCTCGGCTGTAGGTATGGCAACGATTTTGGTCACCGGGGGAGCAGGATACATCGGGGCACATACCCTCGTTGAGTTGATAGCTTCCGGGTTTTCTCCGGTGGTCGTCGACGATCTCTCACGTAGCTCGGAAAAACTCTTGGATGGAGTTCGCCAGATTACCGGAAAGGATGTTCCGTTCCACAAGGTGAATTGTGCGGATGCGATTGCACTGACCGGCGTGTTTAAGAAGCACCCTGACATCTCAGGGGTAATGCATTTCGCCGCATTCAAATCGGTAAACGAGTCGGTCGAAACACCCATTCCTTACTATCGCAACAACATCGATTCGCTGCTTGCCCTTATCGAGGTGATGGAGAAGTTTGAAGTGAATCAGTTTGTCTTTTCTTCGTCATGCACCGTCTACGGTCAACCGGACATCATCCCCGTGACCGAGGAGGCGCCTTTCAAACGACCTGAGTCGCCCTACGGCGCCACAAAGCAAATGGGTGAGCGGATTCTTTCTGATGCGGTGAAGGCTTCGGCGAAGCTCAAGGTGGTTTCCTTGCGATATTTTAACCCGATTGGCGCACACCCGTCGGCAAACATCGGCGAGTTGCCCATCGGCATACCCAACAACCTTGCACCCTACATCACGCAAACCGCCATTGGGAAACGGAAAAAGCTCACTGTTTTTGGCAGCGACTATCAGACACCGGATGGAAGTTGCCTTAGGGATTTTATTCATGTAGTCGACCTGGCTGAGGCGCACGTAGCCGCCATGCAAAAAATAGATTCGCTTCCCAACCGGTTTGAGGCATTCAACCTTGGTTCAGGCGTCCCCTGCTCTGTGCTTGAGTTAATCAAGTCTTTCATTCGTGTCACAGGGGTGAACGTAGCCTATGAAATCGGCCCCCGCCGCCCGGGCGACATTGAGAAAGTATTTGCCGATCCGTCGAAGTCAAATAGACTTCTCAACTGGAAGACAAGAAAGAGCATCGATGATGCATTGAGAGATGCATGGCGATGGGAACAACAACTGGCCCATGCGACCCATTAAGATGGTCGATTTGCTGGGCCAGTACCAGCGCATTGCACCGGAGATCGACAACGCCGTCCGGCAGGTGCTGACGGGGACAGAGTTCATCCAGGGCCCTGCCGTAAGGGAATTTGAAACTGAACTATCCTCATTTCTGGATGGCGTCCATGTCATTTCCTGTGGCAATGGTACTGACGCTTTGCAAATCGCCCTCATGGCGCTTGGCCTTGAGCCAGGAGATGAAGTGATTTTGCCGGTGCATACCTATGTGGCTACCGCGGAAGTGGTTGCGCTATTACGCCTCGTTCCCGTGTTTGCTGATGTGGACGCCGACACATTCACGTTGGACCCCAAGGAAGTGAAGCGACTCATCACCAAGCGAACTCGCGCCATCGTTCCTGTCCACCTGTATGGCCAGTGCGCTGAAATGGAACCACTGCTTTCTATCGCACGCGAGCATGATATACCGGTCGTGGAAGATGCGGCGCAGTCGCTGGGCGCCCGTTACCGATACGATGATGGAAAGACCGTAAGCGGTGGCACGATGGGAGCAATTGGAACAACATCTTTCTTTCCGTCGAAGGTTCTTGGAGCGTTTGGCGACGGCGGAGCAATGATGACGGTGGACCCCGACTTGGCAAAACGACTTCGCATGATCGCCAACCATGGGCAGTCGAAGAAGTATCAGCATGACCTGGTCGGCGTCAACAGCCGACTCGATACATTACAGGCTGCCATTCTCAGGGTGAAGCTCAAGTACCTGGCTGACCACACCTCTCGCCGGCAAGCGGCGGCAGACTATTACGATTCACGCCTGAAGAAACTCTCCTTCCTCCGCACACCAAAGCGGGCCGCATACTCGACGCACGTGTTCTACCTGTACACCATCCGAACAGTGGGAATAGACCGTGATGCACTAAGAGCCTACCTCCAGGATTTGGGTATCCCGAGTGTGATCTACTACCCGATCCCACTACACCAGCAAGCAGCGTACCGGTCGGCACAGGGCTCATTTCCTGTGTCTGAAGAATTGTCGCGCACAGTGCTTTCGTTGCCCATGCACACGGAACTGGATGAGGAACAGTTATCCTATATTTGTGATTCGATTGCCCGCTTCGGATAGACCATGAGTAACCCGTCTTACTTCGCTCACGAAACTGCGGTGATTGATCCTGGTTGCGAAATTGGCGAAGGAACCAAAATCTGGCATTTCTCTCACCTCATGACCGGCTGCCGCGTCGGTAAGCAGTGCAACATCGGGCAGAACGTGGTCGTTTCTCCGCAGGTTGTGTTGGGCAGCAATGTGAAAGTCCAGAACAACGTTTCCATTTATACCGGCGTGACGTGCGAAGACGATGTATTCCTGGGTCCTTCAATGGTGTTTACGAATGTCAGCAATCCGCGGAGCGCGATAGTTCGCCGCGATAAATATGAGTTGACATTGGTTAAGAAGGGTGCGACGATCGGTGCGAATGCTACTGTGGTCTGTGGTCACAACATTGGACGATATGCATTCATCGGCGCCGGCACAGTCGTGACGAAGGACGTGCCCGACTATGCGCTGGTAGTCGGTAACCCGGGACGTCAAGTCGGATGGATGAGTGAACATGGCCACCGTCTTACGTTCGATGCAGCGGGCAAAGCCGTTTGCCCTGAAAGCAGTCAACCATATATTCTGGAGAAGGGGGCCGTGCGAAGGGCATGAAAGATTTTGCATTGATTGGAGTGGCGGGTTACATCGCACCCCGGCATTTGCAAGCGATTCGTGATACGGGCAACCGCCTGGTGGCTGCCTTGGACAAATTCGACAGCGTGGGAATCATCGACAACTATTTTCCCAAGGCTGACTTTTTCTCCGAGTTTGAGCGTTTTGACCGACACCTTGAAAAATTGCGCCGACAGGGGAAGAAGGTTGATTTTGTGACGATTTGTTCTCCGAACTACCTGCATGACGCCCACATCCGGTTTGCACTCCGGCAACAGGCTGACGCGATTTGCGAGAAACCGCTCGTGCTCAATCCATGGAACCTGGACGCCCTGGAGGAGATGGAAAAGGAAACGGGTCGACGCGTTTACACCATACTCCAACTTAGGCTACACCCCGCGATTCGGAAGCTGAAGGATGAAATTGCGAAGAACTCGGAGAAGCATTTCAAGGTATCACTGGATTACATCACTTCGCGTGGCAGCTGGTATCAGCACAGTTGGAAGGGGGCTGAATCGAAATCAGGAGGGATTGCGACGAACATTGGCATTCATTTCTTCGACATGTTGCTCTGGATTTTTGGTGAAGCAGAAGGGGAGCAGGAGGCGTCGATACAGCTTGATCACGCCTCTGGAGTACTCCGGCTGAAGCGGGCAACCGTAAACTGGAGACTGAGTATAAACGCGGACCACCTTCCCCGCGAGGTGGCTGCGGCTGGCAAGCGAACCTATCGCTCGTTGCGGATTGATAACCGCGAAATTGAGTTTAGCGACGGATTCACGGATTTGCACACTGCATGCTACAACGAAATCATGAGCGGCAAGGGATTTGGAATCAAAGAGGCACGGCCCTCCATTGAGCTGACTCATAGGCTCAGAAAGCCGGCCGGAGGATGAAGATATCCAAAACCAAGTTTGACGGGCTCCTGTTGGTGGAGCCAAACATCCACCGCGATGCCCGGGGGCACTTCTTTGAATCTTATGTTGAAAGGGAATTCAAGCAGTTTGGGGTCGACATTCGTTTCGTTCAGGACAATCAATCCCGGTCCGTAAAGAATGTCATTCGAGGCCTTCACTTTCAGCAAGAGCCCCATGCGCAGACGAAACTGGTGAGGGTGTTGAACGGTAAGATCCTGGATGTAGTCGTAGACCTTCGCGTCCAACAGCCGACCTTTGGCCAGGTGTTTAGCTGCGAACTTTCCGCCGAAACCGGCCTCCAACTGCTGGTGCCGAAAGGGTTCGCCCATGGATTTTCTACCCTGTCGGATTGGGCCGATATTCTTTACAAATGTGATGTGTACTATCACCCGGATGCTGCCACTGGAATTCTCTACAATGATCCGGCACTGGGCATTGATTGGAAGGTAAACCAGGGTGAAGCCATTCTGTCGGAGAAGGACAGGGAATTGCCCTTGCTGAATGAGTGGATTCGAAAGTCAGGCAAAAGTTAGCCGACGGGTCTCACGGAAAAGTTTTTCGAACAGCACTGAGTTTTAGAAGGGCGGCCTCGAATCGCCGCACACACTCCTGGATGTTGAAAGGAGAATTAGCCCTCACGCCATCGGCTTTACGAATGAGATCGGCCCGGTATGTGGGGTCCAATACCTTGGTCATGGCCGAAACCCATGCTCCAGGATCAGCCGGATTTGCATACAGCGCACCATCAGCGCATTGTTCGCGGTGGCCTGCCAGGTCACTGCAAATGATAGCTGTGCTTAGCGCCTGCGCTTCCAGGAGCGGCATGTTGGTAGGACCAAGGAAAGTAGGCATGACGAGGGCAATCGCGTTGCGGTACAAAGTGTGAACTTCCTGGTTGCTGATGAACCCCAGCATCGAAACGTCCTGATCAAGACCAAGTCGCTGGATGACTGACTTGATATAGTCTTTATTGCCCATGTCCGATCCTGAAAACACCAGTCGAACATTTTTACCCGAATCCTCTTTCAGTTTTTTGAATGCTTCCAGGAGGTTGTAATGGTTCTTGTGGGCCCAGAATTGCGCCGGGTAATAGAAGTAGCTGTTTTTTTGAAGACCAAACCGGGAGAGAATTTCAGTTTGCTCCTGTTCGGCGACCGCAATGTCAACAACACCCCCCGCAAAGAGAGGAATCACTTCAATTTTGTGGGGAGGTGTGGCATAGTACTCAACAAATTCCTTCTTGCTGCTTTGCGATTCGACGAATATTGACAACGCTTCCTGGATATCTTCCCGGTACCATTTTTCGCGCACCTTGAAATTCTCCAGCAGCTCCGGGAATGCAAACGTGGTCTTGTGACCGGCGTCCCAATTCATTGTGATGAACGGGAAGTTGTTAACGGCTTTCAGAAACTGGCTGGGAAAAAGAACCACGTCCACCTGTTGTGATCGGAGAATGGATCGATCCCGCAATGAACAAAAATCCAGATTCAAGCCAATGGCCTTTTGCACCAGGCCATGAATGCCCGACTTGATCAAGGCCCTGGAGGCGGCATACGAACTCGACGAGGCGAGGCGGTGATAAGGCTTATCCGTCTTGATGTCCTTTTCAGAGAGTCTGCCTACGAAGCAGATATCAAGCGGTGATGAGAAGGCATGGTTATCGATGGCCGTGATGAATTTTTCCATGTAGGAGAAATTCCCGCCGACGGTGGGTTCGAATGACTTGTTAAGGTAGATGGCCGTCTTCACCTGGCAATTTTGATAAGGCAGTCGGCTACGTAGTCGATCTCGGCCGTAGACAGGCCCAGCCCGCTAGGGACGTAGAATCCCTGCCGGGCCATTCGTTCTGCATGGGGATAACGCTCACCCTTGAAAAGTCCCATTTGTTGAAAGACCGGCTGCTCGTGCATG